>CANFOT010000060.1 GCA_947448625.1 Burkholderiaceae bacterium | reverse complement strand
GTCACAGGCACAAAAGGCTTGAACAAAATTTATTACCGTCACAGTGGATACCCAGGAGGTATTAGCTCGACTAACTTCGACAAGATGCAAGATCGTTTCCCAGGTCGCGCTTTGGAGAAGGCTGTGAAGGGTATGTTGCCAAAAGGCCCACTAGGCTATGCCATGATCAAGAAATTAAAAGTCTATGGCGACGCCAATCATCCGCATGCGGCTCAACAGCCAAAAGCGTTAGAGATTTAAGGAAACCAAATGGCTATTAATTACGGAAACTGGAATTACGGTACAGGTCGTCGCAAGAGCTCTGTAGCACGTGTATTCATTAAATCTGGCAAAGGTGAGATTACTGTTAACGGTAAACCTATCGATGCATACTTTGCTCGCGAAACATCACGCATGATTGCTCGCCAGCCTTTGGCTCTCACAGCCCACCTAACTACCTTTGATATCAAAGTAAACGTTAGTGGTGGCGGTGAAACTGGCCAAGCTGGTGCGGTTCGTCACGGTGTTACTCGTGCATTGATCGACTATGACAACACCTTGAAGCCAACTCTGTCTAAAGCAGGTTTGGTAACTCGTGATGCTCGTGAAGTTGAGCGTAAAAAAGTTGGTCTGCATGGCGCGCGTCGTCGTAAGCAGTTCAGCAAGCGCTAATTCTTTCAGTCGCTTAAGTTTTATCGAAAGGGTCGCGCAAGCGGCCCTTTTTGTTTCTACAATCTAGGTATTAAAGAAATAAGATTCATTGGTTGGTATTTTGGAGAACGGCATGATTAAAGTTGGCATCGTAGGTGGAACTGGATATACCGGAGTGGAATTGTTGCGTTTGTTGGCGCAACACCCCGAGGTAAAGATTCAGGCAATTACTTCTCGCACGGAAGCTGGTATGCCAGTGGCTGAGATGTTCCCATCTTTACGTGGTCGCATTGATCTCAAGTTCACTACACCAGATGAGGCTAAGTTAACTAAATGCGATGTGGTGTTCTTTGCAACGCCACATGGTGTAGCGATGGCGCAAGCAAAAGAGTTGCTTGCCAATAACGTAAAGATTTTGGATCTCGCTGCCGACTTTCGCTTAAAAGATATTAAAGAATTTGCTAAGTGGTACGGCATGGAGCATGGTTGCCCAGAAATTTTGGCTGAAGCAGTTTATGGCTTGGCTGAAATCAATCGTGAAGCAATTAAAAAAGCGCGCGTGGTTGGTTTGGCTGGCTGCTACCCAACTTCTGTTCAGCTTGGACTTGCTCCATTGCTCTCGCCAAAGTCTACGGGCGGCAAACAGCTTATTGATGGCAAGCATATTATTTCCGACTCCAAGTCGGGAACATCTGGAGCTGGACGTAAAGCAGAGATTGCTACCTTATTGTCGGAATCTAGCGATAACTTCAAAGCCTATGGCGTTAAAGGCCATCGCCATCTTCCAGAAATCGTTCAGGGTTTAAAGGCCATCGCTGGCCATGATCAAATTGGCCTGACATTTGTCCCGCATTTAACGCCAATGATTAGAGGTATTCATTCAACCTTGTATGTGCGTTTGACTGAAGCGGGAATGAATGTCGATTTTCAGAAGCTCTATGAAGATTTTTATAAAGGTGAGCCTTTTGTAGATGTCATGCCCTCAGGCAGTCACCCAGAAACACGCTCTGTGCGCGGTAGCAATGGGCTGCGGATCGCCATTCATCGTCCCGGCGATGGCGATACGTTAGTTATTTTGGTGGTTGAGGATAACTTGGTGAAGGGTGCTTCAGGCCAAGGCGTTCAGTGCATGAATCTGATGTTTGGCTTGCCTGAGACCACTGGATTAACGCAGATTGCTGTTTCACCATAATGGGGCTGGCGGGAAAGACCCTTCAGCACACTTGGAATTAAAAGCCTAAAATAAGTTATTGCCTTTTGAATTAGGAGTAAATCATGACCCAATTAGCTACGCAAGAAACTGCGCAACCCGCACAAGATTTAGCCGAGCCACCAACCCCTTTGGTGTTTACGGATAGCGCTGCTGCAAAAGTGGCTGACTTGATTGCCGAGGAAGGCAATCCCGAGTTAAAACTACGCGTATTTGTTCAGGGTGGTGGTTGTTCAGGATTTCAGTATGGCTTCACATTTGATGATGCCGTGAATGAAGATGACACGCTTTTTGAAAAGAATGGTGTTACTTTATTGGTCGATTCAATGAGCTTCCAATATTTAGTTGGTGCTGAGATTGATTACAAAGAAGACATCAATGGTTCACAGTTTGTGATCAAGAATCCAAATGCCCAAACTACTTGTGGTTGTGGATCTTCTTTCTCTGCTTAAAGAAATTAACTATGCAGGATAGCAAGCGCCTAGAATTCTAGGGCCCTTCGCTCCCGTAACGGCTGGCAAATTTGCTGGCCGTTTTTCTTTGTGGGCCCACGCAAGCCATGCGAAGGCAAGACCCTCTACTAGCTGTGGGTCCACGCCAAGCGCATCACTTGTCGCAATTTCTAATGATTTTTTAAATAGCTCTTTAGCTCTGACTTTAAATAAATCAAGCAGGGCGATATTGCGAGCACCACCACCGCAGATAATCAGCATCTCGGTTTGCGGGGCATAGCTTGTCAACGCTTGTAGAGCTGAATCCACAGTCATTTGCAGTAGCGTTGCTTGAACATCTTCCGCATTGATATTGTCTGGGTCAATCTGTTTTTGTAGCCAGTTCAGATGAAAATCATCGCGACCGGTGCTTTTTGGCGGCGCTTTTGCAAAAAATGAATCAGACAGCATTCTTGATAGGAGGGCTTGATTGACTTCGCCTTGTAACGCCCAAGCACCGTTCTTATCAAATGCGTGTCCTTGCTGTTCCGCAATCCAAGCATCCATCAACATATTTCCTGGGCCGCAATCAAACCCCTTCACTTCGCCATTCTTTGGCAGGAGTGTCAAATTGGCAATGCCGCCTAGATTTAATACTGCGATATTTTTATCTGCAGAAAACTGCTGGGCATGAAAAGCGGGCACTAGAGGGGCGCCATGACCGCCTGCTGCCAGGTCACGACTTCTAAAGTCAGCAATCACATCAATCCCAGTGAGCTCTGCCAATAGAGCAGCATTGAGGGTCTGGTGGGTATACGCCAGGGGGTGCGACAGATCGGCTTGATGGCGAATAGTTTGGCCATGGGCGCCAATTGCGCTGATATTTTCAGGAGGAAGCTTAGCCTGTGAGAGCAATTGCTTGACTGCATCCGCATAAGCTATGGCCAGGGCATTAGCCGCTTGGTTTTCCCGGTGAATCTCATTTGCCCCGGGGCTTTGAAGGTCTAGCAGGGCCTTGCGTAGCTCAGGGCTAAAAGGAGTGCTGACTGAGTCTAAAAGAAGTGCATCTCCTGCCTCCCCTATCTCCGCTAGCACGGCATCTATCCCATCTAGGCTGGTGCCAGACATCAGGCCAATATAGAGGGATTGAGGCTTATTCATGCGGTATGGGGACTTTGTTCTCAGGAATGCGACAATTATGCTTTAGCAATTTAAACACTAATTTAACCGACTACGTAAGTCACTAAGTTAACCCAATCAGCATGACGGCTAAACCAGAACAAAAATACCCACTGACCCCCGAAGTTTTCGCAGCCCTTGAAGTTACTAAAAGGGGCTGTGATGAGTTATTGGTTGAGGCTGATTGGATTCAAAAGCTGGCCAAAAGCCAGGCTACTGGTATTCCTTTGCGTATTAAGTTGGGCTTAGATCCAACTGCACCTGATATTCATCTGGGCCATACGGTTGTTTTAAACAAGTTACGTCAGCTGCAAGATTTAGGTCATACCGTCATTTTCTTGATTGGTGACTTCACCAGCATGATTGGTGATCCCTCTGGGCGCAATGCAACGCGTCCACCTCTGACTGCTGAAGAAATTGCTGTTAATGCGCAGACTTACTACCGCCAAGCGAGCATGGTTCTTGATCCAGCTAAAACGGAAGTGCGTTACAACAGTGAGTGGTGTGATCCATTAGGTGCGCGCGGCATGATCCAGTTAGCAGCAAGATATACCGTTGCACAAATGTTAGAGCGTGATGACTTTACGAAACGCTATCGCAGTGGAGTGCCAATTTCAGTACATGAGTTTTTATATCCGCTGATGCAGGGCTATGACTCAGTTGCCTTGAAGAGTGACCTAGAGCTCGGTGGCACGGATCAGAAATTTAATCTCTTGGTTGGCCGTGAACTCCAGCGTGAGTATGGTCAAGAGCCGCAATGTATCTTAACAATGCCGCTCCTAGTCGGTTTAGATGGCGTGGACAAGATGAGTAAGTCCAAGGGAAATTACATAGGCATTAGTGAACCCGCTAGTGAAATGTTTGGCAAGCTGATGAGCATCTCTGATAACTTAATGTGGGATTACTTCACATTGCTCTCATTCCGCCCTATGGCTGAAATTGATTTAATGAAGCAAGAAGTTGCAGCAGGGCGTAATCCGCGCGACTGTAAAGTGTTATTAGGTCAAGAGATCGTAGCGCGCTTCCATTCACAAGCTGCTGCCGAAAAGGCGCTTGAAGATTTTAATCATCGCGCCAAAGGCGGTGTGCCTGACGAGATACCGGAAGTCAGCTTAACTGGTGCCCCTATGGGAATTGCCGCTCTTCTTAAGGCGGCGGGCCTTGCGCCCTCTACTTCAGAGGCGATGCGAAACATCGAGCAAAATGGCGTCAAAATCGATGGCGAAACTATTACCGACAAGCAGGCAAAGATT
>CANFOT010000059.1 GCA_947448625.1 Burkholderiaceae bacterium | reverse complement strand
GCTGGTGGGGCTTCGTTGGCAGTATGAACGGCGATGCGGTAGCCATTCCAAAGGGCGCGGAGTTGCTCCAGAGCCTCTGCTTGCTCTGGCGGAGCCGGCTCAAGGCGGGTGTAGGCTTGTAGAAAGTCTGCGCGGTAGGCATAAATACCCAAATGGCGTAAGTGAGTCACATTGCCAGCTGTTTCTGGATCGCGCACAAAGGGAATGGTGGATCTAGAGAAGTAGAGCGCCTCATTGGATCGATTCAGAACTACTTTGACCACATTCGGATTGGTAATCTCTATAGCGTCCGTCATGGGCACTGCAACAGTGGAGATGGCGCATGCGGCGTTATCTGCCAGAGTTTGAGCAACCTGGTTAATGAGCTCCGGCGGAATGAGGGGTTCATCCCCTTGAACGTTTACTACCAGGGTATCTGCTGGAAGCTTTAACAGTTGCGCTACTTCTGCAATGCGATCAGTCCCAGTAGGGTGATCTGGGCTAGTTAGCAGGCATTCAATTCGATGCTCATCACATACTGCTTGTATTTCAGTTGAGTCGGTAGCAACTACTACGCTTTGTGCCAGTGATTGTTGGGCGCGTTCAGCCACTCGAATAATCATGGGTTTGCCCCCAATGTCAGCGAGGGGTTTGCGCGGCAAGCGAGTTGAGCCAAGCCTTGCGGGAATCACTACTAAAAATTCTGGAGGCTTAGCGCTCATGTTTGCTTGAGATCAAATCTGGGGGTGCTGATAGGTTTAATTGCACTCATCGGCAGAAAGACTGCGAGCTTCGTCCACTAGCATGACGGGGATGTCATTGCGAATAGGGTAGGCCAAACGATCGGCTTTGCAAATCAGCTCATGCTTTTCGGCATCTAAATGCAAGGTACTTTTGCATAAAGGGCAGACCAAAATTTCTAGTAATCGCTTGTCCATGTTTGATCTTTGCTATCTTTTATAAAGTGTATTGATTTGGATCGGGTCTTTGCAGAATGGATTGCAGCCAATCTGCCAATGTATTGGGTATTTCTAAACTCATTGGCACAACCCAAATACGTTCATCGTTTATTGCAGAACATTTTACGGCATCCTTCTCGGTAATGAGGATGCATTGGGCATTCATGGCGGAGAAAAATTCTGGGGTGTAGGAGGCGTGATCAGCCAATCCAATGCATTTACCTGCAATGCCTTGTTTGTATAAATCATCAAAAAATCGTTGTGGATTTCCAATGGCCGCTACAGCGGTAATTTTATTTGGAAGGTAAGTATCGGCAATCGTTTCTAGTGACTGCGTATTACTTGGATTAATTAGTTGGTATGGCGCGCCTAATTGACCATTGAGAGTGAAGGCGCGTCGTCCGAGAAAGTACTCGTCTACCTGGCTGATAGGCGCGCTCACGCCAGTGATTAAAGTGGCATCACGTTCGCGGGAGGCGGGTTCACGTAATGGCCCTGCGGGTAATAAAAAGCCATTTCCTTCCCCACGTTGATCTCGAACCACAAGCTCAATATCTCGACCCCCTTCTCGTGCTGGCCAGCGAACTAGGCCGCGATGCTGTAAACCATCATCACTAATAATGACGTTAACTGCGGGATTGGCTTGAAGTAGCGCTGCAATGCTTTGGGTGCGCTTGGGGTGCACCCAGATTGGAAATTGATTTTGTGTGCGCTTAGCAATGAGCACGGGCTCATCACCCACTTGTGATGGGTCTGACATGTCATTGACTTGAATGGGCGAGCTTAATGCGGCGGCACCGTAGCCTCTGCTGATAATTCCTGGGCGCCAACCCATGCGTGCAAGCTGCTCAGCTAATGCAATGACGATAGGCGTTTTACCGGTCCCGCCCACACGAATATTACCCACAATAATGATGGGAACTGCTTGGGTTTTCCGTTTTCTGAGATCGAGATCATCGATCAGATCTAGGCCGCGATTAATGAATCCATAGAGCCAAGATAGAGGCCATAGCGCTAGACTGGTTGGTCCGCGCCTCTCCCAAAACTGAGGAGCCTTATTCAGGAATGTAGATTTTTTTGAGGAAGACATTCAGTGCGCTTGGTCTACTTCTTTGTAGTTTGACTGCTAAACACAATATTAGATAGATTAGCATCGCGCGCCGCCTCGAGGGCGCTCATGACGGCTTGGTGTGGCGCTCTACCATCGGCATCGATATTGATTTGGATGTTGCTATCTTTGTTTAGACTATTCAAGCTATTGCTAAGTTGTGAGCGGTCGGTCACTTTGCCGTTAATCGCAAAGCGCCCATCTCGGCTGACAGCAATATGAATTTGTTTTACTTCCGTCTGGCTGCTTGAGCCATTGGCAGTCGGTAGCGTGATGGCCAATTCTTGGTAGCGGGTAAATGTGGTGGAGATCATTAAAAAGATCAGCACCACCAGTAGTACGTCAATAAAAGGAATGAGATTGATCTCTGGCTCTACGGGTGATGAGCTCGCCCCTAGAAAAAATCGTGTGCGGCCATTGAGCTTATTGTCTAGCCAACTCATTTTGTATTTGTGCTGTTGGCTTGATCGGCGTAAAGCTTTTTAAATAATTGACGGGTAAATTCTTCGCACTCATGTTGGCGTTGATTTGCCATGGCACGTAAGCCACGCCATGCAGCTAGCGCGGGAATGGCGATCAGCAAACCAAAAGCCGTGTTGTAGAGCGCTACTGAAATCCCGTGTGCCAGTTGCTGTGGGCTGCCTGCACCACCGTTAATTGCACCTTGACTACCAAAAATTTCAATCATGCCAACTACTGTGCCAAAGAGCCCAAGCAAAGGAGCAACGGTGGCAATCGTAGCTAGAGCTCCTAAATAGCGCTCTAATTTGAGCCAGGTGGATTGGGCGCTTGCTTGTAACTCCTCTAGAGCCATGTCAGCTGTACTGCCAGACACTTTTTCACGAAGGACACAGGCAAAGAGGGGGCCTACTGGGGAAAGCTGGCTCACAGCGCTGATTTCAGCTTCGGAGACAGTTTTTTGCAGTGAAACTGCGTTAGCCAGTCCAAAAGTGGTCTCTAGGCTATCTTTGGGAAAGATGTGAATTTGGCGCAAATACCAGGCGCGCTCGATGACAATGGCAAGCCCGAGAACCGAGATGATGAGGAGTGGCCAGATAGGCCAGCCGGCAGACAGTAAGATTGAGTACATAAGCTCAGTACTTTAGCTGAATTAAAAACTGGTTTTCACAAAGCGATCCTGTGGATAACTCTGTGCAAAACTTTTCAGATGGGTTGTTGTAAGTCCTTGATTGATGGTAAAGATGGCTCATATTAAGAAAAGCTAGCTAAATAAAGCTTGGATAATTACCCATATAAATCAATGGTTTATATCTATATTGTTGGATTTATGAGACGCTTTGGGTCAGTAATTACTTACTTTTGAGTATTAAACCTAGAGTGTATTTGCTTCTGTGGATATTTATTGCTTGTTAAGCCTGATGCTTGTGTAGAAAAAGAGAAAAAATGTCGGAAATATCAAGGGAAATTCTGAGTGTTGGCGATCTAAACCGCGCCATTGCTAGCTCTTTAGAGGAGCGCTTCGATACCGTCTGGGTTAGCGGGGAGATTTCCAATTTCAAGGCTTATGACAGCGGTCACTGGTACTTCTCCCTCAAGGATGAGGAGGGGCAGATTCGTTGCGTGATGTTCAGGGGTCGTAACAGCCAAGTGGGATTTATGCCCCAGTCAGGGGACTTGGTTGAAGTAGCTGCCAATCTTGGGTTCTATGTTCCGCGGGGTGATATTCAGCTCACGGTGCAAAGCATGCGTCGCGCTGGATTGGGTGGTCTCTATGAGGCCTTTTTGAAACTCAAGGCAAAACTCGCAAAAGAAGGTTTATTTGATGCTGAGAACAAGCGCGGAATTCCGACTCACCCAAGGTCAATCGGCATCATTACTTCGCCACAGGCAGCGGCTTTAAAGGATGTGTTGAGTACATTGGCCAGAAGGGCGCCACATATTCCTATTGTGATTTACCCAACATTGGTTCAGGGTCCAGATGCCCCTGCCGGAATTATTTCTGCACTCAAAGCGGCTGAAAAAGAAAATGCAGTCGATGTAATTTTGCTAGTGCGCGGCGGCGGTAGCATTGAAGATCTCTGGGCATTTAATGATGAGCAGCTTGCCTACGCCATCGCCCAGTCCCCCATTCCAATTGTCAGTGGTGTCGGGCACGAAACAGACGTGACGATAGCCGACTTTGTTGCTGACTTGCGCGCACCAACACCGACGGGCGCGGCGGAGTTAGCTGCGCCACGACGCGATCAAATGCTGCATGAGTTGGATGCCATCATGCAGGCGCTCTTGCAAAGAGTGAATCAGCGCGTTGAGCGCGAAGCGCAAACTTTGGATCAATTGGCCTTGCGTCTTAGTCATGCCTTGCCCAATCCTGATCGCATGCGTGAGCAAATTAATGGCTGGCAAAAACGACTTAATCAAGCCTGGCTAGTGAGAGTAGAAAATTGGAAACGTGACCAAGGGCACTTTCAGTCACAGCTTGAAATGCTCAACCCCCAACGAACTCTAGAGCGTGGTTATGCAGTGATTTTGAGTAAAGACGATCAGGCAATGCATGCAGTGCGAAATCCCAAAGAACTCAATACGGAAAACCTATTTGAAGTGCGCCTGGCAGAGGGGCAGGTAGAGGTGGAGTTTTCCAAGGTTAAGTAGAGTTAATCTCTTAGTCTTGAACTTTTGATTAATAGGCGCGCTCAAAAAACACTCCTGCCGGTACTTTAAAGCGTTTTGCCAAAGAATTAATTTGACGCACATTAAGTTCGCGAGCGCCAGAAAGAATTTGAGAGACAACGCTTTGATTGCCCACCTCGGGCAAATCGGATTGCTTGAGGCCATGCTGTTCCATTAAAAAGGAAAGAAGTTCTTGGGGTTTTGCGTCAGG
>CANFOT010000058.1 GCA_947448625.1 Burkholderiaceae bacterium | reverse complement strand
ATTATGAAGTTGTTGACACTCGGCATCAATCATCACACAGCGCCGGTCGCCATTCGGGAAAAGGTCGCCTTTGACCCTGAATTTCTTCAAGAAGCGTTGCACGATCTTCGCCAACATCTCGTTGGCGCGAATCAGGCCGGGCTGCCCGAAGCCACCATTCTGTCGACCTGTAATCGGACTGAGCTCTATTGCGCCGCAAATGATGCAGATGCAGCCAGCCTTTTGCATGAAGCTACTTTTGACTGGCTAGCCAAAACCCAACAACTTGCTCCAAGTAGTTTGGAGCCACACATTTACTCACTGCCGCAATCTGATGCCGTCCGCCATGCCTTTAGAGTTGCCTGCGGATTAGATTCTATGGTGATTGGTGAAACCCAAATCTTGGGTCAGATGAAAGATGCTGTGCGCACTGCAAATGATGCAGGCGTCCTGGGCACTTATCTAAATCAACTTTTTCAAAAAACCTTTGCTGTTGCAAAAGAAGTTCGCGGTTCTACAGAAATTGGCGCCCATTCAATTTCGATGGCAGCCGCCTCCGTGCGACTAGCAGAGCGCATCTTTGAAACTATCGCTGACCAACGTGTACTGTTCATTGGTGCAGGCGACATGATTACTTTATGTGCAACCCATTTTGTTGCACGCAAACCCAAAGGTGTTGCGATCGCCAATCGCACAATTGAACGTGGACAGGAATTAGCAGACTCAATTTCTGTTCAAGATGTTGAAGCGGAGTCATTCAAACTCTCCGAGCTTCCATCACGACTTCATGAATTTGACATTATTGTCTCCAGTACGGCGTCATCACTTCCCATCATTGGTCTAGGTATGGTGGAGAGCGCCTTAAAGCAGCGCCGCCATAAACCCATGGTCATGATTGACCTGGCCGTTCCTCGTGACTTTGAACCTGAGATTGCCCGATTAAATGACATCTACCTATATACGGTAGATGATTTAGGGGTCATGATTCAGACGGGCGCCTCTTTACGTCAAGCTGCCGTGAGTCAAGCAGAAGTGATTATTGAAGATCGTGTTGGCAATTTCATGCACTGGATGCAAGGTCGCAAGACTGTGCCGCTGATTCAAGATATTCAACAGCAAGGTGAACACCTCAGACAACTTGAACTTGATCGCGCCATGAAACGATTGATGCGTGGCGAGGATCCCCAAGAAGTTCTTAATGCAATGGCACAAGGCTTAACTAATAAGTTCTTACACGGCTCATTGCATGCATTACAACATTCCAATGGCGCTGAGCGTGACGCCCTGATTAAGTTGCTACCTAAACTATTCGCCTCACACTCCAAGCCAGAAGACCATTAGATGAAGCCCAGCATGCGGGCTAAGCTAGACCACCTAGACACGCGCTTAGCCGAACTCAACTCCCTATTAACCACCGAAGAGTCCACAAAAGATATGGACAACTATCGGAAGCTCACGCGTGAACATTCTGATATCGCAACGGTAGTTGAGCAATTTGGCCTATACAAACAAGCTGAGGCAGATGCGCAAGCTGCAGAAGAGATGCGCAAAGATCCAGAAATGAAGGACTTTGCCGACGAAGAACAAAAGCAAGCTCAGGCCACCATGGAAGAGCTTGAAGGCAAACTGCAAAAACTATTGCTGCCAAAAGATGTGAATGATGAGCGTAATGTCTTCTTAGAAATTCGTGCAGGTACGGGTGGTGATGAAAGTGCTCTTTTTGCCAGCGACTTACTTCGAATGTATACACGTTTTGCAGAACGTCAAGGCTGGAAGGTGGAGGTAGTCAATGCTGCTGAGTCTGATCTTGGCGGCTATAAAGAGGTTGTCCTGCGCCTCGTTGGCCCATCGGTTTACTCTCGCCTTAAATTTGAATCTGGTGGCCATCGAGTCCAGCGTGTTCCACAAACAGAAACTCAGGGGCGTATTCATACATCCGCTTGTACTGTGGCGGTAATGCCCGAGGCTGATGAATTAGAGGCGGTCAAGATCAATCCCGCTGAATTACGCATTGATACTTTTAGAGCTTCAGGTGCTGGTGGTCAGCATATTAATAAAACAGATTCAGCAGTTCGTATTACCCACTTGCCGACTGGCACAGTAGTTGAATGCCAGGATGACCGAAGTCAACACCGCAATCGTGAGCAAGCCATGAAAGTGCTTGTCTCTCGGATCATGGATGCGCGTGAACGCGAGAAGCATCAGTTAGAGGCCCAAACCAGAAAATCTTTGGTTGGCACCGGTGATCGTAGCGATCGCATTCGCACGTACAACTTTCCGCAGGGGCGCATTACCGATCACCGCATCAATCTCACGCTCTACAAAATTGATGCCATGATGGACGGTGACTTAGATGATTTATGCAATGCTTTGGCGTCCGAACACCAAGCAGAACTACTTGCAGCACTTGGCGATCATTAATTTCATCCCAAGATGAGTGCTAGCAAGCCTTTACGGGCCTTAATAAGCGACTGCGAATTACCAGCAAATGAAGCGCGGATACTGTTGGCCTACCTGCTAGAGAAGCACTACCAACTACCTCGTTCAGCACTCCTATCGAGAGACGACATGAGCCTAAATGAGCTAGCCCTTCAAGAGTGGGAAGGCATCGTGTCCAGAAGAGTTGGTGGGGAGCCCATCGCCTACATCTTAGGCAAAAAGGGATTCCATAATATTGAGCTTTTAGTAGCTCCCGGTGTATTAATTCCCCGACCTGAAACTGAGCTTCTTGTAGATATTGCCCTCGCTGAAATCGCCAAACTAAACAAGTACACTAAAGTGCTCGATCTGGGTACAGGCTCTGGCGCCATTGCGCTCGCTATCGCAAACGAAACACCACTAGCCTCGGTCATTGCAACGGATCAATCAAGCGAGGCTTTGGCTATTGCAAAACAAAACTCTCAATTGCTCAACCTCCATAATCAAGTCGCATTTGCTCAAGGCAGTTGGTATGAGGCGTTAGACCAGCAAAACCAGTTTGATGTGATTATTAGCAACCCACCTTATATAGCCAACCAGGATCCCCATCTCACAATAGGCGACCTGCGTTTTGAGCCCTCATCCGCTCTAACCGACCACGCTAGTGGCCTAAGCTGCCTAGAAATCATTATTTCTGGAGCAGATATGCACTTAAAGTCTGGCGGCTTGATTGCTGTCGAGCACGGCTTTGACCAATCTGAAGCCGTTGTGAAACTCATGCAAGCTACCGATTTAACCGATATCCATGTTCACCTCGATTTAGCGGGTCACTGTCGTGCAGTTTCGGGACGAAAAAGACCTTAAAACCCATTGAGGGAATTAACCCTTTTCTCCAGATAGCTTTAAAATTGAACGCATCACCAGTCGTACATCAACACTGCTTTACAGAATACATTCAGGAAAAAATTATGGACACCCAAGCAAAAATTCAAGAAATCGTTAGTAGTCATCCCGTTGTATTGTTCATGAAGGGCAATGCCCAGTTCCCACAATGTGGCTTTTCTGGAAATGCAATCAATATCCTGCGCGCAAGTGGTGTTGAGAAACCACACACAGTGAATGTATTAGAAGATGCAGAAATTCGTCAGGGTATTAAAGAGTTTTCCAACTGGCCAACTATTCCACAGCTCTACATCAATGGTGAATTCATTGGCGGCTCAGACATCATGACTGAAATGTTCCAAAGCGGTGAATTGCAAAAGCTAGTAACAGCCTAATCTGCAAAAGATTACACACAGCTAGGCTCCGTGACTTTTGATTTAAGTTCCCTACTGCTATTTGGCCTGCCATTCGGTTTATGTGCAGGCCTTCTAGTCTATGCACTGAATTTACGCTCTGCATTAAACCGAGTCGAACAACAAAGTCTGACTGAAACAGCGCTTGCTATCAGTCTACGAACAGAGCGTGATCAAGCACTACAAAATGCCATTCGCCTGGAGGCGGCACTACACTCCGAGCGAAAACAAGGCTTAGGCAGAATTGAATCACTTAATGAAGCCAAAGAAGCGCTGACTAGCCAGTTTAAGAATTTGGCCAATGAAATCTTGGAAGATAAATCCAAGCGCTTTACCGAACAAAATGTCGCCAATCTTGATGCATTACTTAAGCCGCTTCAAACCAAGCTCTCAGAATTTAAAGAGCAGGTAAATACTTCCTACGGCAACGAAGCGCGTGAACGCTTTGCCCTCAAGAGTGAGATTGAGCGCCTTGCTAATCTCAATCTGCGTATGTCGGATGAAACTCGCTCTCTTACACAAGCACTGAAAGGTGACTCAAAGGTACAAGGTAATTGGGGGGAGTTAGTTCTCGAATCCATTCTGGAGTCTTCTGGCTTACGCAAAGGCGAAGAGTACTTAGTTCAAGATAGTCATACACAAATCGATGGCTCTCGCCTTCAGCCTGACGTTGTAGTCAAACTACCCGAAGGTAGAAGCCTAGTGGTTGATAGTAAGGTTTCTATTACAGCCTACTCTCGCCATGCCGAGGCATCAGACCCTGCGGTTGCTGAGCAAGAGTTAGCCGCTCACATTCAGTCTCTACGCCAGCATATACAAGGGCTCTCAAGTAAGAACTACAGCTCTTTGTATGGCATTGGCTCGGTAGACTTTGTATTGATGTTTGTGCCCATTGAGCCAGCGTTTCTACTGGCTCTCAAGACGGCACCCAATCTCTATCAAGAAGCCCTTGCCAAAAATATCGTGCTGGTATGTCCAAGTACTTTGATGGCCACCCTGCGTACCGTCGCCCATCTTTGGAGGCAGGATCATCAAAACCGAAATGCACTCGAAATTGCCAAACAATGCGGCACCCTCTACGATAAGTTTGTTGGCTTTGTGGATGACCTGGAAAAATTAGGCCAACGTCTTGATCAAGCACAGACCAGCTATCACGATGCCTTCAATAAATTAAAGTCTGGCAAAGGTAACCTGATTCGCACAGCAGAAAAAGTTCGCGAGCT
>CANFOT010000057.1 GCA_947448625.1 Burkholderiaceae bacterium | reverse complement strand
GATTTCACGATATTCGGGGTGAATGCCAGGTTTCATTGTTAGTCCTATTAGCGAGCAGCCGTTTAAGTTAATCAAAGGATTAAGCTAAATACTTACCCAAGTTAAAAGCAAATTAGTAAAGCGTTAAAGGCGAAATTATGCCATGAAATCAACAACAAAGCGCACTTTTACCAACTCCGGGAGTCTAAATTAGCCGCCCTGACGCATTAAATCGAAGAATTCACCATTATTTTTGGTGGATTTGAGCTTATCAACGATAAAGTTCATTGCCTCGATATCGTCCATATCGGCCAATAATTTACGTAAAACCCAAATTTTCTGGAGGTTTTCTGCTTTAACCAGCAGCTCTTCACGGCGGGTGCCAGACTTATTGAGGTTAATCGATGGGTAAACGCGACGCTCAGCCAAACGACGCTCAAGGTGCACTTCCATATTGCCAGTACCTTTGAACTCTTCGTAGATGAGGTCATCCATTCGGCTGCCAGTTTCAATCAGGGCGGTTGCGATGATGGTGAGTGAGCCACCTTCTTCAACGTTACGTGCAGCACCGAAGAAGCGCTTTGGACGTTGGAGAGCGTTTGCATCTACACCACCAGAGAGTACTTTTCCAGAAGAGGGAATGACTGTGTTGTAGGCACGAGCAAGGCGGGTAATCGAGTCAAGCAAGATGATGACGTCTTTTTTCATCTCAACTAAGCGCTTGGCCTTTTCAATCACCATCTCGGCAACCTGTACGTGACGCACAGCTGGCTCATCAAAAGTGGAGGCAACAACTTCACCACGAACAGAGCGCTGCATTTCAGTAACTTCTTCAGGGCGCTCATCAACCAACAATACGATCAAGATCGCATCTGGGTTATTCGCAGAAATTGCATGCGCAATGTGCTGCATCATGACGGTCTTACCCGATTTTGGTGAAGACACGATTAAGCCGCGCTGGCCATAGCCAATCGGGGAGATCATATCGATGATGCGGCCCGTTAAATTTTCTTCCGCTTTAATGTCACGCTCTAATTGAACTACGCGGTTCGGATGCAAAGGCGTTAAGTTCTCAAACATGATGCGGTTCTTTAAAGCCTCGGGGGGCAAACCATTGATCTTGTCTACCTTCACTAAGGCAAAGTAACGCTCGCCGTCTTTGGGGGTGCGAACCTCACCTTCAACGCTATCACCGGTGTGCAGGTTAAAGCGGCGGATCTGCGCGGGGGAGATGTAGATATCGTCTGGAGACGCCATGTAAGAGGCATCCGGGGAGCGCAAGAAGCCAAAGCCATCAGGCAATACCTCTAAAGTGCCGTCACCGAAAACGGATTCACCTTCTTTGGCGCGCTTCTTCAAAATGGCAAACATCAACTCTTGTTTGCGCATACGTTGGGTGTTTTCAATCTCCAGGCTAGCTGCCATTTCAAGCAGGGCGGATACGTGGAGTACTTTGAGTTCAGATAATTGCATGTGGTTCTCGGGTGTAAATAAGGGTATGAATGTGTTTTGGGGTATCTCCGTCTAGATGGACATCAGACAGAATTGAAAAGCAGAATTTTGGGGAGTTTGCTAGAAAAGAAGGCGCACTTGAGGTGCGTTGAAATGCTGATGAAGTAGATACTACACTAAAAACAGCTAAAAACCACAGGCTCACCCAGTGAACCTGTGATCAAGGACTATTTACAGATGACTATCAATAAATGCAGTCAGCTGGGATTTAGCCAAAGCGCCTACTTTTTGAGCAGCAACAGTGCCGTTCTTAAAGAGGATTAATGTCGGGATGCCACGAATATTGAACTGGGCAGGAACGCCTTGGTTCTCGTCCACATTCATCTTAGCGATTTGGATCTTGTCGCCGTATTCACCAGCAAGCTCTTCAAGGATAGGGCCGATCATCTTGCAAGGACCACACCACTCAGCCCAGAAGTCCAGGAGAACAGGTTTATCGGACTTGAGAACGTCTTGCTCGAAAGAAGCGTCAGTTACATATTTGATGCCGGCACTCATGAAAATTCCTTATTTGATCTTATTTAGTTTTATGTAGTGATTGCGTTACAGCGCTTATATTAGCAATAAGCCACACTTTCTGCCTAAATACTAAAAAACCAGCCCTAGAACCACCCTCAATGCCGCACCCATTCCCAACCCTAATCAAGCAAAAGCAGCCACATGCTTGGGCAATAGCCCCCAATGCCAGCGCTCTGAAGTCGCTCGCTGAGGGTATTTGGAGTTGTGCAAGGCAAACAAACCAGCGCCCCTTAGTGGTGCTGAGTACTGCAGGCCCATTAATGGGGGTGAGAGCAGCCCTAGAAAAGTATCGCCCTAAAGATCTGCCAAATCACATTGCCTTCCTGCCCCAAGTCATGAGTTTTAACGACTGGCTAGAAGCGGCACCAGGTGTATGGAAGTTCCCCAAGAAGCAAACCGATTTAGAGCGTTGGCTATCTGTTTACGCAACACTGCGCAAACATAAACAATTGCAATCCTGGTTTAAGGCAGAAACTGAGGCTGGTTCATGGGGGTTGGCCCAAGCCATCATCACAGCCTGCGATACCTTATCCAACTCTATAGCGCCCAGTCTTCAGCAAGAGCTACTTAAGCTGATCTCAAATCAAGAAGAGCTTGCCAATCAAAATACGCAATCATGGATCGAGACCCTGGAGCCATTATTGGATCGCACCATTGGCCAGGCATACCCAGCACTCGCTAGAAAAGTAGTAGATCAAGAGGCGCAAGTACTTCTAACATTCTGGAGATACATCACTAGCCCAAGTGATCCCGCATTCAGAAAGCAATTCGCTATGGCCGCTCACCTAGAGGCTGCTAAGAAAACTTCACAAGCAAGTGCAAAACTTTTAAATACAAGATCTTTGATTTGGGTGGAGACTGCAGACCCAACTCCGATTGATAAGCAACTTATTCAAGGATATTTAGCGGACTATGCACAGTACGCACCAGCGGTTGAAGTAACGATGAACTGGGAATTAGTAGCGCTCTGGGCAGAAGCACTAAGCCCCCAGATTCCTGAAGAGCAAAAGCTACAAACAATCCAAGTCAATATCAGCAATGCGCATCCAGAGTATTGGCATCTCATTGCCGCCAAGCGATTTGAAGAGTTGGCATGGGCAACAGCTAAAACCATTGAGCAGCAATTAATAGATGGCAAAACCAACATCGCCCTGGTAGCGCAAGATCGTCTCGTTGCCAGAAGGGCGCGTGCATTACTGGCACGTCTTGGACCATCCCTCAAGATTCAAGATGAAACTGGTTGGAAGTTATCTACCACCAGAGCGGCAGCAGCGCTCAATAGTTGGCTCGAATTATTGCGCGCACCGTCCGAAGGTCCGAGTGCAGCTGACCTACTGGAGTTTTTGCAAAACCCATTCTTAGATCTTGGAAAGTGTCTTAACCCCAACGGCACACGTGACGCAGAATCTTTAAATGGATTGGTAGCGCAGCTTGAAGATATTTTGATTGCTAGCCAGGCTAAATCTGGCTGGGAAACTTTTCACATGGCGATCGAGGGGTCAGTCACGCATGGCTCCGCTGCGCCTAATCCCCTTTTGCTAGAGTTACTGCAATCCATTCGTGGTCGCCTCAATCGTTGGCGTGGAGTCAAAATCAATTGCGCTCTAGCCCATCAATATCTGATGGATAACCTGATTCAAATGGGAATGACTCAGGGCTTAGAAAAAGATTCTGCTGGCAAACAATTGCTTGAGCTCTTGGAAACATTTGATTTTGATGTCGAGCATCAGCAAATTTCGATGCGCCTCAATGAATGGCTTAGCCTATTAAAAACAGTCATTGAAGAATCGTCGTATAAAGAGAAGGGCGTTAGTGCTGCAGCTAGCCTGAGCATCTTGCCATTGAGTTCCACCCGTTTTAGAGAATTCGAATCTGTAGTCATGGTGGGTTGTGACGAACAGCAACTTCCTGCATTTTCTGAGCCACCATTATTTTTCTCGGATGCTTTAAATCGACTCTTGGGTGGATCCAGTATTGAGGCCCAGTTTATTCAGCAGGCGCGAGATCTCTCTCAACTGCTCATCTCGTTCCCCAGCGTTGAGCTCCTTTGGCAAAGCAAGAGCAAGAGTGGGGAGCCGCTAAGACCATCCGCCTGGATTCAGAGGCTCCAAATTGATTTGCCGAATTGGCAGGCGCAAAATGCCAGTGCATTATTTGCACCTCGCAGTGCAACTTCAGCTCCATCCCAAATGGCGATCGCAACATTAGATTCAGATCTGCCAATGCCAGTCTCGATGAGTCCAAGTGCTTACAAGGCATTACGTGACTGTCCCTATAGATATTACGTTCGCAGTCTGTTGGGTCTACGCAAACTCAAAGGCTTTGAAGAGGGCTTTGATGCTTCGCTAGCTGGTCAAACTTTGCACAAGATCTTGCGCAATTTCTATCACGCCATGAAAAGCGAGGCGCAAAAATCCACCTCACCAATCACAGCCGATCCAGAGCTGCGCCGCGTTTGGATGCAAGATCAGCTAACACTCATATCAGAGCAGGTCTTTAAGCGCTTGATTGAAGGTGATGCCAGAGTCTTAGGTGTTTTAAGGGATTGGCAAAAACAAATCCCGAGTTTTATTCAGTGGCAGTTAGATCGCGAGGCTCAAGGTTGGCAGTTCTACGATGCTGAAGTGAAGGTCGGCTTTGATCTGCCATTCACTGATGTAGACGGTAATGAGCGTCATATTCGTATTGAGGGTTATGCGGACCGCTTTGATGTGAGCATCCATGACCCTAAGGCTGCATCAGTGATTGACTATAAGAACCAAAGTCTCACTAAAGTTGAGTGGCGATCCGAGGTGGTTCTGGATGATCCGCAGCTATTAATCTATGCCAGAGCTTCTAATGAGAGCAATAAGATCCCTGGGCGCGAAGTCAATACAGCCGAGTGGGTAGCTTTAAAGGCTGACGTAAAAAAAGGTGGGGATGAAGCTGGGCGTTCTGTAGTCATTTCAGAAATGCCAGAACTCATGCAAGAATTTTCTGAGCAAATCACTGAGGATGTTCAATCACTCTGGTCCGGAAAGCCTCTCAAAGCATTCGCACCTGATAGCGTTTGCCAGTATTGCGAAGCTAGGGGTATCTGCAGAAAGGGGATGTGGTGAGCAATCCTACTTTCCCGGTCAATATTGCTTGCGATCCCAATCGCTCGGTGATCGTGTCTGCTTGCGCAGGCAGTGGCAAGACTTGGTTGTTAGTCACTCGTATGGCTC
>CANFOT010000056.1 GCA_947448625.1 Burkholderiaceae bacterium | reverse complement strand
TGCCAGCCAGAGTTATTCCAAGGCATCTTTTCTGGTGTACTAGAACACACTGACGAGCTGGAAGGCATTATTACTCCGGCCCTAGATCGCCCTATCAATGAACTCTCACCCGTCGAGCATGCTGCACTGTTAATTGGTACTTACGAGCTTGCTCTTGACTTAGCTGTTCCCTACAAAGTGGCAATCAATGAAGCGGTAGAGCTTGCGAAAACCTTTGGTGGCACAGATGGCCATAAGTATGTCAATGGTGTCCTAGACCTTCTGGCCCAGAAATTACGCAGCACCGAGATTCAGGCTGGCTAAGTAGATCAGCAATCTCGTTAGCAGTAACAGTTTTGTAACCCCCTGCGCTCCTCTGGAGTCCAGGGGGTTTTTACTAGCTCCTCCCTACTAGCTAAATCAAACTAGCGGGATAAAATGAATCCATCCATCTAGCTAGAAAAATTTCGGAGACCCCCAATGCCAAAAATTGATATTCGGAAGTTGCTTAAAGATCCCAGTCTTTTTAAAGAAGAGGCCTTTATTAATGGAGCATGGGTCACTAGTCACTCAGGAGACACTTTCTCGGTCACCAATCCAGCAAATAATGAGCTGATTGCAAATGTGAGCAATCTAGGACCCCAAGAAGCTGAACTTGCGATTGCCGCAGCCGAACAAGCTTTTCAAAGCTGGAAGAATAAAACGGGTAAAGAACGCGCGAGCGTGATGCGTAAGTGGTTTGATCTCATCATTCAGAACACACAAGATCTCGCTACCCTCATGACGCTAGAGCAGGGTAAGCCATTGATTGAGTCCACTGGTGAAGTGACTTACGGCGCCTCATTTATTGAATGGTTTGCTGAAGAGGCAAAACGGGTTTCGGGCTCTATTCCAAGTACGACCTCGAACGATAGACGCTTGATCGTCATGAAACAAGCGATCGGGGTATGTGTCGCCATCACTCCTTGGAACTTCCCCAATGCCATGATTACCCGCAAGATTGCTCCAGCAATGGCAGCGGGTTGCACTATTGTTATTAAGCCAGCAGAACTGACACCACTGAGTGCCTTAGCGCTTGCAGAACTGGCCTTAAGAGCAGGCATTCCGCCGGGCGTCATAAATATTGTGACGGCAGATGCTGATCAATCTATTGCAATTGGCAAAACACTCTGCGAATCGCCAACTGTTCGCCACCTCTCCTTTACAGGATCCACAGAAGTGGGCCGAATTTTGATGGCGCAATGCGCGCCGACTATTAAAAAGTTAGCGCTTGAGCTTGGTGGACATGCACCCTTCATCGTATTTGAAGACGCGGATATCGATGCGGCAGTTTCCGGTGCAGTGACCTCAAAATATCGTAACTCTGGTCAAACCTGTGTATGCGCCAATCGCTTCTATGTACACAAAAAAGTACAAGATGAATTTGTGGAGAAGTTTGCTAAAGCAATTGAGTTAATCAAGGTTGGCAACGGCATGGAAACTGGCATCACTCAAGGCCCCCTCATTGAGCCAGCTGCCCTAGAAAAAGTAGAGCGTCATGTAGCCGATGCATTGAGCAAAGGTGCCAAGCTGATTGCTGGAGGAAAGCCTTCTGCCTTAGGTGGGACATTCTATGAGCCCACCATCCTGTCGAATGTCACCAACGACATGCTCATCACCTACGAGGAAACCTTTGGCCCAGTAGCACCCATCATTCCATTTGATGGTGATGAAGAAGCACTGCGCTTAGCCAACAACAGCCAGTACGGCCTAGCATCGTATTTCTATAGCAGGGACATTGGCCGTATCTGGAAGGCTGCTGAGGCTCTAGAGTACGGCATCGTCGGCGTAAATACCGGACTGATCTCCAATGAAGTAGCGCCTTTTGGTGGAGTAAAGCAATCTGGTCTTGGGCGAGAAGGCAGCACCTATGGCATGGATGAGTATCTCGAACTGAAATACGTTTGCTTAGGACTATAAGCAGAAAAACCAATCAATAAAGCCGCTCAAGAGCGGCTTTATTTTTATCCTGGCCTGGCCTTATTGCTTCCTGTAAACCAGGTCCCACACACCGTGACCCAACCTAATGCCGCGGTTCTCAAACTTAGTAATAGGTCTGTAATCAGGTCGCTCTACATACCCAGGGTGTTTGGCTTGAAGTTGCTCAAGAGTAGGCTTGAATTCTTTAAAAGAATCTTTAGCAATTTCACTATCGCTCGCTACATCAGCCTGCGAAAAGGTCTCTATACTAATTTTTTCAGCGGACGTATTTATCAAGCCAGATTCAGCATTTAAGACCAAAAGCATTTGCTCTGCATAGTTATGCCAATCTGTCGCCAAGTGAAGATATGCGCCCGGCTTTAAACGAGAGACCAGTAATTTAACGAAGCCCGCCTGGATGAGTCTACGCTTGTGGTGGCGTTTCTTATGCCAAGGATCTGCAAAATAGATATGGATGCCATCCAAAGAATTTGGGGCAAGCATTTTTTCTAAAACCTCAACAGCATCGTGGCGAATTAAGCGCAAATTGGTAAGCCTAGTTTCACCAATCACTTTCAACAAAGCGCCAACACCCGGGGGATGTACTTCAATTGCCAAGAAATCATCTGCGGCACGCAAAGCAGCAATTTTGGCTGTGGTCTCACCCATTCCAAAACCAATCTCTAGGATCTTGCGACGTGATGAACCATTAAATGCGTGTTGCAGATCCAGAAGGTTTTCCTGAAACGGAATTAAAAACTCGGGGCCTAATTCGTCTATTGCCCGCTGCTGTCCAGCAGTGGTTCTTCCTGCTCTTAAAACAAAGGAGCGGATGCGATCTGTTCTTGTGATATTCACGAAATGCTTATCTTTATGAAGAGTTATTTTGGAAAGGGCGTATTCCAGCCGGCAGAACGATAGGCGTAAACCACCTCAGACAATACGATAGAGAGCGATGTCATGAATGAGACTAATCCTAGTACAAATGTCCAAATAACATAGGTACCCTGCAATGAACGCACTGCGCCCGCCTGGAAGAAAAATAATTCAAGGACGGTCAGGGAAATAAATACTCCACTTAATACATCGAAGAAAATCGCGGCAGTACAAAGACGACCTCGAATTTTTGCCTCATTTGCCTCCTTCATCATATGAATCAAGAGCACCTTATCTTGAATGTCGCCCTCTTGAATTCGGTGCTGAATAGCCCGCATACGGTCAACTGAGCGAGCCAACCTGGCCGAGATCGCATTAATCAAGGTGGCAACCGCGGTTAATAAAAATACCGGGGCCAGCGCTAATTGAATATTGTTTGTAATTGCGTCTATTGATACATCCATATTGATTCCAGTCAGATTTGATGAGTGACGTACTTAATGAGACCAGGCCACTAGCCCGCTATAGGCGCTGATCAAGACTAATAGTCCAAAGACGATGCGATACCAGGCGAAAGGAATGAAATTATGTCCAGCAACATAATGAATCAGCCAGCGCACACAAATGAAGGCAGATATAAAAGCAGAAACAAAGCCAATCACAATCGCCCAAGTAAATTCACCTGATAACGAGACTGGATTCTTCCAAAGCTTCAGGAGCTCATACACCGTAGCACCCCCAATCACTGGTATGGCCAAGAAAAATGAAAACTCTGTAGCTACTGCGCGTGGCAAACCAAAGAGCATGCCCCCAATAATGGTCGCGCCAGACCGTGATGTCCCAGGGATTAAGGCAGCGCATTGAGCTAGACCGACTTTTAAGGCATCCAGCGGGCTGAGATCATCCACCGACTGAATATGATTCTTGCTTGCCATAACCGTTTTTTGACGGCTCTCAGCCCAAAAAATTACAAGCGCACCCACGATAAAAGCGCTAGCAACAGGAATGGGGGCAAACAGCAAAGCCTTAATATGTTTGCCAAATACGAAGGCCAAGCCCATAGCCGGAATAGAGGCAATGACGAGATTCAAGATGAATCGTTGAGAGACCGAGTTGGTCCGGGCGGTAGAAGCAACCTTCCAGAGCTTTTGTCTAAACTCCCAGCAGACTGCCAAGATGGCGCCAAACTGAATAATGACCTCGAAAGCCTTGCCTCGCTCGTCATTGAAATTCAGCAAGTCTCCCACCAAAATCAGGTGGCCAGTGCTAGAGATTGGCAAAAACTCTGTTAAGCCCTCTACCACTCCCAGTATTACCGCTTTACCTAGCAAAATTAGATCCATAGGCCCAATTTTATAGATAGATGGGGGTGCCTTAGAGATTTGGCAAAATGTGATGCAAATAAGGCAATTTGGGCAATTAAGCCTTAAACTGCATGGCACATTGAAAAAGTATCCGAATTAGATGACTCCGACACGCTTTCGCCTCACTCAGTTAACTACCTTTAGCCTCATCTTGACTCAAGCGCTTGGGCTTGGAGCAATCTCATCGGGCGCTTACGCGCAGAGCGCAAATGGCGCCAAACCTTCCTTGCCTACACCAGTCAGCGCCCAGTCGCTCGTTGGGCTGGATATGCCCCCACAAATGGTGGCAGCCCCCAAGCAAGCCATTCCTACCAATGGCGCGCCCTCGAATGTCAGCAACAATAAGATCGCAGCCAATGGGCAAATGACAGACTTAATTAGTCTGTACCAAGAGGCTGCTTTTAGTGACCCAGTATTAAATGCCGCTCGCTTTAACTTCCAAGCGAGCAAAGAGCTCTACTGGCAAGGCTTATCACTCTTGCTCCCGCAAGCTACAGCCGTCCCCGGTGGAACTCGCTACTACCAACATACTGCTGGCAATGCTCCAGCAAATGCCATTACTGGCTCGCGTGTGTATGACCAAAAAAACTATACCGTCACTCTGACACAACCCGTATTTAATATGGCAGCCTTAGAAGCATTCAAACAGGGCGACTTAAATACCAAGATTGCGGATATGCGTTTTTACTTGGCCCAACAAGACCTCATCATCCGAGTCTCACAAGCCTACTTTGACGCACTCACCAGCCAAGACAATGTGGAGCTCTATCGCAATAAAAAGGGTTTAATCAAACAACAGCTAGAGATTGCTCAAGCAAAATTTGATGCTGGCTTAGCAACCATCGTGGATGTCAACACAGCCCAAGCTGCTCTGGACCTTGCTAACTCCCAAGAGATTGCTGCTCAAGCGGATCTGATTGTCAAACGAGGTGTATTAGAGCAACTGACCGGTCGCCCAGTCGGCGCCTTAAAGCCGTTGACCAAAGAAGCTCGGATTGATGGGGTTCTAAAAGACCCGCGCTCCAAAACAAAAGATAATAATGGCGTCCCAATTGCAGATAGCGTAAATCCGCAACTGCCAAAAGGACAAACATTAGATGACTGGATCCTTCAGGCAGAAACCGCCAACTTTAACGTGCTAGCTGGCCAACTGTCAGTGAATTTGGCTGAGAGCTCTT
>CANFOT010000055.1 GCA_947448625.1 Burkholderiaceae bacterium | reverse complement strand
CCAGACCAATGACATTTTGATGTCGCAGTAATCCCAGGGTTGACCAGTGTCCAAAGTAAATTAAGGAATCCTGCGTTTTTCTTTTGGGGGTTTTGAACCAGGGCATGTAACCCTTGGGACCATTTTCAAAACCTTCTTTGCTTTCAAATTCCATTGTGCCGGCAGGAGTGCAAAAACGAATCCGGGTCAAGGCATTGGTGATGACGCGCAAGCGCTCATGCCCCTTAAGGGAGTTGCTCCACTTGCTCGGGGTGTTGCCATACATATTCGCTAAAAAATCTTTATAGGATTTTCTGCGAAGTGCTGTTTCTACTTCTTGTGCACATTCAATAGTTTGCTGGAGATCCCATTGAGGCAGAACACCTGCGTGGACGGTTAATACCTTGCCATTACTGAGTGCCATCGGCCTGTGCCTTAACCAATGAATTAGCTCGGCTCTATCGGGCGCATCCAAGATGGGTTGCACGGTATCCAAGCCTTTAGTCTTGCGAAGCCCGGCATCCACTGCTAGTAAATGCAGATCATGGTTTCCAAGAATGCATTCAATGCGCCGATCTTCTTGTAGTTGCTTAAGGTAGCGCAGGGTTCCCAGGGAGTCGGGGCCTCGATTCACGAGGTCACCCAAGAAAATCATCTTAGATTTAGCGGGAAGCTTTTTGACGAGCTCTTTTAAAGAGGGCGCGCACCCTTGAATATCACCGACGGCATAGATCTTGCTCATGCCTTATCTTAAAGCGGAAAGTGCTGGCACTCTAAATACTTTAGTCGGATGGAGATTCTGGGCTAACTTTCTTGACAACGCTATAGCGTACCAAGGTCTTTTTACGAGCTTCGTCATGATTGACGATCGGCAGGGGATAGTCTCTTCCCAGCAAGATGCCGGCAGCCTCCAGTTCAATATGACCGGATTCCCAAGGGGCATGAATAGATTTTTTGGAAAGTTTATCCAGTTGTGGCAAATACCGTCGAATAAATTTACCCTCAGGATCAAATTTTTGAGATTGCGTAATGGGGTTGAAGATTCTGAAATACGGTTGTGCATCGCAGCCCGAAGAGGAGGCCCATTGCCATCCACCATTATTAGAAGACAGTTCAAAGTCATTCAGGTGTTTAGCAAAATACATTTCGCCCCAACGCCAATCGATTCCGAGATCTTTGGTGAGGAAACTGGCAACCACCATACGTAAGCGATTATGCATATAGCCACTTTGGTTGAGTTGGCACATAGCCGCATCTACCAGAGGGTAACCAGTTTTGCCATCACACCAAGCCTGAAATAACTTCTTGGCGGTAGCGCCACTTTCCCATTCAATATTGTCATAGTCTGGTTTGAAGGCTGCTCCTTCGGCGAGCCGTGGATGATTGGCAAGAATCATGAAATAAAAATCACGCCAGATCAGCTCGCTTAACCAGATCGTCGCACCCATGCTGCCAGCAAGCATACGACGGTGTGCTTCACGCACTAAACCTCGAATTGACAGCATGCCAAAGCGCAGGTGTGTAGACAGGTAGCTCACCCCTTTGATGGCTGGGAAATCCCTGCCAACTTGATATTGGTCGATTCGATGGAGGAAGTCTTCGAGAAAACTTTGGCCGCCATCTGCTCCTGGTGGCAAGTAGGTTTCAATGCCAGTCGGGCTAAAGCCCATTGACTCTAAGCTTGGGAAGGGGGTTTGCAATGGCTTGGGTATTTCGCTGAATTGTCCCTTTTTAGGCGTGCAGTCGTAAGCCGTAATATCTTTTTCTTGTAAGGTCTTGAGCCAGTTATTTTTATATGGCGTAAAGATGGAAAACACCGTATTCGAGTTGGTCAGAATTTCCTTCCTCTCGAAAATGACCTGATCTTTAAAGGTTTCGAAATGAATATCGAGCTTTTCAAGAGAGCCTGCAACCTGAGCATCCCGTGCAATCGCGGATGGTTCGTAGTCGTGATTGGTGTAAACGGTGTTTATACCCAATGTTTCGGCAATTTGCGGAATGCATTCTGTAGGTTTGCCGACCTGAACAATGAGTCCGCCACCTTGCTTGCGTAGCTCCTGATCAATCTGATGAAGGCCCTGCCAAATAAAGTCAACGCGTCGATCATGCTGAAGCCCATTTGAATCCAAATCCTCAGACCGCAAAGGATCAAGAATCTCGGTATCAAATATAAAAGCGAGCCAAACCTGGCCATTATTTTTCAGGGCATGATGAAGTGCAGCGTTGTCATAGAGACGAAGGTCGCGACGGAGCCAAACAAGAGCTTTTTGCATAGCCCCTATATTAGGGCTTATTGGGTCGACTCGCTTGGCGAGCGAGTAACATCCTGCTTATTAATAGATCGCTAATATATGGACACTTTATTTTTTGTTTTCTCCAAGATTGTGCAATTTGGTATTGAACCCCTCAATTGGGCTATTGTTTTCATAGCTCTTAGCCTGCTATTCCTTGGGCTTAGAAAGCCCCAGCTATGTAAACGGTTCTTGCTGATGGCATTAGTAGACTTGCTGCTCGTTGGTTGGTTGCCAAGCTCAGAGGTCTTTTTAAGGGTGCTTGAGGATAGGGTGTCTAAAGTCAGCCTCACGCAAATGTCAGAAAAAGACTTTGGTGGAATCATTATTTTGGGCGGTGCAATTGAGGGTGGTGAAATCGCACTGGATCGGGGGGAGGTATCAATTTACTCCTCGGCCGAGCGAGTTACAAAAGCCTTTGAACTCATTCGTCAATATCCAGAGTTGCCTTTTATCTTTAGTGGTTTCTCTGGGCGCCTCTCCCCTAAGGGGATGTCCGAGGCCGACGCCTTCAAGCAGTTGATTGCGGAGCAGGGTTTGCCGGATAGATTTGCCCATTATGAGAATCAGTCTCGTAATACCTATGAAAACGTCTCGCTGATGAAGCCCATGATCTTGGATTTGGGGGCCAAGGGCGTAAATGACGCCCAGAAACCTTGGCTGCTGATTACCTCGGCATCTCATATGTACCGATCATTGAAGATTTTCCAGAAACAAGGCATTGAGGTGATTCCGGTTCCGGTGGATTACCAGACAGGCAATACACTGCATTGGGCTTCCTTTGACTTGGTAGAAGGGGCTCAGCAATGGAATAATTTGCTGCATGAGCTCATTGGGCTTTTGGCTTACAGAATTACAGGAAAGATCTAGTCATGATGGAGAATTCGGTAAAATAAACCCACATGAACACGGCTAAAAAAGCCCCCGTGGGTCAAGCTTCAATACCCACCCAGAACCCTGCTACAGGGTCTTCCATTTCTTTTTCTGCTGACCATCTAGCCAATCAATTCTTAATTGCTATGCCTGGCATGGTGGACCCCAATTTTTCGGGTTCAGTCATTTATTTGTTTGAGCATACCGAACGTGGTGCCATGGGTTTGGTGGTTAATCGGCCTACGGAAGTCGACTTAGCAACACTTTTTGACAAGATTGAGCTGAAGCTTGAAATAGCCCCTTTATTGGATCAGCCCGTCTACTTTGGTGGCCCCGTTCAAATTGAGCGCGGATTTGTCTTGCATGAACCTAGCTCTGAGGTCCTATATAGCTCCTCCTTGGCTGTTCCAGGTGGCCTGACCATGACAACCTCCAAAGATGTACTCGAGGCAGTAGCCGCGGGTAATGGGCCCGGTAAATTTCTAATGACTTTGGGTTACGCTGGTTGGAGTGCTGGTCAGCTTGAGGAAGAGATTGCTCTCAATGGCTGGATAAACGTCCCCTTATCCCAGCAGCAAATGATCGATATTATTTTTGATACCCCCTCCAGCCTGCGATATGAGCGAACAATGGGTCACTTAGGTTTTGATCCCTCCCACTTATCGGGTGAGGCTGGTCATGCTTAATACAAAGGGTTCCCCAGAGTTAACGGTGATGGCATTTGATTTTGGTACTCGGCGAATTGGCGTAGCTGTCGGCAATACACTGACTCAGCTGGGTCAACCCCTTAAAACGATTGCTGAGGCATCAAGTGATGCTGCTTTTAAGGTGATTGAAGGACTCCTGAAGGAATGGCAGCCAAACCGACTCGTGGTAGGCATGCCCTGCCACCCAGATGGTGCTGAGCATGAGATGAGTGCCAAGGCCCGCCGCTTTGGAAATCAATTACAGGGGCGTTTTCAGTTGCCAGTAGATTGGGTCGATGAGCGCTATACCTCGGCAGTTTTAGAGGGTAATCCTGACATACGAGACAATTTGGATGCCCAGTCTGCTGCCTTGATTTTGGAGCAATATTTTCTTGAAAAGAATTGGATTAGTTGAGATGAATGCAGAGCAGTCGTATCTGAAATTACTTGAAGTATTACGCAAGCGTAAAGACGCTGGCGATGCTTTTGAATTGGCTGGTCTTGCAATGGGTGGGGCTTGGATTGCTGAGCGTTTGGCGGCTGACTTAAAGTTGCCCCACTTTGGCGTGATCAATGTGGCCTTTCATCGAGATGACTATGCCGAGAAAGGTATGACTGCGCTTCGTACAGCGAGCACTATGCCTACCCACCTTCCTTTTGAAGTCAATGGGGCTAAGGTTATTTTGATTGACGATGTTTTGCTCACTGGCCGAACTGTTCGGGCTGCGCTAAACGAGTTATTTGATTTTGGGAGACCTGCGCAGGTGGAGTTGATGGTTTTAGCTGATCGTGAGAACCGTGAGTTACCCGTCTCCGCAGACTTTGTAGGGGCGCAAGTGAGCGTTCCAGAGAATCAAATTTTGGTTTTAGAAAAAGATGATGCTGGCAAGTTCAGCTTCCAATTAGAGGAGCGTGCAGCATGAGCGAGATGATTCATTCAGCCCCAGTAAATCAATTTAACACTGCGGGTGAGCTAACCCACTTGTTAACCCTGGAGGGTTTGCCTAAAGAGCAAATACTCCATATTCTGGATACTGCACAGCAGTTTGTCAGCGTGACTGATCCGGCGCGTGAAGTGAAAAAAGTTCCTCTACTTCGTGGCAAGAGTGTATTTAATCTCTTCTTTGAAAATTCTACCCGCACTCGTACTACTTTTGAGATTGCTGCTAAACGGTTATCAGCAGATGTCATTAATCTAGATATCTCCACTTCTTCAACCGCTAAAGGCGAAAGTCTTTTAGATACGATTGATAACTTAGTGGCAATGCAGGCAGATATTTTTGTGGTGCGTCATAGCGTCTCAAGAGCACCCATTGAGATTGCTCAGCATATTCCGGCTCACGTCCATGTCGTGAATGCTGGTGACGGTAGCCATCAACATCCCACTCAGGGTTTGTTGGATATGTATACGATGCGCCACTTCAAGAAAGACTTTAGTGGCCTCAGGGTCGCCATTGTTGGCGACATCGTACATAGCCGTGTAGCTAAATCCAATATCTGCGCCTTGAGAACCTTGGGGTGTACTGACATTCGTGCAATTGGCCCCGAAAGCCTTTTGCCAAGTAACTTGGATATGCTGGGTG
>CANFOT010000054.1 GCA_947448625.1 Burkholderiaceae bacterium | reverse complement strand
TGCGCTGATATCAATATCTATAAGGAGCTTCACTTGAACAAAGCAGAACTAATCGCAGCAATTGCTGACGACGCTGAGATCTCAAAAGCCAAAGCTGAATTTGCATTGAATTCTGCTATTGAGCAAATCATTAAAGCTGTTACTAAAGGCGACTCAGTACAACTGATCGGTTTCGGTACTTTTGCTTCTGGTAAGCGCGCTGCACGTATGGGTCGCAACCCAAAAACTGGCGAGCCACTCAAAATTGCTGCTGCTAAAACTGTTAAGTTTTCTGCTGGTAAGGCATTTAAAGATTCAGTTAACAAGCGTAAGAAGTAATTCTTCCTTTGTTGATGAAAAAGCCCGGCATGCCGGGCTTTTTTATTTCTAGGGATGGCGCAAGTAGCTTGCGCAGACATCTGATCTCATTTTCTAACTTTGCACTAAACGTCGATGGCGATGAATGCTCATCAAGATGCCCGCCCCAAACCCGAGGGTGACTAGAGCGGTTCCCCCATAGCTGATAAATGGCAATGGAACACCTACAACGGGCAATAGGCCGCTCACCATGCCAATATTGACAAAGGCGTAGGTAAAGAAAATCAATGTTACTGATGCACCCAATAGCCGAGTGAAGAGATTGGGTGCACTTGCGGAGATGGCTAGACCTCTTTTAATGAGGGCGAAGAAAAGTGCTAGCAGGACTAAGTTGCCAAGCAAACCAAATTCTTCTGAGAAAACAGCAAAGACAAAGTCAGTATGTTTTTCTGGAATAAATTCAAGGTGCGCTTGTGTGCCCTGAAACCAGCCTTTGCCAAAAAATCCACCTGAACCAATTGCAATCATCGATTGAATGGTATGAAAACCTTTACCTAGAGGGTCGCTACTTGGATCAAGCAAAGTGCAGACTCGATGCTTTTGGTAGTCATGCACGAATGGCCATACAACATCGTGCGCGCAGATGGTGCTACCAAAAATAATAATGAGAATAATTCCAAAAGCACCAATACCAATAAATGGAAGAATCCATTTCCATGGAAGCCCTGCGAGAATAATGACGTACATACCTGCGGCAAATACTAAGAGCGCTGTGCCAAGATCGGGTTGACGTGCTATCAGCAATACGGGGATACCAAGAATGATTGCCGCAACTCCATAATCCCAAGACTTTTGTATGCCTTCACGTTTTTGAAAGTACCAGGCCAACATCAGCGGCATAGCAATTTTCATAATCTCTGAGGGTTGGATTACCAGTCCAACATTGAGCCAACGTCTCGCACCTTTTTTAATTAGTCCAAATGCGGCAACTGCAACCAGTAGCGCAACACCAAGCCCATAGATCCAAACTGCCGCAGTCTCTAGCCACTTCGGCGGGATGCGAGAGACAATCCACATGACGGCGAATGAAAGCGCTAAGTTGCGAAACTCATCTTCAAAGCGAACGGGTGTATTTTGACTTGCGGATAAAAAAGTAATAAAGCCAACGCTAGCTAAGCCAAGCAGAATAAGGCCTAGCTGGCGATCAAGTCCGCTAAAAATACTGAGAAATATTTTCTTTGATTTATTTATGGCGCTCTTTTCCATTCAGGAATCTCCTTTGGCCATTTGCCTTCAAGATAAAAATCTAGTGCTTTTCTGGCAATTGGTGCAGCGTATTGCGCACCAAATCCAGCGTTCTCAACAACCATGGCAATCACAATCGTCGGTTTATCAGCGGGAGCAAAGGCAATATACAAAGCGTGATCACGTAAGAATTCCGCAGTAGCCCCATGTTTATATTCTTTTGAATTCAAGCTAAACACTTGAGCCGTTCCGGTCTTGCCGCCTACTTGATAGCCTGTGCCTTTAAAAACAGAAGCGGAGGTTCCAGAATTATTTACTTCGACCATCGCCTTTTTAATGACTTCAATATTCTCGGGAACGAGATCTATGCGATAGCTTTCTTTGGGCGTTGTGAGGGTGCGATGCCTTGTGAAGGGATCTTCAATTGCTTTTACTAAATGCGGCTTCATCACAATGCCGTTATTCGCCATATTCGCCATCGCATGAGCCAACTGCAAAATAGTGAATGCGTTATAGCCCTGACCAATGCCTAGCGAGATTGTTTCACCCTCGTACCATTTTTGCTGCTCTGGTTTTTTGAAAGTATTTTTCTTCCACTCGGTAGATGGCAATACGCCTTTGGATTCACCCTGTAAGTCGATACCAGTGAGTTGTCCAAAGCCGAATGGTTTCATAAAGTCATGCATCATGTTTACGCCCATGTCGCGTGCAAGCATGTAGTAATAGGTGTCACATGATTCGACAATCGACTTTTGCATGTCAACAATCCCATGCCCACCTTTTTTGTCATCACGAAAGGTGTGATTACCAAAATCAAAATATCCTGGATCGGAAATCGTTTGTGATGGTGTGCGCTTTTTTGTTTCTAAGGCGGCAAGCGCCATAAAAGGTTTATAAGTTGACCCCGGCGGATAGATGCCTTTGAGAGGTCGGTTATAGAGTGGCTTTTGCGGAGAGTCATTCAACTCTTTCCAGGTTACCGCGTCAATACCCTCTACAAAATCGTTCGGATTGAAATTGGGCTTCGATACAAAAGCTAAGATGTCGCCAGTCTCAGGCTCGATCGCTACAAACGCTCCGCGGAAATTTCCATAAAGTTGCTCTACTAGATATTGCAGTTTGATGTCGACCGACAGAACCACATTTTTTCCGGGCACCGAAGGTGAGCTGGAAAGTGTGCGCACTGGTTTACCGCCAGCAGTAATTTCTACTTGATCATATCCTGGCACACCACGGAGAACGGTTTCATAACTTTGCTCTAAACCAATTTTTCCAACGTACTGAATGCCCGGTAGAAAAGAGGTCTGTAGCGCGTCCGGATCATCCGCTTTGGAGCTCTCAATTTCTGCCTGCATTTTCTCTTTATCTCTTTGAGAAACGCGTCCGATATAGCCAATTAAATGGGAGGCTAACTCGTTGTAGGGATACTCTCGAAAGCTGCGGGCACGGATCTCCACCCCTGGAAATCGATAACGATTGGCCATAAATCGTGCGGTTTCGGCCTCAGTAAGCATGGATCTGAGGGGAAAAGTGCCCATTTTTCGAGAATCTTCCAGGGATCGCTTGAAATTTCGGCGGTCTCGTGGAGAAATCAGCACAATTTGAGAGAGCTCATCAATGAGCTCATCTACATTGCCTTTAACCTCTTCAGCGTTCACATCCAAGGTCAGTGCGGAATAGTTCCTTCCAATCACAATGCCATTACGGTCTATCAAAAGACCGCGATTGGCCGGGGCAGGAACTAGAGCGATACGATTGTTTTCTGCTAATAAGGCATATTTACCGTGGCTGACTAGTTGGAGCCATACCAAGCGAGTGATGAGAAGCAGGAAGCAGAAAGTAACAAACAAGACCGCAATATGAATGCGCTCTTGAAAGGAGTCGAGGTCTGGTTTTTTAAAAGAAACCATACGGATCTCTAAAGCGGTCGATTGTGATCAACGTCAATTGGGCGACGTTGGGGTGAGAGCAAGATGCGTGTTGCTACTGGCCACAGCAAGGCTTCGATGGTTGCCTGAATAGCACCAGTTAGAGCCCACCAGTAGATTTCGCCGCTTAATAGCCAATGGGCCAAAACTGGAAATAGTGACACTAACAAGAAGATTGGCAAAAGGTGAAGAGCCTGAGTGAGCACAGTTAGGGCAACGATCCGGCGATGCCAAGAGATTGCAAGATAAGCCACTAAGGAATAGCTAAAGGCATGCAGTCCTAATACATCAGAGTTATGGACGTCCATGAGTAAGCCAAGAATGAATGCAATGATCACGCCGACATAGCGATGCTGATGGATATTCCAGAACACGATGCAAATAATGAGCCAGTCAGGAACCCAGCCGTAGTTACCGATGGGCAAGAGGTTCAATAGCAGCGCGCAAAATAGGCTGAAATAAATGAAGACCGGATTCACCGGACGCAGAATGTAGCCGCTTTGGAAATCAATCATTGCATGCCTCGCGCACGAGTTTGGCGGCGACCCGGAGTGTTGGTCAGGGGCGCTCCAGGCTTGCTAGTGGGGGCAGATGCTTTTGCATCCCACTGTGGATCATAAAGCAGGGCCAGAGCTTGGCGGTAACGATTAACCGGTGCTACTGGTACACAAAATACATTCGAAGAATTTTTATCGGCGTTGCGCTCGATGCGGCTAATGACTGCAACAGCAAATCCCGGTGGGTAAACACCATCAATTCCGGAAGTAATCAGAACATCACCCACCTCTAAATCGCTAGCCACCGGAAGATAGCGAAGCTCTAGTGGGTTGCCGCGTCCTGTGCCAAATACTGCCGCTCTCAGGCCGTTGCGCGCCACCTGTACAGGGACCGCAAAGTCACGATCTTCGAGCAAGGAAACTTCTGCAGAGTGATCGTAGATACGAACCACTTGACCTAAGATCCCAGAATCATTTGCAATCGGGTTGCCTTGCTTGAGCCCATCTTCACTTCCGCGATTGATCACAATACGCTGAGAAATGGGGTTGGGCGGATTAAACAAAATTTCTACTGGTAATGTTTTAAATGCGACATGCTTTTGCAGGTCCATTAGCTGCCGCAAATTTTGATTTTCGACGAGCAGAAATTCCGATTGATTAGCAAGCAGAGATAGCTCTGCTTGGCGCGCTTTCATTTCTTGATTTTCTTTATCGAGCGTTCCACGGCTAGTGAAATATTCCGCCGTCGAGTCGTATGCATTGCGCGGCATCATCATCACATATTCAAGTGGGCGCAATATCCAGTTGACGTTGTTGCGGATTGGATCAAGCGCCTTATAACGAAAATCGATCAACATCAATGCGATGCTGATCGAGAGGCAGACAATCAGTTTGACTAAAGCCGGAACGCCTTGTCTGAATAGTGGAGGAGCGCTATGTTGCAAGGCCCTGGACGATACGTGAGTTTCTTATTCGTGTGAGAACACGCCGCCCAACTTATCCATACGCTCTAAAGCAATACCGCAGCCACGAGCGACGCAAGTGAGGGGGTCTTCTGCAACATGAATAGGAAGGCCGGTTTCTTCGAGTAGCAAGCGGTCGAGGTCACGCAACAATGCGCCACCGCCGGTCAACATCATGCCGCGCTCAGCGATATCGGATGCGAGCTCAGGAGGAATTTGCTCCAAGGCTGCCTTTACTGCAGTTACGATTTGATTTAATGGGTCTGTCAAAGCTTCCAATATTTCATTGCTTGTCACAGTGAAGCTGCGTGGAATGCCTTCAGAAAGATTGCGACCCTTCACTTCCATCTCGCGTACCTCTTGACCGGGGAATGCAGAACCAATTGTTTTCTTAATTAACTCCGCAGTTTGTTCGCCGATCAACATGCCATAGTTACGACGGATGTAGTTGGTGATTGCCTCATCAAACTTATCGCCACCAACGCGCACAGAGCCTTTGTAGACCATGCCGCCTAATGACATTACGCCCACTTCAGTTGTGCCGCCACCAATGTCAACGACCATTGAGCCAGCCGCTTCAGAAACTGGCAGGCCTGCACCAATGGCTGCAGCCATTGGCTCTTCAATCAGAAATACTTGGGATGCGCCAGCGCCTAAGGCAGACTCGCGGATGGCACGACGCTCAACTTGAGTGGAGCCGCAAGGAACGCAAATAATGATGCGTGGGCTTGGCTTTAATAGCTTGCTCTCGTGCACCATTTTGATAAATTGCTTGAGCATTTGCTCAGTAATTGTGAAATCGGCGATAACGCCGTCTTTCATAGGGCGAATTGCCTCAATATTTCCAGGAACGCGCCCCAACATCGCTTTTGCTTCTTTTCCAACTGCCAAAATGGTTTTTTTGCCATTTGGGCCACCTTCAGTGCGAATTGCCACAACTGACGGTTCATCAAGCACAATACCCCGTTCACGCATGTAAATTAAGGTGTTGGCGGTACCCAGGTCAATGGCCAGGTCATTAGAAAAGTAGCTGCGGAAAAAACCAAACATGATGTAGTGGGAAAATAAGTAAGTGTTAAAAAATATATATAGGAATGATACTCTAGCGCCCCATGAAACTTGATGATGTCCAGCG
>CANFOT010000053.1 GCA_947448625.1 Burkholderiaceae bacterium | reverse complement strand
GCAAAGCCGACTTTTTCGGCTAAAAGCTTAGAGCTTAAGGGGCTGAATTTGACCCCTGCTATTGTCTTTGGTGCCATCTTATTGGTCTCTGGGGCCAGCCTCTTTTTCTACTTTGAATCCAATAAATCTGGGGCTGAACTAGAAATAAGTGCTCTACAGAATCAACTATTGGCACTCAAAGGAGAGCTTGAGCTCTCTCAGAGTAAATGGGCAAATGAAAGAGATGATTTATACGATATATTGGATGAAATAGAAGTGAGTGTTCACTCAATAGAGGTAAAACCGCCAATTCAGGGCGCCCAAAGCAAGCCTGCTGCCATCCCCCATGAGATAGAGCTTCGTCGCTGGAGATATTTAGGCGTCACCCGAATGGGGACGGCGGAGCATGCCTTTTTTCATACAGGGAAGTCCACAACGATGGTCCGTAAAGAACATCTGGCCTTGGGGGAATGGCGCCTGACTCAAGCCGAAAAAGAGATGGCTACATTGACTCACCCCAAAGGCAAATCCATCACCTTGAAGGCAAGCAAACCTGAATGAACTTATTAAAATTTCTCCAGCAAATGCCCATCCAGCTATTGCCCCTATTGCTGGTTTTTTTACTCAATCCAGCCTTTGGAAATCACCCCGAAGTGAGCCCCGCAAGCACCCCTAAAAATAATCGCATTAGCCTGCAATTTAGCCAAATTGAAATAACTGAGCTTTTACAGGTTTTAGCCAAAATGGGGGAGGCCAACTTTCTCCTGAGTGAATCTATTCAGGGGAAAATTTCAATAGACCTCAAGGACACTCCATGGCAAACCGCCCTCCACTCCATTCTTGCAAGCCGGGGGTTGCGACTAGTTCGAAATGGGGATATTTACTGGATTGGACCCCATGCAGAAATTCAAAGTTTCCAAAAATTTCGCCGGGAAGATGCAGCCCTCCCTTTTGGCGGCGATCATATTAATAGCCCCCGGCAGATCCTCATAGAAGCTCGTATCGTCGAAGCAGATCAGCGCTTTGCCCGTGAACTAGGCATCAAATTGGGATATCAGGCTAACGGGATTGGAGGCAATCCAGACCAAACCACGAATGCTAATCTCGATTTAGCGGGCACTGGACTGGCTGGGTTCAATCCAGCTACCCTAGCAGCCACCCTTGTTTCTAAGAACGCAGCCAGACTTTTGCAGATGGAGCTTTCAGCCTTAGAGTCTGATGGTCAAGGGAAGATTCTCTCCAATCCCAGGATCATGACTGGGGACCAGGTTAAAGCGACGATTGAGCAAGGAACCGAGCTTCCTTACCAGGTCAGCTCTCAAAGTGGCAGCAAATTACAGTTCCGCAAGGCCAATTTACGCTTAGAGGTACTACCCAAGATTCATCCAGATGGGAAGATCTCGATGTTAGTGGGGATCAATAAAGACACTATTGGCATGAAAACTGAGCAGGGCTATGCCATCGATACCAAAAACCTCAGCTCGGAAGTCACGGTTGAAAATGGGGGCACAGCCATCATTGGGGGTATTTTTCAAACCACTGAACGTGATGACGAGATCAAAGTTCCGCTTTTGGGTGATATTCCCTTAATTGGGCATTTGTTTCGCCATAAATCCAAATTAGCAGATAAAACTGAACTATTAGTCTTCCTAACCCCTACCGTGTTGGATAAACACTAATAAAATCGAAGGGTGAACTCTTCATCCAACAATATATTTTTAATTGGCCTCATGGGCGCCGGGAAATCGACCGTCGGTAAATTACTGGCCAAGAAGCTAGGTCGCCGCTTTCTAGATGCCGACCATGTAATTGAAGATCGTTGTGGGGTCAAGATTCCTGTCATCTTCGAAATGGAAGGTGAAGATGGATTTCGCAAACGCGAGGCTCAAGCCATTAAAGACAGTACTGCCGAACACAACGTCATTCTTGCAACTGGTGGTGGCGCCGTGCTCCTTCCTGAGAATCGTCAGTTTCTCAGCGAGCGGGGCACCGTGATTTATCTCCACGCCAATCCGATGGAACTTTGGCATCGCACCAAAGGTGGCGAAGGCAGGCCTCTACTTAAAAATGGTGATGCAAAAAAAATTCTAGAAAATCTATACGCTATTCGCGACCCGCTTTATCGCGAAATTGCTGACTATGTCATTGAGACTGGAAAACCCAGCGTCAATCAACTAGTCAATACCTTAATCATGCAGCTCGAACTCTCCGCGTAAATTTATCCATGAAAACATTAGAAGTTGATCTAGGCAGTCGCAGTTATCCCATTCATATTGGTACAGATTTAATAGATCAACCCCAATTGTTTAGCGCCTGTGAAAAGGCAAGCTCAATTTATATTGTTACCAATACGACTGTTGCCCCTCTGTATGCAGAGCGGCTCACCAAGACTTTACAGAAACTGGGTAAGCCTGTTAGAACAATCGTCTTGCCAGATGGAGAATCTTATAAGGACTGGAAAAATCTCCAGTTAATCTTCGATGACCTCCTCAAGTTTGGCGCCGACCGTCAAACCATCTTGGTGGCCTTAGGTGGTGGAGTCATTGGAGACATGACAGGCTTTGCCGCTGCAAGCTTCATGCGTGGCATTCGGTTTATCCAGGTACCAACAACCCTGTTAGCGCAAGTGGATTCTTCTGTCGGCGGCAAGACAGGCATCAACCATCCGCTCGGAAAAAATATGATCGGAGCGTTTCATCAACCGGTAGCGGTAATTGCCGACCTCAACACCCTGAAGACCTTGCCTGCGCGAGAGTTATCTGCTGGTTTGGCTGAAGTGGTTAAGCATGGCGCTATTGCAGATGCCACGTTCTTAGACTGGATTGAGGCGAATGCAAAAGCATTATTAGCCTGTGATACTGCTGCAATGGCTCATGCAGTATTGCGCTCTTGCGAAATTAAATCAGCCGTTGTCACAGCCGATGAGAGAGAAGGCGGCATTCGTGCCACACTGAATTTCGGGCATACCTTTGGTCATGCGATCGAAGCAGGCATGGGTTATGGCGAATGGCTGCATGGTGAAGCTGTTGGTTGCGGCATGGTTATGGGTGCAGATCTCTCACGACGTCTAAACTTGATTACCCAAGATGAAGTGAATCGTTTAACTCGAATTATTCAATCCATGAACCTGCCAATTGCACCACCCAAGTTTGGCTCACAGCGCTACATGGAATTAATGCAAGTAGATAAAAAGACTGAAGGCGGACAAATCCGTTACGTCGTTTTAGAAAAAATTGGCAAAGCTCAAATTAAAAGTGTTCCCGATGCTCAGGTAATTGAAACCCTCAAGGCGACTGGGGCAGTTTAATTTCCCTGGGGGTTTGACGTTTATTTCTGAAGCAAGCTAATAGCGATTGTCTGTCCAGCTTGGGCGCTAGCAAATTCTGACAAGTCATTCAATAGCTCGCGCCCAGTTTTAGTATCCAACCACAGCGGGGAAGCCAAAGTTCCAGCCCAGCGATAGTGATAGCCGCCTGATTTTGCTGCCACCCAGATTTCATGCAAAGGGGGCTGGGTGTTGACCACAATCACACTGCGATCCCTAAATCGAATATTGATCACATTTCCACCCTGGCGCTCTACATCCAGATCTAGATCTAGCGCATCATCCGCCGCCTCTAAGGCAACCTCAATCGACTGCAGCAAATTACTGCCCAACTGATGGAATTGCTTATCGTCAATAGTTTCCACAGTCAAATTGCTTGGCTTCATATTAGAGTCCTGCATGCTATATTCAATCATTCGTTTTAGAGACATTCATGATAGCGATTCTTAAAAGAACACTCGGCATTAGCCTTCTAATATCCCTTGTTGGATGTGGGGTTAGAGGACCGTTATATTTACCAAATGTGCCACCTACTCCAGCGCCCCCATCTGAGCCAGAACCCAAAGGCAAGCTGTATCCTCCCCAAAGCCCTGCTGCAATTAACCCACCATCGACTAAGCAATGACAAGTAAAGCCATTCCACTCCCAGATTTAGCTGGATTTACAGAACGCAATGGTAATTGGTATGCAGAAGAAATTCCTTTAGCAGATTTAGCAAAAGAATTTGGCACACCGCTGTATATCTACAGTAAAAAAGCATTAACCGAGGCTTATCAAGCCTATGACAAAGCTTGTGTAGATTCTGCTGGAAAACGTCGTGCTCGCGTTCATTACGCCATGAAAGCTAATAGCAACTTAGCAGTGATTGATTGCTTCAAAAAATTAGGCTCCGGATTTGACTTAGTCAGCGGTGGTGAATTAGCTCGCGCCCTTGCAGTTGGTGCAGACCCCAAAAGCTTGGTATTTGCAGGCGTTGGAAAATCCGCCCATGAAATCGCACAAGCATTGCGGGCCGGGGTGAAATGCATCAATGTGGAATCGATTGCCGAACTTCACCAAATCAATCGCGTCGCGACACAACTTCAATGCCGCGCTCCAATTTCCTTGCGTGTGAATCCTGATGTTGATGCACAAACTCACCCCTATATTTCCACCGGATTAAAAGGCAACAAATTTGGCATCGCTTATCACGAGGTCTTAAAGACCTATCGTGAAGCAGCATTGCTCTCACAAATTGATGTGGTTGGTATTGATTGCCATATTGGCTCACAAATTACAACAACCGCACCCTATCTTGACGCGCTTGATAAGGTACTCGAGTTGGTTGCTCAATTGAAAAAAGAAGGTATTGAGATTCATCATCTCGATTTGGGTGGAGGTCTTGGCATCTCGTATGGAGAAGATAATCCGCCCGACATTACCGAGTTCACCAATACCTTACTCAATCGTGTTGCAGAGCGTGGTTTTGGACATCTCGATGTGGTCTTAGAGCCCGGCAGATCCTTGGTAGGCAATGCTGGCGTACTGCTGACCCAAGTTGAATACCTCAAGCCCGGCGCTGAAAAAAACTTTTGCATCGTTGATGCAGCCATGACGGAGTTAATGCGTCCCGCACTCTACGAGGCATATCACGGCATTGTTCCAGTCCATACCAAGCAAGTTGCAAGTGCAGTCTATGACATCGTTGGACCTGTATGTGAATCTGGTGACTGGCTTGGAAGAGATCGTGAGCTTGCTGTTGAAGAAGGTGATTTGCTAGCCATTCTTTCAGCTGGCGCTTATGGTTTTGTAATGGCCTCCAACTACAACACGCGACCAAAACCTGCAGAGATTATGGTTGATGGTAAGAATGCATATGTTATTCGCGCACGCGAAAATGTTGCCGATCTTTTTGCCAACGAAACCATCTTGCCAAACTGAATTCGGCTAGCAATGAGTCTGGCTTGGTAAATTTCCAAGTAATAAAAAACCCCGCTACTTCAGCGGGGTTTTTTTATAGCGAATGAACTATTAATGCAAGCCTGCCATGTAATCAGCAACAGCCTTCATCTCTTGATCAGAAAGCTTCGTAGCAATTGTCGTCATCTGGCTGCTATTTTTACGAGTGCCTTCACGGAAAGCCAACAACTGAGCAGCGTTGTACTCGGCCCACTGACCGCCCATACGGGGGTACTGTGAAGGGATGCCGGCACCAGTTGGGCTATGGCATGCTGCACAGGCTGGAACGCCTTTAGCAGCGATACCGCCACGATAAATACTTTGGCCAAGCTCGATTGTCTCTTTATTCTGAGCAACACCCTGTGATGCAGGTTGCTTAGCCAAGTACGCAGCAATATTTTGCATATCTTGCTCGGTTAAAGTAGCCGCCATACCCATCATGACTGGGTTAGCTCGCGTTCCTTCTTTAAAATTCTTCAGCTGTTTTGCTGTGTAAGCAGCATGTTGAGCAGATAACTTAGGCCAAGTGGCTGTTGCGCTCTGGCCTTTGGGGCCGTGGCAGGTAAGGCAGGCAGTCACGCCACGGCTAGCATCACCGTTAGAGTAAAGTGCCTCACCGGCTGCTGCATCGACCTTAGGCTTACCCGGCACTACTGGCTTAGCAGCCTCTGCCATTGGGGCTGCTGCTGGAGCAGCATCTGAGGCGCTAACGGCACTTGAAAAGCCGGTTGCGGCCAGGAAAAAGCTTGCTGCTAAGCTGGCACTTAAGCTAGTTAATTTGGAGATTTGGGAGGTTTGACGCATTATGTTTACCTTGGCAAAAATTCCTAAAAGTGTTTGGGCCCTACTTTTACAACCTTTTACCCAACACCATGAGATATTTCATGATTTTGCGTGATTTTACAATAGCTTCTGGACAT
>CANFOT010000052.1 GCA_947448625.1 Burkholderiaceae bacterium | reverse complement strand
CCAACTCGCTCAGCTTGACGTTTAGCGGCCATGTCGACCTCTTGCGCAGTGATTGGCTTGCCATTCACTTTAACGATGTCAGTTTCCTTGTCCATGAAGCTCGAGTAGCTAGAAATACCAAACATAGCAAATGAAGGAACGATGAACAACATCAGCACAAGCTGAAGAATCTTTTGGTGCTTACGTACGGTATCAAACATGAATTAATCGCTAGAAATGAAGTCAATAATGCGAGTGTACAAGGCAGAAGGTCTAGAGGAACTAGAAAGCCTATAAGAAGAAAAACAAATGCGACTTGGGAAACTGGTGGGCGCTGACGGGATCGAACCGCCGACATTCTGCGTGTAAGGCAGACGCTCTACCATCTGAGCTAAGCGCCCCAAATTAATACAGACGAGATTGTAACCTAGAGTGAGAATAAAAGAGAGATTCTTCATCAAAAAGGATTTAAATAAACCATGTAATCCGACTCAAAATCTCTCAAATACCCCAGACATCAATGTTTCAAGGCCTCTCCCGCAGAGATCTTTTCATTCACTTTGCTAGCCTCGGCGGCCTTTTTAGCAAGCTCTTCGGGCGTAGGATCTGGCAAGGCGACCGGTTTTCTCTCCAAGGCAAGCTCCAAGACTTTGTCAATCCAGCGAACTGGAACGATTTCAATTGCATTCTTGACGTTGTCGGGGATATCGATCAAGTCTTTGACATTTTCCTCCGGGATTAAAGCAAGCTTGATACCACCGCGATGCGCTGCCAATAGCTTCTCTTTTAAGCCGCCAATAGGGAGCACCTCGCCACGCAAGGTGATTTCACCGGTCATCGCCACATCAGAGCGAATAGGTATGCCCGTAAATACAGATACCAGTGCCGTAGTAATTGCAATACCAGCCGATGGGCCATCTTTTGGAGTGGCGCCATCTGGGAAGTGGATATGAATATCTTTCTTTTCAAATGCCTCATCCGCAATGCCAAGAGCTCTTGCCCTAGAGCGCACAACCGTCTTTGCAGCCTCTACAGACTCCTTCATAACGTCGCCGATAGAACCGGTGCGGGTGATAACGCCCTTGCCAGGCATGACAGCCGCCTCAATTGTCAGAAGATCGCCACCAACTTCCGTCCAGGCTAAGCCTGTAACTTGACCCACTTGATTCTCTTTCGCAGCCAAGCCAAAGTCATACATCTTCACCGATAAGAACTTCTCTAAATTATCGGCATTAACGATTACTGGAGCAGCCTCCTTCTTAAGGAGCAGTAACTTCACAACCTTGCGGCAGATTTTACTGATTTCACGCTCTAAAGAGCGAACGCCAGCTTCACGCGTGTAATAGCGAATCATGCTCCGTACAGCCGACTCCTCAATCTTCAACTCATCTTTCTTGAGTCCATTATTTTTAATCTGCTTGGGAATTAAATAATTGGTTGCAATGCTCGTCTTCTCATCTTCCGTATAACCAGCAAGACGAATAATCTCCAAGCGATCCAACAATGGGCCAGGAATATTCAAAGAATTTGAGGTGGCGACAAACATCACATCAGATAGATCGAAATCCACCTCAACGTAATGATCTTGGAAGGTGTGATTCTGCTCTGGATCTAAAACCTCAAGCAATGCACTGGCAGGATCACCTCGAAAATCCATACCCATCTTATCTACCTCATCCAAGAGGAATAGCGGATTACGGACACCCACTTTGGTCAAGCTGGATAGAATCTTGCCAGGCATAGAGCCAATATAGGTTCGGCGATGCCCGCGAATTTCAGACTCATCGCGAACGCCACCCAAAGCCATACGCACAAACTTACGGTTTGTTGCACGCGCAATGGATTGACCTAAGGAAGTTTTACCAACACCGGGAGGCCCAACCAAACAGAGAATCGGAGCCTTGACGCGCTCAACACGCTGTTGTACTGCAAGATACTCAAGGATGCGCTCTTTGACTTTATCCAAGCCATAGTGATCTTCATCTAACACTTTTTCAGCATTAGCCAAGTCATTATTAATCTTAGTTTTTTTCTTCCATGGAAGATTGACCAAGGTATCAATGAAATTCCGAATCACCGTAGCTTCAGCAGACATCGGAGACATGAGCTTAAGCTTCTTCAATTCCGACTCAGCCTTTTTCAATGCCTCTTTAGGCATGCGAGCAGCCTTGATGCGCTTCTCGAGCTCCTCGAGATCAGCACCCTCTTCACCCTCACCCAATTCTTTCTGAATAGCTTTTACTTGTTCATTTAAGTAATACTCACGCTGACTCTTCTCCATCTGGCGCTTTACACGCCCACGAATCCGCTTCTCAACCTGCAAAATATCAATCTCACTCTCAAGATCTGCCAAGAGACTTTCCAGACGCTGAACTACATCAGTCATTTCAAGTAAGCGCTGTTTTTGCTCAAGCTTGACCGGCAAATGTGCGCAGATTGTGTCTGCTAGACGACTCGGATCATCGATTCCACCCAAGGAAGATAGAATTTCTTGAGGAACTTTTTTGTTCAGTTTTACATACTGGTCAAACTGGGCCATGATAGCTCGACGCAAAGCCTCGGTCTCATGGGCATCCAATAGAGACATTGATGTAGGCGTAGCTTCGCAACTGAAATAGCCCTGACTATCTTCAACCTGACTTACTTCTGCGCGTTGAACGCCTTCTACCAACACCTTCACAGTGCCATCAGGCAACTTCAGCATTTGCAAGATATTTGCGATGCAGCCGACCTCATACAGATCCTCAACACCAGGCTCATCCTTGGCGGCGGTCTTTTGAGCCACTAGAAGTACATTTTTGCCAGTTTCCATGGCGGCTTCAAGCGCTTTAATTGATTTTGGGCGCCCCACAAACAGAGGGATCACCATATGCGGAAACACCACCACGTCCCTTAATGGGAGGAGTGGGAGTTGAATAGGTTCAGAGGGTAGTAATAAGTGGCCAGGCATGGGGCAATTCCTCCAAAATAGTCGTTCCGTAAAAATCTCTAAAAATACCGTCCTACTACATACGGGCATTATTTAGGAATAGGATACTACCTATATGGGCGCCACCTAGCGAAAAACAAGGGGGAAATATGCGAAAAGTGAGCAAAAACACTGTGAAAACAGCAAAAAAGACTAAAAATTAGGCTTTTTTACTCAATTCTGTAGATTCATCGACTTGCTTATAGATCAAAATAGGTTTTCCGCCATCAGCAATGGTGCCCTCATCGATCACCACCTTTTGAACATTTTTCAAAGATGGCAGGTCATACATTACATCCATGAGAGAACCCTCAAGAATAGAACGTAGACCACGGGCACCCGTCTTACGAGCAATAGCTTTCTTAGCAATGGCTGACAGTGCGGCTGGGCGAACCTCAAGCTCAGAGCCCTCCATGGTCAACAGCGCTTGGTATTGCTTAACCAAGGCATTCTTGGGTTCAGTCAAAATCTGAATCAAGGCAGTTTCATCCAATTGAGCCAAAGTGGTCACCACAGGCAAGCGGCCGATCAATTCAGGTATGAGGCCAAACTTAATTAGATCTTCTGGCTCCACTTCAATCAGGAGGTCGCTAACACCGCGATCATCCTTCCCGGGAACCGTGGCATTAAATCCAATACCCGTCTTCGCAGTGCGCTGTTGAATGACCTTTTCAAGCCCATCAAATGCACCACCACAAATAAACAGGATATTGGTTGTATCTACCTGTAGGAAGTCCTGGTTTGGGTGCTTACGGCCACCCTGGGGAGGTACGGAAGCCATGGTACCTTCAACCAACTTCAAAAGCGCCTGCTGAACACCCTCACCCGATACATCACGAGTGATTGATGGGTTATCTGACTTGCGAGAAATTTTATCGATCTCATCGATGTAAACAATGCCGCGCTGCGCTTTTTCTACGTTGTAGTCACAAGCTTGCAGTAACTTTTGAATAATATTCTCGACATCCTCACCAACATAGCCCGCTTCAGTTAATGTGGTTGCATCAGCCATCACAAAAGGCACATCCAACATACGAGCCAAGGTCTGAGCCAACAATGTTTTACCAGAACCTGTTGGGCCAATTAGTAAAATATTGCTCTTTGCCAATTCGACGCCATCAACCATAGCTTTAGCGGGAACTTTAGACTCCTTCTTATCGGCAACTTCAAGCGGCTTGCCATCTTTATCAAGCTTCTCTTTTTTAGGCTTTGGCAAATACTGTAAGCGCTTGTAATGGTTGTAAACCGCCACAGCCAAAGTCTTCTTCGCATGATCTTGACCAATGACATATTGATCCAAGTTCTCACGTATCTGATGCGGTGTTGGCAGAGAATCATCGCCATCTGTTTTTGGCAGCTTTGCAAGCTCTTCTTGAATGATGTCGGTACAGAGATCGATGCACTCATCGCAAATAAATACAGATGGGCCCGCAATTAACTTCTTTACCTCATTCTGACTCTTGCCACAGAAGGAGCAATACAGAACTTTATCTGCGCTGTTAGTGGTATTTGTATCGCTCAAGGTAGATGTCTAAATATAAATACTGATTAAGGGCGCTTGTCGATTACTTTATCGATCAAACCATACTCTTGCGCCTGCTCTGCAGACATAAAGTTATCGCGATCAGTATCTTTAGCAATAGTCTCAATGGATTGACCTGTACGGTCAGCCAAAATCTTATTCAAACGCTCACGCAAATACAAAATTTCACGAGCTTGAATCTCAATATCTGAGGCTTGGCCGCGGGCACCACCCAATGGTTGATGAATCATTACGCGTGAATTGGGTAATGCATAACGCTTACCCTTCTCACCGGCACACAACAAGAATGCACCCATACTCGCAGCCATACCCATGCACAACGTGCTTACGTGTGGCTTGATGAATTGCATAGTGTCGTAGATTGCTAGACCGGCAGAGACGGAGCCACCGGGAGAGTTAATGTACAGAGAAATTTCTTTATCTGGATTTTCGCTCTCAAGAAATAGCAACTGAGCAATCACTAGGTTTGCAGTTTGATCATTTACTTCGCCAACCAAGAAAACAACGCGTTCTCTTAATAAGCGAGAGTAAATGTCATAGGCTCTCTCACCTCGACCAGAGGTTTCAATCACCATAGGAACTAAACCCAAACTTTTGGGCTCTAAATTCTCAGATTGGAAATGATTCTGGTTCATGTGATCAGGCCTTTATTTAGTAAGTACTTAAGCTTAGTTGAGCTTGCTGAGTTCTTCGAAGGTAACGGCTTTATCAATCACCTTAGCTTGCGAAGTGAAATACTTAATCACGTTATCTTCAAGCACTAAGTTCTCGACATCCTTGAGGCGGCTAGGATTGCTGTAGAACCAGCGCACAACCTCTTTTGGATCTTCGTAAGTGGCAGCTTGCTCATCAATCTCAGCTTTAATTTGATCTGCGGTAGCAGCTAAATTCTGTTGCTTAACTAAGTCACTCAGAATCAAACCAAGACGAACGCGCTTAAGGGCTTGCTCAGCAAACATTTCAGCGGGGATCGGAGCATCTTTAGCATTTGGGATGCCGCGCTGCATCAGGTCTTGACGTGCAGACTCAACTAGGCGCTCTTGCTCCTGTGCCACCAAAGACTTCGGTGCATCAAGCTCACAAATGCTGTTGAGCTTATCCATTACCTCACCCTTTAACAGGGAAGTGATGCGACGTTTTGTTTCACGCTCAAGGTTTTCCTTTACTTCTTCACGCATCTTAGCAACACCACCTTCAGTCACACCTAAAGACAACGCAAAGGCATCGTCAATTGCAGGAAGATGAGCCCAGTTCACCGACTTAACGGTGATAGTGAAGTCGGCGGTTTTTCCAGCTACATCTTTGCCGTGGTAATCGGCTGGGAAGCTTAAAGGGAAAGTCTTGCTCTCACCTGCTTTGAGGCCCAAAGTTGCAGCTTCAAATTCTGGAAGCATACGACCTTCACCAAGAACATATTCGAAGTTTTCCGCTTTACCACCAGCGAACTCAACGCCATCAATTTTGCCTACGAAGTCGATTACGACCTGATCGCCAGCTTGCGCGGCTGTGTTGGCACCGCCGTCACCATGGGCACCAGCTTCGCCACGGGCGTGGTAATGAACTTGTTGCTTGCGCAACACATCCAATGCGCGATCAATCTCTGCATCAGTAATATCAATGGTGTGCTTAGTAACCTCTGCTTTACTGATATCGCCAATCTTCACTTCTGGCAATACTTCGAAATAAGCATCAAACACTATCTTGTCAGCATCCAGCTCTGATTTAGGATCGAGACGTGGCTGACCGGCCAATGCAATTTTTTCTTTTTGAGCTAACTCGTAGAACAGCTCCGAAGCTTTATCAAACTGCAGCTCAAAATCCACCTGCATACCGTATTGTTTTTCAACCATATTCTTAGGCACTTTGCCTGGACGGAAGCCTGGGGCCTTCATGGTCTTGCCCAATTTAGCTAACTGGACTTCTCTTGCCTTAGCCAAATCGGCACGAGCGAACTCTAAGGTCACTTTGCGGTCTAACTGACCTAAATTTTCTATCTGCACAGCCATTCTCGTCTCTTAATTGAAAATCAGAATATATGAAGCCCAACCCAAGT
>CANFOT010000051.1 GCA_947448625.1 Burkholderiaceae bacterium | reverse complement strand
TCGTTTTTAGTTTTAACAACTTTACGGCCACGGTAGTAGCCGTTTGGTGAAATGTGGTGGCGCAAATGAGCCTCACCAGTTGTGGCTTCAACAGCCGTAGCAGGTGCGGTCAAAAAGTCGTGCGCACGGTGCATGCCACGTTTGGATGGGGATTTTTTATTCTGTTGGACGGCCATATTGAACTCCTAAGCAAGGCGATATTCTAACATAGAAAATCTCCTAAATGCTTGATTGATTGGTAATGAAGACTTCAAAGTGGGGCTAGATTGAGTCCATTGCAATCAGTTTTTCTTCATATTTTTCAATATGTTAAAGGGATTCTGAGGCTTTTCAGAGGACTCAGCTACCTCCCCGCCCCCACCAAATGAAGCAGTCTGAGGCTGACATTGACCCTCTGGATGCTTTGGAATCAAAGGCAAAGACAGCAGGACTTCATCCTCAATCAAACCCAAAAGGTCAAAGTGCTGGCTCGCCACTAGAGGCTCTTGCTGATCATCCTCCATCGGGAAGGCATCCGCTTCTGCTTCGGTAGCCACCATGACAAATCTGCTCTCTTGAGTCAAATCCAGGCCACAATCCTGCAGACAGCTCTGGCAAACTAGGTGAATCCGGCCCTTCAGACCCAATTCCAGCATTTGCCGGGGCTCAGAGCCTGGAGAGTCTACAAAATACGTCTTTATTTGCCAATCAAAACCATCTACCGGCTCTACACTAGAAGCCTCCTCAGCCAATCTCGGCAATTCTGAGATCTTCAAGAAACCAGCCCCCAGGTAGGACTGGGGGGCGCAAAAATCGATCCGGCGCAAAGCACCTGGATCCGCGGATAGCTCAACTTGAGGTAAAACTTGATTACGATTCATGGCATCAGTCTAAATGAAGGCCTCAAAGAAAGTACAAGTAGTGATGAGTAATTCTGCAAAAAAACTAATTCTGGCATCTACCTCGATTTATCGTCGAGAGCTCTTAGAGCGCTTGCGCATTCCCTTTGATGTTATTTCTCCTAAGGTTGACGAAGCACCTCTGCCTGGTGAAGGGACCTTGGATTTAGCCTTGCGATTAGCAAAGGCAAAAGCTGCGGCGGTGGCTAAAGATCATCCTGAGGCCTGGGTCATCGGCTCAGATCAAGTGGCGGACCTCTGTGGCGCCGCTATTGGTAAACCAGGAAACTTTGAGCGTGCAATTGCCCAACTGCAGCTCATGCGTGGCTCAACCGTGACTTTTCACACTGCGCTTTGTCTCATGAACGGCAAAACAGAAACTACACTGAGTATTCCAACTAAAGTTGCCTTTCGAAAATTATCCGACGAAGTTTTAGAGGCCTACCTTCATGCTGAAGAACCTTATGACTGCGCAGGCAGCGCCAAGTCTGAAGGCCTGGGAATTTCGCTTCTTGAGGCCATTCAGAGTGATGATCCCACCGCCTTGATCGGCTTACCCCTGATAGCGCTGAGCGGCCTCTTGCGTGAAGCTGGATTTGTAATCCCCGGTAAAAAATTAAATACAGCAAATCAACAGAATAGAAATTTGATAAAAAAATAATGAGCGCAAAACTAGGCACCCTCTTTCTAATTCCCAATACCTTAGGTGACGATTCACGTGTTGAGCAATTGCCTTGGGTACTACCAAGCGAAACAATTACGCAAACCGCCAAACTAACCGACTGGATTGTTGAAGACGCTAAGACTGCGCGCGCCTTTTTAAAGGCGGTTGATACCATCTCGCCTTTAGCATGCACCATTCAAGAAATGCAGATGAGTGAATGGCGCGGTGTTGCACGCAATGCTAAGTACGGTGATGCAGTAAAACCCATGGATTTACTCAAACCACTTATTGCTGGCAAAGATATGGGCCTCATGTCAGAAGCAGGCGTTCCAGGGGTTGCAGATCCTGGCGCTGAACTCGTGTTGGCAGCTCACAAACTGGGCGCCAAAGTCAAACCCTTAGTAGGCCCAAGCTCGATATTGCTAGGTCTTATGGCTAGCGGATTAAATGGTCAACGCTTTGCTTTTCAAGGTTACGTTCCTCATGATGCGCAAGATCGAATCTCTCGACTAAAGCAATTGGAAGTGGAGTCTAGAAAATTACAGCAGACACAAATTTGGATTGAGACACCCTATCGCAATGCCGCGATGCTGATGGCATGCCTTAATACGCTGTCACCGCAATCAATGCTGTGTCTTGGAATGGACCTGAGCCTTCCAAGTGAAACGATTACGACACTGTCGATTGCAGACTGGCGCAAACGTTTCCCAAATGAAGCTGCCTGCGCCTCATTGCAAAATAGGCCAGCAGTATTTCTATTGCTGGCCTAAGCGGTACTAGTTAGCCACTTTATTACTTGAGATCAGGTGTCTTAATTAAAGTTTTACTGGCTGCAGCCCCTACCTCGGCACCAAAACGCTTAGCAACGCGTTCGGCAAAATTCTCTTTCATAGTGTAGTCAAGAATATCTGGCGCTTTGAAGATATCGCGCGCAACGGTATCTACAGTTCCGTAGCCGTCAACCAAACCAATTTTGATCGCTTGTTCGCCATTCCAAACGCGTCCCGAGAACATCTCAGGGGTTTCTTTTAGACGATCACCACGACCTGCTTTGACCACCGCAATGAATTGCTGATGAATCTCATCGATCATCGTTTTAATCATCTCCACTTGTTGCGGATTTTCTTTAGAGAATGGATCCATCATCCCCTTATTGGAACCAGCCGTAATCATTCGACGAGTTACACCTAACTTATCCATCAAGCCAGTAAAACCAAAACCCTCCATGATCACGCCGATAGAGCCAACCAAGCTTGCCTTATCCACCAAAATTTGATCTCCAGCAACGGCAACGTAGTAACCACCTGAAGCGCAGATATCTTCTACTACGACATAAAACGGTTTGCTGGGATAAAGCTTACGCAAACGATGAATCTCGTCATTCATCATGCCGGCTTGAACAGGGGAACCGCCAGGGCTATTAATACGTAGGACAACGCCTGCACTGTTCTCATTTTCAAATGCAGCAGTCAGCGATGCATTGATATCTAAAGCATTAGCCATCGAGCTTGAAGAAATCTCACCCTCTAATGTAACTAAGGCAGTGTGCTTCTCAATTCCCATGCCGCGACCCGGCAGATGAAAATCAAAAACCGCCAGCACTACGCCAACAAAAATAATGAGAGTGAGAACACGAAAAACCGCTTTCCAGCGACGCGTCTTGCGAGTCTCTTTTAAATTCTCTAGCAATAGATGCTCGAGAGCTTGACGCTCCCAATTTTGATTCGCGTTATCGGATTGATTTTGATCCATCTTTTTAATCCTTAGTTACTAACTAGTTTTTAACAGTAAGGTTATCGCTAAGCCATTGACTTAGTTGCGAGACATCATCCACATGAATAAGGGATGGCGCTTCTTTTAGAGTGCTCGGAGGATGCGCGCCATAGGTTACTGCTACTGCATCAACACCTGCATTGGCTGCCATATCCAAATCATGAGTGGTGTCCCCAATCATGAGCATGCGCCGCTTGGGCACCTGCATCACATCAGACAGCTCCAAAAGCATTCCAGGATGGGGTTTCGAGAAGGATTCATCTGCGGTACGTGTTTCATGGAACATCTGCTCAAGCTGGTGATGCTTCAAAGATCGATCTAATCCAACGCGCGATTTTCCTGTGGCAACGCCTAGTAGGTAGCCATCGTCACGCAAGCTTTTAAGCAAGTCGCGAATACCCGGAAATAAATCGAGCTCATGATCTTTGGCTAGGTAGTGATATCGAAAGCGCTCAGTTAACTTAGGGAAATGCGCTGGCTCAATCCAGGGCACAGCCCTTCTAAGTGAATCCTGAATACCCAAACCAATTACGGAACTAGCCAAAGTATCATCTGGCTCTTTAAAACCTAAATCACGACAAGCTTGCTGAATGCAGTTCACGATCGTCGGCGTGGAATCCATGATGGTTCCATCCCAGTCCCACACAACCAGGTCATAACGCCTATCGGGTTTTTGCACTTCAGACATTGCTAGGCGCTTCAAAGTTTTTCATCATTGCCGCAAATTCAGCAGGCAATGGGGACTCAATACGCATTTTCTCGCCAGTGCGGGGGTGAGTAAAGCCAGCCAAGTGAGCATGTAAATAGAGGCGCTTGGATTTCACAACCTTATCTTGATCTTCAAAGCCGTATTTATCATCGCCCAAAATTGAGTGGCCTAGTTTTTGAAGGTGTACGCGGATTTGGTGGGTACGTCCGGTTTTTAACTGGGCCTCGGCCAAGGTAATGGCCACCTCACCACGCTTCATCACTTTGGTAACACGCAAAGCGGTATGACTTGGTAGACCATCTGGGTCAACCCGAACGCGACGCTCACCATTGGCTAATAGGTATTTATGTAAAGCAAATTTCAGCTGCATAGTGCCTGCACCTTGAGCAATCTCCCCGTGGGCCAGCAAGTAATAACGTTTATCTGTTTGCCCTTCGCGGATCTGCCGGTGCAACTCCACCAAGGCACTACGCTTTTTAGCCAAGAGCAAGACACCCGACGTATCTCGATCCAAACGATGGACTAGTTCCAAGAATTTGAGTTCGGGGCGGGTAATGCGCAGGGTTTCAATCACACCCAGGGCGATGCCCGAGCCCCCATGAACCGCCAAACCTGACGGCTTATTGACTATTAATAAGGCCTCATCCTCGAACAAAATAGGCATTTTGTCTGAATATCCCTGTGCCCGAGATTTCGTTTGGGCGGTATTCACGGCTGCCATTTGGGCGGGCTCAGCGATCCGAACCGGAGGAACCCTGACTACATCACCTTCAATCAAGCGAGTGGTTGGCTCGGCTCTTTTTTTATTTACCCGAACCTCGCCGGAGCGAATAATTCGATAAACGTGGCTTTTGGGAACCCCTTTAGCCCAGCGCAATAGGTAGTTATCTAGTCGCTGACCAGCCTCCTCAGGACCAATAGTCTGAAGATGCACTGCAGCTGGAGCAGGGGTTTTTGCCTGTAAGGGCTTGAAAATGGGTTCGGATTTCATGATTTATCTCTCCTGTCACCTCGACAGGGGTCGACAAGGGACTCAACAATACCCCATTGTCGTTCAACTTGTGCCGTATAATCAACGCTCTAGCCAATTTATTGGCCCGAGACTAGCCTGATTCAGGTTTGGAGCTTGGAGTCGCCCTTAATAGACTCCCGGGGTTGCCCCTCCCCCGTTGTAATGAGGCGCAGGGTTGGTGTGCCGTATGCCGCGACCCGCGATTAGAAGACAGTTTCCAGGCGCGCGCCTGCATTGATGACCTAAAGGAGGTCTCTGCGGCGATCGTCAAGTGTGGCACCGGTTTCATTAAACTTGGTGTACCAGGCAAAAGATGCCCGGATTAGCTTGATCCACACTCCAAAACCGCCAATGGCTTATGCCCCAAGCGGTCTCTAACTTGTCCCTAACGCAGCGCGCAGCGACGCACTCCCCAATAGGAGAGTGTTATGAAACGCATGTTATTTAATGCAACTCAACAAGAAGAGTTGCGAGTTGCCATCGTCGATGGTCAAAAACTCATCGATATCGATATCGAAGCTGCCGGTCGCGAACAGCGCAAGGGCAATATTTACAAAGGTGTCATTACTCGCATTGAGCCCTCGCTCGAAGCTTGCTTTGTAAATTACGGCGAAGAACGTCATGGCTTCCTGCCATTTAAAGAAGTTGCCCGCACCTACTTTAAAGAGGGTGTTGATGTCCGTAATGCTTCCATTAAAGAAGCGCTACGCGAAGGCCAAGAAATTATTGTCCAGGTCGAAAAAGAAGAGCGCGGCCAAAAAGGCGCCGCTCTGACCTCTTTTGTATCCCTTGCAGGTCGCTATTTAGTATTAATGCCAAATAACCCACGTGGGGGTGGTGTTTCACGCCGCATTGAAGGTGAAGACCGTCAAGAACTCCGCGAAGCCATGTCCCAATTACAAGTACCAGACGGCATGAGCATTATTGCTCGTACAGCTGGTATTGGTCGCGACGCCACTGAATTGCAATGGGATTTAAGCTATCTCATGCAGCTGTGGACAGCGATTGATGAGGCTGCTAAAGGCAACTCAGCACCGCTCTTGATTTACCTTGAGTCTAGCTTAGTCATTCGCGCAATTCGTGATTACTTTCAGCCTGACATCGGCGAGATCCTCATCGATACCGATGAGATCTACGATCAAGCTGCCGCATTTATGTCGGTAGTGATGCCTGATAATTTGCCAAGAGTAAAGCGTTACCAGGACGATGTTCCATTGTTCTCGCGTTTCCAAATCGAGCACCAAATTGAAACTGCGTATTCACGGACAGTGCCATTGCCATCTGGTGGCGCAATCGTCATTGACCATACTGAAGCCTTAGTTTCAGTGGACGTGAACTCCGCACGCGCAACCCGCGGTTCTGACATCGAAGAGACTGCTACCCGCACCAACTTAGAAGCTGCTGATGAAATCGCTCGCCAAGCACGTTTACGTGACTTGGGTGGCCTCATCGTCATTGACTTCATTGATATGGAATCGAGCAAGGCACAGAAAGATGTTGAGAATCGCTTACGCGATGCCTTACGTCACGATCGTGCGCGCGTTCAGATGGGCAAGATCTCCAAGTTTGGCTTGATGGAAATGTCACGCCAGCGCTTGCGCCCTGCCCTTTCTGAAGGTAGCCACGTGACCTGCCCACGCTGTAACGGCACTGGCCATATCCGTGATACCGAATCCTCTGCATTGCAAGTTTTGCGCATCATTCAAGAAGAGGCAATGAAAGAAAATACAGCCGCTATTCATACCCAAGTTCCAGTCGAAGTGGCTGCCTTCTTGTTAAATGAGAAGCGTGCTGAAGTCATCAAGATTGAGACGCGCTTCAAAGTCAATGTCTTGATGATTCCAAATAAGCATTTAGAAACACCGCATTACAAGCTTGAGCGTTTACGTCATGATGATCCCCGTCTTGATGATCAAAAAGCCAGCTATGTGATGGCTGAAGAAGCGGCGCGTGAGCTTGAGACCGACACTGCTGTTAGCCG
>CANFOT010000050.1 GCA_947448625.1 Burkholderiaceae bacterium | reverse complement strand
CCAGATGGCAAAAAACTCGCAATCTCCCTCTCGAAGGATGGCAATACCCAGATCTACGGCATCAATGCTGATGGCACTGGCCTGCATCGCCTGACTCGTGGCTACACCATCGATACTGAGCCTCAATATTCTGCTGACGGTCGGTATATTTATTTCACGAGCGATCGTGGTGGCAATCCCCAGATTTACCGCATGAGCGCCGAGGGTGAGCAAGTGGAAGGGGCCAAGCGAATTACCTACAAACAAGGCTTCGTGACATCACCGCGCATCTCTCCAGATGGTAAGTACTTGGCCTATATCGCCAATATTGGCGGGGCATTCCGCCTCTATATTCTGAATCTTGCTACCGGCGACTCTCAGGCATTGACGGATGGCAGCAGTGATGAGTCCCCCTCCTTTGCCGCAAACGGACGCTATGTTCTGTATTCCACCAAAGTGGGTGGCAAACGCGTCTTAGCAGCCGTGTCCGTAGACGGAAACTCCAAACAAGTATTAAGCATTCCAGGTTCTGATGTCCGTCAGCCATCCTGGGGTCCATTTATGGATTAGAGACCGCCTCAGATTTCAATTGAATCTTTGCGGCTAGATAGCCAATATTGGGCTCTTGGGGGCATAATATTGGCTATTAGCTTAATTAGTTACCTCGTTTGTAGGAAAAAGGACAGATCATGAAAATTTCTATCGCACGCCGTGCTGCAACACTCACTCTGCTTGGCGTTACAGCATTATTTTTGGCGGCTTGCTCAAGCGTTAAATTAGATGATGTTGATGGTGCTAATGGTGGCAGCGGTAACTTTGGCTCACAACCATGGAATGATCCAAGCAGTCCCCTTTTCCAGCGTAGTGTGTATTTTGATTTCAATGAATATACCGTCCAGACTAAATATCAAAAACAATTGTCTGCACACGCCAACTTCTTAAAGTCCAACCCTAAGCAAAAGATCATTATTCAAGGCAATACTGATGAACGCGGTACAGCTGAGTACAACTTAGCCCTGGGCCAACGTCGCTCCGATGCGGTTCGTAAGTCACTGAACTTGATGGGCGTTTCTGACGACCAAATGGAAGCCGTTAGTTTTGGTAAAGAAAAACCTAAGGCCGAAGGTGATAACGAAGCTGCTTGGGCAGAAAACCGCCGCGCTGATATTGTTTACATTACAAACTAATGCATAAACTCTCTCGTAAGTTGCCTCCGTCTTTTAAACAAACGCTCTCACGAGCGTTTTGTTTAAGTGCTGCCACTCTTTGTTTAAGTATCTCTAGCAACGCATGGGCACTCTTTGCTGATGATGATGCACGCAAGGCCATTTTGGAATTACGCAAATCACTCGCGACTACACAAATGGATTTGCAAAATCAGATTGAGAAACTCAAGACTGATAATGCAGAGCTGAGGGGCAAGATTGAAAACCTTGAGAAGCAAGGTGAAGACATCAGCACAAGCCAAAAGACTTACTACCAAGATCTAGATACGCGCTTGGGTAATTTTGAACCTCGCACGATCAGCATTGAGGGGGTAAGCGGGACAGTTCAACCTGGCGAGAAAAAAGCCTATGACGATGCTTTAAAAGCGTTCCAGGCGGGTAACCTCAAGAAGGCTGATGAAGGCTTCTCCGCCTTTGTGAATCGCTTTCCAAAAAGCCCATATGTACCTCTGGCGCTCTTTTGGAGCGGCAACAGCAAGTACGCCAATAAAGACTATGCAGGCGCTATTGCCCAATTACAAAGCCTCATTAAGCGATATCCAAGTCACCCACGCATTCCAGGTGCAATGTTGACTCTAGGCAATGCGCAATTGGAAAGTGGCAATAAAGCTGCTGCAAAGAAAACTTTTAGCGAGATCATCAGCAAGTATCCAGATACTGAGGCAGCAAAAGATGCACAGCAACTCATCGCTGCCACGAAGTAATTTAGCAACCTAGAAGTATTAATACCTTTCTCATGTCCAAGTTGTCAGCTGCCTTTCAGAATATTGCTCCTCGAAAACCGAATGCTCCGGCCGTCATTTTGTTTTCTGGCGGCTTAGATTCGAGCACGATTCTGGCGCTTGCAAAAGATCTCGGATATGCACCTTATGTGCTTTCCGTCGGCTATGGACAACGGCACTCTTCAGAGCTGGCTGCAGCAAAACACATTGCCAAGAAAATGGGCGTTATTCGTCATGAGGTCGTGCATTTAGACCTCACCCGTTTTGGTGGCTCAGCCCTGACGGACTCATCTATTGACGTACCAATTGTTCCTGGCAAGGATCAAGAAATCCCCGTCACTTATGTTCCAGCACGCAATACGATTTTGCTATCCCTTGCATTGGGCTGGGCAGAATCATTGGGGGGCTTAGACATTTTTTATGGCGCCAATGCGGTGGATTACTCTGGCTACCCTGATTGCCGCCCCGAGTACGTCGCCTCATTTGAGACGATGGCGAACTTAGCCACCAAAGCTGGCGTAGAGGCGCTCAATAACGAGAATCGCTTTCGTGTGCATGCACCCATCATCAGTATGAGTAAAGCAGAGATTATTCAGCTAGGCACGACACTCGGTGTCGACTACTCCCAAACAGTTTCTTGCTACCAAGCCAATGATTTGGGCGAAGCCTGTGGTGAATGTGAATCCTGTCGTTTAAGACAGATTGGCTTTAAGCAAGCCAATCTAGGTGACCCTACCCGATATCAGAAAAAGTAGTTGGGCTAGGGCAATAGCAAGCGGGCTAATTACTTCCCTTGGGTTTCCATCATGCGCGCAACATAACGTGCGATTAAATCCACCTCTAGATTGACCGCATCACCTTGCTTTAGCTTGCCCAGAGTTGTGTTCTCAAGCGTATGCGGAATGATATTGATATCCACCATGCAAGCATCATCACTATCTTGTGTTTTGTTTACCGTGAGCGAAACACCATTCACCACAATCGAGCCCTTGTAGGCCAAGAATGCCGCAAGTGCTTTGGGTGCCTTAATCTGCAATAGCCAAGAACCATAAGGGTCTTGAGCCACTGCGGCAAAATTCGCCACATTACCAACGCCATCAACATGGCCGCTCACAAGGTGACCTCCCAGTCGATCATGTAAACGCAGTGCTTTTTCTAGATTGACCGGGCCAACTTGATCTAAACCTACCGTCTTACTCAAAGACTCATGTGAGATGTCCAAAGAAAAAGTATTGCCAGTTAATTCAGTAGCCGTCATACAGGCGCCCTGAATGGCAATACTGTCACCTAAGGCAACGTCATCAAGATATCCAGATGGCACCTCAACAAGCAAGTGCAAACCATCCCCTTTGGGTTGAGCGCTTTTAATTTGACCTACAGCAGTAATGATTCCAGTAAACATAGTGGGATTTTAAATGGGGATGATGAAATGAGTGTTAATCCAAATTCTGATTGGGATTACTTCTTGCTGAGCCGTAAACGCATATCAGGACCGTATAGGGCTTGATCAATCACTTGCCAATCCCGCCCCTCATTTAATGTTGTTAACGGAGAAATGTTGGCCATACCAATGCCATCACCCATAAAGAAGGGGGCGTAATATAGCAAGAGCTCATCTACGCAATTTTCTCTGAGCAAGGATCCATTTAACTTAAAGCCAGCCTCAACATGAATTTCGTTCATATGGCGCTCTTGAGCTAAGTATGCAAAGAGCTTTGGCAAATTTACTTTGCCATTGGCGTTGGCCATGGCAATCACTTCTACGCCGAGTGCTTGAAATGCCTTTGCCTTTTCTTGGACATCTTGAGAATCCAAGGAAGCACAAACTAAGATCACACCAGATACTTGAGGATCGCGCAATACCTTGGCACTCAGCGGAGTCTCTAGTTTTGAATCAACAATCACTTTCCAGGGCTGACGCTCTGTTTTGACATCCCGAACATTGAGGCTAGGATCATCTTCTTTGACGGTTCCTACCCCAGTCAGTATGGCGCAGGCTTGAGCTCGCCAATGATGGCCATCAGCCCTAGCTATAGGCCCGGTAATCCATTGGCTTTGGCCATTAGGAAGCGCAGTTTTGCCATCCAAGGTGGCAGCAATTTTCATTCGCACCCAAGGCAAACCTCGGGTCATTCTAGAAATAAAACCTCGGTTTAATGCCTGAGCCTCAGACTCCAGCAGCCCACAGCGCACATCAATGCCTGCCGCCTTTAGTCGCTCAAGCCCTTTACCACCCACCAGGGGGTTGGGATCTGACATTGCCACAATCACCGTTGCAGGCTTAGCAGCAATTAATGCATCGACACAGGGCGGTGTTCTGCCGGTGTGATTGCACGGCTCTAGCGTGACGTAAATAGTTGATCCCAGTGGATCGAAACCATTGGCTTTTGTATCCGCCAAAGCTTGGACCTCTGCATGGGGACCGCCTACCCTTTGGGTATGGCCGCGACCAATCACCTGCCCGTCCTTAACAATGACGCATCCCACCCGAGGGTTGGGGTTGGATAAATAAAGTGCTTGTTGAGCCTGGGCTAAAGCCTGGCTCATCAATTGGTGGTCAACTGCGCTGTACATGGGTCTATTAAAACCGATTTGAGCAGAAGCGGTAAATTTACCCATCCTACCTACAAGCTTTAGCATCCTTGCTGGGGTCGCAAATTCTCCAACGGCCCCCGCTACCTAATACTAGGTGTCGCTCTAGCCGGGAGTCTTGCTCATGACCCAAGATCAATCGATTGGCCACAAATCCCCCTTGGCTTGTTTTTGCAGCACCAGCCGCATTGAACAAAATACCCCTCTTGGATGTATGTGGGTCTATAAACTGCTTGCCGCCACCCTTGAAATACACCGGTGCGATGTCTCCCTGCGAAAACCAATGCCGCTCAACACAAGTAGATTTCGGCTGACGCTCGTTACAAGCGCTTTTAATAAGCCAGCCCTCTTCCCACAGATTTCCGCCGATGGGAGTAATGCGAACAGGCACCCCCAAAGTTAAGGCTTGCGCTCGGGCAAATTGGGCATGAGCAATAAAACGTCTCGCTATGATCTCGATTTCTCGAGCAGCCAATTGTCCCTGTAGTAGCGGCATTGTCATTACCGCCATGATGGCAATGATGAGAACTACTGCCATCAACTCCAACAAGCTATGCCCACGCTCTTGATTACTCAAAGTGCTGACGCCAATTTATACGGGTTGCGGTTTGTGTTTTTTCATCTAAAAATATTAGAACCTCTAAAGTAGGCTTTCCTTTATTTGAAAGAAGCCAAAGATTTTTTCCAGCAGATTGAATATGGCAAGAAGCATTCTCCAAAGCAGGAATATTAGAAATATGCTGCTCACATTCGAGCAGAGATTTTTCTGCCGCAATAAATTGTTTCTGTGACTCAATATAAGTATTGACGCTCACGACTTCAAGTGCGGCTAAGCGCTCCAAATGCATGATGAGCGAGGATAGTAGCGTCAGTAAAGATAGGATCCAGACAATAATCACAGGATATTTCGTGTTGTAAATATGCGCTCAAACACCTGATGGATGAAAGCGCCATCGGTCATCTCCAGCCTTACCTGCAAGGCTCTGCCAGCGCCGCCTTGCAATTGCGTAATGGATAGAAGATGCACTCCATTCATTAAGGTGGTGTTTTGTAAACGACCTTGTCTATCAAGAGATTGACAAATTAATGATCCCCCATTCACACGCACACCTTTGGGTGCCGATGCCTGTCGATCAACTAAAAAGCCTTGATATGCTAAATTTTTTTTAGTCCGCTCTTTTGATAAGGTATTGCCGATGCAATCAAAGTCTACTCTGCCAGAAAGCTCATGCTTCACCATGAGTGCATCAGATCCTCGATAGCCATTATTTTTTTGAACCTCAATGTAGTCACCCATAGATAGATTTTTCCTTCCAACTGGGATGAATGATTTTTCATTTCGATAACCAGCCATCCGAATTGCGCGGCCAATTAATTCCAAAGCACGGTCAGCCTCCGAGGTAATGGATTGCGTTTTTTCATACTCAATGTGTTTTGCGATTAACTCGCCGCTATTTTTGATGAGCGGTGCGACCAGAATGAGGGATAGCGTGAGACCGACGAGGCACTCCAATAGACTCACTTACAAATCCTTTTGAATGGTGAATGGCATTGTTTCCTTGTGCCCTGGAAAATAAGGGTGAGCTCGTGTTGATCTAGCTCTTTCTTCATTTGCACCCTTTTTTCTTGCAACTGCCCCAAACGCAAGATCATGTGCTGAAAGGAGTTTCCTAGAACCATCCAACTGGTTGCTACCAAACTCATGGCCAACAAAACTTCGAGCAAGATAAATCCATTGGCCCGCATGGACAAACTGCGCACTCCTGAGAATTCTTTGCCATCTTGGTTAAATTGGGACATAGGGCATTTTCTCGAGACCCAGAGGGTAAAAAAATGCTTTTGATAGGCATCCTTTGTCAGAAAAGCTGGATATTAGGCAAATATTGATCGAGGAACCCGGCTTACAGCCTGAAAACCCCTCCTCGGCTTAAAATAGAGGGCTATGCAAAATACCCTGGCCTCCACAGAAGAAATCGTTGCCGAGCTTAAGGCTGGCAGGATGGTCATTCTGGTCGATGAAGAAGATCGCGAGAACGAGGGCGACCTAGTCCTTGCTGCAGATCATGTCACAGCAGAAGCTGTCAATTTCATGGCCAAGCATGGTCGTGGACTGATTTGCCTCACCTTAACGCGTGAGCGCTGCCAACAACTCAACCTGCCTTTAATGGTGAGAGATAACGGCACCTCGATGGGTACGAACTTTACCGTTTCCATTGAAGCTGCAACTGGTGTCACCACTGGCATCTCTGCAGCTGATCGCGCACATACAATCAAAATGGCAGTAGCCCCACGCGCGAAGCCAAATGATTTGGTTCAGCCTGGCCATATCTTCCCATTAATGGCTCAGCCTGGTGGTGTATTGATTCGCTCAGGACACACCGAAGCAGGTTGCGATCTAGCAGCAATGGCTGGATGCTCCCCAACCTCCGTGATTTGCGAAATCATGAAAGATGATGGCAGCATGGCAAGATTGCCAGATCTGCTGGAGTTTGCCAAAGAACATCAGCTAAAAATTGGCAGCATTGCCGACCTCATTCAATACCGTAGCCAACATGAAAGTATTGTGCTTCGTGAAGGTGAGCGAGAGTTTGTTACGCCTTGGGGTAAGTTTCAAGGGATTATTTATCGCGATACTCCGAGCTCGTGTATTCATTTGGCACTTGTTCATGGCAAACCATCTGAAACAACAGAAACTTTAGTGCGCGTGCATGAGCCGGTAACCGTGCTGGATTTCTTGGATGCTCATGTCAGCACGCACTCATGGCCACTAGCGCAAGCCCTGCAAAAGCTCGCGGCCGCTCCTGCAGGCGTAGCCGTGCTATTAAATGCCTCTGGTATTGCTTCACCAAGTGATGCCGATTGGCTGGCGCAGTTTCATAAACTGAATGGCACGCATGCTGAAGAGGCACAAAAACCTTTAGCTCGAAAAACCGATTTCCGTAGTTACGGCATTGGCGCTCAAATCCTAAAAGATATTGGTGTCGGAAAAATGCGCTTGCTTGCCAACCCCAGCCCAGTGCCAAGCCTTTCTGGATACAAACTAGAAGTAACTGGCTACACCCCATTTGAATCTCATTAATAGGCAATCAACATCATGACTACAAGCAATAATGAATCTGCAGTAGGCGTTCTTGCCACTGATTTAAATGGCCAAGACCTGCGTGTAGGTATTGTGCAAGCACGCTTTAATGAAGAGCACTGTGTCGCCCTAACAACCGCATGCATTGAAGAGCTGATCAAGCTTGGAGTGTCTCAATCTGATATTAAATTAGTTACCGTACCTGGCGCGTTGGAAATTCCTTTCGCGCTCCAAAAAATGGCAGAGACAGGTGAGTTTGATGGTTTAGTGGCCCTTGGTGCAGTGATCCGCGGCGAGACTTATCACTTTGAATTGGTTTCTAACGAATCTGCTTCAGGCATCTCTCGCATCTCCCTTGAGTCCGGTCTGCCTATCGCCAATGGTGTTCTCACCTGTGAAACGGATGCACAAGCACAAGTACGTGTTCAGGTAAAAGGCGCTGATTGCGCCAAGGCCGTTGTTGAAATGGCCAACCTTGCCTTAGCCCTTACCCCAGACATTGATTTTGAAATCCAACCTAGCCAAGAGTAATGATTGATATGACCAAGACCCCTATCAATGCACCAACTCCCGTTGCCAGCGCCCCTAAGCGCTCCCTGACTCCGCGTCGTCGTGCCCGCGAATACGCCCTGCAGGGTGTGTATCAAAGCCTGGTGATGCGTCGTGCCGGTAGCTTACCGAATGCAGCGGCGATTGCCAAACAATTGGCTGAGGATCCTGGCTTTCGACGTTGCCAGCCAGAGTTATTCCAAGGCATCTTTTCTGGTGTACTAGAACACACTGACGAGCTGGAAGGCATTATTACTCCGGCCCTAGATCGCCCTATCAATGAACTCTCACCCGTCGAGCATGCTGCACTGTTAATTGGTACTTACGAGCT
>CANFOT010000049.1 GCA_947448625.1 Burkholderiaceae bacterium | reverse complement strand
GGTACTGCTCTCATGGTCACCCGACTGGAGATGGCTATCAGAGGGAATAACTAATCCTTGGTATCCAACTGCTACTCTATTTAGGCAACCAACAGCGGGAGATTGGAAATCAGTCATGGAGAGGGTGAGTGCAGCGGTATTGCTTCACTGATGAGGATTTCCTTCTTGTTAGGTCAACACCTCGTTAGCTCTATACGCACTTCAATTATTGAGTCTCACCCAATCTCTATTGGGAAATAGGTATTTTCCTTGCATCGAAATCAAGTCTTCGATTAAAGCTTTCTTAGCTCACCAAATAAAAAACCCACCGTGTAAACACGGTGGGTTAATTTAGTACCAAACTAATTTTTAACTAGCTTACGCTAGCATCAAATTAGAAAGTGTGGCGAACGCCAACTGCATAGTTGTTAGCATTAGCACTGTAGTTACCTGTACCAATAGTTACAGTAGATGTATTAAATCCACCATAAATTGCGTATAAGTTTGTGCGCTTGCTCAACCAGTAGTTTGAACCCAACTGGTAGCCAGTGAACTGAGCTGTTGGATTGTTCAAACCGTAAGACTGGTAACGACCATTACCAACAGAAGCCCAAGCTTCTACAGTTGGAGTAATGAAGCTACGTACACCGATCTGCTGTGCAGAACGATTGAGGTAGTAGCCAGCATTCTCTTGTGACTTAACCTTACGGTTAGACCACTGACCGTATGCCTTCAAGATACCGAAGTCATAAGTTGCACCAACGTAAGCTTGATTATCAGCAACGTTTGAACCGCCACTTGATTGATTCCAAGCAGCTGGAGCGCCTACTGCAGTTACAGTAGAGCTGATGTTTGCAGCTGTTGAACCGTAGTTCTTAGCTGTGTAAGTGTAAGTATCAGCAATAGGATTCTTAGAAGTAAACGCTTGGTAGTTAGCTGTTACCAATAATTTGCTCCACTCATAGTTAGCACCTAAGCCCCAACCAGACTGGTTATTCAAGCCACCAGAGTAGCCAGTATTAGCTGTTGTAGTGTTAACACCAGCTGATGTGCTAGCTGTGTTTGAAACTTGTGTTGAGTTTGAGTTGTTAGCTGTCAAGAAACCAGTAACTGTGAAACCAGCCATTTTCTCGGACTGCAACTTCAACATGTTGTTTGTACGAACAGTGTAGTTATCAGTAGAGTTGCTCAAAGCTTGAACGCCAGCCAACTTAGAATCAAAACCAGATGCTGCGCCGTAGATTACGTCACCCATCATTTGGTTTTGCTGACCAGCGTCAGTTGCGCCAACCGCAGTGTGGATTGCTGTGTACTGTGTACCGATAGAAGCAGCACCGATGCCGTTCTTCTTCAAACCAACGAATGTTTGACGGTTTTGAGTAGCGCCAGTATTGATTGCTTGCTCGCTGTTAGGTGTCAAACCTAATTCAACTGTGAAGAATGCAGAAGCACCGCCACCTAAATCTTCGTTACCTTTGAAACCGATACGGTTAGTTTGCTGAGCACCAGCACCGAACTGGTTACCAGTCTGTGAAGCCAAACCAGCTTTGTTTGCAACAGCAGGTAAATTAGGCGTAGCAACTGAAGTTGAAGAAGCAACTACAGGGCCATTGAACTTTGTGTTCTCACCAACATAACCAACGTCCAAGATACCGTAAACAGTAACGCTGGACTGAGCTTGAGCGGCGCCAGCAATAGCTGTCAACGCTGCAACTGCGAATAGCGATTTTTTCATTCTTTAAATCTCCATAAATTGAAAGTAATGCCCAAATAAAAATGGGACCAGTGAATTTTGCTTCTTTTGCCCAGCTAGACTGGGGGTAAGGGTATTTAGGAGCTCTTTTTGCTTGTCAAAAGGCAGTTTTTTGGCTTTCTTTGTTGTATCACGGCAACAAGACCATCAATTTCCGGTGTTTTGAGTCTCCAGATGGCAAAATTGTCACATGGCAAGCCGTGAATTCTTAAAAATCCTCCAAACTGCCCGACTGGGTGATGTATCCGCACAACAAAGTTTGGCATCTGCCTATTTAACTGGGGCATTTAAAACACCCATTCAGCCCGCTAATGCATTGATTTGGCTGGAAAAATCCTATTTATCTATTCAAAATCAGATAGTTAGCACCTTTAGCTCAGGTGATCTTGAAATGCCCATCCTGGAAGCACCGTCCCTACAAATTCTGGAGAAGCTTGAGGAGTTTTCAGTACTCCCTTTGGCCTCAACCTTTAATTCACCAGCCTTCTCCTTTGGCTGGAAATCATTTTGGGCGCTAGCGGGGGCGAGTGTGCCGGCGTGTCACGCTGCACAGTGGCAACTTGCTGATTTACTTTTACATCCAGATAAAAAAGATCTTCAAGCAGAACTTGCAAACTGGCTTGTGAAACAAGAAGGCGATGAGGATCTTGCATCACTTAAAAAAATAGCTAAACAATTTTTATCGAACTTAGCTGAATCAGAAACCGCCTTCACCCATTGCGCTAAAGAACTATTAATTAAGCTTCAACCAAAAGATGAGGCACTCTCCTCACTTTGGAATAGCTGGCTTGCAGACAACAATGAAAGCGCCTTATTACAAGCTGCAGAGTTGGGCCTTACAGTTGCTAAATTAACCCTAGGCTTAAAACTGGCTCAGCTTGATGAAGCGATAAGCCCCAAGAAGCCTTCTGTTGATGCAGGCGCAAAATCCAATGCTTCACTCAAGAAGGCGGCTTACTGGCTAGAGCTCGCTGCAAAAGATGGTGATCGCGATGCCTGGTTTGCACTAGGGGAAATATATCGCCGCCCACAGTTCTCTGGGTATAACGCAGCGGAAAGCGATCGGTGTTTTGACCGTGCGGCAGACTTAGGTCATGCACAAGCTCAATTAAGGAGAGGTGCTAACTTGTGGCGCAAGCGCGAAAAAATTGAAGAAAAAGTTCGCGGCTTACAAGCCTCTTATTGGATCTGGCAGGCGCATCAACAAGGCGTGCCTGAAGCAAAAGAACTGCTTAGCAAGGTTTTAGAAAACGCATCGAGCCCCAAGAGTAACGATTGGTATGAGCTGGCTACCTATGCAGAAAAAGCTTTAAATCATCATGCGGAGCATAAATTAGATGAGGAATGGATTTTGCTATGCCACCGACTCATCATTGCCAATCAATTTAATCTGAGTAAAGCAGAGTTACTGCTTTGTGAAGTGGGCCAGTTGCAACATGAGCACTGCATCGTTGTGGATATTCGGCATGAGCTGCCAAAAATATTACCTAGATTAATTCAAATAGATAGCACTCAACAACGTCGCTCCTTGCTTGCCGCTGGTAAAGCGTTTGCGAGTAGCGAATCGGAACTAGAGGGCAATCTACGACAAAGACGTTATCGATTTGATCGAGTAACGGAGTGGCTTAATGCCACCTTCTCACAAGATCAAGCGGTGGCTTGAGGATCTGAACCGGTAGTTGCTTCGGCATCTTCATCCGAAGACTTGGGAACATAAAAACGCGCAACGATTAGCCCCAGCTCATACAGCAGGCTCATTGGAACCGCGAGAAGCAATTGAGAGAGAACATCGGGTGGAGTAACAATCGCAGAAATGACAAAAGCGCCAACAATCACGTAAGGACGAATCTCCCTCAGTTTGGAGAGGGGCACCATCCCCATGCGCACAAGCACCACTACGACAACCGGCACCTCAAAGGTAATGCCGAATGCTAAAAATGTCGTCATCGCAAAACTCAGGTAGTTATCAATGTCAGTAGACATCTCCGCCCCTAATGGAGCGTTATAACTTGCCATAAAACCAAATACGGTCGGAAATACCAAGAAATAAGCAAACGCCATGCCAAAAATAAATAGGCTGTAGCTACTCACGACCAAAGGCAAAATAAGTTTGCGCTCATGTTGATATAAGCCAGGGGCAATAAAAGCCCACAACTGATACATCACTAATGGCAGCGCAATCAGAAAGGCAACCAGCATGGTGACTTTCATGGGAACAAAGAATGAGCCTGTGACATCTGTCACGATCATCTTGCCGCCAGCCGGAAGAGCTTGGAGGAGTGGCTGAGCAAACAAATGAAAAATATCTGGGGCCCAATACACAAGCCCTACAAATACGACAATGATCGCTAGCGCTGATTTAATGATGCGATCACGTAACTCATATAAATGCGATAAAAAAGACTCTTGCAAACCTGAATCTTCTGTTGAGTTATGTTCTGTCATCTAAATAGTATTTTGGTTGGGCGTATTGCTTGAGATATCGAGTTACTTATTAGCACTATGGTGGAAACGCTTCATACGGGCAGCGCCAGATTGCACGCGTGTACGCATACCCGTAGAATGCTTAAACCAGACTGGTCTAGCGGCGCGCCTCACACCCCAACTCTGACGACCTTGGCGCATCGATTTGCGTAGCACTTCTTTTTCATCCAGGGGCGCTCTCGTGAAATTATTTTCAAAGATATCCGCTTGGTCGCTCAGATTTGCACTAGCCTCTTGCACGGTAGACTGCAGGCTACTCTCAACATCTTTGAATGCAGCCACACTTTCTTCGCGTAATTTCTTAAACTCTTCAACTTCCATCTGGCGACTGACTTCCGACTTCACATCGGCCATGTAACGTTGTGCGCGTCCAAATAAATTGCCCGCCATGCGAGCTACTTTTGGCAAGCGCTCTGGGCCAACCACCACCAATGCAACAACTGCAATGAGTGCGAGCTTTGAAACTCCGAGATCAATCATTGCAGGTACGCATTATTTCAATCTGAAATTATTTATTGATGTCTTTGGCTTGTACATCCACAGTTTTTTCTGTTGATGCAGCATCGCCCTGAATTTGATCATTGGCTTTTTGTGGCTCGTCGGACGATTTCATGCCATCCTTAAAGCCTTTAACAGCTCCACCTAAGTCGGTGCCGATATTGCGCAATTTTTTGGTACCAAATACCAACATCACGATTACCAAAACAATCAACCAATGCCAAATGCTAAATGAACCCATTTTTAATCTCCTAGGACTATTTTTTCCAGGGGCGGGGACCGCCCATCACATGCAAATGCAGGTGATAAACCTCTTGCCCACCATCTGCACCATTGTTCACGACTAATCTAAAGCCGCCATCTTTTCCAGGACGGCAACCCTGCTCCTTGGCGAGACGCGGTGCTAATTCCATCATTCTACCTAGCAATGGCGCATCTGCCACCTCGGCGGATTCCAGCATAGGGATATGTTTCTTAGGAATCATCAAAAAATGGATAGGAGCAGCCGGATTGATATCCTTAAAGGCATAAATTGCTTCATCCTCATACACCTTGTGGGATGGAATTTCGCCTTTGGCAATCTTGCAAAACAAGCAATTAGGATCGTGAGACATTGCCTACTCCTTACCAGCGGCTTTTCTGGCCGCCTTTTCTTCAATGCCCGAAGTACCCAAGCGACGATTAAGCTCAGTCACGACATCTTCTGGGCGCAAGCCAAACTGTGAAAGTGCAATCAGGCAATGGAACCATAGGTCAGCCATTTCGCCCACTAAGAGCTTTTGCTGTTCAGGGGCCAAATTGGAGTTACGAGCATCTTTCGCGGCCATTACTGCCTCAGTGGCCTCCTCGCCAATCTTCTTCAGAATCCCATCATCACCCTTAGAAAAGAGTAAAGCCGTATAGGAAGTCTTCGGGTCTGCCTGACCAGCCTTAAATGCATCACGTCGCTGATCCACTACATCGGCCAAATGAGCCAAGGCGGAGTCTAAATTAGAGGGATTTTGTGCTGGACTAGTCATAAAGCGATTTTATGTCTTTTATTGCCAGGAAGATTCGGAAATGCCTATTTATGGCCTTTAGACTCATCCACCCAAGCAGATTGAGCTGAATCCCACCGCTGGAAGAAGCAGCTATGTTCCCCAGTATGACAAGCGATACCATCTTTTTGCTCCACCAAGAGCACGATCGTATCGCCATCACAGTCAAGGCGGATTTCTTTCACTTTTTGGGTGTGTCCAGACTCTTCGCCCTTATGCCAAAGCTTTTGGCGTGAGCGAGTCCAATAGACTGCCTCGCCCAAACGCAATGTAGCCAATAAGGCATCGCGGTTCATCCAGGCCATCATCAAAATATCTTTGCTGCCAGCTTCTTGGGCAATCACCGGCACTAAGCCTTGCTCATTCCAGGTCACAGCATCAAGCCATGATCCGGCTTCTAAAGATTGGATTGGGGTGAACGCGCTCATGGATATCTTCTTTGAATGTGTTTTATTGCGCTTTAAATGCGGACCGGAATTCCATGGCTAGCCATATATTCTTTCGCTTGGCCAACGGTGTACTCACCATAATGAAAAATACTAGCTGCTAATACGGCATCCGCATGACCTTTGGTAATGCCGTCCACCAAATGCTGCAAATTGCCCACGCCACCCGACGCAATCACTGGAACACCCACTGCATCACTCACAGCAGCAGTAAGTTCAAGATCAAAACCATCTTTACTGCCGTCGCGATTCATACTGGTGAGGAGAATTTCACCGGCTCCACGTTTAGCCACTTCAGTTGCCCATACAACCACATCCATACCAGTTGCTGTTCTCCCGCCATGGGTAAATACCTCCCAATTACCTGCCTCTGTTTTCTTGGCATCAATGGCAACCACAATGCACTGCGAGCCGTAATAGGCCGCAGCATCCGATACCAAATCTGGATTAGCCACTGCCGATGAATTCATGCTCACCTTATCAGCACCTGCATTAAGTAAGCGGCGCACATCCGCTACCGCACGAACACCACCACCAACAGTGAGCGGAATAAAAACTTGGGAGGCTACATCTTCAATGATGTGCAAAATGAGATCGCGACCATCTGAGGTTGCAGTGATGTCTAGGAAGGTGAGTTCATCTGCACCTTGAGTGTCATAGCGCTTGGCAATCTCCACGGGATCTCCAGCATCTCGCAGACCAACAAAGTTGACACCTTTCACAACGCGCCCCGCCGTTACGTCAAGACAGGGAATGATTCTCTTAGTAAGCACTGATCAGCACTCTAGACAATCTTTTTTGCGAACTTGAGGGTTAACTCATCGGCATACTTTTGTGCCGCAGTTAAATCCAAATCACCAGCGTAAATCGAGCGTCCTGCAATCACACCCATTATGCCTTCAGCTTCAGCTGCACAGAGCGCTTCAATATCTTGATTGTTGGATAGGCCACCACTAGCAATCACCGGGATCCGAATAGCTTGCGCCAATTTAATTGTGGCATCCATGTTGACACCTTTGAGCATGCCATCACGCCCAATGTCGGTGTAGATAATTGCTTCGACACCATAGTCTTCAAATTTCTTGGCTAGATCTTCCACCTCATGGCCGGTAATCTTGCTCCAGCCATCTGTTGCAACCTTACCATCACGCGCATCTAAGCCCACCATAATGTGGCCCGGAAAAGCAGTGCAAGCATCTTGTACAAAGCCAGGATTTTTCACGGCAGCTGTTCCAATAATGACTGTGCTGATACCGTCATCTAGCAAACGCTCAATCGTTTCTAAGTCACGAATACCGCCGCCCAGCTGAACGGGAATCTCATCACCTACCGCTTTCAGAATCGACTTAATTGCAGATTCATTCTTCAGCTTGCCAGCAAATGCACCGTTCAAATCTACGAGGTGTAAACGACGCGCGCCCTTACTAATCCAATGCGCCGCCATGGCACCAGGGTCTTGAGAAAAAACCGTGGCCTTATCCATGTCACCTTGTTCGAGTCGAACACAGTGACCATCTTTTAAGTCAATCGCAGGAATGAGCAGCATAGGAGTACGTTAGAGAGATATTAAGGTTGCCAAGAAACAAAATTTTTGTAGAGCTTTAAGCCGTATTCTGCACTTTTTTCTGGATGAAATTGGGTTGCAAAAATATTATCCCTTGCAACGGCAGAAGTAAACCAATCGCCATATTCAGTCGAACCTGCAACATCTTCTTTGCGTTGCGGGACAACATAGTAGCTATGAACAAAGTAAAAACTAGTCAAATCCGGGATGCCGTCCCAAAGCGGGTGCTGGCGGTCCTGACGCACTTGATTCCAGCCCATATGGGGAACCTTATAAGCTGATCCATCAGGCTGTAATTTGCCGGCTAATTCAAAGCGCCGCACCTCTCCAGGAATCAAACCTAAACAGGGCGTCCAAGCCACATTGGAATTTGCTCGCACTTCAGCACTTTGGTCAAACAGCATCTGCTCACCTACACAAACACCCAGTAGCGGTTTATTTTTAACGGCATCTAATAGCGCTTCCAATAAGCCGGACTCTTCTAGGTGCTTCATGCAATCAGGCATAGCGCCTTGTCCAGGCAGTACCACCCGCTCTGCGGATAGGATTTCTTCCGGGGTATGCGCAATCAATACATTGGCATCGGGAGCCACATGATGAAAAGCTTGATACACGGAACGCAGGTTACCCATTCCGTAGTCAACGATCGCAATGGTTTGCGCCAATTGTTAGCCTATGTTCTGTAGTTTTTTGACAGTCTTCTACTCAATACTAGAAATTTCTCTAGATTAGAGGCTGCCCTTAGTAGAAGGAACCACACCAGAAGCGCGTGGATCAAGCTCTAAAGCCATACGCAAAGCGCGACCAAAAGCCTTGAAGACAGTTTCGATCTGGTGGTGGGCATTAATGCCGCGCAAATTGTCGATGTGCAAAGTGACCCCGGCGTGATTCACAAAGCCGCGGAAAAACTCAATACTGAGGTCCACATCAAAGTCGCCCACGCGCGCACGCGTGAAAGGGACATTGAATTCCAAGCCTGGACGACCTGAGAAATCGATCACAACACGAGATAGGGTTTCATCCAAAGGCACATAGGAGTGGCCATAGCGAGTAATGCCCGCTTTATCACCAACCGCCTTAGCAAATGCCTGACCCAAGGTAATACCCACATCCTCAACGGTGTGGTGGTCATCAATATGGGTGTCGCCCTTTGCGACCACTTTAAGGTCAATCATGCCGTGACGGGCAATTTGATCCAACATATGGTCCAAGAAAGGCACGCCTGAGGCTAGCTCAGCCTTACCAGTGCCATCTAAATTGATAGCAATTTGAATTTTGGTTTCCGAAGTGTTTCGGGTAACGTCGGCTTGCCGCATGCTTCAGTGCGCCGCGAGGCGAAGTGTTGATTGAAGCCTCATAATATCATTCCTAATACAGATATAAATGCCGATTTT
>CANFOT010000048.1 GCA_947448625.1 Burkholderiaceae bacterium | reverse complement strand
ATGTATGAATTAAACAACGATTGGAACCGAGCTTACAAAAAATCTGCCCGTATAGTTGGCGATGTGATCGGTAAATACCATCCGCATGGCGATTCTGCGGTGTACGACACCATTGTTCGCATGGCTCAGGACTTCTCTCTGCGCTATATGCTGGTTGACGGGCAGGGTAACTTTGGCTCTGTAGACGGCGATAACGCTGCTGCGATGCGATATACCGAGATCCGTCTGCGCAAGATTGCCCATGAGTTATTGGCTGATTTGGACAAAGAAACCGTTGATTTCGGGCCAAACTACGACGGCAGCGAGAAAGAACCCCTCATTCTTCCTGCAAAAGTACCTAATTTGCTGATTAACGGCAGTTCAGGCATTGCTGTGGGTATGGCAACCAATATCCCTCCCCATAACTTGGATGAGGTGATTACGGCCTGTTTGCATGTCCTGCACAACCCCGATTGCACCATTGATGAGTTGATTGAAATCATTCCTGCGCCGGATTTCCCGACCGCCGGCATTATTTATGGCGTTCAAGGGGTGCGTGAGGGTTATCGCACTGGCCGTGGTCGTGTCGTCATGCGCGCCAAAACCCACTTTGAAGACTTGGATAAAGGCGCCCGTCAGGCCATCATCGTTGACGAATTGCCATACCAAGTTAACAAAAAGAACTTGCTTGAGCGTATTGCCGAGTTGGTGAATGAGAAAAAAGTAGAAGGCATCTCTGATCTGCGCGACGAGTCTGATAAGTCGGGTATGCGCGTAGTGATCGAGCTTAAGCGCGGTGAAGTGCCTGAGGTGGTGTTGAACAATCTCTACAAGAGCACTCAACTGCAAGATAACTTCGGCATGAACATGGTCGCTTTGGTGGATAACCAACCGCGCCTATTGAACTTAAAGCAGATGCTCGAGTACTTCTTGCAGCATCGTCGCGAGGTAGTCACACGTCGTACGATTTTTGAATTACGCAAAGCGCGTGAGCGTGGCCATGTCTTAGAAGGCTTGGCTGTTGCGTTGGCAAACATTGATGAATTTATTGCCATCATTAAAGCCGCTGCAAATCCAGTCATTGCTAAACAAGAATTAATGAGCAAGGCATGGGACTCTTCTATGGTGCGCGAGATGTTGGCACGTGCTGAGATTGATACTCCGGGCGGTCGTAACGCCTATCGCCCAGAAGGTTTATTGCCAGAGTACGGCATGCAAACTACCGGCTTGTATCGCCTATCCGATAGTCAAGCGCAAGAAATTTTGCAGATGCGTTTGCAGCGCTTGACTGGCCTTGAGCAAGACAAGATTGTGAATGAGTACAAAGATGTGATGGCAGAGATTTCTGACTTGCTCGACTTGCTTGCTAAGCCAGAGCGCGTTACTCAAGTGATTGAGTCTGAATTGAAGGAAGTTCAGGCAGAGTTTGGTATTGCTGGTGGAGATAGTGGCCGTCGTTCCTTTATTGAAATGAATGCTACCGAACTGTTCACGGAAGATCTGATTACACCGCAAGATATGGTGGTCACACTTTCAAATACGGGTTACATGAAGAGTCAGCCTCTGAGTGAATACCGTGCGCAAAAGCGCGGTGGTCGCGGCAAACAAGCTGCAGCTACTAAGAATGAAGATTGGATTGAGACACTCTTCGTTGCGAATACGCATGACATCATCTTGTGTTTCTCTGATCGTGGACGCATGTACTGGCTCAAAGTGTGGGAAGTTCCGCAGGGAAGCCGTAACTCACGCGGTAAGCCAATCGTCAATATGTTCCCATTGATTGAGGGTGAAAAGATCACTGTGATTCTCCCGATCAAGGGGTACCAAGATGACCAATACGTCTTCATGGCAACGAGCTTGGGTACTGTTAAGAAAACGCGTTTGTCTGATTTCTCCAACCCACGTAAAGCCGGAATTATTGCGGTTGATTTGAATGAGAGTGACTTCTTGGTTGGCGCTGCGATTACCGATGGTCAGCATGATGTGATGTTGTTCTCTGACGCTGGTAAAGCAGTACGCTTTGATGAGAATGATGTGCGTCCAATGGGCCGCACGGCGCGCGGTGTGCGTGGCATGAACTTGGGCGAAGGCCATCAAGTGATTGCGATGTTAGTTGCTCCGGCTGAAGCTGCAGAAGGTGCTGAAGCGGCAGTAGTTGACGCGAATGGCCTCGCTATTCCAAGTAGCGTATTGACAGCAACTGAAAATGGTTTTGGTAAGCGCACGCCGATTGGTGAATATACCCGTCATGGCCGTGGCACCAAAGGCATGATTGCGATTCAGACAACCGAGCGAAACGGTAAGGTGGTTGCTGCTTCATTGGTGTCTCCTGAAGATCAAATCATGTTGATTACAACTGGCGGTATCTTGGTTCGCACACGTGTTTCAGAGATTCGTGAGATGGGGCGCGCCACACAGGGCGTCACTTTGATCAATGTGGATGAAGGTACACGCTTATCTGGTTTGCAACGGATTGCTGAAAGCGATTCTGATGATGAAAATGATCTTGATGATGGCGAAGAGGGTGATGTCACAGCCGATCCAGTAGTTGATTCCAATTCTGATGAAGCTGGTGATGCCTAATTGGCATTCATACAAGGTTAATTAATTCATCATGACGTTTGACCGCCGCATTTTCAATTTCGCTGCGGGTCCTGCTACTGTGCCTGAAGAGGTCTTGAAGCAGGCTGCTGCGGAGATGTTGAATTGGCAGGGGCTCGGTACGAGTGTGATGGAAATTAGTCACCGCAGTAAAGAGTTCATGGCGGTATATGAAGAGGTATTACAGGACTTGCGCACTCTGATGAATATCCCAGAGTCTTACGAGATCTTGCTGCTTCAAGGAGGCGGTCTCGGTCAGAATGCGGCAATTCCGATGAATCTGATGGGTCTTGGCAAGAATGGCCCTAAAGCCGATTTTTTAGTCACCGGTATTTGGTCTGAAAAATCTTTTAAAGAAGCGGATAAGTATGGTGTTGCGCATTTAGCCGCATCTTCAGCGGCGGAAAAATTTAATACGATTCCAGCGAGATCAACCTGGCAGTTATCTGATGATGCTGCCTATGTGCACTACTGCGCCAATGAAACCATTGGTGGCGTAGAGTTTCCAGATGCTCCAGACGTGAATGGCAAACTCTTGGTTGCTGATATCTCTAGCAACATTCTTTCAAAAGAGATGGACGTCACAAAGTGCGGTGTTTGGTTTGGCGGCGCACAAAAAAATATTGGTCCATCAGGCGTCACGATTGTCATCGTGCGTAAAGATTTGATGGGCCACGGTATGAAGATCACACCCTCAATTTGGGATTGGTCTAAGCAAGCGGCCAATCAATCGATGTTGAATACGCCGCCGACATTTGCCATCTATATGGCTGGCCTTGGATTTAAGTGGTTGCTTAAACAGGGTGGCGTGAAGGCGATTGAGAAGATCAATCAAGAAAAGGCAGACCTACTCTACAACTTCTTGGATCAAAGTAGTTTGTATGAGAATCGCGTCACAAAAGAATATCGCTCACGAATGAATGCGACCTTCTTCTTGAAGGATGAGAATCTGAATGCAGAGTTCTTGGCGCAATCCAATGCGGCTGGTTTGGTTGCCTTGCGTGGGCATAAGGCGGCTGGCGGTATGCGTGCCAGTATTTACAACGCAATGCCACTTGAGGGCGTCAAAGCGCTAGTGGAATTTATGCGTGACTTTGAAAGGCGTGCCTAATGAGCTCCAAAGACCAGAGTACTGAAGAACAGCGCTTAGCGCCAATACGCGACAAGATCGACGCACTGGATGCGCAGATTTTAGATTTGTTATCGCAACGTGCAAAAGTAGCTCAAGAGGTAGGTCATATTAAAGGCGGTTTTTCATCACCAGTCTTTAGGCCGGAGCGTGAGCGTCAAGTCGTGTCACGTTTGCAAGAGCTCAGCAAGGGCCCATTGTTGGCTGATGGGATTGCGGCAATTTGGCGAGAGGTGATGTCTGCTTGTAGAGCCCTGGAGGCGCGTCAGACGATTGCGTATCTCGGGCCAGTGGGCACATTTTCAGAGCAGGCGGCGCAAACTTATTTTGGCCATTCCATTGCAGGCCTGCCTTGCAATAGTCTTGATGAAGTCTTTAAGGCGGTAGAAAAGGGCGCAGCGCAATTTGGCGTTGTCCCGGTTGAAAACTCCAGTGAAGGTGCGATTTCCAGAACCTTGGACTTGCTATTGGATTCATCTATGCGCATTAGTGGCGAAGTGGTCCTGCCGATTCGCCATCATCTGCTAACTAAAATCGGCACCTTGGATGGCGTCACTACCGTTTGTGCTCACGCCCAAGCCCTAGCTCAATGTCAGCAATGGTTAAGCGAGCATGCGCCGCAATTAAAACGTCAGGCTGTAAGTAGTAATGCAGAGGCTGCTCGTATGGCAGCAAACGATCCAACGATCGCAGCGATTGCGGGCGATCCAGCCCAAGAGGCTTACGGTCTGCAAGCAGTTGCTGCACAAATTCAGGATGACCCTCACAACCGAACACGTTTTGTAGTTGTCGGCACTTATGCATGTCAGCCTACGGGTAAAGATCAAACATCTTTGGTGCTTTCGGTAGATAACCAGCCGGGTGCGGTTTACCGCTTACTGGAGCCTCTCGCTAAACACGGCGTTTCAATGAACCGTTTCGAGTCTCGTCCTGCACGCAAGGGGACCTGGGAATATCACTTCTATATCGATGTAGCTGGTCATGCAGAAGATGCAAAAGTAGCCAAGGCATTGGAAGAGTTAAAAACAACTGCTGCCTTTTATAAAAACCTCGGTTCATACCCCCATTCAGCATGAGTTCTAAGATTGGTTTAAAGCATATTCACGCAATTGCTCCGTATGTGGGCGGGCGCCCTATTAGTGAAGTGGCGCGCGAATATGGTCTAGATGAAAGCAAGATTGTAAAGTTAGCCTCCAATGAAAATCCGTTGGGAATGCCCAAGTCTGCTCAAGACGCGATGCTCAAAGCAGCGTCTGATCTAGGTCGTTATCCAGACTCCAATGGATTTGAGCTCAAGAATGTCTTGTCTGCACGTTTAGGTGTTCCGGCGGATTGGATTACCTTGGGTAATGGCAGCAACGATATCTTGGAATTGGCTGCGCGAGCAGTTGCGCAATCAGGTGATGAGATTATTTTTTCTCGCCATGCATTTGCAGTCTATCCCTTGGCAACACAAGCGGTTGGTGCCAAAGCGATTGAGGTTGCACCTACCGATGATTACGGCCATGATTTATCGGCGATGCTTGAGGCGGTCAAGACTTCGGGCGATAAGGCAAAACTAGTCTTTGTTGCGAATCCAAATAACCCGACTGGTAGTTACTTGACTGCAAATGCGATTGAAGAATTTCTGATTGCATTGCCATCGCATGTGGTGGTGGTTTTGGATGAGGCCTACAACGAGTACTTGGCTCCTGAGCAGCGTTATGACGCTATTGCTTGGGTGAAGCGCTTTCCGAATATGATTTTGTCGCGCAGCTTTTCTAAGGCCTATGGCTTAGCAGGACTACGTATTGGTTTCGGTGTAGCACAGCCTGCTTTGACAGATTTACTCAATCGTATTCGTCAACCGTTTAACGTCAATAGTCTTGCGCAAGCTGCAGCTATTGCTGCTTTTCAGGACTCCGCTTTTCTGCAGCAAGGTTTTGAGTTAAACCGCGCTGGTTTTGCGCAGTTGACTCAGGCTTTTGATGAGATTGGTCTGACGTATTTACCTTCTGCTGGTAACTTTGTGCTGGTGAAGGTTGGCGATGATGAAGGTGCTGGCGCTCGCATTAATTTAGAGTTACTCAAGCGCGGCATTATTGTTCGCCCAGTAGGTAATTATGGTTTGCCGCAGTGGTTGCGTATTTCTATTGGCTTGCCTGAGGAAAACGCGGCATTCATAGCTGCATTACGCGATATCTTGGCGTTGAAGTAGTTAAACAATACAAATAATAAAAATAGATATTGAATACGCCTATGGCCATCATTAATCCAACTAGTAATTTCGGGACTGTCACTATCGTTGGTGTTGGTCTGATTGGGGCTTCTTTAGGTTTGGCCCTAAAAAAAGCAGGGGCGGTTAATAAAGTGCTGGGTGTTGGCCGCAGTCCTGAAAACTTGGATCAAGCGCTCAAGATGGGTGCCATTGATGCTGTAGTTGATTTGGTCGAGGCAGCCAAACAATCCAATGTCATTGTGTTGTGCGTGCCGGTGGCGCAGATGCGTGCTGCTTTTGAAGTGATCGAGCCTCATCTGGAGTCCCGCACCATGATTACCGATGCGGGCAGTACTAAGGGTGACGTTATCTTGGCTGCCAAGGAAGTATTGGGTAAGAAAGCCTGTCAGTTTGTGCCTGCGCATCCGATTGCGGGTGGCGCACAACATGGCGCTAGTGCTGCTAAAGCTGACTTATTCCAGGGCAAGCAAACTATTCTTTGTCCTTTGCAGGAAAACTCTCCGCAAGATACCGATTTAATTGAGGGCTTTTGGCATTCTGTTGGCTCTGTTGTGAAAAAGATCTCCAACGTACAGCATGATGCTATTTATGCCGCCGTATCGCATTTGCCGCACATTCTTTCTTATGCTCTGATGGCTAGCGTAGTGAACTCGGAAGATGCTGATCAAAAATTAAGTCATGTGGGTGCGGGCTTTAAGGACTTCACGCGCATTGCTGCCTCCAGTCCTGAGATGTGGCGTGATATTTGCCTGGGTAATCGCACTGCAGTTCTGAAGGAGCTCGATCAATATTTGCTCATCGTCAATCACATGCGTAAATTGATTGCTGAGAATGACGGTGCTGGCCTTGAGAAGTTATTTAATAAGGCAAGTAAAGCACGTCAAGATTTGGACGTGCTCTGATGAGTGGGGTACCCAATATCTCAGTGGGGCCGTTCAAGCACGCACAAGGCTCCATTGTGTTGCCGGGCTCAAAGAGTATTTCTAATCGCGCACTGTTGTTGGCCGCGCTATCTACTGGCACAACAACCCTCAAAAATTTATTGGATGCTGACGATACGCAGGTCATGCGCAATGCTCTTCGTCAACTTGGCTTATCAGTCATTGATCAAGCTGACAATGTCTGTGTCATCGAAGGCAGTGGCGGTCAATTTCCTGTGCAAGATGCAGATCTGTTTATGGGTAATGCGGGCACAGCAATTCGTCCATTGACTGCAGCGCTGGCTATGCAAGGTGGTAGCTACCGCTTATCGGGTGTGCCACGCATGCATGAGCGCCCCATTCGTGATTTGGTTGACGGATTGCGTCAAGTGGGCGCAACGATTGATTACGAACTCGAAGAGGGCTATCCGCCCATCAAAATTTCTGCTTCAGATATTGCAATTCAAGATGTAGTTAAAGTGCGCGGCGATGTTTCTAGTCAATTCCTGACTGCGCTTTTAATGGCTTTGCCGTTAGTGGCAACAGATCCGGTCAAGATTGAGGTGATTGGCGAATTGATTTCTCGTCCCTACATTGAGATCACGCTCAAGCTCATGGCGCGGTTTGGTGTCAAGGTTGCGTGCCCAGATGCGCAGACCTTTATGATTCCTGCAAAAACATCGGATGTGGTGTATCAAAGCCCGGGCACCTTATCTGTTGAAGGTGATGCATCCTCGGCATCGTATTTCTTGGCCTTGGGTGCAATTGGCGCCGGCCCGGTTCGTGTTCTTGGCGTTGGAAGCGATAGCATTCAAGGTGACGTAGCTTTTGCTGACGCTCTGGCATTGATGGGCGCTCAGATTTCTGCTGGTGAGGATTGGATTGAAGTGGCTGGCGTGAAAAATTCCAATGGCAAGCTGAATGGCATTACGTTGGATTGCACGGAGATTCCAGACGCAGCGATGACGCTAGCAGTTGCCGCTTTGTTTGCCGAAGGCCCAACCCGTTTAAATAATATTGCCAGCTGGCGTGTGAAAGAAACCGATCGCATAGCGGCAATGGCCAATGAGCTGAAAAAGATTGGCGCTATCGTTGAAGAAGGTGCCGACTATATTGTGGTTCAGGCGCCTCCATCACCTTCGGATTGGCAGTCTCCGGAAGCGGGTATTGATACCTATGATGACCATCGCATGGCAATGTGTTTCTCATTGGCGGCTTTTGGACCTCATGCGCTACAGATCAATGATCCGAACTGTGTGGCTAAAACCTTCCCAACGTACTTTGCTGAATTTGCAAAAATTGTTTCCTAGAGTCTGCTACTGATGAATTCACCTCCAGTCATCGCGATTGATGGGCCTACCGCCTCGGGAAAAGGGACGGTTGCTTCTTTGGTGGCTGAAAAGCTGGGTTTTCATTATCTGGATAGCGGGGCACTTTACCGTCTAGTTGCACTAGGGAGTCAAAAGGCATCGATCGACCCTACAAATGGCGCAGAACTGGGTCTTTTGGCCCAAAAGCTGGTGATTTCCTTCAAAAATGGCCAAATTTTGCTCAATTCTGAAGATGTTACCGAAGTCATCCGCACCGAAAGCATTGGCTTATGTGCTTCAGCGATTGCGGTTCATCCAGAGGTGAGACAAGCTTTAGTAGGGGTTCAGCATGGCTTTCGGAAAGCTCCTGGCTTGGTGGCCGATGGCCGTGACATGGCCAGTGTGATATTTCCGGATGCGACGCTGAAGGTTTTCCTGACGGCGACAGCAGACGCTAGGGCTGAGCGTCGGTATAAGCAATTGATAGCTAAGGGAATTTCTGCTAAACTTGAGGACTTGTTGCGGGATTTGCAGGAGCGTGATGCCAGAGACAGTAGTCGAGGTGCCGCACCCTTGCTGGTCGCAGACGGCGCCAAAGTGCTAGAAACATCGGATTTATCGATAGATCAAGCAGTGAAGACGGTTTTAGATTGGTATCAATCAAAAACAGCTTAATTTGTTGGTGGGCAGTAAAAGTAGTGGCAGTAGTTTTGGCGTCTTAAGGAACTCTACAACGCGATTATCTAATTTAGCGTGTTTCTTGGGGCTTTTTTAACCTAACCCGTCGGGCCTTCTGACGGCACAAAGTGAATATATAAATGTCTGAATCATTTGCAGAATTATTTGAAGAATCATTAACCCGATCGAATATGAAGACCGGCCAAGTTATTTCGGCTGAAGTCCTTCGCATCGACCATAACTTCGTCGTTGTTAACGCTGGCTTAAAGTCTGAAGCGTTTATTCCTGTTGAAGAATTCCATAACGACGCTGGCGAGATTGAAGTAGCTCCTGGCGATTTCGTTTCTGTTGCT
>CANFOT010000047.1 GCA_947448625.1 Burkholderiaceae bacterium | reverse complement strand
GCAGAATCTAAGCAGCGCTTATGTTCTACGTGATACGCAAATTCATCCATGTAATGCTTCAACATGCCACGAACTGGCATTGCAGCCGCATCGCCCAAGGCGCAAATCGTACGACCTTGAATATTGGCTGCTACATCGTTCAATAAATCCAAATCTTCTGGACGACCTTCGCCATGTTCAATACGGTGGACGATGCGCCATAACCAGCCAGTACCCTCACGACATGGGGTGCACTGACCGCAAGATTCTTCGTGATAGAAGTAAGACAAGCGCTCTAAGGCGCGAACCATGCAACGTGTTTCATTCATAACAATGACTGCGCCAGATCCCAACATTGAGCCTGCTTTCGCAATACTGTCGTAATCCATTGTGAGCGTCATCATCTCAGCGCCGGGAATGACTGGTGAAGATGATCCACCAGGAATCACCGCTTTTAAGGGGATACCATCACGCATACCACCAGCAAGCTTGAGCAACTCAGCAAATGGAGTGCCCAATGGAATCTCATAGTTACCTGGATAGGTGACATCGCCGGAGATAGAAAAAATCTTCGTGCCGCCGTTGTTTGGCTTGCCTAGCTCTAAATACGCTGGTCCGCCAATTGCCATGATGAATGGCACGGCTGCAAATGTTTCAGTGTTGTTGATCGTAGTTGGCTTGCCATACAAACCAAAACTTGCTGGGAATGGCGGCTTGAAGCGAGGCTGACCCTTCTTACCTTCAAGCGACTCTAAAAGCGCTGTTTCTTCACCGCAGATATATGCACCCCAACCTGGGGCAGCATGCAATTGGAAATTGAAATCACTTCCCATGATCTTATCGCCCAGATAACCAGCGGCGCGAGCCTCTTCAAGGGCCTCTTCGAAGCGAGAATAGACTTCCCAAATTTCGCCGTGAATGTAGTTATAACCCGTAGTAATGCCCATAGTATAGGCACCAATAATCATGCCCTCAATCAAGGCATGCGGGTTGTAACGCATGATGTCACGATCTTTAAATGTACCTGGCTCGCCTTCATCGCTATTACAAACTAGATACTTCTGGCCAGGGAATTGACGGGGCATAAAGCTCCACTTCAATCCCGTTGGGAAGCCTGCGCCTCCACGACCACGCAACGATGATGCTTTTAATTCAGCAATGATCGCATCCGGTGCGATTTTGTCATTGATGATGCGGCGTAGCTGTTGATATCCGCCACGGCTTTCATAATCCTTTAAACGCCAGTTTTCGCCATTCAATCCAGCGAGGATCAAAGGCTTAATGTGTCTGTCGTGCAAGCTGGTCATGCTGCTTTCCCTTCTGCACGGAGCTCATTTAACAGAGCATCAATCTTTTCTTTACTCATAAAGCTGCACATACGCTTATTGTTCACGAGCATCACAGGTGAATCACCGCAAGCACCCATGCACTCACCCTCTTTCAAGGTGAAAGTGCCACAAGGAGTTGTTTCGTTGTAGCCAATGCCGAGTGTTTCTTTTAAATATGTTGCCGCAGTTTCGCCGTGGGTCAACTGGCAAGGCAAGTTCGTGCAAATCACCAACTTGTACTTACCAATCGGCTTGGTGTCATACATGTTGTAGAAGGTGGCCACTTCATCCACTGCAATAGTTGGCATTTCCAAAATTTGAGCGACTGCTTCAATTACCTCTGGTGACACCCAGCCAACTTCAGTTTGGGCGGCAATCAAAGAAGCCATCACGGCAGATTGTTTTTGCTCTGGCGGGTATTTCGCGACATTGCGCGCAATGTCTGCGAGCGTTTTGTCTGAAAGTTGAAGAGTTGTTGTCATGAATTAATCCTTGGCGCGCTGTATTAGCGGTCAATCTCCCCGAACACGATATCTTGGGTACCAATAATAGTTACAGCATCAGCCAACATATGGCCGCGTGACATCTCATCCATTGCAGATAGATGCACAAATCCGGGCGCACGAATCTTCAGGCGATAAGGCTTGTTGGCACCATCAGAAATCAAGTAAATACCAAACTCACCTTTTGGATGCTCAACAGCAGAGTAAGCCTCACCATCAGGGACGTGCATACCCTCAGTAAAGAGTTTGAAATGGTGAATCAACTCTTCCATATTGGTCTTCATGTCTACACGCTTCGGTGGAGAGACTTTATGGTTATCACTCATAACAGGACCATCATTAGCTTTTAGCCAAGCAACGCATTGCTTAATGATGCGGTTAGATTGACGCATCTCTTCCATGCGCACCAGATAGCGATCATAAGAGTCGCCATTCACGCCAACCGGAATATCAAAGTCAAGTTTGTCGTAAGTTTCGTAAGGCTGCTTTTTACGCAAATCCCACTCAATACCAGAACCGCGCAACATTGGGCCAGTGAAACCAAGCTGCAAAGCGCGCTCAGGAGAGACAACGCCAATGCCCACTAAACGCTGCTTCCAAATACGGTTATCCGTTAAGAGGTTGCAATATTCATCTACGTTAGCATCAAATCCATTGGCAAATTGCTCAATGAAATCTAGCAAAGTACCGCTGCGGTTTTCATTCAAACGCTTGATTGCAGAAGCACTACGAATCTTCGACTTAGAGTACTGCGCCATCTGCGTTGGCAGATCACGATAGACGCCACCCGGGCGATAGTAAGCAGCATGCATACGAGCGCCTGAAACGGCTTCATACATATCAAAAATATCTTCACGATCGCGGAAGGCGTACAAGAATACGGCCATTGCGCCAACGTCCAAACCATGGCAACCAATCCATAAGAGGTGATTGAGCAAACGAGTTAACTCGTCAAACATCACGCGAATATATTGAGCGCGTTCTGGCACATCTACTTGCAGCAATTTCTCAATCGCCATCACGTAAGCATGCTCATTGGACATCATGGATACATAGTCCAAACGATCCATGTAGGGAACGTTCTGAATCCAGGTACGTGTCTCTGCTAATTTTTCTGTAGCGCGATGCAACAAGCCAATATGCGGATCAGCGCGTTGAATAACTTCACCATCCAACTCCAACACTAGACGTAATACGCCGTGTGCCGCAGGATGCTGAGGGCCAAAGTTGAGTGTGTAGTTCTTAATTTGTGCCATGACTTAAACCGGACCTCCGTATTGCTCTTCGCGCACAATACGTGGCGTAATTTCACGCGCTTCAATCGTGACAGGCTGATACACAACACGCTTTAACTCTGGGTCATAACGCATTTCTACATTACCCGAGATTGGGAAGTCTTTTCTAAATGGATGGCCGATAAAGCCATAGTCAGTCAAGATACGACGCAAGTCTTCATGACCATCAAACAAGATGCCATAAAGATCAAAAGCCTCACGCTCAAACCAATTGGCAGCAGCCCAAACTGGAGTTAGTGAGGCCACTACTGGATAAGCATCTTCTGTGGCAAATACGCGCACGCGCAGACGCCAGTTGTGCGCCAATGACAAGAGATGCGTTACCGCAGCAAAGCGTTGTCCGCCCCACTGCCCTTCACGGAAATCTTGGTAATCCACGCCACACAAGTCAATCAATTGCTCGAAAGCCAAAGAGGGATCATCACGCAAGAGCATGGCGGACTCTAGATAGGCGTCCGCTTTAACAACAACAGTCACTTCACCCAAAGCAATCTCAATGGATTGCGCGCGCTTACCCAACACTTTTTCTAGATTGGCGGCGAGTTGAACTAAACGATCTGACATGGTTTAAGCCTTCCGCGCAATCGTGCTGGTGCGAGCGATCTTGGATTGCAACTGAATGATTCCATAGATCAACGCTTCTGCAGTTGGAGGACAGCCAGGAACATAAATATCTACTGGCACGATGCGGTCACAGCCGCGAACTACTGAATACGAGTTATGGTAATAGCCGCCGCCATTGGCACAAGAACCCATTGAGATAACCCAACGTGGCTCAGGCATTTGGTCATAAACCTTACGAAGAGCTGGGGCCATCTTGTTGCAAAGCGTGCCAGCCACAATCATGAGGTCTGATTGACGAGGAGATGGGCGGAACACCACACCAAAACGGTCTAAGTCGTAACGAGATGCGCCCGCATGCATCATTTCTACCGCACAGCAAGCAAGACCAAATGTCATTGGCCACAAGGAACCATTACGAGTCCAGTTAATTAACTGGTCCGCAGTAGTAGTAACAAATCCTTCTTTGAGAACGCCTTCTAATGCCATATCTATCACTCCCAGTCGAGAGCGCCCTTTTTCCAGATATATACGAAGCCCACGATAAATTCCAAGAGGAAAATAACCATAGAGGCGTAGCCGAACCAACCAATATCACGCAGAGCCACACCCCATGGGAACAGGAATGCAGTTTCTAAGTCAAATAAGATAAATAAGATAGCAATGAGGTAGTAACGCACGTCGAATTTCATACGCGCATCTTCGAAAGCCTCAAAACCACACTCGTATGGTGATAGTTTTTCAGCATCAGGCTTCGAAGGAGCCAAGATTTTTCCGAGGAACATGGGCACTAAACCAACCCCAATACCTACGAGGATAAAAAGCAGAACGGGAAAGTAATTAGCGAGATTCAAAATGGCCCTGAGTCGTTCGTCTGATAAGTCCTAAGAAGCTACAAATTATGAATTATTCCACTACACAAATCCTTGATTTACAGCATAAACCCATACAATTTTTACAATTTGGTGCCGACGGCGAGACTCGAACTCGCACAGCCTAAGCCACTACCCCCTCAAGATAGCGTGTCTACCAATTTCACCACGTCGGCATCTTGTAAAACTTGTTAATTCTACTGCATTGCATCACTGAACTACCCCGAAAATGGGGGTAGAAAATACGAATAAACGAAATTTTTATTTCGGAACAGCCGGCTTAGTCGGATCTTGAACTGGCGCAGCAGGCGCGGCGGCAGGAGCAGCGGCTGGGGAAACGGTTCCAGACAAAATACCAGGACTAACTTCCTTCTTGTTGCCGATCCAAGTGATACCTAATGTACAGACAAAAAAGATGCCCGCAAAAATAGCGGTTGTGTGGGACAGGAAGTTGGCAGAACCACTCGCGCCAAACAGGCTGCCAGACGATCCAGAACCAAATGCAGCACCCATATCTGCACCCTTACCCTGTTGCAACAATACGAGCAAAATCACAGCCAAAGCTGAAATTACCTGCAAAACAATCAATAAAGTCTTAAACCATTCCATGGCTTATCTCCAAATAAAAAATCTAGGCCTGACAAATGGCTAAAAAATCCTGAGGATTCAATGAAGCACCCCCAATCAATCCACCATCAATATCTGGCATTGCAAACAGTTCAACGGCATTATCAGGCTTAACACTGCCGCCATACAAAATTCCCACATGGGACGCTACATCTTCATCAAACTCCGCTAACTGCAAACGAATTGCTCGGTGCATATCCTGAGCCATCTGAGCACTTGCCACCTTGCCTGTGCCAATCGCCCAAATGGGCTCATAAGCAATCAAGCAGTCGGCTAAACGGTCTTGCAAAATAGCTACCTGCTTTGAAATTTGACCTCTTACTACCTCAACCTCACGACCAGAGTTTCGCTCATCCGCAGACTCGCCAACACAAATCACCGGGGTCATACCGCTGTCAAGAACCTGAAGGGCTTTTTCAGCCACTTGCTCATCAACTTCCTGGTGGTATTGGCGACGTTCAGAGTGCCCCACAATGACATAGGCACAACCCAACTCCTTGAGCATGGTTGCCGCCACCTCGCCGGTATAGGCCCCCGATGGGTAAGCAGATACATCCTGAGCACCTAAACTCAAAAAGGCCAAGGAGCAATCCTCAATCAATTCACCACATTGAGTCAAATAAGGTGCAGGAACGCAAACCGCATACTTACGACCCGCAGGCATACCCTGTTCCATGCCACGACAAACAGTTTTGACCCAGTCCGCATTAGTTGCGAGACTGCCGTTCATTTTCCAGTTGCCGATAACAGTGATTGGACGCATGAATCTAATTCAATACTTAAACAGTTAAAACAATCTTGCCAACGTGCTCGGAGGACTCCATCAAACGATGGGCATCAGCTGCTTGATCTAAGACAAATGTTTTGTATATGACGGGCTTTAATTTACCGGCATCCAGCAAGGGCCAGATGCGCGCATGTAACTGTTGGGTGATCTGCTTCTTAAATGACACTGGACGCGGGCGTAATGTAGAGCCAGTGATAGTGAGACGGCGACGTAAAATTTGCCCAGTATTTACTTCCGCTTTTGAACCGCCCATGATCGCAATGATCACGATACGACCATCATCAGCCAAGCAATCAATTTCCTTTTGTACGTAAGCGCCGGTAACCATGTCGAGCACAACATTGACACCCTTACCATCGGTCGCTTTCTTCACCTCTTCTACAAAATCCTGTGTTTTGTAGTTAATAGCCAAGTCAGCGCCTAAAGCTACACAAGCAGCACACTTCTCATCTGTACCAGCAGTCACAAATACCTTATGACCCAGAGCCTTAGCAATCAGAATCGCAGTCACGCCGATGCCACTAGAGCCGCCCTGCACTAATAAGGTTTCACCTTCGGATAACTCACCACGCATGAAGACGTTACTCCACACGGTGTAAAAAGTTTCCGGCAGCGAAGCTGCTTCTTGATCAGTAAATCCTTTTGGGTAAGGCAAGCATTGCGCAATAGGAGCAGTACACAATTCAGCGTAACCACCACCTTGCACCAGCGCACAAACCTTATCGCCAACTTTGAGGCCAAACAAATTGTCGGCATTAGCCAAGTCACCACCAACAATTTCACCGGCAACTTCAAGACCGGGAATATCAGAAGCGCCCGCAGGAACTGGGTAATGGCCCTTACGCTGTAAAACGTCAGGGCGATTAATCCCAGCAGCAATTACCTTAATCAAAACCTCGCCAGTTCCTGCAGCCGGAGCCACTGGATCAGGACGAGTGGCGGCTACCAGCATCTCTGGTGCACCAAATTCTTTGATTTCCATTACGCGCATATGAACTCCCGCTCGCCGAACTTACTTAAGCAGTTTCGCCAGATGCTGGAGTCGCTTCAGCAGCCACTTCAGTTGCACCAGCTAAAGGAGCAATCGTGCCACCCTCATCAGCCATTGCAGCTTTGAGTGACAAACGCAAACGACCACGCTCATCAGCAGCCAACAACTTCACGCGCACCACTTGGCCTTCAGCTAAATAGTCTTTCACTTCTTTTACACGCTCATTAGAAATTTCTGAGATATGCAAGAGACCATCTTTACCTGGAAGAATATTTACTAAAGCACCGAACTCGAGCAACTTCACAACTGGACCTTCATAGATCTTACCCACTTCAGCTTCAGCAGTAATACCTTCGATACGTGCTTTTGCTTCAGCCATGCCTTCAGCAGAAGTAGAAGCAATCGTTACAGTACCGTCATCTTTAATGTCGATGCTGCAACCAGTTTCTTTGGTCAAGGCTTGAATTGTTGCGCCGCCCTTACCGATTACTTCACGAATCTTGTCTGGATGAATCTTGAAAGAAACCATACGTGGAGCATGAGCTGACAATTCAGTGCGAACTGAACCCATTGCTTCTTGCATCTTGCTCAAAATGTGCAAGCGACCTTCTTTAGCTTGCGCCAAAGCAACTTGCATAATTTCTTTAGTAATACCTTGAACTTTAATGTCCATCTGAAGAGCAGTAATGCCGTTTGCAGTACCTGCTACTTTGAAGTCCATATCACCTAAGTGATCTTCATCACCCAAGATATCAGTCAATACAGCAAAGCGGTTGCCATCCAAAATCAATCCCATTGCTACGCCAGCAACGTGCGCCTTAACTGGAACGCCAGCATCCATCATTGCCAAACAGCCACCGCAAACAGAAGCCATGGATGAGGAGCCATTGGACTCAGTAATTTCTGAAACCACGCGAATGCTGTATGCAAAATCTTCTGCGCTTGGTAATACTGGAATCAATGCACGTTTAGCCAAACGACCGTGACCAATTTCACGACGCTTAGGGCTACCTACGCGACCAGTTTCACCGGTGGCGAACGGAGGCATGTTGTAGTGGAACATAAAGCGATCACGGTATTCACCTTCGAGCGCATCGATGATTTGCTCATCACGCGCCGTACCTAAAGTAGCAACAACGAGCGCTTGTGTTTCACCACGAGTAAACAATGCGGAACCGTGTGTGCGTGGCAGTACGCCATTGCGAATTTCAATTGGGCGAACAGTGCGTGTATCGCGACCATCAATACGTGGCTCACCATTCAAAATCTGGCTACGAACAATCTTCGCTTCAATTTCAAACATGATGTCGCTAACAGCAACCGCATCAACATCACCCTCTTCAGCTAACTTAGCCAAAACTGTTTTAGTAGTCTCTTTCAGTTTGTCTGAACGAGCACCCTTCTGACGAATCTGATAAGCCTCGCGCAATGGCGCTTCAGCCAATGCGGTTACCTTAGCAATAAATGGCTCATCTTTTGGAGCTGCAGTCCAATCCCACTCTGGCTTGCCAGCTTCGGTTACCAAGTCATTAATTGCATTGATCGCAGTTTGCATTTGGTCATGACCATATACAACCGCACCCAACATGATTTCTTCAGATAACTGATTAGCTTCGGACTCAACCATCAATACGGCTGCTTGTGTACCAGCAACAATTAAATCCATTTCGCTAGTAGCTTGCTCTGTACGAGTTGGGTTCAAGAGATATTGGCCATTAGCGTAACCAACGCGTGCGGCGCCAACTGGGCCAGCAAAAGGAATGCCTGAAACAGCCAAGGCTGCAGAAGCAGCAATTAATGCAGGAATATCAGAAGGCACATCTGGGTTGATAGACAACACATGAACCACTACCTGAACTTCATTCAAGAAGCCTTCTGGAAACAATGGGCGCAATGGGCGATCGATCAAACGGGAGATCAATGTCTCACCTTCAGATGGACGACCTTCGCGACGGAAGAAGCCGCCAGGGATTTTTCCTGCAGCGTAAGTTTTTTCGAGGTAATCAACAGTCAATGGGAAAAATGACTGGCCAGGCTTAGCTGACTTAGAAGCAACTACCGTACCCATTACTACTGTGTCATCGATGTTAACGATAACGGCACCGCCAGCTTGACGAGCAATCTCGCCCGTTTCCATTGTTACTTGATGGTTGCCCCATTGAAACGTTTTTACTGCTTTTTTAAACATAGTCATTCTGATCTTCTCCAAATTGTTCACGCAAAACCCACATGGATTTCACGCTTGTCGTGGGATAAAGCAGTGTCACGACAACACTGGAGCGTTTGAAGATCACAAGGGATGCCATTCCAGGGAGGCACTGGATTTCACAACCCAGAAACTCATTGGAATGACACAATCCCCTACACAAATAATCTTGAAGCGCTCAAAAAACATGCCATCTGCTTAAGACTGATTCTGTTACGAAACAACCCTAAGAAAGATGGCATTGCAATACCGATAAGAATTACTTACGGAGACCTAGTTTCTCGATCAGTGCGCGATAGCGACCCAAATCCTTGCCCTTGAGGTAATCCAAGAGGCGGCGGCGGCGTGAAACCATCTTCAACAAACCACGACGGCTGTGATGATCTTTAGCGTTAGCTTTGAAATGGGGGGTTAATTCAT
>CANFOT010000046.1 GCA_947448625.1 Burkholderiaceae bacterium | reverse complement strand
TAATAACAGAAGCGAGCAACAGTTTTAGGGTTTTGTTCATTTTTAGTCCTCAAAAATCTCTTTTTAATTAAAGTCAAACTTAAATGTAATTCGCCCTACTTTGAAGCAAAAAACCGCAAAGCGACACATCTCAATTTCGTACAAACTGACAGAATCTTAGCATAGGGGCTATCAGTCATCAAAATGATATTATTTCTAAATGGAACAAGCCGCTAAAGAAACACTACCAATATCCCTAGAAGACGAAATGCGGCGGTCCTATTTGGACTACGCAATGAGCGTCATTGTCGGCAGAGCCCTGCCAGACGTGCGTGACGGTCTCAAACCGGTTCATCGCAGGGTCTTATTCGCGATGTATGAATTAAACAACGATTGGAACCGTGCTTACAAAAAATCTGCCCGTATAGTTGGCGATGTGATCGGTAAATACCATCCACATGGCGATTCTGCGGTGTATGACACGATTGTTCGCATGGCTCAGGACTTCTCTCTGCGCTATATGCTGGTTGATGGACAGGGTAACTTCGGCTCTGTAGACGGCGATAACGCTGCTGCAATGCGATATACCGAGATCCGCCTTCGCAAGATTGCCCATGAGCTTTTGGCTGATTTAGACAAGGAAACCGTTGATTTCGGGCCAAACTACGATGGTAGCGAGAAAGAACCCCTGATTCTTCCTGCAAAAGTGCCTAATTTGCTGATTAACGGCAGCTCAGGTATCGCTGTGGGTATGGCAACTAACATTCCTCCGCATAACTTGGATGAGGTTGTTACAGCGTGTTTACACGTTCTACACAATCCAGAATGCACGATTGATGAGCTCATTGAGATCATTCCCGCACCAGATTTCCCAACTGCCGGCATTATTTATGGTGTTCAAGGGGTTCGTGAGGGCTATCGCACCGGCCGTGGCCGTGTGGTGATGCGCGCTAAAACGCACTTTGAAGATCTTGACAAGGGCGCGCGTCAGGCGATCATCGTTGACGAGTTGCCTTACCAGGTAAATAAAAAGAACTTGCTCGAGCGTATTGCTGAGTTGGTGAACGAGAAAAAAGTAGAAGGCATCTCTGATCTGCGCGATGAATCCGATAAGTCGGGTATGCGTGTAGTGATTGAGCTCAAGCGCGGTGAAGTGCCTGAAGTAGTGCTTAATAATTTGTATAAGAGCACTCAACTGCAAGATAACTTCGGCATGAACATGGTGGCTCTGGTGGATAACCAGCCGCGCTTGTTAAACCTCAAGCAAATGCTCGAGTACTTTTTGCAGCATCGTCGCGAAGTGGTTACGCGTCGCACGATTTTTGAATTACGTAAAGCGCGTGAGCGTGGCCATGTCCTTGAAGGCTTGGCTGTTGCCTTGGCAAACATTGATGAATTTATCGCCATCATTAAAGCCGCTGCAAATCCTGTCGTTGCTAAACAAGAGTTGATGGGTAAGGCATGGGATTCATCGATGGTTCGCGAGATGTTGGCGCGTGCTGAGACCGATACCCCTGGCGGCCGCAATGCTTATCGCCCCGAGGGTTTACTGCCTGAGTACGGCATGCAAACTACTGGTCTCTATCGTTTGTCTGACAGTCAGGCGCAAGAAATTTTGCAGATGCGTTTACAACGCTTGACTGGCCTTGAGCAAGATAAGATTGTTAACGAGTACAAAGATGTGATGGCAGAGATTTCTGATTTGCTCGACTTACTTGCTAAGCCAGAGCGTGTCACTCAAGTCATTGAGTCTGAGTTGAAAGAAGTTCAGGCGGAATTCGGTATTGCTGGTGGCGATAGTGGCCGTCGTTCATTTATTGAGATGAATGCAACCGAGTTGTTCACGGAAGATTTGATCACTCCGCAAGATATGGTGGTCACACTTTCTAATACTGGCTATATGAAGAGTCAGCCTCTGAGTGAATACCGTGCGCAAAAACGTGGTGGTCGTGGCAAACAAGCCGCAGCCACTAAGAATGAAGATTGGATTGAAACACTCTTTGTTGCAAATACGCATGACATCATTCTGTGTTTCTCTGATCGTGGACGTATGTACTGGCTCAAAGTGTGGGAAGTTCCACAAGGTAGCCGCAACTCACGTGGCAAGCCGATCGTCAATATGTTCCCGCTGATTGAGGGCGAAAAGATTACTGTGATTCTCCCGATTAAGGGATATCAAGATGATCATTACGTCTTTATGGCTACAAGCTTGGGTACTGTGAAGAAGACGCGCTTGTCTGATTTCTCTAATCCACGCAAGGCTGGAATTATTGCTGTCGACTTAAATGAAAATGACTTCTTAGTTGGTGCAGCCATTACCGATGGTCAACATGATGTGATGTTGTTCTCTGATGCTGGTAAAGCAGTTCGCTTTGATGAGAATGATGTTCGTCCAATGGGCCGGACTGCACGCGGTGTTCGCGGTATGAACTTAGGTGATGGCCATCAAGTAATCGCCATGTTGGTTGCGCCAGCTGAAGCTGCTGAGGGTGCTGAAACGGTTGTGGTTGATGCCAACGGCCTCACTATTCCAAATAGCGTGTTGACCGCGACTGAAAATGGCTATGGTAAACGCACTCCGATTGGTGAATACACCCGTCATGGTCGTGGCACAAAAGGAATGATTGCAATTCAGACAACCGAGCGAAACGGTAAAGTGGTTGCCGCTTCATTGGTGTCACCGGAAGATCAGATTATGTTGATTACGACTGGCGGCATCTTGGTTCGTACACGTGTTTCAGAGATTCGTGAAATGGGTCGCGCTACTCAAGGCGTTACTTTGATCAACGTTGATGAAGGCACCCGTTTGTCTGGCTTGCAGCGTATTGCTGAAAGTGATATCGAAGATGATAGCGATCTTGATGATGGCGAAGAGGCGGAAGATGCTGTGGCTGCTGATGGAGCCGCTGATCCAGCGCTTGATTCCAATTCCGATGAAGCTGGTGATGCCTAATTGGCATTCATACAAGGTTAATTAATTCATCATGACGTTTGACCGCCGCATTTTTAATTTCGCTGCGGGGCCTGCTACCGTACCCGAAGAGGTATTAAAGCAGGCTGCTGCAGAGATGTTGAATTGGCAGGGACTTGGTACTAGTGTGATGGAAATCAGTCACCGCAGTAAAGAGTTCATGGCAGTTTACGAAGAGGTGTTGCATGATTTGCGCGCCTTGATGAATATTCCTGAGGCTTATGAAATCTTGTTGTTGCAAGGTGGTGGCTTAGGTCAGAACGCAGCCATCCCTATGAATCTCATGGGTCTTGCCAAGAATGGACCTAAAGCAGATTTTTTGGTGACAGGCGTCTGGTCGGAAAAGTCTTTTAAGGAGGCGGATAAATATGGCGTTGCGCATCTAGCGGCGTCTTCTGCAGCAGAAAAATTTAACACGATTCCAGCGCGCTCTTCTTGGCAACTATCGGACGATGCTGCTTATGTTCATTACTGCGCCAATGAAACCATTGGCGGTGTTGAGTTTCCAAATGTGCCGGACGTGAATGGCAAAACTTTGATTGCTGATATCTCGAGCAATATTCTCTCGAAAGAGATGGATGTCAGTAAGTGCGGCGTTTGGTTTGGCGGCGCACAAAAAAATATTGGCCCGTCTGGTGTAACGATTGTGATCGTGCGCAAAGATTTAATGGGTCACAGCATGAAGATCACACCTTCAATTTGGGATTGGTCTAAACAGGCTGCCAATCAATCTATGTTGAACACGCCACCAACATTTGCAATTTACATGGCCGGCCTCGGCTTTAAGTGGTTGTTAAAGCAGGGTGGTGTTAAGGCGATCGAAAAACGTAATCAAGAAAAAGCCGATCTACTCTATAACTTTTTGGATCAAAGCGGTTTGTATGAGAATCGTGTTACCAAGGAATATCGCTCCAGAATGAATGTCACATTCTTTCTGAGGGATGAGAATTTGAATGCCCAGTTCTTGGAGCAATCCAATGCGGCAGGATTGGTTGCCTTGCGTGGCCATAAAGCGGCGGGCGGCATGAGAGCTAGCATTTACAACGCAATGCCACTTGAGGGCGTAGAAGCGCTAGTGGAATTTATGCGTGACTTTGAAAGGCGTGCTTAATGAGTACTGAAGAACAGCGCCTAGCGCCATTGCGCGACAAGATTGATGCGCTTGATGCAGAAATTTTAGATTTACTGACTCAGCGCGCTAAAGCAGCACAAGAGGTAGGCCATATTAAAGGTGGATTTGCATCGCCGGTATTTAGGCCTGAACGCGAGCGTCAGGTAGTGGCTAGATTGCAAGAAATTAGCAAAGGTCCATTATTGCCGGATGGCATTGCTGCAATTTGGCGTGAAGTCATGTCAGCTTGTAGAGCGCTTGAGGCCCGTCAGACGATTGCGTATCTGGGTCCAATCGGCACTTTTTCAGAGCAAGCTGCGCAAACCTATTTTGGCCACTCGATTGCGGGCTTGCCATGTAACAGCCTTGATGAAGTATTTAAGGCGGTTGAGAAAGGTGCGGCTCAATTTGGGGTTGTTCCTGTTGAGAACTCGAGCGAAGGTGCCATCTCCCGTACTTTAGATTTACTTCTTGATTCTCCAATGCGCATTAGTGGTGAAGTGGTTTTACCAATCCGTCACCACCTGTTAACAAAGAGCGGCAATCTTGATGGGGTGACTACTGTTTGCGCTCATGCTCAAGCCTTGGCGCAATGTCAGCAATGGTTGAGTTTGCATGCTCCTCAGCTAAAACGCCAGGCAGTTAGTAGCAATGCTGAGGCCGCTCGTATGGCTGCCAATGATCCGACTTTAGCGGCGATTGCTGGTGATCCAGCGCAAGAGGCTTACGGTTTGCAGGCGGTCGCTGCGCAGATTCAAGATGATCCACACAATCGTACGCGCTTTGTTGTAGTCGGCACGTATGAGTGCCAACCAACTGGTAGGGATCAAACATCTTTGGTGTTATCGGTAGATAACCAGCCGGGCGCCGTACATCGTTTGTTAGAGCCCTTGGCTAAGCATGGTGTTTCCATGAATCGCTTCGAGTCTCGTCCAGCACGCAAGGGCACTTGGGAGTATCACTTCTATATCGATGTAGCTGGTCACGCTGTCGATGAAAAAGTAGCCAAAGCATTGGAAGAGTTAAAAACAGCAGCAGCCTTTTATAAAAATCTCGGCTCATACCCTCATTCAGCATGACATCAAAATCCAATATCGGTTTAAAGCATATTCATGAGATAGCACCCTATGTAGGAGGGCGACCTATCAGCGAGGTTGCGCGTGAATACGGTCTGGATGAAAACAAGATTGTGAAATTGGCCTCCAATGAGAATCCATTGGGAATGCCAAAGTCGGCCCAAGAGGCAATGCTCAAGGCTTCGGGTGACTTGGGTCGCTACCCTGACTCCAATGGCTTTGAGTTGAAGAATGTGTTGTCCGCTCGCCTGGGTGTTCCGTCCGACTGGATTACCTTAGGTAATGGTAGTAATGATATTTTGGAGCTGGCTGCAAGAGCGGTTGCGCAGGCTGGCGATGCAGTGATCTTCTCTAAACATGCTTTTGCAGTCTACCCACTGGCAACCCAGGCGGTTGGCGCCAAGGCGGTTGAAGTCGCCGCTACTGAAATCTATGGCCATGATTTGCCTGCCATGCTAAAAGCGGTCAAAGCTGCTGGCGATAAAGCGAAATTGGTTTTTGTGGCGAACCCCAATAACCCTACCGGCAGTTACTTGACTGCAAAAGAGATTGAGGATTTTTTGCTCGCCGTACCTGCCGATGTAGTGGTGGTATTGGATGAGGCTTATAACGAGTACCTTACGCTCAATCAGCGCTATGACGCGATTGCGTGGGTAAAGCGCTTTCCGAATATGATTTTGTCGCGGAGTTTTTCTAAGGCGTATGGCCTTGCTGGCTTGCGGATTGGTTATGGGGTGGCGCAACCAGCGCTGACCGATTTGCTGAATCGTATTCGTCAGCCATTCAACGTCAATAGCCTCGCTCAGGCCGCAGCCATTGCCGCTTTTCAGGATTCCGCATTCTTGCAGCAAGGTTTTGAAGTTAATCTTGCCGGCTACGCTCAGTTGACTCAAGCCTTTGATGAGTTTGGCTTAACTTACCTCCCTTCAGCCGGAAACTTTGTGCTGGTTAAAGTTGGTGAAGATGATGGCGCTGGTGCTCGCATTAATTTAGAGTTACTCAAGCGCGGCATTATTGTGCGCCCGGTTGGTAATTACGGTTTACCGCAATGGTTGCGTATTTCGATTGGCTTGCCTGAAGAAAATGCAGCTTTTATTGCCGCCCTTAAAGATATTTTGGCGCAGCAGTAATTCAATAGCAAACAGAAAAATTCAATACGCCAATGGCCATCATTAATCCATCCAGTAATTACGGCACCGTCACTATTGTTGGCGTTGGTTTGATCGGAGCCTCTTTAGGTTTGGCTTTAAAAAAAGCGGGCGTGGTGAATAAGGTGTTGGGTGTAGGTCGTAGCGTAGAGAATCTGGATGAGGCACTCAAAATAGGTGCGATTGATGCAGTTGTGGATTTGGTCGAGGCAGCCAAACAATCCGATGTGATTGTATTGTGTGTGCCAGTCGCGCAAATGAGATCTGCTTTTGAAGTCATTGAGCCCTATCTCGAATCCAGAACAATGATTACGGATGCTGGCAGCACTAAAGGCGATGTGATTGTGGCTGCCAAGGAAATATTGGGTAAGAAAGCCTGTCAGTTTGTACCTGCGCATCCAATTGCTGGTGGTGCGCAACATGGCGCTAGTGCTGCTAAACCAAACCTCTTTGAAGGTAAGCAAACCATTCTTTGCCCTTTGCAGGAAAATTCTCCACAAGATACCAATCTCATTGAAGGTTTTTGGCAGTCAGTTGGTTCTGTTGTGAAAAAGATTTCTTGTGTGCAGCACGATGCAATTTATGCGGCGGTTTCTCATTTGCCGCACATTTTGTCTTATGCCCTGATGGCTAGCGTTGTGAATTCTGAGGATGCAGAGCAAAAGCTAAGTCATGTGGGCGCAGGCTTTAAGGATTTCACACGCATTGCAGCTTCTAGTCCAGAGATGTGGCGCGATATTTGCTTGGGTAACCGTACGGCGGTTCTAAAGGAGCTCGATCAATATCTGCTCATCGTTAATCACATGCGCAGATTGATTGCTGATAATGATGGTGCCGGCTTAGAGAAATTATTTAATAAGGCAAGCAAAGCACGTCAAGATTTGGATGTACTTTGATGAGTGGATTGCCTGATATCAAAATTGGCCCATTCAAGCGAGCGCAAGGCTCAATTGTGTTGCCAGGATCAAAAAGCATTTCGAATCGCGCCTTATTGTTGGCAGCTCTATCATCAGGCACAACAACCCTCAAAAATTTATTGGATGCTGACGATACCCAAGTAATGCGCAATGCACTTCGTCAGTTAGGTTTATCGGTAACTGATCAAGCGGATAAAGTCTGCGTAGTGGAAGGTTGCGGTGGTAAATTTCCGGTTCAAAATGCAGATCTCTTTATGGGCAATGCGGGTACGGCAATCCGCCCGTTGACGGCAGCCCTTGCAATGCAAGGTGGTAACTACCGTTTATCTGGCGTGCCACGCATGCATGAGCGCCCTATTCGTGACCTGGTAGATGGCTTGCGTCAAGTCGGCGCAAAGATCGATTACGAATTGCAAGAAGGCTATCCGCCCATCAAGATTATTGCCGCTGATATTCAAATCAAAGATGTTGTGAAGGTGCGCGGCGATGTCTCCAGCCAATTCCTGACGGCCTTGTTGATGGCTTTGCCTTTGGTAGCAAAAGAGCCGGTCAAGATTGAAGTCATTGGTGAGTTGATTTCTCGCCCATATATCGATATCACATTGAAGTTGATGGCGCGTTTTGGTGTGAAGGTTGCTTGTCCTGATTCCCAGTCTTTTGTGATTCCCGCTAAAAATTCTGATTCGGTATATCAAAGCCCTGGAGTGTTATCCGTTGAGGGGGATGCATCTTCAGCGTCCTACTTCTTAGCGCTTGGTGCAATTGGTGGTGGACCGGTGCGTGTCCTGGGGGTTGGTAGCGAGAGTATTCAGGGTGACGTAGCTTTTGCTGATGCATTAGCGTTGATGGGTGCCAGGATTTCTTCTGGAGAAGATTGGATTGAAGTTGCTGGTGTGAAGAATGCCAATGGGAGGCTCAACGGCATCACGATTGATTGCACGGAGATTCCCGATGCAGCAATGACGCTTGCTGTTGCCGCCTTATTTGCCGAAGGCCCAACCCGCCTCAATAGCATTGCGAGCTGGCGCGTTAAAGAGACGGATCGTATTGCGGCGATGACCAAAGAGTTAAAAAAGATCGGTGCAATTGTTGAGGAGGGTGCTGATTACATCGTAATTCAAGCGCCTCAATCCTTGGCTGATTGGCAGTCACCTGCCGAAGGTATCGATACTTACGACGACCATCGCATGGCTATGTGTTTTTCTTTGGCGGCATTTGGTCCTAATACTTTGCAGATTAATGATCCTAATTGCGTTGCCAAAACCTTCCCAACTTACTTTGCAGAGTTTGCAAAGGCCGTCTCCTAGAAGTCTTTGATGAATTTACCTCCAGTTATTGCCATCGATGGGCCCACTGCCTCTGGTAAAGGCACGGTCGCATCTTTGGTGGCTGACAAGTTAGGCTTTCACTATCTGGATAGTGGGGCGTTGTATCGACTTGTTGCGCTGGGAAGTCAAAAAGCATCAATTAATCCAAAAAATGGCCCAGAACTGGGTATTTTGGCTAAAAAACTGGTTATTTCATTCAAAAATGGCCAAATTCTGCTGAATTCTGAAGATGTGACTGATGCTATTCGTACTGAAGACATTGGTTTGCGCGCCTCGGCAATTGCGGTTCATCCAGAGGTTAGGCGGGCTTTGGTTGGTGTTCAACATGGTTTTAGGGTTGCTCCAGGCTTAGTTGCAGATGGCCGCGACATGGCTAGCGTGATATTCCCGGATGCAGTTTTGAAGGTTTTCCTGACTGCGACGGCTGAGGCTAGGGCTGAACGTCGGTATAAGCAATTGATAGCTAAGGGAATTTCTGCTAAACTCGAAGACTTGCTGCATGATTTGCAAGAGCGCGATGCCAGAGACAGTAGTCGAGGTGCCGCACCTTTGTTAGTCGCAGAAGGCGCCAAAGTGCTGGAAACATCAGAATTATCGATAGATCAAGCGGTTAAGACGGTTTTGGAATGGTATCAACCCAAAATAGCCTAATTTTTTGGTGGGTAGTAAATAGCAGTAGAAGTTGTTTTGGTGTCTTAAGAAACTCTACAACGCGATTATCAAATTTAGCGTGTTTCTTGGGGCTTTTTTAACCTAACCCGTCGGGCCTTCTGGCGGCACAAAGTGAATATATAAATGTCTGAATCATTTGCAGAACTATTTGAAGAATCATTAACCCGATCGAATATGAAGACCGGCCAAGTTATTTCGGCTGAAGTACTTCGCATCGACCATAACTTCGTCGTTGTTAACGCTGGATTGAAATCCGAAGCGTTTATTCCTGTTGAAGAATTCCATAACGACGCTGGCGAGATTGAATTAGCTCCTGGCGATTTCGTTTCTGTTGCTATTGATGCCCTTGAAAATGGCTATGGCGACACCATCCTCTCCCGTGATAAAGCGAAACGCTTGGCATCATGGATGAACTTGGAAAAAGCGCTCGAGCAAGCTGAGATCGTTACCGGTACTGTGACTGGTAAGGTT
>CANFOT010000045.1 GCA_947448625.1 Burkholderiaceae bacterium | reverse complement strand
ACCTTTTGCATCATTGAACCACTTAACAATTCCGGTCGCCATGCGAACTCCATTACATAAACTTAAAACAACCGTGATGAGGGTGAATACTTTTTAATCAGTCTCGCTCTACAACACGCCTAAATAGGACTTCAAATGAAGCCTACCCCCTGATTGTTTGCCCTTTATGGTGGGGTGTCAAGGTGTAATTGAGGGGATCTTTAAATTACACCCCTGAATTATTGTCCTGGCGCTAGCTTGAGGCCTATTTTTAGGCAAAGAAAAAGCCCCTAGATTGCTCTAGGGGCTTTACTTATCTGGCTCCTCGACCTGGGCTCGAACCAGGGACCTACGGATTAACAGTCCGGCGCTCTACCAACTGAGCTATCGAGGAATAAGCCGATATTATAGCAAGATGAAAACGCTCACTCCAACTTCTGTGAAGATCCCTAAAATATTGACCATCGCCGGGTCTGATAGTGGCGGTGGTGCGGGCATTCAGGCAGACCTTAAAGTCATTGCAGCCCTTGGTGGGTATGGGATGTCGGTCATTACCGCTATTACCGCTCAGAACACCTTGGGAGTTAGCCGGATTCAGGATGTAGATCTTGATGTTGTGGAAGCGCAGATCGATGCAGTATTTTTGGATATTGGGGTGGACTTTGTCAAAATAGGTATGTTGGCCAGTCCGGAAATCGTGCGTACCGTGGCCTCAGCCCTTAAGCGCCATGGCGCTAAAAATATCGTATTAGACCCCGTCATGAGGGCAACTTCCGGCGCCAGCCTCGGTGGCGACGATACCGCTCAAGCCATGATTGCCGATTTGTTTCCAATGGCAACACTCATTACTCCAAATTTGGAGGAGGCTTCCTTGCTATTGGGCAGGGACCTTAAGGGCTCGGATGATTTCAAGCTGGCAGCCGAAGAATTGCTTGATATGGGCTCGCAGGCCGTCTTGATAAAAGGCGGGCATCTAGATGCTACCCATACGCAATTAACGGATTTCCTCATGTGGAAAACAATTGAGGATGGCCTTGAGCTTGTTCAGTCAAAAGAGTTTAAGCACTATCGCGTTAATACTGCCAACACACATGGGACGGGGTGCTCATTGGCTTCTGCTATCGCGACCTATTTGGCGGATGGACATGATTTTGCGCATGCTGTTGCTAAAGCCATTTCCTATGTAGAGGCAGGGCTCGAAGCAGGCCGTTTTTTAAGTATTGGTGAAGGCCCTGGACCTTTGTGGCATATGCATGATTTTTACCCTACGGCTTTGCCAGCGGAAGAGGGTAAATATTAAAACCTACGGTTGAGAGAGATCCTCTTTAGCTTAGGTTTTCATTAATTCTTGTAGTCGCTTGACGGCTGTCTTGTAGTCGCTTGCTCCATTAATTGCTCTGACCACCGCAACTGAGCCCACACCACTTTGTGCCACCGCATGAATGCTACTCTCATCAATACCGCCGATGGCTACTAAAGGATATTGACTCATGAGTTTGGCGTATTTATAGAGGCGTCCCAAACCTTGCGGTGCGGTTGCCATCTTCTTTAGATTGGTAGGAAAGATTGCCCCCATTGCGATGTAACTCGGGCAAAACCGATCCGCATAAACCATCTCAGCATAACCGTGGGTACTTAAGCCTAAGCGTAGGCCTTCGGCTCGAATGGCATCTAAATCAGCCGTTTCTAGATCTTCTTGCCCTAAGTGAATGCCATAGGCACCAGCTTCAATTGCCTCTTGCCAAAAATCATTTATAAAAAGTAGTGTCTTGCTACCATTAACAGCCTCAACAGATTGAGCAATTTGTTTGTGAATCAATTTTTTATCTTCAGATTTGAAGCGGAGTTGTACGGTAGGAACCTCAGCTTCTACCATGCGCTTTACCCAATCTGCATCTGGCATCACAGCATACAAACCTAGGCGTTTAGGACACTCTGCAAACGCATTGGGATTCATATTTCGAGTCCAGGGAAGCAAATCAAAATGCTCGGGTCTCGACGGCCACTTAAACGGATTAAATCCGCCATCTTGATGCACCATTCGTGACCAGGCCTTACCTAGGACTTTCGCATCCTTCTGAATAAATCCCATGGTGATTGCTGCAACCATGCCTGCTAATTCGTAATGATCCGCAGCATGTTCATTGTCAATCATTGGTGGTGGGGATGCCATGCTGTAAGCCGGAATCGGGATACATAAATCATCCTTGCTGTGGGCGGCAACAATTTGGTCGGCAAGGTCGCGAACTAGACTCATAAGTACCGTATTTAACTTTGATGCCAGAAAGGGGTGCCAACCAAAGGGGTGCTGGCTTGAGCAGATTGCTGGGCTTTCATAGCGCCGGAGAGATATGCTGTGCGACCCGCATTTACAGACATGGCAAATGCGTTAGCCATAGCAATTGGGTCATCAGCTAATGCAACCGCCGTATTTAGCAAGACGCCATCGAAACCCCACTCCATGACACTGCAAGCATGAGAGGGTAGACCTAAGCCAGCATCGACCAGAAGGGGAACCTTCAGACGGTCACGTAAGAGTTTTAATGCGTAGGGATTTAAGGGTCCCTGACCTGTACCAATTGGTGCAGCCCAGGGCATGACTGCCTGGCATCCCACATCGACCAAGCGCTGGCACAAAATAAGATCCTCGGTGCAGTAAGGTAGAACCTTGAAGCCATCCTTGATCAAAGTTTCTGCCGTAGAAACTAAGCGCAAAGTATCTGGCTGCAAGGTGTAATCATCGCCAATGAGTTCTAACTTAATCCAGCTTGTCTCAAAAACCTCACGGGCCATCTGTGCAGTGGCGATAACCTCCTTTGGATTATGACAACCCGCAGTATTAGGTAAAACCGGCACAGCCATTTTTTTCAGTAGGTCCCAAAAGCCTGAATGCGCTTCCACAGTTGCGCTGCCTTGTCTGCGCAGGCTGACTGTAATCATTCCGGGATTGGATTGCTTAACGGCATTCTCCAAAATCTGTGGCGATGGATAGCGAGATGTTCCCAGCAATAAACGACTAGCAAATGTCTCGCCATACAGGACCAGCGGGTCTGAAGAAATCAAAGGATTTAGTGGTTGAGCCGACATGTTAGTAAATAACTTTAGAGTATGTATCCGTACTATCCACCAGTGACTGGCGCGATGACTTCCATCTCATCGCCCTCACGCAAAACTTCTTCTGCATGTCTTGTCTTGGGGACAAATTCATAATTAATTGCAACAGCAAAGGGTGGCTGAGCATGGATTAGGGAGAGTACTTCATCGATCGTGCTGTTGTCGGGAACTTCTTTTGCTACTTGATTAACCATTATGCGCATACACTTGCCTCCTGGCGATCTTGAGCGCTGGTGATCTGTAAACCTAAGTTCATTGCTGTAGCGCTTCTACCGGAGTTCAATATTTCTAGAGCGCAATCCAATATTGCTGGTGAAATCATGAAGCCATGGCGGTAGAGGCCATTGATCATCATGAGATTAGCGCCATTCGTTTGCTGCCCAACAACAATTTCTGGAAGATTGTCTTTTAGGGTTGGGCGACATTGCGTAGCCATCTCTAAAATACGCGCTTCTGCAAAACCGCTATGCACGGTGTATACCGCACTGAGTAATTCCATTGCTGAGCGCACACTCATTGGCGAGAGATCTTCGGACTCTATCTCAGTTGCGCCAACAACATACACATCATCTTCTTTGGGGGCGATATAAATCGGATAGCGGGGATGGATTAGGCGGGTGGGGCGCCGCAACTTGACCTCGGGCGCATATAAGCGAATAACTTCACCACGAACGCCTCGTAAATTCTTGGAGGGATTATCGATATTATTCCAGGAGTCTTTTGCGCCAAGGCCACGACAATCGATAACCCAATCAAAGTCATTCTCCTGATTGCGGAGTGACTCGGGATCGGTGGATTGATGCCAATGACAGGGCACCTTCATTAAAGTGAGCTCTACTAACAAGGCCTCCAATAATTGGCGGTTATCTAGCTGACCTTCATTGGGGAGGTATAGGCCTTGAGTAAAGCGGTCAGCGACACCAGCATCAATTTTTGCTAATGATGGAGCATCCAAATGGATAGGTCTAGAAAGGGCGTTGTTGTGGTCACAGTTTTTCTCTAGATGAGAGGCAAAGCGTTCTGCTTCACTGGCATCCTGACGATGCCACAAGATCAAAGTACCATCCTGTTGAAAATAGACTGGCTTCGCTAATTCGCTGATGAGTTGCTTCCAACGCGGCAAACTATGAATGCCCATCCTCACTACGCTGTCTTCGGTAATTGCGGATTCTGCAAGGGGTGCCAGCATGGCAGCCGCAACGCGAGCTGCTGCTAAGTTGCCGTCTGGACCACCCTTTTCAAATAACTCGACACGCGCCCCACGCTTGGCAAGTGCTACCGCTAGCAGCCGGCCCATGAGGCCGGCGCCAACGACTGCATAGCTGCCATTTGCGAAAGAATCGATCATTGCGAGCGGATATCTATCTCAGATTACTGGTAGATTTCACTTCCGCGCTTGCGGAACTCAGCAGACATTTCTTCCATGCCCTTGGCGGGATCCATGGCGACTTCCGCAGTAATGGGAATCACTTTTGCTTTCGGGTTTCCATCCGCATCCAATGTCGCGGCGTAATCACGGACTTCTTGCGTGATCTTCATAGAGCAGAACTTCGGCCCACACATGGAGCAAAAATGTGCAATCTTTGCACCTTCAGCTGGCAGTGTGGCATCGTGATATTCGCGGGCACGCTCAGGATCTAGGCCAAGATTGAATTGATCTTCCCAGCGGAATTCAAAACGTGCCTTGGATAAAGCATTGTCGCGTACCTGAGCACCAGGCAGGCCTTTAGCTAAGTCTGCGCCATGCGCTGCAATCTTATAGGTGATGATTCCAGTGCGGACATCCTCCTTATCTGGCAAACCTAAATGCTCTTTCGGTGTGACATAACAAAGCATAGCCGTGCCGTACCAACCGATTTGTGCTGCACCAATACCGCTAGTGATGTGATCGTAGCCTGGAGCAATATCCGTAATCAATGGTCCGAGTGTATAGAACGGCGCCTCTAAGCAGTGCTTTAATTCCTCAGTCATGTTTTCTTCAATGCGCTGCATTGGTACGTGACCAGGACCTTCAATCATGACCTGTACATCATGCTTCCAAGCCTTGGCAGTCAATTCACCAAGGGTATGAAGTTCGCCAAACTGCGCAGCATCATTGGAGTCTGCGATACAGCCTGGACGTAAACCATCACCCAAACTAAATGACACGTCATAGGCTTTCATGATTTCGCAAATCTCATCAAACTTCGTATAGAGGAAGTTTTCCTTATGGTGGGCTAAGCACCACTTCGCCATGATGGATCCGCCGCGAGACACAATGCCAGTAATACGATCTGCAGTTAGTGGGACATAACGGAGTAATACACCAGCATGAATGGTGAAGTAATCAACACCTTGCTCTGCTTGCTCAACCAAGGTATCGCGGAACATTTCCCAAGTCAGGTCCTCTGCAATGCCACCAGTCTTATCCAGCGCCTGATAAATAGGAACGGTACCAATCGGTACTGGTGAATTGCGAATAATCCACTCACGGGTTTCATGAATATGCTTGCCAGTAGATAGATCCATGATGGTGTCAGCACCCCAACGGATAGACCATACCATTTTCTCTACTTCTTCATTAATAGAGGAGGTCACTGCAGAGTTACCCAGGTTGCCGTTGATCTTCACGCGGAAGTTGCGGCCGATAATCATTGGCTCTAGTTCTGGGTGGTTAATATTTGCTGGAATGATTGCGCGGCCAGCAGCGATTTCAGAACGTACAAATTCACCGGTAACAATGTCTGGTAAGTTCGCGCCATAACTCTTGCCAGGATGTTGCTTTAACAGTTGCTTGTATTCAGGGTTTTTGCGTAACTGCTCAAGACCCATAGACTCACGTAAAGCCACGTATTCCATTTCAGGGGTGACGATGCCTTTGCGAGCGTAATACATTTGACTCACGTTCTGACCAGCTTTCGCAACGCGAGGAGGGCTGATATGGGCAAATCGCAAACTTTGCGTTGCTTCATCTTTTGAGCGAGCAACACCATACTCAGATGTCGGCCCAGCTAACTGCACTGTGTCACCGCGTTCCTCAATCCAGTTTTTGCGCAACAAAGGCAAACCCTTTTCAAGATTGATCAAAATGTCTGGATCGCTATAAGGACCTGAAGTGTCGTAAACGGGAACAGGGGGGTTGGCAACCATTTCCTCGCCAACGCGTGTTGGCAACTGCTCAATCATGCGAATAGGCGCTTTGATATCTGGACGCGAACCCTCTAAATAGGTTTTAGTAGAGGCGGGATAGGCAAATTTTTGACCGAAGTCACGTTCTAAGCTCTTAAGACTTGGAATTTCTGGTTTAGATTTATTGTTGGTATCGCTCATGTCCATCTCCTGACTGTGTTTAGATGGACGAAACCGGGTGACGGTCTGATGGAAATCTCCCCACGCCAGCATTACCTGGATCGGGTTATAGGGTCTTTCTCAGCGCCTCGTAGCAAAAAATACCAGAGGGCACCCCTGTTTCATCCTTAGGCCTAATTTAACCACGAAATGGCTCGAAGCTTGATGATCAAAATCAAGGCCTCCAATCGATTGGGGGTGACTTAGCTCACTTTGGTATTGCGCAAAATGAAATCGGCCGTCACAAAGGCAGCATCGCTTGTGAATTCATCGGCCAAAATACGCGCCGCAGCCTCTGAAAGCGAGATTTCAATAAAACTACTGACTTCCCCATCATGATTTGTGGGAATAAAGTGGTCCGCTAGCTCCAGGTCATAGATGTAAAGCTGCTCATCATGAAAACCCCTGCCAGGAATAGGGCGCCGCATATGAATACGGCCAACAGGCTCAATTTGGTCGGAAATCTGCGGTGGAACGCCCGCTTCTTCCCATAGCTCCCTGCGGGCATTGACCCAAGGTGTTTCATCTGCCCCAATGCCCCCTGCAGCTAGGTTATCCAGGCGCCCTGGATCGGTGGCCTTAGTCTCGCTACGGCGGCCAAGCCAGAGATTGCCAGCTTTGGTGTATCCATTAATGTGTGTTGCCATACTGCGAAAGCCAAATGTTCGGAAAGCAGAGCGCTCCAAGCGGAAGTATTCATGTCCATTTTGGTCAATCCAAGCAAAATCCTCATGACGCCAGCCAGGGATAAATCCACCTTGATGCATCCGGTCGGCCAATTTGGCCAGGCTCTCTGACAGCCTTATGGGTTGTGAGTTAGCAATGACCATTCCGTTATGGCCCATCTGCACATGAGAAATTGGACTTTCCCCTAAGGATTCTTGTAAATAGGGTATGAAATCTGGGTTCAGGTGCCCAATGATCTGTCCAGGTGATGAACCGCCTAAAAAATGGATGGGTAAGAAATCTTGTGGGGCAGATCTCGCCGTGTTTTGGAGCATCTCCTCTAGGGCGGCGATGGTGCTGGTGTTGAGCTTATGCATACCTTAAGTGTAAGAGAAATTCAAAATAGTAAAAAAGTGGTCTAAAAATCTATAAGCAAATTTAAATTGTCAATAATTCTCTGCTGATATTTTTGTCGGAGATAGATGCTCATTATTTAAGCAGGCTAGGTCACTCTATACAAATCTGTGACTTACGAAAACTTTTGGGTATTTATCCACAAATCCTGTGGATAAGTTTTTTTATTCTGTAGTGGTCCCGCCGACAGGAATCGAACCTGTATCCCACGCTTAGGAGGCATGTGCACTATCCATTGTGCTACGGCGAGAAAAAATTAAAATAATTACTGCAAACTGAATCTAGAGCAAAAATACATTTAAATGATCAAGAGCCAGTGTTGGGCGAAATCATTATCCACGCATCCGTAAGGTACTGCCACTTACCAGCCACAGAGTGCCCAAACTTGATTTGTAATAGCCACCGTTAACTCTGGTGCAAAGTATGCGGAGAAAATAATTCCCAGGAGCAATAGCGATAGGGCATACAGAAACAAGCGAGCAATAGAAACTTTCATCTGAAAAACTTAAGCAGTCGCAACGCGATGGATCGCTCGCTCTTTAACTGGCAAGTTCACCAAGAATGCAAATACGCCCAATGCTATAGCGATATTCCAAACAATGAGGTACGAGCCGGTGCGGTCAAACAAGTAGCCGCCAAAGTAGGCGCCGCAGAAGCTGCCTAATTGATGGGAAAAGAACACCAAGCCCGAAAGCATCGTAAGGTATTTCACCCCAAATATCTGCGCTACGATCGCATTGGTTAGAGGGATGGTAGATAACCACAGGAAGCCCATGATTGCGGCAAATACATAAGTAGAGGTGGGGCTAAGAGGTAGCCAAATAAAGGCCATAATGGCAACAGACCGGCTGATATAGATGCCTGATAGTAGGTAGCGCTTGGGAAGGCGCTGACCGAGTATTCCGGCACTATAGGTCCCAAAAATATTAAACAGTCCAATTAGGGCAAGTGCGGTAGTGGCTACGGCAGGTGCACCTACATCAGGATAAATCTTGGATAAGTCCTTAAGGTAGGGTGCTAGATGAACGGCGATAAACACCACCTGAAATCCGCAAACAAAATAGCCCAAAGTTAGCAGTCTGAAGCTGGTGTTGCCCATCGCTTCTTTTAGGGCCTCTTTGATGGTTTGATTGCTACCTTGATGTGCATTGGCAGTATTGGGCTCACGTAACATAAACGCAATCGGAATCATCAAGCTAGCCATGAGCGCTAGCATGAGCAATGCATCATTGGCACCAAAGCTAGTGAGGAGACCTTGCTCAACAGGAATCATGAGAAATTGCCCAAAGGATCCAGCGGCAGCTGCAATACCCATTGCCCACACTCGTTTTTCAGCAGCAACGTTTCGACCTAATATTCCATAGACTACGCTGTAGGTAGTCGCAGTTTGCGCAAGACCAATCAGCAATCCTCCTGCCAATGAAAAGTTCAAAGCATCAGTTGAGATTGCCATGCCAGCTAAACCAAGCGCATAAAGTACGCCACCAGCGACCATAATTTTCAGCGCGCCGTAGCGGTCCGCTAATGCGCCGGTGATGGGTTGAACTGCACCCCAGATGAGATTCTGCAATGCAATAGTAAGAGCAAAGGTTTCGCGTCCCCAGCCATTTGCCATCGTAATTGGTAGGTTAAAGAGGCCAAATCCATGGCGTATACCCATGGAAAAGGTCACCATCAGACCACCAAAAATTAGTACTTTTTTAAGCGATAGCTTTCGACTTGGATGACTTGTAGGCATGTGGATTAAATAATGCCTTTGTCTTTTAGCGCTGCAATAGCCTGAGGGTCAAGGTTTAAACGTTCCAGAAGGATCTCATCGGTATGTTGACCCAAGGTTGGCGGGGCCATACGGACTTCAACTGGTGTTTCTGACAGTCGCATTGGGCTGGCAACGAGCTTCATATTGCCAGCTGTTGGGTGTGGAACATTAATTTGGACGCCACGCGCTTTTACTTGCTCGTTGTCAAAAACTTCCTCGAAGTTATTGATGGGGCCGCAGGGCACGTTAGCAGCCTCTAGAAGGCTGATCCACTCAGCCTTGTTTTTGCGACGAGTCATGACTTCTAGTAATGAAATTAATGACTTACGATTCTCCACTCGGAGGGGGTTATTGATAAATAAGGGGTTTTCAGCCAAATGTGCTTCGCCACCGGCAGTCACAAAGTGTTTGAATTGACCGTCATTACCAACTGCCACGATCATCCAGCCATCTGAAGTCGGAAAGGTTTGATAGGGAACGATGATGGGAGAGGCATTCCCCCAGCGCTGCGGAATCTTATCTGAGCACAAATAGGCGCTAGATATATTGGCCATCACCGCTATTTGAGTATCCAGAAGCGCCATATCGATATATTGACCATGACCTGTCTGGTCTCGATGCACAACGGCAGCCAAGATTGCGGTGCTGGCGTACATGCCGGTAAAGATATCAGCAATAGCTACACCAGCCTTTTGGGGGCTAGCTCCTGGAAAGTCATCGGCCTCCCCGGTAACGCTCATAAACCCACCCATGCCCTGGATAATGAAGTCATAACCAGGTCGATGAGCATATGGGCCATTTTGGCCAAAACCGGTGATTGAGCAGTAAATTAGGTCAGACTTCACTTGCTTAAGGCTTGGGTAATCTAGGCCGTACTTGGCTAGATCCCCAACCTTGTAGTTCTCAATAACGACATCGGACTCCTTGGCCAGCTGGCGAATGATTTCTTGGCCCTCAGGCTTGCTGATATCGACCGTAATCGATCGCTTATTGCGATTAATGCAGATGAAATAGGCAGTTTCAGCAGTTTCATGACCCTCGGCATCCTTAACAAAAGGAGGACCCCAATGCCGGGTATCGTCCCCAACGCCCGGGCGCTCCACTTTAATGACATCTGCACCCAGATCGGCAAGGTTTTGTGCGCACCATGGGCCGGCAAGAACACGGCTGAGGTCTAAAACGCGAATATGACTTAAGGCTCCCATCCTGCAATTTTGGCATGAATATAGGGGTAATTCAGGAAAATTCAGGTTTTT
>CANFOT010000044.1 GCA_947448625.1 Burkholderiaceae bacterium | reverse complement strand
GCTGCTGCTAAGAAGCCTGCTGCTAAGAAAGTAGCTAAAAAAGCTGCTGCTAAGAAGCCTGCTGCTAAGAAAGTAGCTAAAAAAGCTGCTGCTAAGAAGCCTGCTGCTAAGAAAGTAGCTAAAAAAGCTGTTGCTAAGAAGCCTGCTGCTAAGAAAGTAGCTCGTAAAGTAGCAAAAAAAAAGTAAGTAAGCCTGCTGCGAAGAAAGCGGGTAAAGCTGTAAAAAAGCCCGTGGCTAAAAAAGTTGCTGCTTCAACTGCGTTGAATCCAGCTGCTGCTTGGCCCTTCCCAACTGGCACACGCCCATAAGCTCTGCTTGTAGGCGGGTGAAGTTCAAAGGGATCTCTCGCGAGATCCCTTTTTTATTGCTAGTCCTTGAATCTGTTTGCTTTAGAGAGCAAATCCAAACGCAGATTTGAATTGAGCAGCGATTTCATCTTTGCTCATTTGGTGATTTTGTGGTCCCTGATGGGTGATTTTGATTGAACCCATCAAACTAGCTAAGCGACCGGTCACCTCCCAATCCATGCTGTTTTCCAACCCAAATAGCAAGCCGCCGCGAAATGCATCGCCGCAACCGGTTGGGTCTACCACTTTCGCTGCCGGCACTGGTGGAATTGCAATACATTTTCCATCAACGTAAATGTCTGCACCCTCTGCACCCTTAGTCACAATTAAGGCTTTTACTCTTTCGGCGACTTTAGCGAGGCTTAAGCCAGTTCTTTGTGAAAGCATTTCACCTTCATAGTCATTTACGGCAAGATAGCTGGCAATATCGACAAGCTCTAGGAGTTCTGGACCGTTAAACATTGGCAAACCCTGACCCGGATCAAATACAAATGGAATGCCTGCTTCAGCCAGTTGGTGGCAGTGTTCCCACATTCCTTGACGTCCATCTGGGGCAACAATTCCAAATTTTGCCGCACCTTTAGAGTTTTTACTGCGCTCCGTAATCACGTCAGAAACTTGGTTGAGGTGAGATTCACCCATTGCACCAGGATGAAAGGCGGTAATTTGATTGTTGGCTTGATCGGTCGTGATCATCGCCTGAGCAGTAAATGCCTGGTTAATCTGACGAATATGCGTTGCATCAATTTGGAGTTGTTGAAGGCGATTGAGGTAAGGGACTGCATCACCGCCTACGGTTGCCATGATGATGGGATCACCACCTAAGAGATTCAGGTTGTAGGCAATATTGCCCGCACAACCACCAAATTCACGGCGCATTGTCGGAACTAGGAAGGCCACATTCAGAATGTGAATTTGCTCCGGCAGAATTTGATCGGCAAATTTGCCTTCAAAGTTCATGATGGTGTCGTAAGCGATGGAACCGCAGATCAAGCTTGCCATAAAAATTACTTTCTAATAAAAATCAGTTGGAATAGGCGTGAAATTGAAATTGCACTCTATTTTTCAGGGTAAAAAATTCTGACACGATAGCCTGCAGCATTTTGCGGCAGGGAAACTGCTAACTCAGAGTGAAAAATTTCACCAGAAGGTGCGCCTTGACGCAAAAATTCAGGATGCGCCTCTTGCCAAGAGCTTGGCAACCATTCTGATGGTGAAAATTGAATCGTTTTAATCTCCGATTCCTCTGCATCAGTGAGAGAAATTTCTAAATTGGTGAATAAAACTGGGAGTGCAAGACGATTTTGTATTTCAACTTGCAGTACAGATTGATTTAAACCGATTTTAAGGCTCTCTCGCGCGCTTTCAGGTGAGAGAGTGACCGAAGTTATTTTCCATGCAGAGAAATCGCTTACAGGGCGATTCAAGCACCCTAGTGCGCGGCATAATTTTTCATCCACATTCTGCAGCAGGGAAAAAGCGCTCCTGGCAATTGTGGATGAACTGCCATCAATACGCGTTGCTAGTGTTGGAAGTAGCGAGTTTCTAGAAAGATGCTCGCCAAAAATCAGGAGCAAGAGAAAAAAAAGACCGAGAAGCGTTAATTTAAGACTTTTTTTTTGAGCCGGCGTTGAAGTATCTGTGTTTTTCCCAGCCTGCGTAGGGAGTGTGCCGTGCAAACAGACCCAGCCTTCACTCTCTTTCCAAACAGAAAGACTTAACCATTGACTGTAAGTCGCAATCACTTCCTCGGCTTGGCGGGCAAGGACGCCTGACAGAACAATTTTTCCGCCTGGCCGCATCTTATTCACCAATGCAGGAGCAAGTACTTGCAATGGATTGGCCAAAATATTGGCCATGACGATGTCGTATTTGGTTTCAGCTGCAAGTTCTGGTGCATTTTCGTTTGGCAAGACAAAGCGAATGATTGTGTTGTTAATTTCTGCATTACTGCGTGCAGCCACCATCGCTTGTGGGTCAATATCAGTGCCAACAACAGGATTGCAGCCAAGTTTTGCGGCGGCAATGGCCAAAATTCCAGATCCGCAGCCGTAATCCAGCAGGCTTTGGTTTGTCAGTTGGGTGTTTTGCTCTAGCCAGAGTAAGCAGAGGTGGGTAGTTGGATGACTGCCCGTACCAAATGCTAGGCCTGGATCTACTGCTAAACAAATTGCGTTGGGGTCAGTCGGTGCTTCATGCCAAGAAGGCACCACCCAAATGCGTTCGCCAATCTGAATCGGGGCGAATTGACTTTGGGTTAAGCGAACCCAGTCTTGTTCTTCAACAATCTTCTCTGTAGGTGCGGGGAGATTGAAGCCCGCCTCTTTAAGAGACGCCAGTAGCTCAGGAATGAAATTTTCTGCATCAGAATCATCAATCTCTGGATTAAATAGTGCTGTTACCGAAGATCGATCCCAAGCTTGCACCTCTGGTGAGAGTCCAGGCTCACCATAGAGGGGGCTCTCATCGTACCCACCGGCCGCATCGTCTTCAACGGTGACAGAAAGTGCGCCCACTTCCAGCAACGCATCTCCCAAGGGTTCTGCGATCTCTGCTGGGACCGTGAATACGAGTTCACGATAGGACATGCTTACTCCAAATCAACATCAATTGACCCATGGTTTAGGGTTTGCCACGACTGGCAGCTTGCTCTTCAAGGCGGTGCTCTAGATAGTGAATGCTAGTTCCGCCTTCCATGAAGTTTGGATCAAGCATGAGTTCGCGATGGAGAGGTACATTGGTCGTAATTCCATCAATGACCATTTCTGAAAGTGCAATCTGCATACGGCGGATCGCTTGCTCGCGGGTATTACCGTAAGAAATCAGCTTGCCAATCATGGAATCGTAATTCGATGGAACGACATAGCCACTGTATGCATGTGAGTCGACCCGAATTCCAGGGCCGCCTGGCATGTGGAATGAGCCAATTTTGCCTGGGCTTGGCGTGAACTTGAATGGATCTTCGGCATTGAGACGGCATTCAATGGCGTGACCACGGAACACGATGTCTTTTTGGCGATAGCTGAGTTTTAAGCCAGCAGCAATGCGAATTTGTTCTTGAACGATATCCACGCCAGTAATCATTTCAGTTACGGGGTGTTCTACTTGAACGCGGGTATTCATCTCAATAAAGAAGAATTCACCATCTTCGTACAAGAATTCGAAGGTACCAGCACCGCGGTAGCCAATTTTTCTACAGGCTTCAGCGCAACGCTCACCAATTTTGGCAATCAAACGACGATCAATGCCGGGGGCAGGAGCTTCCTCGATCACTTTTTGGTGGCGACGTTGCATGGAGCAATCGCGCTCACCTAGCCAAATAGCATTGCCGTGGGTATCGGCCAGAATCTGAATCTCTACGTGGCGAGGTTTTTCCAGAAACTTCTCCATATAAACTTCCGGATTGCCAAATGCACGACCAGCTTCTTCTTTAGTCATGTTGACCGCGTTTAGCAGTGCAGCTTCTGTATGAACTACGCGCATACCGCGACCGCCGCCACCGCCAGCAGCTTTAATAATGACTGGGTAACCTACTTTTTTTGCGGTAGCAATAATTTCTTTTGGGTTATCTGGCAATGCGCCTTCAGATCCAGGAACACAAGGAACGCCTGCCTTAATCATCGCGCGTTTAGCGGATACCTTATCGCCCATCAGGCGAATTGACGCTGCAGTAGGGCCAATGAAAGCAAAACCGGATTTTTCTACACGCTCAGCAAAGTCGGCGTTCTCAGAGAGGAAGCCGTAGCCTGGGTGAATCGCTTCAGCATCAGTAACCTCAGCTGCTGAAATGATGGCAGGCATATTGAGATAGCTAAGCGGTGATGGGGCGGGCCCGATGCAGACAGCTTCGTCTGCAAGCTTCACATACTTAGCCTCTTTATCAGCGGTCGAATAGACCACTACAGTTTTAATTCCCAACTCGCGACATGCGCGTTGGATACGGAGAGCAATTTCTCCGCGATTGGCAATCAGAATCTTATCGAACATGTCGGCTCTGAGTTAAGTAACGGTGGATTGGAATGAATCTAGGAGGCAGAGTTAAGCGATGATGAACAGCGGCTGGTCAAACTCAACGCCTTGGCCGTTTTCACACAGAATTTGCTTAATGACGCCAGCTTGCTCAGATTCGATCTCATTGAGAAGCTTCATTGCTTCAATAATGCACAGCGTTTGACCAACTTTGACTGTGTCGCCTACTTTGACAAAGTCTGGAGATTCTGGATTTGGTGCGCGATAGAAAGTCCCAACCATCGGTGAACGAGCTACAAAACCAGTTTCTGCAGGAGCTTCTTCAGTTGCTGGGGCAGCTGGCGCGGCTGCGGGAGCAACTTGCATTGCTTGAGCAGGCGCTGGATTGGCGTAAACCACTTGACTAGCTGGCGCTGAAGATCCGGCATTCACAATGCGAACACGATCTTCGCCTTCGTTTACTTCCAGTTCAGAAATTCCTGATTCAGAAACAAGGTCGATTAGGGTTTTTAGTTTTCTCAGATCCATGGAAAGGCTTCCTCTCTTGTAATTCTTAATTAATCTTTATTTTTGCAAACGTGTGATGGCTGCTTGCAGTGCTAATTCGTAACCAATGGCGCCTAAGCCGCAAATCACGCCCGTGGCGATATCGGATAAGTAGGAGTGCTTGCGGAACTCTTCACGTTGGTGAATATTTGACAAATGCACTTCAGTAAAGGGGATGGCAACTCCAGCCAGAGCGTCCCGTAAGGCAACGCTGGTATGGGTAAAGGCGCCTGGATTGATGATGATGAAGTCCACCCCATCTTGTTTGGCTTTTTGAATACGGTCAATTAATTCGCCCTCGTGATTGCTTTGGAAGGTAGATAGATCGACGGAATAAGACTTGGCAATCGTGCCAAGCTTTGTATGAATATCTTCTAGGGTTGTTTTGCCGTAAACCTCTGGTTCACGGGTTCCCAATAGATTTAGATTTGGGCCTTGAATTACGAGAATTGAAGTATTTTTCGACATAGATCGATATTTTTAGAGGCAGTTAAGTTTAGTTACGTTAATAAAGCTTTTCTCTAAAACTGCTTACTTCATGAAGACTCATCTTCACCAAGCACGGGGAAAGTATACCCCCAGAATCTTTGGGCAAGCCCAAAGAATAAGCGCTAAATCAGCCATTTTTTATAATTTTAAGCGCAGATATTGCTAAATTTGCATCTGAAAAGCAATATTTTGGCCTATTTTATAAACAGTAAGACTCTGAAAAATCGCTCATAAAGCAGATTTAATAGCATTTCTGAGCTCTTCTTCGCTTATCTTACCCAATTTGCTGCTAGTCGCCTTGCCTTGAGGGCTAATGATGATGGTGTACGGAAGGGCCCCTTGAGAGTTGCCCATCTGTTTAGATAAATTACTTCCCTCCAGTCCGCCAATCATAATAGGATAGGAAACAGGGGTTTTTTCAAGGAATTGACGAATATTAGAGGGTGAATCTATGCCAATGCCGACAAATAGCACATTTTGTGAGGAAAATTCTTGCTGTAATTTGTCTAAAGTAGGCATTTCTTCAACGCAGGGAGGGCACCAGGAGGCCCAAAAGTTCACCACCAGTACTTTTCCGTGCCATTTTTCGGTATCTGCCAATTTTCCATCGGGTGTTTGCCAAGGGTTGGCAAAAAAAGCTTTTATTGCGGGATCACTTGCCAGTCCTGTTTTATAAATCCACTGTGAAGTGAGGATCCCTGCAAGTAGCGCCAATAGGCTAATTCCGACGATGCTGATCCACTGTCTTCGGTTCATTGCTACTCCTTAGCTAAAATTCCCCAATGCATATTCATATCTTGGGCATTTGCGGTACTTTCATGGGCGGCATTGCCGCAATCGCTCGGCATGCCGGACATCGTGTAACTGGCTGTGACGCCAACGTGTATCCACCAATGAGCACTCAGCTTGAAGCCCAGGGCATTGAGCTCATTGAGGGATTCTCGCCCGACCAATTATTACAGTTTGAAACGATGCCCGATTTATTTGTCATCGGTAATGTAGTTTCTCGTGGAAATCCATTGATGGAGGCCATCCTCAATCAGGGCTTGCCTTATACATCTGGCCCGCAGTGGCTGGGTGAGCAGGTGCTATTTGGTCGACATGTCTTAGCTGTTGCGGGTACGCATGGCAAAACTACAACCTCTGCGATGTTGGCTTGGATTTTGGAATTCAACGGCTATCAGCCGGGGTATTTAATTGGCGGGGTGCCATTGAATTTCACGGTATCCGCTCGTTTAGGTGAAAGCCAATACTTTGTTATTGAGGCGGATGAATACGACACGGCATTTTTTGATAAGCGCAGTAAGTTTGTTCACTATCGTCCACGCACAGCCCTATTAAACAATCTCGAGTTTGATCATGCTGATATTTTTGCTGACCTTGCAGCAATCGAAACGCAGTTTCATCATTTAGTGCGCACGGTGCCAGGTAACGGTCTCGTGGTGGTCAATGGTGAGGAGCCTGCCTTAGAAAGAGTAATCGCACGAGGTGCCTGGGCCCCTGTTGAAGAGTTTGGACAAGCTAAACAAAACACCTGGTCTTTAATTTCTCAGGCGGCTGATGGCTTTACTGTTTTACAAAACGGTACAGAGGTTGCAACTGTGATGTGGGCTCCAAACTCAGGAGTGATGGGGCGCCATAATCAACTCAATGCTCTGGCTGCGATCGCCTCTGCAAATCACATTGGCATATCGCCGGCTAATGCTGCACGTGCTTTAGCAGAGTTTAAAAATGTGAAACGTCGTTTAGAAACGATTGGTGTAGCTGGTGAGGTCACGGTCTATGATGACTTTGCGCATCACCCTACAGCGATTACAACAACGGTAGATGGTCTACGACGTCGCGTAGGGCAGTCCAGAATTTTAGCGGTCTTAGAGCCGCGATCGAATACGATGAAACTTGGCGTGATGAAGGCGCAACTGCCTACTAGTTTGGAGGCGGCTGATAAAGTCTTTGCCTACGGAGCGAGCTCTGGGAAAGAGTCTTTGGGGTGGGATTTGAATGAGGTCTTGTCCCCATTAAATGCCAAAGATAAGAATCACGCCTTAGCCTTTGATGATTTAAGTGCCTTGGTAAATGCGGTGGCGAAAGAGGCCCAGCCTGGCGATCATATTCTGGTCATGAGCAATGGTGGCTTTGGTGGCGTGCATCACAAAATATTGACTGCAATACAAGAGAAAGCAGAGTAATCAGCATGAGATTAAAAGATCAGGTCGCCATTATTACGGGCGCCGCGAAAGGTATTGGCTTTGCAACTGCGAAGCGTTTTGCACAAGAAGGTGCAAAAGTCATGATTGCGGATATCAATCCCGATGAGGTCAAGGCGGCAGTTGATCTCATTCCTGGCTCCGAAGGCTTTGTTATGAATGTGACGGATCGCACGAGTATTGAAGCTGCAGTGGATCAAATCATGCAGCGCCATGGACGCATTGATATCTTAATTAACAATGCCGGCATTACTCAAGATGCACGCTTAGTGAAAATGACAGAGGCACAATTCGATACGGTCATCAATGTCAATCTAAAGGGCGTCTTCAATTGCACGCAACTAGTTGTTCCGCATATGTTAGAGGCTGGTAAAGGTGCCGTCGTTAATGCCTCAAGTGTTGTCGGTATCTATGGAAATTTTGGTCAGACAAATTACTCTGCGACGAAATTTGGCGTAATTGGGTTCACTAAAACCTGGGCGCGTGAGTTAGGTGCAAAAGGAATTCGGGTGAATGCAGTTTGCCCAGGCTTTATTGCTACTGAGATGGTGAAGGCGATGCCAGAAAATATCTTGAAAGATATTGAGAGACGTAGTTGGCTTGGTCGATTGGGAACTCCCGAAGAAATGGCAAATGTGTATCTATTCTTGGCAAGCGATGAAGCCAGTTATGTGAATGGCGTGGCACTTGAGGCCAGTGGCGGGATCTCTCTCTAAGCATGCATCTTTTATATGAAGAGGGTGGTGACATCAAGGTTGCCACAGTCCAGTCTGCCTCGGGCGCTGGAGATGCTGAGTCATGGCAAGCCACCAGCTTGTCTGGAAAAAAGATCAAATTAAAAGCTAAGGAAGTTTGGTTGCGCTTTGAAAAGCCAGAGCCGCAAGCACTGATGGATGAGGCAAATACCTTAGCTCAAGAGATTGATTTGCAATTCTTATGGGATTGCGCGCCTGATGAAGAATTTGGCTTGGTAAATGTTGCCCAAGAGTACTTTGGTGCACAAGCAAGCATCTCGCAACAGACGGCCTTAGCTATTGCCTTGCAGGGTGCGCCAGTATTTTTTCGCCGCAAGGGTCGGGGACGATTTCAGCGAGCGCCGCTTGAGCAATTACAGGCCGGTTTGGCTGCACTTGAGCGCAAGCAGAAAGAATTAGAGCAGCAGGCTGTGTGGCAAAAAGAGCTGGTTTCTGGAATATTTCCAGAGGCACTCCAGTCTCAAGCGAATCAGCTCTTGTTCTCCCCTGATAAAAATACCTCTGCCTACAAGGCGCTCATGGCGGCATGTACTGAGTCAGGTGAATCACCTGCGCAGTTAATGATCCGCTGTGGGGCAATAGATTCACCTTTGCAATATCACCAGGGGATGTTTTTAAAGAGTCATTTTCCTCAGGGTGCCGCTCACGATCAAAGCTTGGTTGTCGAGCAATCCGCAATAGACGATGCTATTTCAGAGCTACCTTTAGCTGAAGTCAGCGCATTCTCGATAGATGATTCAGGCACCACAGAAATTGATGACGCTTTATCCGTTACCCCGCTTGAGGGGGGTGGACATCGCATCGGTATTCATATTGCAGCGCCTGGCTTGGTTATTGCCAAGGATGATGCCGTAGATCGAGTCGCACGTACTCGGATGTCTACTGTGTATTTCCCTGGCGACAAGATCACAATGCTGCCTGACACCGTTATTGCCCAGTTTTCTTTGGATGAGGGCGCCGCTCGCCCAGCCTTATCGATGTATGTGGATATCGATCCAGCCGGGGCTGTAGATAAAGAGTCCTTGCAGTTGCGTGCTGAGATGGTTCCGATGGGATCTAATCTTCGCCTGGAGAATTTAGAGCACTTAGTCACAGGGGACAGCTTGGCTGATGAATCTGCTGACTATGCTTATCGACAAGAGCTCAGCGTTTTGTGGGCGGCGGCTAAATTGCTCCACGCAGGACGCCAAGAGCAGAGAGTGGCAAATGGATTGCGTCCAGAACAGCTGGGAGTGGTAGATTCAAATGCTCTAGCAAGAGATTTTCATTTTCAAATCAAAGAGGCTGATGGCGCACAACGAGTTGACATTACTCCACGCCAGCGCGGTTCTATCCTAGATACGATCGTGGCCGAGTGGATGATTTATTGCAATAGCGCTTCAGGCCGATTGCTAGCCGATCATGGATTGCCTGGCTTATTCCGCACGCAAAAAGGTTGGGGTCCCTTACGTACTCGTATGCAGACAACCCCAGGACCTCATGAAGGTTTGGGCTTAGATTATTACGCCTGGTGTACATCACCGCTGCGCCGCTATTCGGATTTAGTTAACCAATCCCAGCTGATTGCCATAGCAAGACATGGCGTTATGGCCAAAATGGTGGCACCATTTCCGCCGCGAGATGCTGCATTGATGGGTATCGCGGCTGACTTTGAGGCTTGCTATTCGGCTTATGGTGAATACCAAGATCGCCTCGAGAAGTATTGGTGTTTGCGCTGGGTTGCTCAAGACGAAGTTCCTAAGCAAGTATTTGTAAGGCATCTCAAAGAAGGCATGTCACGAGTCGAGCCTATTCCTTTGCATTTACCTGTCCCAGAGCTTGCTACGCATCCTCGCATGACTCGTGCTGAAGTAAGCATTGATGATGTAGATCTCTTGCAGCTCACTGCTGGAGTTCGAGTTCTTCATATTGAAGCCCCGGAAGTTCCTGAGAGTGATGCAAGTCCCGCCTAAGCTGAATCAGTTGATAGAGCGTCTAGATGGCAGTTGGCGCCGCTACCCATTTAGCTATGCGCTGGGCCTCTCCATTCTGGCCCACCTCATTTTCTTATCTTTTCGCTGGGGTATAGGAGAAATAGAGAGTCGCCGTTTAAATACGCCGCTCAGCGTTGTCCTGGTGAATGCCAGCAATCAAGTGGCACCCAAGCAGGCTCATAAATTGGCGCAAGCCGATTTACATGGGGGTGGCAGCACTTCCAACCAAGATGCTAGCGCGCTCCATCGAGCAAGACTTGGAGCTGATGCTCGTCTTGAGGTGTTAGAAAAACAACAAAAACAAATGCTGGCTAAGCTCGAAGCAGATCGAGCGCTATCGGGCGGTCGTAAAAGCGGGGATGAGAAAAAAGCGAGCTCACAACTTAACTCTTTGGAGGCTGAGTTGGCGAAACGTTTGCAAGTGAACGGACGCGAGCCTCGTCGTAAGGTTTTGACTGGCGCCAGCACGAAGGCGGTCGTCTTTGCACAGTATTACGATGCCATGCGTCAAAAGATAGAGGCTTATGGGAGCGCTTTTTTCCCG
>CANFOT010000043.1 GCA_947448625.1 Burkholderiaceae bacterium | reverse complement strand
TCTTGTTTTTGATAAAAACCGCAGAAAATCAGCTCTGCACCCAGGAATAGCAAGATGAAAACAGCACAAGAACTCCGCGTTGGTAACGTAGTAATGATCGGCACTGATGCCATGGTCGTTTTAAAAGCAGAATACAGCCGCTCAGGCCGTAACTCCTCTGTTGTAAAAATGAAATTCAAGAACTTGTTAACTGGTGCGCCTAATGAAGGTGTATTCAAAGCAGATGACAAGTTTGATGTGGTGATCTTGGATAAGAAAGATTGCACCTACTCTTACTTTGCAGATCCAATGTATGTATTTATGGATACTGAATACAACCAATACGAAGTTGAGGCTGAGTTCATGGGTGATGCATTACATTACCTCGAAGAAAGCATGCCTTGCGAAGTCGTGTTCTACGAAGGTAAAGCACTCTCTGTAGCAATGCCAAACTCTTTGGTTCGTGAAATCATTTACACAGAGCCAGCAGTTAAAGGCGATACCAGCTCAGGCAAAGTATTGAAGACTGCAAAATTGGCTACTGGCTATGAGTTGCAAGTTCCATTGTTCTGCAACACTGGCGACAAGATCGAGATCGATACTCGCACCGGTGAATATCGTAGCCGCGCTAACTAATTAGCTCGCTCGATCAGCAAAAGCCCGGCTTGCCGGGCTTTTTTATTACCAACAGTTTCTGCTTGCCACCTAGGCGATCAGATTTAACTGCCGAAGCAAACCTCTAGCATGCTGATACTGCGCCTCGCCCTGTAACTCATCCCACGACGGAGCTTCTGCAGTTGGCATCAGTCGATTTAATCGAGTGGCAGACTCTGCTTGTTTTGCTTTAGAAACCTTCAGCTGGCTAAGCAATTGATCAGCCAGGTCTGGACGATTACAAATCAATACCGCATCGCATCCTGCCTCGAGCGCCATGTCAGCACCTTTGACTACAGAACCGGCAACGCTGGCACCCTCCATCGAAAGGTCGTCACTAAAGATGACGCCTTCGAACCCCAACTCTTGACGCAAGATGGAATGCAACCAAACCCGAGAAAATCCTGCTGGATTTTTATCTACTTTTGGATAGATCACGTGTGCCGGCATTACTGCCGTCAGACTCAGATCTAACCACTCATAGGGCTTGGCATCCTCATTCAGAATTTGCTTTAAAGGGCGCTCATCCACCGGAATTGCCACATGAGAATCAGCCTCTGCCCAGCCATGACCTGGAAAGTGCTTCCCACAGTTGGCCATACCAGCAAGGCGCAGGCCTTCATTCAAGCTCTTAGCCAGCGCAAAAGTGATTTGTGGATCGCGGCTAAATGCACGATCCCCAATCACGCCACTACGACCAAAATCTAAATCCAAAACAGGAGTAAAACTAAAGTCCACACCGCAAGCGCGAAGCTCTGCAGCCAAAACATATCCACATGCGGTAGCTGCAGCCATAGCAGTAGCAGCAGACTCAGCAGTATGGGTCGATTTACTTTTTCGCGCCCAAAGCTCACCGAGCTTGCGCATAGCGGGTAGATGGGTAAAACCATCAGTCCTGCAGCGCTGAACACGTCCGCCTTCATGGTCAATTGAGATTAATACATCAGGGCGGAGTTTTTTAATTTCCGCAGTGAGCCTGGTGAGCTGCTTACGATTGGCAAAGTTTCTACCAAACAAAATTACACCGCCAGTAAGCGGATGCAAAATTCGACGACGATCTTCTGCCTTTAACTCAAAGCCAATGACATCTAAAGTAATTGGGCCTGGTTTCATAGTCGACTTACTCATGTATTCCTCGTGATTGAATTTATTTTGCTTGCTTCTGAACTACGATGACGTGAGCAATTGCCATATCCTGCTCGTCGCTTACCGTAACCTGTGCTTCCCAGTTTTTTTCCTGCATAAATTGTGCGAGTGCACCCAAATAGGATGTAACTGGTTTACCACTAGGCTCATTGAGAGTTTGCAAAGAGCGCCAAGTCATCGGCATTCTCATGCCTAGACCAATCGCCTTCGAAAACGCCTCTTTTGCAGCAAAGCGTGTTGCCAAGAAAGCAATACCCCTCTTGTGATTTCTAGCCAAGCGATGCTTAAAAACCAACATCTCATCTGGCCCAAGAATTTTTTCAGCTAAGCGGCCATTGGTGCGATCGTAAGCGGCTTGAAGCCGCTCAATCTGCAAAATGTCTGTGCCTATGCCAATAATCATTTGATATTTAATCTTTTAAGCTTGAGTTCTACCCTGAGTCATCAGGGCCTTCATGTCGGTAATCGCTTTTTGCCAACCCTTGAAGAGGGCTTCAGCAACAATCGCATGGCCAATATTGAGCTCAGATAGCTCGGCAATGGCGGCAACTGGGATCACATTACCCTCATGCAAACCATGACCTGCATTGACTCGTAAGCCAATAATTTTTCCAAACTGCGCTGCTTTTCTGATGCGCTCGAGCTCTTGCTTCTGTTGATCACCATCCAGATCTGCGTATCGACCAGTATGCAATTCGACTACTGTTGCACCAACATCTTTGGCCGCCTGAATTTGCTTTTCCTCGGGATCAATAAAAAGAGATACCCGAATGCCTGCAGCTTTTAACTGCGTAGTGGCAGATTTAACTGCTTCAAAGTGACCTACTACATCCAAGCCACCCTCAGTAGTGACCTCTTCACGTTTTTCAGGAACGAGGCAAACATCATGTGGTTTCACTTGGCAGGCGATATTAATCATCTCTGGAGTAACGGCACACTCCAAGTTCATACGAGTCTGAATTAAGGGGCGAAGTGCCAGTAAGTCAGCATCTTTAATATGTCGACGATCTTCTCGCAAATGCAAGGTAATTAAATCTGCGCCCGCCTCTTCAGCTAAACGTGCAGCTTTTAGTGGGTCGGGGTAGGTAGTGCCACGCGCGTTACGCAAGGTAGCTACGTGATCAATATTGATGCCAAGCTCAAGCTTTGGTTGGGTATTCATTCAGCTAGATTACTAGATTTTCTTCAGATCAATCAAAATCTGACGAGTTGTGAGCACCTGATCTTGTAGGTGTAAGCCTAGCAAAAAGCGCATCAACTGCTTACTTTCAGAAAGCGTCTCCTGACCAGAAAAATCTCCTGCCGAAATTGCCAGAAGGGATCGACCACTCAAGACTGGCCAGTGGCCTGGATCATCACCTTGAGCGGGCCTGACGCCACGCTCCGGCTGATAAACATACTGCTCATCTGATATAGGAGCGCTATTGGTTTCGACACAACGATCAAGCGCTGCCGCATAACCAGTTTCCTGCAAAAGCGTTAACTCAAAGGGACGCAGAATTTCTTCCAAACCCTTGGATTCAAACTCGAGATTGGATAAGGCAGAAATCGTATCAGTGTAATGATCGTAGAGTTTTTCATAGTCATCTTCACGAGCTAGAAACTTGACCAATAACTCATTGAGGTAAAAGCCGCAGAGCAATGCATCACCCACCAAAGATGGCGTGCCACCGACCCACTCTGACTTCGTTAAAGTACGCAGTTCGGACTTACCGCTCCAAGAGACTAATAAGGGCTGGAAGCGTTGTAAGACTGGACGCAATACGGAGTGCGGACGCTTAGCGCCCTTAGCAATCAAGGCCATACGACCATGCTGCCGAGTAAAGACATCCAGAATTAAGCTGGTTTCCTTATAAGGAATGCTGTGCAATACAAAAGCGGGTTCGTCAGCAATACGAATCGAGGCCATGAATAATTACTCTAACCCTTGCGCCCGCAACTCAGCACGATCGTCAGCCCAGCCACGCTTGACCTTAACCCAAGTCTCCAAAAAGACTTTGCCATCAAAAAGCTTTTCCATATCGATACGGGCATCAGTAGAAATCTTCTTGAGCCGCTCACCCTTGGCACCAATAATCATTGCTTTGTGACTATCACGATCAACCAAAATAGTAGCAGCGATACGGCGCATCTTGCCATCCATCTTGAATTGATCAATTACTACAGTGCTGGTGTAAGGCAATTCTTCCCCTGTAAAACGGAAGACCTTCTCACGCAGAATCTCAGCAGCCAAGAAGCGCTCACTGCGATCAGTAATGGTATCGCCATCGTAGACCGCTGGCGCCTCTGGCAGGTAACCCTCAAGTACATCCAACAATCTCTCGACATCCCCAGGACTCTTGGCACTCATCGGCACGATTTCAGCGAACTCAGACTTCTGATCTTCATGACCACCTAATTCACACCAAGGGCGGGCCATCTCTTTAATAAAGTTCAGAAGCGCCTGATCCCGCTCAGAAGGGGTCTGAAAACGACTATTAAATAGATCTAACTTATTTAAAACCAAGACAATAGGTAAGTCATCTGGCAGTAATTTCAAAACCTTCTTGTCATCTTCGCCAAAGTAACCAGCCTCAACCACAAAGCAAGCTACATTCACATCTTGTAGCGCTGTAGTTACTGTGCGGTTCAAGGCCTTGTTCAAGGTATTCATTAAACGTGTCTGAAAACCTGGCGTATCAATAAAAATAAATTGCGCCTCTTCACGATTCTGAATACCTAAAATACGGTGGCGCGTAGTTTGCGCTTTACGAGAAGTAATACTGATCTTCTGACCAACCAAAGCATTCAAGAGGGTTGATTTGCCCATATTTGGGCGGCCAACAATGGCGATAGTGCCGCATCTAAACACGATTAGCCCTTCAGCTTAAGATTTAACTGCTCCTCGGTTGCCACTTTTTTTGCTGCCTTCTTTTTAGCGGACCGAGTCTTTTTAGGTTTACCCAATTCTTGCGGCAAGGCTTTTTGCGCTGCAATTAAGGCTAGCTTTGCTGCCGCTTGCTCAGCCGCCCGTCGCGAGGCGCCCTCACCCTTCACAGCAACCTTGAGGTTAGGTATCAAACATTCCACCTCAAATTGCTGATTGTGGGCCGCACCACTTGTTCCTGTGACGTTATAAGTGGGGAGTGGCAATTGATAGCTCTGCAAACACTCTTGCAGCAAAGTCTTATCATCTTTTCCCAAGGTCTTGGGATCAACGTTGGCCAAAATAATGGAATAGAGTTTACGTAGACATGTCTTGGCTGCGTCAAACCCGCCATCCAGAAAGATTGCGCCCGTGACTGCCTCAAGGGTATCAGCCAAGATAGATGGGCGACGGAAACCACCGCTCTTCAATTCACCCTCACCCAAACGAAGATAGTCCGATAACGACAGTGTTTGAGCAATTTCATAGAGCGCTTGCTGCTTTACCAAATTAGCTCGAACGCGAGAAAGATCGCCCTCATCCAAGTCTGAATAACGCTCATACAGCATTTCAGCAACAACGCAATTCAGAATCGAGTCACCCAAAAACTCGAGGCGCTCATTATTTTTCTTGCTGTGGCTGCGATGGGTTAAAGCCTGATTAAGTAGCTCTAGCTTTTTGAACGTGTAGCCAAGTTGCGCTTGCAGCGGTGCAGTTTCAATGACGGCGCGAGCATTCATGGCTTTATTCGAAGCCGCCAATACGGCCAAGATTTCCAAGGTTCAACCAAACAAAGAATGCTTTACCTACGATATTTTTATCCGGCACAAATCCCCAGTAACGAGAGTCAGCACTGTTATCGCGGTTATCACCCATTGCAAAGTAATGTCCTGCCGGCACCTTACAAGTCAATCCAGCATTTTGATACTGGCAGTGTTCAAATCCAGGAAAACGCTCTGCGGGGAACATACCTGCAGGACGATCCGGATCATTCAGAATCTCGTGCTTATTCCCGCCCAAATCTACAGGGAAGGATTCAGCAAACCGCTTGGCATAACGCATGTTTTCGGGATCGAGATAAGGTTCGCCTCCACTGTATTGCAAGGGCTGGCCATTGATTGTTAAACGCTTATCTTGATAAGTAATGGTGTCGCCTGGCAAAGCCACGATGCGCTTAATGTAATCCACGGATTCATCACGAGGATAGCGGAACACTACAACGTCACCTCGCTTGGGGGAGCCCAACTCAAGCACTTTCTGATTAATCACCGGAAGGCGAATACCGTAGGTGAATTTATTCACCAAGATAAAGTCGCCAATTTGCAATGTTGGAATCATCGACCCAGAAGGAATCTTGAATGGCTCGACAATAAATGAGCGCAATACGAATACAGCACAAATTACCGGGAAGAAGCCCGCTGTGTACTCCAACCACAAGGGCATACGGTCGATGCCAGCTAGACGTCTTTGAGGGGCAAAATAGTAACGGTCAGCAATCCAAGCGATACCAGAAACCACTACCAAGATAAAAAGAATCAGTGCGAAGTTCATTAGTCGTCTACCTGCAAAATGGCCAAGAAGGCTTCTTGAGGAATTTCCACATTACCCACTTGCTTCATGCGCTTCTTGCCCTCTTTTTGCTTCTCTAATAATTTACGCTTACGGGAAATATCACCGCCATAGCACTTAGCCAATACGTTTTTACGTAATGCTTTCACGTTTTCACGAGCAACAATATTGCTACCAATCGCCGCCTGAATAGCCACATCAAACATTTGACGTGGAATGATGCCGCGCATCTTGGCAACTACTTCACGTCCGCGATGTTGGCTGTTGCTACGGTGAACAATCACTGACAGAGCATCAACTCGCTCGCCATTAATAAGAATATCGACTTTAACCACGTCCGCTGGACGATATTCCTTGAACTCGTAATCCATAGATGCGTAACCGCGGGAGATGGATTTCATCTTGTCGAAGAAGTCCAACACAATCTCTGCCATCGGTAGCTCATAAGTCAGCTTAACCTGGCGACCTAGGTAATTCATATCCATCTGAATACCGCGCTTACCAACGCACAAGGTAATAATGGCTCCGACATACTCTTGCGGCATATACAAATTGACTGTCACGATAGGCTCAAGAATCGTATTGATCTTGCTGGCCTCCGGCATCTTTGATGGATTATCTACAGAAAGAATGCTGCCATCAGATTGCTCTACTTGGTACACCACTGTTGGAGCGGTGGTGATGAGATTCATGCCGTACTGACGCTCTAAGCGCTCTTGCACGATCTCCATGTGGAGCAATCCCAAAAATCCACAGCGAAATCCAAAGCCGAGAGCCTGCGATACCTCAGGCTCATACAAGAGTGAGGCATCATTTAATTGCAGCTTCTCTAAAGATTCACGCAACTGATCGTATTCACTAGACTCCACGGGGTATAAGCCTGCAAAGACCTGAGGCTTAACCTCCTTAAAACCCGGAAGCGCTGCCGCAGCAGGGGTGCGACCTTGCTGCCCTGGGGTATGCGTAACTGTATCCCCTACTTTTGCAGCTTTTAATTCTTTAATGCCAGCAATCACAAATCCCACTTGACCGGCAGATAGCTCCGGACGATCCACAGACTTTGGACTAAACACGCCGACGTGCTCAACCAAGTGACTGGAACCATTAGACATCAAGGTAATTTTTTCTTTTGGTTTTAAGGTGCCATTCATTACACGCACCAACATCACTACACCAACATAGTTATCAAACCATGAGTCAATAATCAAGGCTTGCAATGGATCCGCAGCGCTTCCTTTTGGCGGAGGCACGCGAGCAATCATCTCCTCGATAACATCCTGAACACCCAAGCCCGTTTTAGCCGAGCATGTCACTGCATCGGATGCATCAATACCAATGACGTCTTCAATCTCTTTTTTAGCGCGTTCAGGGTCTGCCTGAGGCAAATCAATCTTATTGAGAACTGGTACAACCTCAACACCCAACTCTAGGGCCATGTAGCAGTTGGCAACAGTTTGAGCCTCGACACCTTGACTAGCGTCCACAACTAACAATGCGCCTTCGCACGCAGACAATGAACGACTAACCTCATACGAGAAGTCAACGTGTCCCGGCGTATCAATCAAATTAATGTTGTACGTTTTACCGTCTTTGGATTTGTAGGTCAGCGCGGCTGTTTGCGCCTTAATGGTGATGCCACGCTCACGCTCGATATCCATCGAGTCAAGAACTTGGGCTTCCATTTCACGGTCAGATAGACCGCCACATAATTGAATGATGCGATCAGCTAAAGTTGATTTGCCGTGATCGATATGGGCGATGATAGAAAAATTGCGGATTAAATCCATAGCGTCTTATTTGGTCTTCAAAAAACGCCTTGTCAGAACGCACCACGATGATGCGCTGCAAAAAGTCGTCTTGAAGTGATTGTAATGGGTGGCGCCAAATTGGCGCCAAACCCGTTTATTCCACCCAAAACCCCAGGTTTTGGCTTATTTTGGCCGTACCGGAATAATCAGAGTGCTATCAGCTCGGCGGACAAAAACCGGAACCGCCTTATTGCCGTCCAAACCCTTGACCAGGCCCTCAAACTGCTTAACCCCAGTGACATCAGCATCCGCAATCCGAATAATGACATCCCCAGGACGAACCCCTGCGCGCGCCAAAGGGCCGTCTCCAAGGCCGTTAACCTCAACGCCCCCACGAATATTGAGCTCCTTCTTTTTACTATCTGAGAGCTCAGAAACCGCCACCCCAAGAGAATTGGCATTTCCAGTGGACGAACCGGAGTTATCTGACTTCTTGATAGCAGCTTGACCTGCTTCGGTATCCACTACAGAAACCATCAAATCCTTGGTAGAGCCTTTGCGCCAAACCTGTACGCTGGCACTAGTTCCAGGCTTGGTTTCACCAACCGCCCTAGGCAAGTCCGTAGATTTACCAATATCCCGACCATTAAAACTGAGAATGACATCGCCAGACTCAATGCCGCCCGCTGCCGCTGGGCCGCCTGGCTCAACATTGCGAACGTAAGCACCACGAGGCTTGCCTAGACCCAAGCTTTCAGCAATCTCTTTAGTCATTTCACCTAAAGCGACCCCAATGCGGCCACGCGTCATTCTTCCATTGGCGCGCAATTGATCTGCAACACGCATTGCCTCATCAATCGGAATGGCAAAGGAGATTCCCATATACCCGCCAGAGCGACTAAAAATTTGTGAGTTAATGCCAATTACCTGTCCAGCAGTATTTAGTAAAGGGCCACCAGAATTTCCAGGATTGACTGCAACGTCAGTCTGAATAAACGGCAAGTAGTCGCCAGTATCACGACTTTTGGCTGACACAATTCCGGCGGTTACCGTATTTTCCAGGCCAAATGGGGAGCCAATCGCCAAAACCCATTCGCCCACTCTCACGCGCGAAGAGTCACCTAAAGCTAACTTGGGTAAATCACGAGCATCAATTTTGACAACCGCTACATCGGTGCGTTTATCCATGCCCAATAGCTTTGCCTTGTACTCGCGCTTGTCGGTCAAGGTGACGTAAATGGTATTTGCACCCTCGACCACATGGGCATTGGTCAAAATCATGCCATTGGAGTCGATGATGAAGCCAGAGCCTACGCCACGGTCAGCCTCTTGCGGCTTACCCGGACCGGGTTGCACCTGCTTTGGCCCACCAGGAAGCCCTGGAATAGGCACCCCAAAAAAGCGACGGAAGAACTCAGCCTGATCCTCTGGCATCCCAGGAATACCGCCCTGAGCTTGCTGCTGCATCACTTTTTCTGTAGTGCGAATATTCACTACAGCTGGACTGGCTCGCTCGACTAAATCAGCAAAATCAGGAATAGAGACCCGCGGGCTCTGGGCACTAGCCTGGGGAATGAATGCAATTTGCCCTAAGCTAAAGATAGCGAAGAATGCAATAAGATACTTTTTCATGATGCTATAGACCTGCTTGGTAAAAACCAATAATTAAAGAATAAAAGAAGGGAATTAACCTACTGTGAATATTAGGTCAGTTTGCCAAAAATCAAGGTACCGTTAGTACCCCCAAAGCCAAAGTTGTTTTTGACTGCATGGTCAATCTTCACGTCGCGAGCAGTGTTGGCGCAGTAGTCCAAGTCACACTCTGGATCTTGATTGAAGATATTGATTGTTGGTGGAGACTTCTGGTTATGTAAGGCCAGAATAGTAAAGACAGACTCCAAGCCACCTGCACCACCTAAAAGGTGGCCAGTCATCGACTTGGTAGAGTTAATTAAGGCTTTCTTAGCGTGATCACCAAGGGCGGCCTTAATTGCACCGGTTTCATTCTTATCACCCAAAGGTGTAGATGTTCCATGTGCGTTGATGTATTGAATTTGATCTGGATTTAAGCCTGCATCGCGCATCGCATTAACCATACAACGGCGTGGGCCGTCCATATTTGGTGCGGTCATGTGATACGCATCACCACTCATACCGAAGCCTAGGAGCTCGCAGTAAATTTTTGCGCCACGCGCTTTAGCATGCTCATACTCTTCAAGCACCACAACACCGGCACCCTCACCCAAAACAAAACCATCGCGGTCTCTGTCCCATGGGCGTGAAGCAGTTGCAGGATCGTCGTTACGAGTCGATAGTGCACGAGCAGAAGCAAAGCCGCCAACACCTAATGCAGAAATTGTGGATTCAGCACCACCAGCAACCATCACATCGGCATCACCATACTGAATTAAGCGCGCTGCCAATCCAATGCTATGCAAACCAGTAGTACAGGCAGTAACCGCAGCTACGTTTGGGCCTTTAAGACCAAACAAAATACTGAGGTGACCAGAAATCATATTGATGATTGAGCCTGGTACAAAGAATGGGGAAATACGACGAGGGCCGCGAGCTAGCAACTCAGCGCCAGTCTCTTCAATCATCGGCAAACCGCCGATACCTGAGCCAACCATGACGCCAACACGCTCGGCATTCTCTTCTGTTATCTGAAGGCCGCTATCGCGAATCGCTTGCGTGCCAGCTGCAATACCGTAATGGATAAAAGTATCCATATGGCGAGCCTCTTTAGCAGAAACGTATTCCTCAACATTGAAGTCTTTCACCTCGCCAGCAAAATGCACGCTCAATGGAGCGTGATCAAACTTAGTGATAGTAGCGATGCCTGATTTGCCTGCAAGCAAATTAGACCAAGCTACATCAACCGAGTTACCAACAGGTGAAATGAGACCTAAGCCGGTAACGACAACCCGGCGACGGCCATTTGATGCTGACACAGTAATAGCTATTAACTAAGCTAGGGAATTAACCCTGAGCTTTGGACTGAGCAAAATCGATAGCGAGCTGAACAGTAGTGATTTTTTCAGCTTCCTCATCCGGAATTTCAATTCCGAATTCGTCTTCCAAAGCCATTACTAATTCAACAGTGTCAAGAGAGTCTGCGCCTAAGTCATTCACAAAAGAAGATTCATTCTTGATCTCTGCTTCTGCGACGCCCAATTGCTCAGCGACGATCTTCTTAACGCGTTGTTCGATGTTATCCATTAATTCC
>CANFOT010000042.1 GCA_947448625.1 Burkholderiaceae bacterium | reverse complement strand
GCCGTGAGATAGGTATTGTCATGTTTGATGATGACCAGATTGCCGTAGCCACGCAGACTATTGCCTGCGTAAACCACTTTACCGTCAGAGGCTGCAGTTACGGATTCACCTAACTTGCCAGCAATATCAATGCCTTTGGTTTTCTCACTGAAATCATCGCTCACCTTACCTTTGGCAGGCCATGACAAGCGGATGCCTGGCTCGGCAATCATTTCTTTTGAGGGCTCCGCTTTAGGGACATCAATCTTCGGTGGATCTGTTTTCATTGCATCAATATTGCTTGGGGCCTTAACTACTGGCTTGGCAGCAGATTTTGTTCCCACCGGTGGTTTAACCAATATCAAATCCCCAATTTCAATTTGATTGGGGTTGGACATATTGTTCCACTGAGCTAAATCGAGTGGAGACTGGCCGTTATCCAATGCAATCCGCGCCAGGGTGTCACCACGCTTAACGCGATAGTAACCAGGTGGCGTAGGCTCATTATTGCCACCGCTGCGATCTACGACATTCGCTGGTTTAGCTCTTGGAGTAGTTGAACAACCTACATTAAGAACCAAAGAGGCGATTGCAAGAAGCAATAGGAGGTATTTAGGCTGGAGATTCATTGGGTTCTTCATACTACCCCTGATTGTAAGGGGACAAAAAAGACCTCGTCCAGAACGGTTCTTTGATAACGCTGGGAGCTCATCCGCTCAACCATAATCAATTGCTGCTCTTTCTCATTTTTAGCCACTGGGGCCACCAAACGCCCCCCAATGGCTAATTGATCCAATAAGGCGTCAGGGATGCCCAAGCCGGCTGCTGCCAGAATAATTCCATCAAATGGAGCAGCCTGAGGAAGACCCAAAATACCATCCCCGTAAATTAGGCGCAGATTTTTAATCCTAAATGGACGCAATTTTTCTCTGGCCATATCGTGCAAAGGACGAATTCGTTCAATCGAATAGACTTCATCAGATAGCAAACTCAGAACGGCTGCTTGATATCCGCAGCCAGTGCCAATTTCTAATACTTTTCCCAGTTTTTGCTTAGGCTTATGTAAGAGCTCAATCATGCGAGCCACTACCGATGGCTTAGAAATTGTTTGTGAATGTCCAATTGGTAAAGCCGTATCCTCGTAGGCCTGAGGATGCATGCCGGCATCCATAAACGCATGACGCGGAACGGTGGCAATTGCTTCTAAAGTTTTTCCGTGCTTGACGCCTGCCGCTAAAACTTTAGCCGCCAATGCTTGCCGATGACCGGCATTGCGCTCTGCTGCTGACCTCAACCGCGATCCCAACCATTGGCGCGCATAGCAGCCAAACGGGCATGATGCGTAAGATCTAATTGCATTGGCGTAATGGAAATGCAGCCATCATCAATCGCATGAAAGTCAGTGCCCTCGGAGCTGTCTTTTGCATCACCTGCAGCACCAATCCAGTAGATCAACTCACCGCGCGGGCTTTTTTGAACAACGACTGGTTGCGAATGATGGCGGTTACCTAAACGCGTTATACGCCAGCGATAGAGATCAGCATAAGGACGATTAGGAATATTAACGTTGAGCAAGGTAGCAGCGCCTTCGGTATGCGCCAATTTAGATACCAACATTTGCGCCACGATATCGTGGGCCGCTTTAGCCGCATCGTCAATGCGATTCCAACCCTTATCAATCTGCGAGAAGGCAATCCCTGGAACGCCAAACATCACTCCTTCTACTGCTGCAGCTACGGTACCAGAGTAGAGGGTATCTTCACCCATGTTCTCGCCCTGATTAATACCAGAGATGACGAGGTCAGGCTTCTCATCCAAGAAACCAGTCATGGCAATATGAACGCAATCGGTTGGGGTGCCGTTAACGAATAAGAATCCATCGCGCTCACCACCAGCCACCCGATGAATGGAGAGTGGTCGCGAGAGTGTTAATGAGTTGGAGGCACCGCTATGATTTTGCTCAGGAGCAATGACCGTCACGCGACCGAGCGGGCGAATGGCATTGACTAATGCCAAGAGCCCAGGGGCTAGATATCCATCATCGTTTGAAATGAGGATGTGGGGAACTTGATTATCTGACATGATTAAACCAAACCTGGAGTACGTTTCCCCCGGCCTCTGAGCCAAGCATAGAGCACGGGGAGAACTAATAAAGTCAAAATTGTTGTAGTGACCATGCCACCAACAATCACTAGAGCCAAGGGTCGCTGCGCCTCGGAACCAATGGAGTGGGATAAGGCAGCGGGTAAAAGACCTAGCCCGGCCAGCATTGCAGTCATCAGCACAGGCCTTACGCGCAGAGCGGCGCCATCGACCATAGCGTCTTTCATAGCGCCATGCTCCTCCGCAACTGTCTTATTGATATAAGAAATGAGAATCACACCATCCTGTATAGCGATACCAAATAGAGATAGGAATCCGAAGAGCGCTGAAATACTCAAAGTTTCGCCACCCAAGTGCAGAGCAATGATGCCTCCAATTGCAGCAAAAGGCACGTTCACCAAAACGATCACAGCATCACGAATATTTCCCAAAGCAGCGACCAGTAACAAGAAAATCGCTAACAAGGTTAATGGGATGATGACCATGAGCTTTTGTTGTGCAGCCTTCATTTGATTGAACTGCCCATCCCATGAAATTGTGTAGTTGGCTGGCAGGGCTACATTTTTCTCAACCAAATATTTAGCATCCTCTACGGCGCTGCCCAAATCTCGACCTCTAACACTAAAGATTACGGCAATATAACGCCTGCCTGCCTCACGATAAATAAAGAAAGGTCCATCAGTTAGCTTGACGCTAGCAACCATCGAGAGAGGCACTTTTTGGCCGTTTGGCGCATCAATCAGCAAACTCGCCACATCAGGAATATCGTTCCGACTTGCTTCGTTGAGGCGCACCGCAATCCCAAAAGTCTTCTCGTCCTCCAGGAAATTAGATACTGGAGCGCCGCCAATTGAATTAGCAACCACAGTCTGAATATCATTAACATTGATGCCGTAGCGGGCAGCCGCTTCTCGATCAATCTGAATGTTGAGAGTAGGTTGACCCAACTCCTTCAAGATATTCTCATCCTCAATGCCGCGAACTTTTTTCAACTGCGCTACAACTTCATGCGCCTTTTGATTTAAGACGTCTAAGTCATAACCATAAATCTTGACGGAATTCTCGCCCTTCACACCAGATAAAGCCTCATTTACGTTATCTTGGATGTATTGAGAAAAGCTGAAATTCGCCCCAGGAATCTTGCTTAACTCAAGCTGAAGATGCTGCAGCAATAATTGCTTGCTTGACCCCTTTGGCATTTCTTCCGGGGACTTCAAATACAGGCCGTACTCTTGATTAAAAACTCCAGTCGAATCAGTGCCGTCATCTGGTCGTCCAATCTGGACCGCAACCTTCTCCAGCTCGGGCTGCTTTAGGAAAATCTCACGCAATTGATTCGCCACCTTGATTGAGTAATCCAAATCAACTGTGTTGGGTAGCGTCACGCGCAGCCAAATATTATTTTCCTCAAGTGTTGGCAAGAATGCGGTACCCAAACGAGTAGCACTCAATAAAGTAATGCCTAGAATAAAAACGGAAACAGCAATCACATGGCGCGGATGGTCCATCCATTTACGCAATAAAGGTCTGTATCGCTCCAGCATCCAAGTGATGAACTTAGGTGGTTCATGGTGGAACTTGTCGCCAAAAACCAAAGAAATCGCTGCTGGCAAGAAAGTGAGGCTGAGGATGATTGAGGCTACTAACGCAAAGCCCATAGTGAAGGCCATTGGTTTGAAAATGATCCCTTCAACACCGCCCATTAAAAATAGAGGTGAATACGCAACAATGATGATGCTTGTCGAATAAACCATTGCACGCTGAACTTCGCTTGTGGCCAAAACAATACTTTGTTTAAGGCGAGTTCCGCCCTCCTCAAGATGGCGCATTACGTTCTCAGTAATAATCACCGCGGCGTCAACAATCACCCCGAAGTCAATCGCACCCAGAGAAATTAAGTTTGCGGGGACATTGAAGAGATACATCTGAATAAAAGAAAAGCAGAGTGCCAAGGGAATCACTGCTGCTACTACTGCAGCTGCTCGCAAATTGCCCAGGAAGATATAAAGCAAAGCAAGAACCATCGTGATACCAAAAAACATGGTGTGCTTAACGGTGCCGACAGTAATATCTAACAGAACCTGACGATCATAGAAAGGCTTAACCTCTATTCCGGGTGGCAATATATGGTCATTAATATTAGCGATCTTATCGCGCACTCGCGCCAATACCTCGGATGCATTTTCTCCGCGACGGAGATAAATAATGCCCTCAACAGAATCAGGATTGGCATCGAATTGAAATAATCCTAAGCGAGGTGCATTACCAATTTGGACTGTAGCAACATCACCAATACGTACAGGAAGTCCTTTATTAACGGAGATCACGACTTGCTTAATGTCTTCAATATTGCGCAATAAGCCTACGCCACGCACCACAAACTGCTGCTCTCCACTAGGCAATACGCCACCACCAGTGTTGTCATTCGCCTTAGACAATGCTTCAATTAATTGAGGCACAGTAACGCCTTTTGATTGAAGACTCTCAGGACTAACGACAACTTGGTACTGACGAACCTTGCCGCCGAATGAAGAAACGTCAGCTACACCTGGTGTTTGCTTGAGCTCTTTGTAGATCTCATAGTTTTGAAGGGTTTTTAATCGAGTGGGCGAAGCATATTCAGAGGTCACCTGATAACGCAAGATCTCCCCTGTCGCATCTGAATCTGGGCTAACGCTCGAATTTACCCCTGGAGGAAAGGCGACATTCGCGAGGCTGGAGATAAATATCTGGCGAGCCTTGAATGGATCTGCATTGTCATTAAATTTAAGGGTGACAACAGAAAGGCCAAAAAGGGAAACGGACCTGAAAGTTTTAACACCCGGAATGCCGGCAAGCGCATTTTCAACAGGGATTGTGACTTGCTGCTCTACCTCAGTTGTACTTCTGCCTGGCCACTGTGAAATTGCCTGAATCGTTAACGGTGCAACCCCTGGATAAGGCTGAATAGGCAGCTCTTTAAGACTGAATGCACCCAAACAAAGCAATACCCCAGCCGCAATTAAAATTACTAGGCGCTTTTCTAGAACTCCGCGAATAAATGAGGTAACTAGACTCAATTATTCCTCCTGCTTGGCAAAACGGTCATTCAGCAAAACTGCGCCATCAGTCAACACTTGCATGCCAGGCTCCAAACCTTCTGTAACAGCAAACCTTCTACCATCCAAGTCATAGCCCTTGACTACAAATCGTCGGAATGTATCTGGTGCAGTTTTAATAATGGCATAGCGCACCTCGCGAACACGAATAATCGCTGACTGAGGCACAACCACAGCCTCAGCATCACCAACCTTTAACCTTGCATTAACGTACATGTCTGGACGCAAGAAACCATCTGGATTCTCTACATCACAACGAATCAACAGAGCATGCGTCTCAGGGTCAATAACAGGGGCGATGTAATTCGCAGTAGCAATGAACTCTTTATCCGGATAAGACTGGGAGCGCAAAATCATGGTCTGCCCCTTCTGAATCTTGCGAATATCTTGCTCATAGATGTTACCTAGAAACCAGAGCTCTTTCTGATTAGCCAATGTCACCAGTACATCACCAGCGTTTACTATTGAGCCCGGCTCAACCGCGCGCTTTACAACGATGCCCTCAAGGGGGGATCGCATTACAAGATTAGCCTGAGTTCTACCACTTCGCTCTAAAGACTTGATGTCTCCCTCACCGGCCCCAAGATTGCGCATACGGTTTGCAGCAGCCTGCTGGGTGATTTGAGCGTCACCCAATAAATCGCTCATTGCCTTATTGGCCTCTAGAACTTTTGCAGTTTTAGATGAAAGTAAATATTCTTGCTGCGCAGAAATAAATTCAGGGCTATACAGCTCAATGACGGGAGATCCAACCGCAACTTCCGCCCCATCAAATGCAAATATACGCTCTACCCGCCCAGGCGCACGAGCAGAGAGTACCTTTGACCTCTCAGCATTAAAGGCAAGTCGACCAGGCACATTCAGCTCGATTGGTACAGGAAGCCGCACTGCTGTTTGGAATATATAAATATCAGGATTAAGCTCTACACCCTGCAAGCGCAATTCCATCGTGCCAGTTTTTTCAATCTTGAGACTCTTATCACTCTTTTCAAGTTTGACCGGACGATTTACATTAACTGCGAGGCCAATCACTATTCCCAACATCAGAATAGACGTACAGATCGCAACCAATCGAATGCGTGCACGCGAGGCAGCCGGCAGAGACCAATAAGATTTTCGAATCTCCTCCTCCTTAATGCTAGCGCGATGCAGGAGATTAACCCAAATACGCTTTAGCAATTTGAGCGCAGAATTCAAAAAAGAAAGAATTTTGTCTTTCAACACCGCTCCTTAAAAAGGTTCTTTGCCGGATGTCACCAGCAATACTGCTTGCGCTTGCAGGAGATTGCTCTCAGCTAACGCCAATTGAACTTCGAGGCTGCGCAATTGAGTTTGCGCTGTCAGTAAATCATTGAATCCCTGACCATTATTCGAGTACTGGGTGAGTCCAACCTTATAGGCAGCATCAGCCTGAGGCACTTGCCGATCTTTTAAAAATTGAGTTTGATTCTTTGCTTGATCGTAGGCGGCGTAAGCACTATTCACTGCCAACACAATTTGCTGACGGTTAGAGATATTGCCTGCCTCGGCAGCTGCTTGGCTGCGCTGCGCCTGCTCCACCCCATATTTTTCTTTGGTGAAGAAATACAGCGGGATGATGAGATCAAGCTCAAACTGATAAAACATCGCGCCATTGTTGGCCGAGAATGGGCCACGTGGTGTAAATGATGAGCCAACCACCTGGAAATCCGGCAAGTAGGCCTTCTTTGCCAGATCAACACCCTTACGAGCTGCTTCCAATTGCAAAGCAGAGCTCTTTAGTGAAGGATGACTAGTTTCAGCATAGTCTTCCAACTCAATTAAGGTCGGTACACTATTCATGGCGCGACGGGTGTCACCGCGTAAAACTAATTTTTCGCGTGAATGGCGGCCAACTAAAGTATTGATGTTGTTGAGGGCTACTTGCAGCTGACGCTCAACGTTAAATTGATCGGCTTGCGCTGCACTTTGCGATACCTGCGCATTGAGATATTCAACATAAGCAGCAGCGTTATTGGAATAACGTGCTTTAGCAACGTTCTTAATCATCTCCAAACGCATTACTGATTCTTTTAAAACTTGTAGTTGCTTTTGTGATGCCAAAGCGCCGTAATACAGGGTCGATAACTGGGCACCCAACTGCAAGTAAGTGGACTCGCTTTGCGCCAGAAGTGCCTCAGCGTTGGTATTGGCAATATCCGATGCCAAACTCTTCTTACCTGGAAACTGAAATGGCTGAGCAATCGAAATGGCGTTATTGCTACTAATTCCGTTGGGGTACTGTGGTGAAGGTGCATTAGCTCCACCCAAGCCCAATGGTGAATTTGCTGGCATACCAGACCACACCAAACCCACCTGCGGGTTTGCCGGTGCATTAATCTGTGGAACCGTTGCTTTTGCGGAGAGATAAGACTCACGCAAGGAAGACAATTGCGGGTTATTTAACTTTAGCTCCGCCCACAACTGACGCAAATCCATTTCAGCCGGACCCGATGGTGCGCCTTTGGTATAGATCTTCGGTGTATTACTTGGTTTAATTGGTGCAAACAATGATGCAGCTTGAGCGGGATTGGCTTGATTACTATCACCACTCACTACGGGTGGTGCTGACAAGGAATCTTTTGATTCATTGGTTTGAACTGTGACGCTCGCAGGAGTTGCCAGATTGACGTCTGATGTTTGCGCAAAAATAGAAGTTGCAAAAAATAAGGAAGCGACTGCACAAGCCACCCGCTTCATGGGGTTTCTTACTGCATCTACAAATTCGCTCGTTTTTATCTGGCCGTGAATCAAATCGGCTGCCTCTAAATCTGTACTAATGCTGTTTTTATAGCCCCAGATGCAGGTTTCCCTGCATATAAAGGGGGTTTGGGAGATTATAGGTGAGAAAACCCAAAAGTCTATTATTTGAGAATTTCTAACTTATTGATTCTAAACAAAATAATTAATTCCACCTGCCCCAAAATGCTTAAAACTCAGCATGAATCCTAAAAGACAGGATGTTTACGGGTCCGCGGGCCGAGTTATAGGCTGGATTGATGATGTGCTGATAGTTCAATCCGGCCAAAACATTCTTAATAACAATGGCGTTGTAATACACCTCACCAATTCGCTCAGGCGAATAAGAAATGGTCTGACTTGGGTTAGCGTAGTCACCAATAAAATACGAAATACCTCCGGCCTGAAGATAGGTGCGGCGATAACTTGAGAGCCCGTTTTGCATCATCGATATGCCGACGCTATCATGAGGGCGCTTCCAAGATGTGCCATTCATGCCCATACCTACCGATATGGAATTATCTGCCTCAGTAAAAGACATCGTTTCAGTATGGCCATCAGATGTAAAGGCGCGAGCATACAGTCCAAGGTCTTTTGTTAAAGCTTGCTCACCATGTATACCAATACCGGTCTTGTACTGCATGTTATTGCGCACATTGTTAATCGCTTGAGTACCTTGACGAGCTGTCGGATCCTGATCAATGTAAATAGTTGCATCTGAGAAACGCGCCAACATCATCTTATTGCGATAGGCCAACACACTGACCTTGCCCGGTAGATCGGATATATAGTGTTGCCGCTCCACTTCAACCTGATCGCCATAGGTATTAAATATTTGCCAATTGAGATCCCGGCCATTAGGGGATTTAGGGGCGAGCATTCTTGATGCACGCATCACCCAATGATCCAAATACCACTCCCCTGCCAAGCCCCAACTGTAGCCGCGAGCGTCGGCGGCATAGTCATAGGCTAGATAGGTCATGTTGCCCCAGTTCATAAACTGTACACGCGGGTCTTTAGCGTAACGACTATCGTCAAAAATATCGAGCGTAGAGAACTGACCACCGGTCAGCACAACTCGATTACTACTAACGGTTTGCGTAATTTGATTGGCCTCATTCTCTAGAACAACTTTATCGCCCTCTTGATTAATCGTTTGACGCACAAAAGCGCGCGCAGAATAAAATTTAGCTTGGGCGCCATTCGCTTTTGTGGCTTCTCCATTAGAAAAGCCACCCAAACCATTTAAACCAGAGAAAGGAACCCCAGAAATAACCTCTGGATTGAAGTAAATATCGGTATTCGGTGCAACGCGGGTTCCAAGGAATAAAGTGCCAGACCAGGTATAGCTCATCGCCTTATCATTGGATAGACTGCGCATACCAGAGTAAGAGGATGTGAAATTGTTGTAACGCTGATTAATGTAGGTGGTTTGTCCGTGCGCATTTACTGGCAAACCAAATAACTCGCCCTCAGTAGGAAAATCATGGATGGCGGCAGCAAAACTGGCAATCTGATCGGATCCCGATCCTGCCTTCTGGGCGAGCGCAGTCGTGCTGCAAATAGCAGCAACCAGGCTCAACAAGAGAAGGTAAGGTTTGTGGGTCATTCACAATTTCTCAGTGGATAGCATCAATGGCAACAAGCCAGATCTACCGGGGCAATAAACAAGACAACTCAGATAGGCACGGTGTGAGATTGAAGCTCAACAGTGGTGCAGGCCAAATTATCCCCAAAAAGAGGTAATTTACCTAGAATTTATGTCGATTTAGTGACGATTCAGAAGTCGGGTGGCGCCTAGCCAACGGTACGACGGTCCATTAGCGCTCTAGCCAATGTACCCGCATCTACATACTCCAACTCACCACCCACCGGAATGCCCCTGGCAATTCTGGTGACTTTGATGCCCTTGGATTTAAGCACCTCACCAATATAGTGGGCCGTCGCCTCACCTTCACTAGTGAAGTTCGTTGCCAGAACGACCTCCCTCACCGGTATACCAGTATCAGGCGCTTCAATACGATTTAACAATCGATCGAAATGAATTTCATTCGGGCCCATGCCATCCAGTGGAGAGATGCGCCCCATCAATACAAAGTAGTTACCTTTGAAGCTCAAGGTCTGCTCGACCATTACTTGGTCAGCAGGCGTTTCCACAATACACAACAAGGATGGATCGCGACGATCATCGCTACAGGTACCGCAGATTTTCGTTTCTGAGAAAGTATTGCAACGCGCGCAGTGACCTACGGTCTCTACCGCCTCACCCAATGATTGCGCAAGTACGGCCGCGCCATTACGGTCATGCTGAAGCAAGTAAAAAGCCATGCGTTGCGCTGACTTTGGCCCCACTCCAGGCAATACGCGTAATGCCTCAATCAAACGACCGAGTGCGTCCTGAGGGGCTTCTTGACGTGCCATTAATTAGAGGTTTTCTATTGATAATTAAAAAGGCAACTTAAAGCCAGGAGGCATTGGCATTCCAGCCGTCGCACCAGACATCACTTGTGAGCTAGCTGCCTCTACTTGCTTGAATGCTTCCGCATAAGCAGTAACCAATAAGTCTTCGAGCATTTCACGATCATCCATTGCGCCTGGATCAATCTGAATACGCTTCATTTCGTGCTTACCAGAGATGGTGACTTTAACCAAACCACCGGCCGCTTGGCCAGTGACTTCTAGCGCAGCCAATTGCTCTTGCGCTACTTTCATCTTCTCTTGCATCTGCTGGGCTTGTTTCATCAAACCAGCAAGGCCACCTTTCATCATCGCTTTATTTCCTTGTATCTAATATTGTTAAATCTGGCAATCAAAGGGGTTTAACAGAGCCGCCGACTACTTTGGCTCCAAACTCTTTTTCTAATTGCTGAATAAATGGATCTTGAGCAATCATCTGCTCTGCGTTTTGTCTTTTCTCTTGATGAATCTGCGCATCGACTTTAGCGACTGTCTTGCCTTCAACTTCACCCTTCTCTATTAATACCTTGATCGGTTTGCCAAAGTGAGCACTTAATGCATCAGCGAGACGACCAACAGAAGCTTCGGAAGCCAGTTGCGGCATCGGCGTCACAACCGTAGCGCGAACTCCCGCTGGTGAATCTTCCCAATCTTGTAACTCTGTCTGAAACGCTAATTGCTGAACCAAACCTTTAACCGGCAACTGACGCATCAAGGCATGCCAATCTGGACGGTTGGCTGCAGATGCAGTGGCCGCTGGTGCAGGGACTGGAGGCGCGGAAGCAGCGGGCTTAGCTGCTGGAGCAGAAGCTGCAGGCGCAGACCTTACTGGAGCAGTAGTTTGATTTGCTGGTGCTGGTGCCGCTGGTCTTGGGGCGCTTGCTACTGGCGGTGCGGCGTTCCCTGCTCTGCCTGGAGTTTCATTTCCGGGACGAAAGGCCAGCATGCGCAGAAGCGTCATGGCAAAACCAGTTTGCTCATCTGGAGCTAGCGATAAATCTGGACGACTCGTAATGCTAATTTGGTAGAAGAGTTGCGCCTCTTCTTTTGTAAGCGCACCAGCTAAGCGACGAATTTCTGCGGCTTCAGGCCAGTCTTCTAAAACAGATTCTGGAACGATTTGCGCAGCAGCGATTTTCTGAATGAGGCTTGATAAATCGGCAAGCGCTAATGAGAAAGACATACTGCGCTCACCCATCTCATTAGAGATAGCTAGCAATGTCGCTCCATCTTTTGCAATCAAGGCATCCAGAATACGAATGAGATAAGCATCATCCAATGTGCCAAGCATGCCGCGCACCGCTTCTTCTGATACTTTGCCAGCAGCGTATGCAATCGCTTGATCGGTCAGTGATAAGGCATCACGCATGGAGCCTTGTGCCGCTTTTGCTAAAACACGGAGTGCATTGGTTTCGTATTCGACTTTTTCTGCCGCGAGTACTTTTTCGAGATGCTCAACGATGAGTGGTACTGGCATTTGCTTGAGATTGAACTGCAAGCAACGGGACAGAATAGTTACCGGGATCTTTTGAGGATCAGTGGTCGCAAGTATGAACTTCACATGTTCAGGCGGCTCTTCGAGCGTCTTGAGCATGGCATTAAAGGCATGATTGGTGAGCATGTGCACCTCGTCAATCATGTAGACCTTGTAACGCGCATTACTTGGAGCGTAGGCTGCCTTCTCTAATAGAGCGGCAATATCGTCTACCCCGCGATTACTCGCAGCATCCATCTCGATATAGTCAACAAAGCGACCAGCATCGATTTCTAGGCAAGCTGGGCATTTTCCGCAGGGTTCTGAGGTCATGCGACCTTGACCATCTTCCCCGGTGCAATTGAGGGCTTTGGCCATTATTCGGGCGATTGTGGTCTTTCCGACCCCACGAGTACCTGTAAAGAGCCAAGCGTGGTGTAGTCGACCTTGGTCTAAGGCATGGGTTAATGCCTTAACCACATGGTCTTGTCCTACCAATTGGGAGAAAGTTTTAGGGCGCCACGAACGGGCTAAAGCCAATGCTGTCATGTATTACATTCTAACAAGCTAAAATGGAATT
>CANFOT010000041.1 GCA_947448625.1 Burkholderiaceae bacterium | reverse complement strand
TTTTTTCAGATCAATCATTTCTGACATCCATGGGAATGGATTCTCTTCATTTGGGAACATCGCGTCAAGTCCTATTTGCAAACATCTGCGATTACAGATGTATCTTAGGTAACCTTTGAACATCGGCGCATTCAATCCGAGCACTCCGCGAGGCATCGTATCCTCTGCATAACGGTACTCTAATTCAACCGCTTTTTCGAAGATAGACTTGATCTCATCTTTGAACGCAGAAGTCCATAACTGCGGGTTCTCCAGCTTGATTTGATTAATTAAATCGATGCCAAAATTGCAATGCATAGACTCGTCACGAAGAATGTATTGATACTGCTCAGCAGCACCCGTCATTTTGTTTTGACGACCCATTGCAAGTATTTGCGTAAAACCAACATAAAAGAACAAACCTTCCATTACGCAGGCGAAAACAATCAGCGAGCGAAGCAATGTTTGATCTGTTTCCAATGTCCCAGTCTTGAAATTTGGATCAGTCAAAACATTAATGAACGGGATTAAGAACTCATCTTTAGCGCGAATAGACTCAATCTCGTTGTACGCATTAAAGATTTCACTCTGGTCTAGGCCCAAAGATTCCACAATATATTGATAGGCATGAGTATGAATTGCCTCCTCAAAAGCCTGGCGCAATAGATACTGACGGCATTCTGGCGCAGTAATATGGCGATAAGTACCCAAAACAATGTTATTTGCCGCCAAAGAATCTGCAGTTGTGAAGAAACCGAGATTGCGTTTAATAATGCGACGCTCATCTTCAGTTAAACCATTTGGATCCTTCCAAAGCGCGATATCGCGATTCATATTGATCTCTTGTGGCATCCAATGGTTTGCACAACCAGCCAAATACTTCTCCCAAGCCCACTTATATTTAAATGGAACTAGCTGATTTACGTCAGTCTTCGCATTAATAACGCGTTTATCAGCAGCATTGACTCGCAAAGCTGCGCCACCTACCAATGAAGCAGCTTGCACAGGTGCAGGGGCGGCAATCGCAACTTGGTCTGGCTGCGGACGTTGTGGCTCTGCAACCACTGGCTGTGGTGCCAACCCAGCTTTCGCTAGCGCGGGAGCAACTTCCTCTTCCCAATTCAACATAACTCTCTCCTAATTCTTTTATATTCGGTCAATAAGCAAAGACTTACTGACATGCTTCACATTCTTCAAAACCAGCATCACCTGGACGCATTGTGCAAGCAGGACCGTCTAATTCTTGTGCTGCCGCCGCATCCGTGCCGTTCACACCACCGCCACTAGAAACTGAGTTCAACTGGCCGCTAGTCACGGTTGATTTCTCAACGTGCGTTGCTGCCATAGTGCGGAGGTAATACGTAGTTTTCAAACCGCGCAACCATGCCAACTTGTATGTGTCATCCAATTTCTTGCCAGATGCGCCACCCATGTAGATATTGAGTGACTGAGCTTGGTCAATCCACTTCTGACGACGTGAGGCAGCCTCAACCAACCAGCTTGGCTCCACCTCAAAGGCAGTTGCATACAAATCACGCAAATCTTGCGGAACACGATCAATCTTGGACAAAGTGCCGTCAAAGTACTTCAAATCGGCAATCATCACCTCATCCCAGAGGCCGCGATCTTTCAAATCACGTACCAAGTACTCGTTTACCACTGTGAACTCACCTGACAGGTTGGATTTCACGAACAAGTTCTGGAATGTAGGCTCGATACAAGCTGAAACGCCGATGATATTGGAAATTGTTGCAGTCGGTGCGATCGCTACGCAGTTGGAGTTACGCATACCGAATTGCTTAATACGGGCACGTAAGCCGTCCCAATTCATTGTGGAAGAGCTGTCTACTTCAAGGTAACCGCCACGCTCAGCAGCCAACATCGCAACTGAGTCTTGCGGAAGAATACCGCGATCCCACAATGAACCCTTATAGGTGCTGTAAACGCCACGTTCTTCAGCCAATTCATTGGATGCTTGATAAGCGTAGTAACAAACCGCTTCCATAGAAGAGTCTGCAAACTTCACTGCCTCATCGCTAGCATAAGGAATGCGCTGCATGTGCAAGCAATCCTGGAAGCCCATGATGCCCATTCCAACTGGACGATGCTTCAAGTTAGAGTTACGTGCTTTAGCAACTGCGTAGTAATTGATATCAATCACGTTATCCAACATACGCATTGCAGTGCGAACTGTTCTTTGGAGTTTTTCATGATCCAAAATCATCTTGCCGGACGCATCAGTAGTCATGTGAGCCGTCAAGTTCACAGAGCCTAAGTTACATACTGCGATTTCGCTCTCGTTTGTATTCAGCGTAATCTCAGTACACAAGTTAGAGGAGTGCACTACACCAATATGTTGTTGTGGGCTGCGAATATTGCAAGGATCTTTAAATGTGATCCATGGGTGACCAGTTTCAAACAACATGCCCAACATCTTGCGCCACAATTGTTGCGCAGGAATGCGGCGGAAAGGCTTTAGTTCACCAGCATCCGCTTTTTTCTCGTAAGCAACATACGCCTCTTCAAATGCTTTACCGTATTTGTCATGCAAGTCGGGTGTATTTGAAGGCGAGAACAATGTCCACTCACCACCTTCCATGACACGCTTCATGAACAAATCTGGAATCCAGTTAGAGGTATTCATGTCATGTGTACGGCGACGATCATCACCCGTGTTCTTACGCAACTCAAGGAACTCTTCAATATCTAAGTGCCATGTCTCTAAGTACGCACAAACCGCACCCTTACGCTTACCGCCCTGATTCACCGCAACGGCCGTGTCATTCACTACTTTAAGGAATGGCACAACACCTTGTGATTTACCGTTAGTACCCTTGATATGACTTCCCAGTGCGCGAACGTTAGTCCAGTCATTACCCAAACCACCAGCAAACTTAGACAAGAGCGCATTCTCTTTCAATGCTTCATAGATGCCATCAAGATCGTCATCCACTGTAGTCAGGTAGCAGCTAGATAACTGTGGGCGTGTGGTTGCAGAGTTAAACAAAGTTGGTGTGCTGGACATGAAATCAAATGTAGATAGGATTTCATAGAACTCAATAGCACGACGCTCACGATCCAATTCATTCAAAGATAAGCCCATTGCAACGCGCATGAAGAAAGCCTGTGGCATTTCAATACGACGATCTTCAATATGCAAGAAGTAGCGGTCATACAAAGTTTGCAAGCCAAGGTAGTTGAACTGCAGGTCACGACTTGCATTCAGCGCTGCAGCCAGTCTTGGGAGGTCAAACTCACGCATGCGTGGATCTAAGAGTTCAGCAGAAATACCTTCGTTAATGTACTTAGCAAAGTAAGTGCCATATTCAGCTTGCATATCACCTTGCAATACTTCACGACCTAAAATTTCTTTACGAATCACGTGCATCAAAATACGTGCAGTTACTTGACTGTAAGCAGGATCTTTTTCAATCAAAGTGCGGGAAGCTAAAATTGCAGAGTCATATACCTGAGCCATTGGCACGCCATCATACAAATTCTTGATGGTTTCAGTAATGATTGGGCTCGCATCAATGTTGTTGCCAAGGCCTTCGCATGCTGCCTCAATAATGGTGCGCAAGGCAGCCAAATCTAACCACTTCTCTACGCCGTTATCTGTAACCTTAAGGCCAGATTCACCAGCTTGAGTAGCTGCTTGAGTCTCCTGCGCGATACCTTGTTGTGTTGCACGCTCTTGATTGCGCTTTTCGCGATATAGAACATAGGCACGGGCCACGTTATGCTCACCACTTCGCATCAAGGCCAACTCAACTTGGTCTTGAATATCTTCAATATGGAACGTGCCGCCATTTGGGCGACTGCGCAATAAGGCGCGAACTACTGCGTGCGTCAATTGCTCAACTTGCTCACGGACACGTGCAGAAGCAGCACCCTGACCACCATTCACCGCTAAAAATGCCTTTGTTACTGCAATTGCGATTTTGGATGGCTCAAATGCCACGACTGAGCCATTTCGGCGAATAATTTTGTAATCAGACAATTGAGTAGCCTGACCGCCGCCTACTCCACCAGCGACAAAGCCAGCAGATGGGGTTTGATTCATGGATTCAGAGGGGTTCATCCCTGGGTTATTTGTGCCGGCAGTCTGTCCTGCTGTCTGTGGGTTGGCATATGTCATATTTTTCCTGCTTATATATAGTTATTTGGACAAAAATCGTTAAAAAACAATAGGGTATTGCTATATTCAAACACTACATCTAGTGTCTCAAAGTGCATTTGATACTAAGTATAGGGAAATATTCGTAATTTGGTAAGACATTTCTGATGAATATTTATAAGTATTTTTCCCTATATTTTCAAGAAATTAGGGCTCATTTTGGTGCGTATTTTGTACCCCTTTTTAACTAAAGGGTAAGAAAGTGAGCGTGTGCTCACATACTACTTTAGAGTCTTAGCGAGGATTCAAGCCAAAGGGTAAATTTTTCTCAGGAATACCCGTTTCAGCCTGGAACTGTTGCCAATTAAATTGAATGCCTGGGTCAGTTTTTCTGCCAGGGGCAATATCGCTATGCCCAGCAAATTGTAAGTTTGGGTATATAGACTCCAGCTGGATACTTAACTTAGCAAGGGCTGAATATTGAATTTCCTCAAAAGGATGCTCACCATCGCCCTCCAACTCAATCCCGATTGAGAAATCATTGCACTTTTCACGACCCAAGAAGGAAGAGAGGCCAGCATGCCAGGCTTTGTTTTGGGTGGAAACAAATTGGAATACTTGACCTCGACGAGAAATCAAGAAATGGCTCGACACCTTTTGACTGGCAATCGCTTCAAAATAAGGGTGCAAAGAGGAATCCAATTTATTTTGGAAAAAATCAACAATAAACTGCGTGCAGTTGCGGCCTACAAAGCTACTGGGCGGCAAACTAATGTGATGAATCACCACCAACTCAGGAGAAAGACCTTCTGGCCGACTATCTTGGTTAGGTGAAATTGACCAAACAGCGGAACCCAGCCAACCATGAGCATCCAGGCCATCAAGATGCTCCTGAGAACAATAAAAGCGATCCTCTTGGCTGATTGCCTCAGACTTTGGAAGATGCACCGAACAATGATGGCACTGGACAATTACCTCCGGCTCAGCAGCTTTACTTCGCTCTGCTTTTATTTTGGCAGCCTCATCTGTATTGAATTTTGCCTGTTTTTTCCCTTTTAACCAAAGATAAAAAAGGGATGCACCCACCAATAACAGAAGCCACTTAATCAAAACGTCATACTTTCTGAAGAATGACTTCTAAGACAAATCGGCTACCGACATAGGCCAGGAGCAAGGCAGTATAAGCACTCAAGACCCAGCGGACAGCAGCGCGCCCGCGTAGGCCAACACGCCAACGAGCAACTAAAAGACCGGCAAACAAGATCCAAGAAATCAGCGCAAAGATGGTCTTGTGATCAAAAACAAGCGGCCTACCAAATAGCGTTTGCGAAAAGAGTAGACCTGAAAACACAGTCAAACTCAGCAAGGCAAAGCCAACATAGAGCAAGTTAAATAAGAGGCTTTCCATCGTCATTAGTGGCGGCAAATCCTCTAACCAATGGGCTATACGACTATTGGGGATGATGGCCAATTGACGATGCAGAGCTCGATCCTGAATGCTCATCAACATGGCATGCATTGCAGCTAAGCTCAACAGTCCAACTGAAATAGTGGCCACAATAAAATGCCCCTTAAACCAGGGATCCGATACTGCCTTTGGAGAAATCAGGGCCCCAGAGAAAATAGCGGGCAAAGCCGAACAAATCAGAGCAAAGCACAAAGCAAGCCAGCGCAAACTGGAGATTGGTAAAAACCAAGACTGGAACCAATAAAAAGCAAGGCCAACCCATGCAATTAGCGAAAGATCTTGAGCAAAGCCAAATACAAATCCTTGTGGTGTGAAAACCGAATCATGCAATTCAATTCCATGCACCAGCAAAATCAACAAAATGATTGCCTGAATCAAGCCAGTAAAAGCGGGAGACTCCACCTTTCCCTTGGCCCGAGAACTTAAAAAGGCCAAAAGAAGCAAATAAAGTGCGGATGGGAGCCATCCAGAGCCTGAGTAACCTAAAATATCCATCTGGAAAGTCTAATCGATAAATGCTAGAGAATCTCACCGACCGCCTATCTCGTGTTGTTAAAACAATGCGGGGCCAAGCACGCCTTACTGAAGCGAACACCGCAGAAATGCTAAGGGAGATCCGCTTAGCCTTATTGGAGGCAGACGTTGCACTGCCTGTTGTTAAATCCTTACTCGAACAAATTAAATTTAAAGCCCTTGGCGAAGAAGTGGTTGGTAGCCTTAGCCCAGGCCAAGCACTGGTAGGCGTTGTTCAACGCGAACTTGCTCAAGTCATGCGGGGCGACACCGCGCAAAGTGGCGAACTAAATTTGGCAACCCAGCCGCCAGCAGTGATTTTGATGGCAGGCTTACAGGGGGCCGGTAAAACCACTTCCGTAGGTAAGTTAGCCAAGTTTCTGCAAGAAAAGAAGAAAAAGAAAGTGCTCACCGTTTCTTGCGACGTCTACCGTCCAGCCGCTATTGAGCAGCTAGAAACCGTCAGCAAACAAGTAGGTGCTGAATTTTTCCCAAGCAATATTAATCAAAAGCCGAGTGAAATTGCCGCTGCAGCATTAGATTGGGCGCGCCGTCATTACTTTGATGTGCTCTTGGTTGATACGGCAGGTCGCTTAGGTATTGATGAAGCACTCATGCAAGAGATCAAGACCTTACACGCCAATCTCAATCCGATTGAAACCCTATTTGTGGTTGACGCCATGTTGGGTCAAGATGCTGTCAATACAGCCAAAGCTTTCCACGAAGCCCTTCCACTCACTGGGGTCATCCTCACCAAATTAGACGGTGACTCACGCGGTGGCGCTGCCCTTTCCGTTCGCCAAGTTACCGGCGTGCCACTCAAATTTATCGGTGTCGCCGAAAAAATGGATGGGCTCGAAGCATTTGATGCGGATCGCATGGCCAACCGTATCTTGGGCATGGGCGACATCTTGGCCCTGGTTGAGCAAGCCCAACAAAACATCGATGTAAGCAAAGCAGAAAAATTAGCCAGCAAGATTTCTAAGGGTGGATTTGATCTGGGTGATTTCCGAGACCAACTGGCACAGATGCAACAAATGGGCGGCATGGCTAGCTTGATGGATAAGCTGCCAAGCCATATGGCACAAGCTGCTTCCAAGACCAATTTGAGTGCGGCTGATAAACAAACCAGGCGTATGCGCGGCATCATCGACAGCATGACACCAAAAGAGCGTGCTAAACCTGAATTACTTAAAGCTACGCGCAAACGTCGCATTGCAGCCGGCGCAGGTGTTGAGGTTCAAGAAGTGAATCGCCTACTGACACAGTTTGAGCAAATGCAAACCATGATGAAGCAATTCAAGGGTGGAAAGATGGCGCGCACCATGGCGTCCATGGCAGCCAAAGGAGCCGCCAAGGGCATTGGCGGACTCTTTAAAAAATAATAGTTACAAAGCGTTTGGATTTAAGAAATCAGTTTCTTAGCCGCATCAACCGCAGAGATCACTGTTGCTTTAATTTCTGACAAGGAAATATTTTGTGACTCAGCATCAGTGCGGCCTTTGAATTCCACTTGAGCATCAACCAAACCACGATCACCAATCACCACGCGGAACGGCACGCCGATTAACTCCCAATCAGCAAACATGGCACCCGGTCTTTCGCCACGGTCGTCGAGCACCACATCGACTCCAGCAGCAATCAATTCATCGTGCAACTGATCAGCGGCAGCTTTGACCGCTTCGGATTTGTCATATCCCATTGGACAAATCACCACCTCAAATGGCGCCATTGAAATCGGCCAAACAATCCCGCGCTCATCGTTACCCTGCTCAATCGCAGCGCCCAATAAACGCGTCACACCAATGCCATAACAACCCATCACCATCGGCTGTGCTTTACCTTGCTGATCCAAGTAAGTGCAACCCATCGCTTCAGAGTAGCGAGTACCCAATTGGAATACGTGACCCACTTCAATACCGCGGCAGATATCTACAACACCCTTGCCATCAGGCGAAGGATCCCCCACAACGGCATTGCGCAAATCCATCACCAATGGCTCTGGCAAATCACGGCCCCAGTTCACGCCTGTCAGGTGATGACCAGCATCATTAGCACCGCACGCAAAATCAGCCATATTGGCAACGGTACGATCTGCGACTACGGTTACATCAGCGGCAACCGCAACCGGGCCTAAATAACCCGCTGGTGCATTACATGCTTGCTGGATCTCGGCCTCACTTGCAAAGCGTGACTCTGCCATACCAGGGATTTTGCTCGCCTTGATTTCGTTGAGCTCATGGTCACCGCGTACCAAGACCATAAATAATTTTGCTGGACCCTCTTCTTGATCGGCAGCAAACAATAAGGACTTCACAGTCTGCTCTAGTGGCATCTTCAAAAATTGAGCAACGTCAGCACAGTTCGTTTGATTTGGCGTCGCAACCTTAGCCATTGGCTGAGTTGCAGCACCACGCGCCCCAATCAATGAGACTGACTCAGCAGCTTCAAGATTTGCCGCGTAATCAGAACTTGGGCAATACACAATTGCATCTTCACCAGTATCAGCAATCACATGAAACTCTTGACTTCCCGATCCGCCAATAGCGCCGTTATCTGCCGTTACTGCACGGAACTTCAAACCCATACGCTTGAAGATGCGAGTGTAAGCATCAAACATGATTTGATAAGACTTCTTTAATCCCTCAGTGTCACGATCAAATGAGTAGGCATCCTTCATGCTGAACTCACGACCACGCATAATTCCGAAACGTGGACGGCGCTCATCGCGAAACTTTGTCTGAATTTGATAGAAATTAACTGGGAGCTGTTTATAACTCTTAATTTCGTTACGTGCTAAATCTGTCACCACCTCTTCGGAAGTGGGTTGAATTAAAAAGTCACGATCATGGCGATCTTTAATGCGGAGCAACTCTGGCCCCATCTTTTCCCAGCGCCCAGTTTCTTGCCACAACTCTGCAGGCTGAATCATTGGCATGAGCAATTCAATTGCGCCGGCGCGATTCATTTCTTCGCGGATGATGTTCTCAACTTTGCGAATAGACTTCAAACCCAAAGGCAAATAGTTATAAATGCCAGCGCTAAGCTTGCGAATTAAACCAGCACGCACCATGAGTTTGTGCGAAACCACCTCGGCGTCGGAGGGGGCTTCTTTTAGTGTGGCGAGAAATGACTGTGAAGCTTTCATGTATGGATATAATCAAATCATTGATTTTAAAGGATTTGAGGCGCGATCTCATGCTTGACCGTGAAGGGTATCGACCCAATGTCGGCATAGTCATCCTCAACAGCCATAACGAGGTTTTCTGGGGAAAACGCGTTGGGCAGCATTCGTGGCAGTTCCCGCAGGGCGGGATTCAGCATGGTGAAAGCCCAGAGCAGGCCATGTACCGCGAATTGCATGAGGAAGTTGGCTTGCTGCCAGAACATGTCCAAATTATTGGACGAACTAGGGACTGGCTTCGCTATGACGTCCCAGAGGAGTTCTTGCGCCGGCAACATGCCTCCAAAACCCATCGAGCCAGCTATCGCGGGCAAAAACAAATCTGGTTCTTATTGCGTTTAGTGGGTCTAGATAGCGATATTCATCTGCGTGCATCAGAACATCCCGAGTTTGATGCTTGGCGCTGGGTTCCTTTTTGGATTCAACTCGAATCAGTCGTTGACTTTAAACGCGAAGTATATGAATTAGCCCTTTCTGAGCTAGCTCGCTACCTATCCCGCGGCATTCGTATGCAACAACTTGCCTGGGGATCTCCGCTTGATCTACTTCAGTCCTTTTACGAGGATGAAGCGGATGAGCCTAAAGAAGCTAAGGACACTGATAAACCATGATGAAACTCTCTATCCATAGCATTCGACTTTTCTCCCTTGGCTTATCCTTCAGCCTAGCGCTGGCAGGGTGCGCAGGAGATCCTTTAGAAAGCGGCGTTGATCCATTTGCGCCAATGGTTTTTAAGGAAGGTTCGACAGCAATGCCACTGAACCCACCCAATAAAGCGACTATTCAACCATTTTATGTTTCACAGCAGACTATTTTTAAGTTTGCTATAGATGCAGACTCTATTTTGATAGGTAACGATGGTATTACTAGATATATCGTTATTCTGACCAGCCCCAATGGCAATAGCCAAGTTCAATACGAAGGTATTCGCTGCGACTCTTTTCAATGGCGTCTCTACGGCACTCTTGAAAATAGCGTATGGAAAGAAAATCCTCTCTCAAGCTGGAATCCCATCAAGGATCACACCGCAAATCGCTATCAGGCAGCCTTAGCCCAAGGTGCATTTTGCAATTTTTCGTCCCAAGAAAAGAACATTAAAAACATCATTCAGTCACTGAATCCGGGCGGATTTACAGGACAAACTAAGCCAACCAATTCATATGGCGTAGTAAATTAAAGCAAATATTGGTTGGGGTTTAAAGCTTAAGCAGCAGTCAAGCAGGTACCAATTTTTTCGCCGCCCATTAAGCGAGTGAGGACCTGAGGCTCGCGCCCAGAGGCAATAATAGTTGCAGCACCCGTTTGAGCAGCAACCTTCGCAGCCAACACTTTGGTCAGCATGCCGCCCTTACTAAGTTCACTAGCAGCACCACCAGCCATTTTCTCTAGCGCAGGATCGCCAGCAATCGCATCGCTGAGCAGAACAGCGGAGGCATCCTGACGAGGATCAGCAGTAAATAAACCGCCTTGATCAGTCAAGATCACCAATAAATCCGCATGAATTAAATTAGTGACTAAAGCAGCCAAGCTATCGTTGTCCCCAAATTTAATTTCATCGGTAACAACGGTGTCGTTTTCATTAATGATAGGAACAACACGCAGCTTGAGTAAGGTATCTAAAGTCGCCTTGGCGTTAGCGTTGCGCTCTGCATGCGCCAAGTCCGCATTAGTCAACAACACCTGTGCACTACGTAAATTAAAGCGAGCAAAGCAACTTTCATAGACTTGAACTAAGCCCATTTGACCAACAGCAGCTGCGGCTTGTAGCTGATGAATCTCCGTTGGGCGCTTAGCCCAGCCAAGACGTTGCATTCCCTCAGCAATAGCACCGGAGCTCACCATTAAAACCTCATGGCCAGCAGCCAATAGAGCGGCCATTTGCTCGGCCCACATTCCGATAGCATCACGATCTAAGCCCTCACCATTATTGGTGACTAGGCTTGAGCCCACTTTGACTACAATTCTTTTAGTTTTCTGAGTGTTCATATCAAATACGGGTCTCAAATGACTGCACTTAATCTGGGGCTTTATCTTCTGGTTGAGCTTGCTCTTGATAACGCGGATCAGCAGCACGCTCATCAGCATCATCTCGATCTTTACGAACAGAATCCAAATAGTCCTGCAATGAATAGCAAAGCTTATCGCAACCCAAGCCCGTCAAAGCGGAAATCTCAAACACGGGACCCTTCCACTTAAAACGTTTAATAAAGTCCGCAACGACTTTCTTGCGATCTTCCTCGGGAATCATGTCGACCTTGTTCAGGACTAACCAGCGCGGTTTTTCAACTAGAGCTTCATCGTACTTGCGCAATTCATTCACAATAGCTACCGCATCGGCAACTGGATCAATATTGTCATCAAACGGCGCGATATCCACTAAATGCAAAAGCACGCCGGTACGTTGCAAATGCCTTAAGAAGCGATGGCCCAAGCCAGCGCCTTCTGCAGCACCCTCAATCAAACCAGGAATATCGGCAATTACAAAACTGCGCTCAGCACCTACACGCACCACACCTAAATTTGGATGCAGTGTTGTAAACGGATAATCAGCAATCTTTGGACGCGCATTAGACACGGCAGTAATCAAAGTCGATTTACCTGCATTGGGCATGCCCAATAAGCCAACGTCAGCCAAAACTTTTAACTCAAGTTTCAGCTTACGACGCTCACCTTCTTTACCGTTGGTCTTCTGACGGGGGGCGCGGTTCGTACTGCTCTTAAAGTGAATGTTGCCCCAACCACCGACACCACCCTGCGCTAAGCAAAGACGCTCGCCATGGGTAGTTAAGTCAGCAATTGGCTCACCAGTTTCGTAATCAGAAATGATTGTGCCAACTGGCATACGCAATTCAATATCATCACCTGCGCGACCATAGCAATCAGCGCCACGCCCGGGCTCACCATTTTTTGCAGTGTGCGTTTTAGCGTAGCGATAGTCAATGAGCGTGTTGATATTGCGATCAGCAGTAGCCCAAACGCTTCCACCTTTACCGCCATCACCACCATCGGGCCCACCGAATTCGATAAACTTTTCGCGGCGCATAGAGGCGCTTCCGGCGCCACCTTGGCCAGCTATGACTTCAATACGAGCTTCGTCAATAAATTTCATGAATAAAAAAGGCCTCGCTTAGCGAGGCCTGTTCCTAAGAGTTAAATTCGGAATAAATCTGAATCAAACGTGTCTCAGTCAGGCGTCTTATGAACGCGGGAGAACTGAAACCTGGGCC
>CANFOT010000040.1 GCA_947448625.1 Burkholderiaceae bacterium | reverse complement strand
TCTAGAGAGGTAGGGCTTTCCGCCGCAATGTAGACTACAACCCCCTTTTTCTTTACCTTGTGCCTCAGAAAGTCCGACCCAGAAGCAACGCATAGCGCTAAGTGAGCCGCCAAGAATGTTTTTCCTGAGCCACTGGCACCATACAGAACTGTAATTCCATCGGTGGGAATTAGGCCTTTAACTGCCCAGGGGAGCGGCTTAATTTTGCAGCTTCCTAAGGTTGAGCGACTAATGCCGGCTGCAGAAAGATACTCAGCTGCTTTTTTATCAAAAGTAATAACTTGATCTAAGTTGGCTAGGTGATTACGCACGGCCGACCTTAATTTTTTGTTGAAGTGTCCGATCAAAATGAACCCGTTTTTGGTTATTGGGTCTACTTACTCTTGCCAATATTTGATTCGGATTCTCGTAGAAGTTATTTGAAAGACCTTGTCTTGTGCTTGGGTGTGTAGCGAAGTTCATAAGAATGAGATGTGGCTGCCGTCTTATTTAACTCAGCTTAATAAAAAGGGTCTTCTTTTAAGGCGATTGAGCTTACAAAAGTCAATATTTCTCTAGCTACCTGCAAGCGCCAGTAGGCAACCGTTGTTCCATTGGCCTCGTAATGATCTCTATAGACTCGCCCATCAGGACACAATATTCCGAGTTTTAGGCCTGGCATATCGTTTCTATAAGATTGGCCGCCTGCAACTAAAATATTTAGCCGGTATTGAGGTGTCGGCGGCGACTCTTTACCCTTCTTATATTTGAGTGAAAGCGACGGAAACCAGCCAATAATATCTAGGTTTTCAAGTAATCTTGGCATAAATGTTTCTTCGTCATAACTCATGCGTAGTAGCGTAAAGCCTTCAGCAGTCTCCAAGTCTGGTGGTAATTGCATACCCTCCGATCCCTTCAAATTAAATATAGATTTTGTTTGTTTGGTTGTAGTCATTTTTATTCCGTCTCCTTGTAAAAGTCTTCAAGTCTTGATCTTGGTGGGTATAGTGCTTCAGGGAACACAGAAAGGATTAGCTTCCTGCCATCTTTTGTAGTAATAGTGATGCCGCCTGAAGCCTCTATCAGAAGTTTCTCGATTTCATCTATCAGCTCTTGCTGAAGCATAATTAGGTGCCCGCTGTTTCTACTTTATTGCGCCAAGGGTGGAGATAGTGGACAGGCTTACTCTCCAAAATCTTATTACGCGCTATAAAGAAAATATCGGGCTTAATCATTACCCGTCTTTTGTTTTCGTATGCAATTGCACCCTCTGCGGCTAATACCTCAGAGTTTTGGCGTAGATACCATTTAAGCGCTAGAGGTGTTTTGAATAAGTCGGGGTGTTGTGCTGCAAAGTCAACCCAAAATATCCAAGTGTTTTTTAATGCTGATAAATCTTTTTCGTTGTTCATAACTACTCCTTTAATTTTTTCGTGTGCCCCAATCGCCACAATTGGTTAAGAAAAAATATAAAGGTGTGTAATGAGCTTGTATAGGGTAAATTCCTACACCATGCACCCGATAAGCCAATGGATACATGGGTTTCCCGTCCTTAAAATTGTCGGGATTATTTTTATTACTCGTAGCGTGGGTCGCTGTATGGGTCGTCTTTTGTTTGCAGTTTTAGACGCACTTGTTCAATTGCTTTGTGAGTAATCTGCGCCTTTTTATCTGCTTTAAGTTGTGCGTTAAGGGTGGTGGCAATCCGCTTATCTATATCGCGGTCGGTAAGGTCGGTAGCCATACGTAAGCGATACCACTCGCGCATAATCTGTTCATGGTTCAGGTTTGAGGCTTTGGCATTACGCTTGGCGGTATCAGCACGCTTGGGTTTTTCAAACCCAAGCACGCTAATATCGTTTTTCTCGCTAATTACCTTTAGCTTTTTCATGCAAAGACTTTTCTAATCATTTGGGCGCGGTTTTCGGTGTTTAGGTGTGCATATCTTTGTACCATGCTCATCGTTTTATGGTTTAAAGACTCTGCTATTTCCAGAAGTGAAGCGCCTGATTGCGCCAGGTGGCTAGCGTGGCTATGGCGCAGAGAGTGGAATACAACACCCTCGATACCCGCGTCCTTTAGAGCTTGTTTAAAGGCTTTGTTAAAGCAGAAGGGTCTATGGGGCATGCGGGCACTATTGAATACGAGCTCGTCTTCCTTGCCGCGCCTAAACCCCTGTAGCTCAGCTAGTGCCGCGTCGGTAATCACGCATATATGAGGACTACCGTTTTTGGTCTTGCCTAGCTTAATCTCGCAGCGCTCCATATCTATATCACCCCATTTAAGCTCCATCAGGTTGCCTCGACGCGCTCCGGTTGTCATTGCTAGCCGGATGATGAGCGGTAGTTTTTTCCAACGCGATAGACGAGCCATACTCATTAGTCTGTCGAATTCGTCGTTAGATAGAAAGCGGGTGCGTCCTTGGCTTTCCGGTCTTTTTTCAGTATCGCTAACCGGATTTGACCAACCACGCGGGAATAACCGGCGCCGGCGCCCGTAAGTAAGCAATGCTTGAAGGGTAGAGCGGTAGCGGTTAATTGTGGAATTCGCTAGCGGTTTGCCTGAGGGCGAATTTTCCTCGAGGTATACGAGCATATCTTCTACGTCTTCACCTGTGAGCTCATGGGCAACGCGTTCGCCGAAACAGGTCGTAAACCATGTAAGGCGAGTTAATACCGTTGAGTTTTTAGCAATGGGTACGTTGTTCAGATACAAGCTAGCTAGGGCGCTAACCGTAAGGCTTTGCACAATTGGCGTTTGTGCGGTGTTTTTTTCCATTTTCTGCACTCCTGATAAAAGTTATTAAGAACTATTACCAAAAGTAGCGAAAGGGGCTACACGATTAAAGCTTGGTGGGTCGGGCGAGATTCGAACTCGCGACCAACGGATTAAAAGTCCGCTGCTCTACCGACTGAGCTACCGACCCAGTAAGACGGAAATTATAGCAAGAAGTTGGAGTGAGCTCCCTGGGTTTGCTGTGTTTGCCCTCTGCGCCTTGTAATTACAAGAGTGCTACGCATTTGCCCGTCTGGCGACCGGTGGGTTTTTCGAGAAATAGTCCTTAATTCCCCTCAAAATTGCCTCAGCAATTTGATCTTGGTAGGCATCGTCATTTAGGCGGGCTTCTTCCTGGGGATTGCTGATGAAGGCAGTCTCAACCAGGATAGAGGGGATATCCGGCGCCTTCAGAACGGCAAAGCTCGCTTGCTCTACTTTTCCTTTATGGAGTGGTGCAAATCCACTAATGCGCTTGAGAATCGAGGTACCTACTTGCAGTGAGTCTTTGATCTGGGCAGTTGTCGACATATCAAGCAGGAGATTAGCCACTTGCTTATCTTGAGTCTTAATATTGATGCCGCCGATGAGGTCTGAGGCATTTTCTTTATTGGCCATCCAGCGCGCCATCGTGCTACTAGCACCCATTTGGGACAAGGCAAAGACTGAGGCACCTTTGGCCCTCGGCTCAATAAAAGCATCCGCATGAATTGAGACAAATAAATCTGCTTCTACTCGGCGTGCTTTTTGTACGCGCGTGTGAAGGGGAACAAAGTAGTCACCATCTCTAGTTAAGAATGGACGCATATAAGGGTCGTTCTCAATCTTGTCACGTAAGCGCTTGGCGATGGAGAGAACCACATGTTTTTCTTTGGATCCCATTGTGCCAATAGCGCCAGGATCCTCTCCACCATGCCCTGCATCGATTGCAATAGTGATAAGGCGCTTCTGTTTAGCTTGTGCGGGCAACTCTTTTATATCCGGAATCGCTTGTGCAACGGGAGCCTTTGGAGCTTCTTTATCTTTCTTGTTGGCAAACTGGGCAATCAAGTCAATTTCTTCATTGGCTTTTTCTAGGGCCTTTTCTTTGCGCGCACTACTTTTTACCAACTCCATCAGGGGATCTGGTGGAGTGGCGGGATAGAGATCGAGCACCATACGGTATTGATATTCCGCAATTGGATCTAGCGTAAATAGCTGGGGTTTTACAGGCTCCTTGAGATCGAATACTAGGCGCACCATACCCGGCTGGAATTGTCCCGCCCGAATTTGCGAAACGTAGGGATCATTGGGTTTGACTTTGGCTACCAAGTCTTTGAGGGTGGAATTCAATTCCATGCCCTGAACATCAACCACTAAACGATCGGGGTTTGTTAGTAGCTGTTGTGTAATGGGAAGCGCTTTATCGGATTCGAGCGTAATCCGAGTGTAATCTTCTGCAGGCCAAATTCGTACACCCAAGATCTTGGCGCCCCAGGCAATCTCCACCTCGCTGAAGAGGAGGATAAAACCCAACATCTTTGCTGAGTTCTTAAGATATTTTCTTCTAGAGGATCTGAGGGGAGCCTTACTCATCTTTATTGTGAGTGCGCTTTGTCCAAAACAGATTGACCCTGGCTTGAGATTGCCTTGAGGGTAATTCTTCTTTCATTTTCATCATCGCCAGCAATCAGATGAATCTCGATATCAAAGGCTGGAAGGGTGTCCTCAGCTTTTTCGGGCCACTCAACCAAGCAAAATCCAGGCTCATCAAAATGCTCTGCAAAACCAGCCTCTTGCCACTCCAGCGGATCTCGCATGCGGTAGAGGTCAAAATGATGTGCAGTGATGCTGCCTGATTGATGTGGGTCACTACTTTTAATATGTATTGAGTAGGGTTCGCATAAAGTGTAGGTGGGGCTCTTAACTCGGCCCTCGTACCCCATGCTTTGAATCAGATGACGGGCAAAAGTGGTCTTACCGGCCCCAAGATCACCTTCCAATGAGATATTGAGGTGAGCGCTGTGGTTTGACAGAAAGAGATGGTTCAGACTCAAGGCCAGCTTTTGCGCCAAAGCAGTCGTATCTGCTTCTTGCCTACAATGGTGAGTAAATGAATTCTGAGTCATCCACCTAGTTTATTCAATTATTAAGCTACATTCTGTATTCCTAATGACTTATTCCCAGATGCCGAACCTTTTAGACCAAGTGAATCTTCGTGAATGGCTGGGCGCGCAGTCTCGTAAATTGGGTTTTGATGGCCTACGTATCACCGATACGCATCTTGGCCTAGCCTCTGAAAGGCTTAATGAGTGGTTGGAACAAGGTCGCCATGGTCAGATGGAGTACATGGCTCGCCATGCGCAATTACGGTCTGATCCGGGTTTGTTGGTTCCTGGTACGGTGCGGGTGATTTGTGTGACCATGAACTATTTATCTCCTACTATTGATTTTGATAGTGAGTGGCAACGTTTGGCAGACCCAACCCAGGCATTGGTGTCAATCTATGCGCGGGGGCGCGACTATCACAAGATCATGCGTAACCGTTTGCAAGAATTTGCACAAGCGATTGAGAAGCAGATTGGATCATTTGGCTACCGCGTCTTTACGGATTCAGCGCCTTTAATGGAGGTGGAGTTAGCTCGCAAAGCAGGCTTAGGTTGGCGAGGTAAGCACACGCTATTACTTAATCGTGAATCTGGGTCAACGTTCTTTTTGGGTGAAATCTTAGTCGATGTTCCTCTGCCAATTGATCAAGAGGAAGAGTCGCATTGCGGAACCTGCCAATCTTGCATCGACATTTGTCCTACGCAAGCTATTACTGCACCATACCAATTGGATGCGCGACGTTGTATCTCTTATTTGACGATCGAAAATCCAGATGCCATTCCAGTCGAGTTCCGCAGGGCGATGGGTAATCGCGTGTACGGATGCGATGACTGTCAGCTCATTTGTCCTTGGAATAAATTTTCGCAACGCACGACCTTGCCAGATTATGCTGAGCGTCATGGTCTTGGTAGGGCGAGCCTTTTGCAGCTCTGGTCATGGACTGAGAGTGAGTTTGGAAAACGCCATGAGGGTAGTGCAATTCGCCGTATTGGTTACTCCAGGTGGCGTAGAAATTTGGCTGTAGCTATGGGGAATGCTTTGTCTGACATCGGTGTATCCGATGCAGATAAGGGCTTGTTGCGAGGGGCCTTACTGAGTGCTTTGCCTTTGGCGGACGCCTTAGTGGCTGAGCATATTCAATGGGCTCTGGATTCATAGAGTTCACTTACAATCATTTAATGTCATCAGCCGACCAGCCCTATATAGACCCTAGCGAAATTGCGCTGGAGGGCTCAGCAGTGCAGCGTTTCAAAGATCGTCGTGCTGCTTTTTGGGCTGGTATTCGTGATGCCTCTGGAGCGCCAGCAATGGTGCTCTTTGCCGGAATGGTGGGATTTGGGGCGATGGGCAAAACCAATGGCATAGATGCTTGGTTCACGGGTTCCGCCAGTTTCTTGATGTTTGCCTTACCTGGCCAGGTTGTTTTGCTGGAGATGGTAATCACGGGATCTTCGGCCATTGCAATTGCTCTGGCGGTAACTTTAACTTCCACGCGCTTTATCACCATGACGGTCACACTCTTTCCGCAGTTCCACGAAAAAGACCGTAATCATGGGCTCTATGCCTCCGTTCATCTTTTGGCGATGACGGCATGGGCGATTTCCATGCGCGAGTTCCAGACGATGGAGGCGAAGCATCGTTTAAGTTACTTTGTTGGCTTAGGTTTGCTGTGCTGGTTGATTTCAGTACCAGGCACGATTTTGGGTTACCTATTGGCTGGAATTGTGCCGCCTGCAATTACGCTTGGCCTGGTGTTCATCAACCCCTTATTCTTTTTGCTGACTTTTACCGAGGTAAAGCCTTGGATTAACCGAATTGCTATAGGCTTGGGATTTGTACTTGGACCATTTTTCTTTATCTTGGATCGCGATACAAGTTTGCTGACTACTGGTGTGGTGGCCGGAACCATTGCTTATTTCATTGATCGCAAAGTATTGCGTAAAAGGGCGGGGGTAATCAGTTGATGAATGCTGCTCTTCAGGGATGGGGTTTATGGATTGCTTTGGCAGGTGCCACCCTTGGAACATATTTTTGTCGCGCCATTGGCGTTCTACTTGCCAAAAGAATTAATCGAGATAGCGAAATTTTCCGCTGGCTTGCGGCGGTAACTTACGCTATGGTTGCGGCTTTGGTCGTCAGGATGATCTTGATGCCGATTGGTCTCTTGGCGACGGTTCCGGCATGGATTCGGATACTGATCTGCATCCTCAGCATTGGTGTCATGGTTTCTGGGCCAACACGCCGCCTCGTTCCAGCCCTATTGACTGGAACCCTACTCATGCTTGCTTACGGCGTAATGCGTTAACTCATTCAATTGAGTTGCTGGGCTTAGAGATGGGCTGCCAAAATTTTGGCAATATGTACGGCATCTCTTTTTGCGCCATCAGCAATTTGATGGCGGCAACTAGTTCCATCTGCAACTACCCAACTATCTGGTGATTTACGAATCGCAGGCAAGAGGCTAACTTCTGCCATTTGCTTAGACACTTCAATGTGTTCAGCTTCATAGCCAAAGCTACCTGCCATGCCGCAACAGGAAGTCTCAATGAGTTTAGGCTCCGCATTGGGGATTAACTTTAAGAGTTCCAAAGCTGGGGTAACCGCAGCGAATGATTTTTGATGGCAGTGACCATGAAATAGTACTGGGCGTGAAGCTGGCTTTAATTGTAATTTGAGCTTTCCGGATTTAGCCTCGCTAGCCAAAAACTCCTCTAGGAGTTGTGCATGCTTGCTCACTGAAATTGCGCGCTCTCCAAAGCCCATAACTAAAGCTTCATCCTTTAGGGTAAATAAACAGGATGGCTCTAGACCAATAATCGGAATACCTTTCTCTGCAAATGGAGCTAGATGTCCAAGAAGTTCACCTAAAGTTTCTTTGGCTTTGTCTACCATGCCAGCGGCTAAGTAGGTTCGGCCACAACAAAACTCTTTGGAGCAAGTGTTTGGTGTTGAGCTTGCTGCAGTAGTTTCTTTATTGAGACTCTTCTGTGGAATATGTACGCGATAGCCAGCCGCTTTCAGAACAGCCAATGCTGCTCGTAAGTTTTCATCTTCAAAATAAGCATTGAAGGTGTCGGCGAGCAGCACTACCCCCTGATTACCATCTACGCTGGTGTTGCTGAGCTCTGCTGGCGTATATTGATATGGTGCAATCGCATTCCGATTACTCCAGAAGGTGCTTGCTTTCCAGGTTGGCAAACTTCTTTGTGCAGAGATACCCATTAACCATTCTTGTAGTTTGGCGATGGGCGCAATGTGATTGCGTAGATTGAGAAGCGCAGGAAGCCCCGGAATGCTGCTAATAAATGATGCATATTTTGGAAGATAGGCTACCGCCAAGTCACGCATCGTATGTCCAACCCGCTTCTTGTAGGCCGATAAAAACTCAATTTTCATCTTCGCCATATCTACGCCAGTAGGACACTCACGGCGGCAAGCTTTACAGCTAACGCAGAGTTCCATTACCTCTTTAATGGCATCGCTACCTAGTGGAGAAGTAGCAGACCCTCCATCGCCTTTTAGATCTAATTGATTGGAAAGGGCAAGTCGCAAGGTGTTGGCGCGGCCACGGGTGAGATGCTTTTCATCGCGAGTAACGCGATAGCTGGGGCACATCACTTCCGCATCAAACTTGCGGCAGTGGCCATTGTTGTTGCACATCTCTACTGCTTTAGCTAAACCCATCGCAGGATCGCCGCCAGTGCCTGGTGCGCTAGTCTCTTCGGTGATGGGATTATTTTGCACATTCCAGGCTGACCAATCTAAAGCTGGTTGCAGTGGAATGACTTTGTAGCTTGGTGGAAAGCGAAAGTTGCTCGCATCATCCATCTTGGGTGGATTGATGATCTTACCGGGGTTAAATAATCCCCTGGGATCAAACGCATGTTTGATTTCAGCAAGGGCTTCGGTAATCTTCGGGCCAAATTGCCAGGAGATCCATTCGCCACGACAGAGTCCATCGCCATGCTCACCGCTATAAGCACCTTTGTATTTGCGAACCAAGGCGGATGCTTCTTCAGCAACGGCACGCATTTTTTGGGCGCCATCACGACGCATATCTAAGATCGGGCGTACATGGAGTGTTCCTACTGAAGCATGCGCATACCAAGTGCCGCGTGAGCCGTATTTGGAAAATACATCCGTGAGTGCTTGAGTGTATTCAGCAAGGCTTTCTAATGGAACTGCGCAGTCCTCGATAAAGCTGACTGGCTTGCCATCACCTTTCAGGCTCATCATGATGTTAAGCCCCGCTTTACGAACTTCCCATAGATTCTTTTGTAAGCTGGCATCGGGCATAGCAACTACTGAGTCTGGGAGTCCCAAGTCAGCCATGAGGATTTGCAGAGACTTTAATTTCTCGAGCAAGGGTGCATGTGACTCCCCAGAAAACTCCACCAACAAAATTGCCTCAGGAGTCTGCGCATTCGCATCAATCAGTGCGGTCTCAATCGTTTTCTTAAAGCTCGGGTTGTGTCGCGCCAGATCAATCATGGTGCGATCGACCAGCTCGACTGCAGTAGGGCCCAGCTTGACGATATGCTGTGCGCTATCCATTGCTTTGAAGAAGCTCGAAAAGTTCACTACACCAAGGACTTTGTGTTGCGGTAGTGGAGATAGTTTTAGTTCCAGCGATTTGAAATAGGCTAATGTGCCTTCACTTCCCACTAAAAGGTGCGCTAAATTGACACTGCCATCTTGGGTATACGGTAGCTCGCTTTGTGGATGAAATATATCAAGGTTATATCCAGCGACACGACGCAATACTTTAGGAAAATGCGCTTCGATTTCAGGTTGCAGCGTGTTAGCGAGCCCCTTTACAAAGTCGCCAAGTTGCTTTGCTGCACCAGAGCTATGAGTGTAATTTCCAAAGCTAGCCACTTGCCCATTTGCTAGCCACGCATCAATTCCTAAAACGTTGTGAACCATGTTGCCATAGGCAATCGAGCGGCTGCCACAGGAGTTGTTACCGGCCATGCCACCGATCGTTGCTTGTCCAGCAGTAGAGACGTCTACGGGGTACCAGAGACCGTGTGGCTTGAGTGCGGCATTGAGATGATCCAAGACAATGCCGGGCTCAATGATTGCCGTAGCCTTTTCTGGGTCTGCATGCAAAAGCTTGCGAAAGTATTTGGTGTTATCGATAACGAGTGCTGCACCAGTAGTTTGGCCACACTGGCTGGTGCCTCCACCGCGCGGCAGAACGGGCACGCCTAAGTCAGCTGCAACCTGAATGGCTGTCGCAATATCCTCGGCAGTTTTAGGCACAAAGACAGCAACTGGCATCGCTTGATAAATTGATGCATCAGTTGCGTAGCGCCCGCGGCTAGCAATATCTGTCATGACCTCTCCGGAGGTTTCCTGACGGAGTCGTTTGGCTAACTCTGCCTTATTGGCAACGAATTCTGGAAGTGGCAAATCAATTGGCTTGTTCATGCGGTAGCTTTTTCTTGGGATTCTGAGTCAACTAACTGAATAACGACATCGCGCTTGTTCATGACGTGTTGCATCATGACCTTGCGCATGCGTACGCTATCACGCGCTTTTAATGCATCTAACATCTCTTGATGCTCGCCGACAGCTTTCTCCCACTTCACGCCATCTTGATTTGAGCGGAAGCGCAGTGCTTCAATGCGAGCATTCACTTGAGAAAATAGCTGACTTAAAACGGGATTATTTGCTGCTTGATTAATGGCTTGATGAATTTTTAGATTGAGCCTGTAGTAGCTGGATAAATCCCTGCGTGCATAGGAGGCCATCATTTCATATTGGAGTGCCTCTAGCTCGATGAGTGCTTGAGCGCTAATATTTTGTGCTGCCAGCTCGCCAGAGTAACCCTCTAGATTCGCAATCACATCAAAGGTATGAATGATGTCATCCCGAGTCAATTGAACTGCAATGGCCCCACGATTAGCAATGAGCTCAACCAAGCCGTCGGCAGCCAGGCGACGAATCGCCTCACGAATAGGGGTACGTGACACATTGAGCTGTTCTGCTAATTCACGTTCATTCAGTTTGCTGCCAGGGGTAATGGCGCCCTCCACAAGCAATGATCTGAGCTTTTGGAAGGTGGCTTCGTGCAGATTCTGAGTGTTTTGGGGTGCTGTGAGCATCATCTGGAATGCCTAATTTTTGTATACATATTTACTATAACCTATCAATATGCATAAATAAGGCCTTAAATCACTTATTTATCAATTTATTGAATAATATTTTGCATACAAAATTGTAAATTGCCAAAAAGTGACTTACACTGGTTTGCAAGATTAACTACAAAAAACCAAGCGAGACTCAGCATGCTAAAACTTGATAACCACCTCTCAGGGCGCCATTTTTTACATATTCCCGGCCCAAGCCCAGTGCCATCACGCATCCTGCGGGCTATCAGCTATCAAACTATTGACCACCGTGGCCCTGAATTTGGTGCGTTTGGCCTGAAAGTGTTGGATGGCATCAAGAAGCTCTTTAAGACTGAGCAGCCAGTCATTATTTATTCCGCCTCTGGAACAGGCTCTTGGGAGGGCGCTTTAGTAAATGTCCTCAATCCTGGTGACAAGGTGTTGTTCTATGAGACCGGCCACTTTGCAAACTTGTGGCGTGCTTTGGCGAAAAAGATTGGAATTGAGGTTGAGGTGGTTGGCAAACCAGGTGCAGATACTTGGCGCTGGGGTGTAGATGCATCTGTGATTGAGGAGCGTTTGCGCAAAGATACTCAGCATGAAATTAAGGCAGTTTGCGTAGTTCATAACGAAACATCCTCTGGCATTACATCCAATATTGCTGCGGTTCGCAAAGCAATTGATGATGTAAAACATCCTGCTTTATTGCTCGTAGATAGCGTATCTGGCTTGGGTTCGGCCGATTATTGCCATGATGCTTGGGGTGCTGATGTCACTGTATCTGGTTCACAAAAAGGCTTAATGTTGCCGCCCGGCATTGGCTTTAATGCTTTGTCTCCCAAAGCAATTGAGGCAAGCAAGCACAGCAAAATTCCAAAGTCTTATTTGGCGTGGGATGAGATTCTGGAGTCGAATAAAACGGGCTACTGGCCAACTACGCCAAGCACCAATCTGATGTATGGCCTGCACGAAGCAATCGATATGATGCAGACCGAAGGGCTCGATACTATTTTTGCTCGTCACCAGCGTTTAGCCGAAGCTTGTCGCCGTGCGGTGACTGCTTGGGGTCTTGAGAACCAGTGTTTAGATCCGAGCGCCTATTCTCCAGTGTTAACGGCGATCGTTGTTCCGGAGGGAATGGACGCAGATGTACTGCGTAAACATGCCTTGGAAAAGTTCAATCTTTCGCTCGGAACCGGCTTGGGTAAGCTAAAAGGCAAGATTTTCCGTATTGGCCATCTTGGAGATTGCAATGAATTGAGTCTGATGGCCGCATTAAGTGGGGTGGAGATGAGTTTAGGTGCCATGGGCTATAAACCCAAGGCCAGCGGCGTGGTGGCAGCCCAAGAGTACCTAAAGTAAGGCTTAGTCGGCAGACTCAACCTATAATTCACCATATATATCAATAGCATTAGAGATAGAGAGATTAATCATGTTGGCAACTAAACCGTATTTAACCCAAGCTGATGTTCAAAAGATTTTGAATGCAGCGGACAAGCATGCTGCAGCAAATAACTGGGCTGTGACGATTGCTGTTTGCGATGACGGTGGTCATCTATTGGGCTTAATTCGTCGCGATGGTTGCGCGCCCGTCTCTGCTTATATCGCCCAAGAAAAAGCACGTACTGCTGCAATGGGTAAGCGCGAGAGCCGCGTATATGAAGAGATTATTAATAACGGACGTATTTCCTTTTTATCTGCCCCACATATTTCGGGCATGTTGGAGGGTGGCGTCAATATCGAGGTAAATGGGTTTACCATCGGCGCAGTCGGCGTTTCCGGCGTTAAATCGACTGAGGATGCCGAAACCGCGAAGGCCGGCATTGCAGCCATTCTGTAAGTTACCTTGACAAATACTGTTCC
>CANFOT010000039.1 GCA_947448625.1 Burkholderiaceae bacterium | reverse complement strand
TTCTTTTTTCGCAATTAATGGAGTTATGTCATGGCAAAAGTTTGCCAAGTCACTGGGAAGAAGCCGATGGTTGGCAACAATGTATCCCATGCAAACAATAAAACGAAGCGTCGCTTTTTGCCGAATTTGCAAAATCGTCGTTTCTGGGTGGAATCTGAAAACCGTTGGATTAGCTTGCGCTTAACCAATGCTGGTTTGCGCGTTATCGACAAAAACGGCATTGATGCTGTGTTGTCTGATCTCCGTGCACGTGGCGAAATTTAAGGAGCGCACAAATGGCTAAAGGCGGCAGAGAAAAAATCAAGTTAGAGTCATCAGCTGGTACTGGTCACTTCTATACAACTTCAAAAAACAAGCGTACAAAGCCTGAGAAAATGGAGATCATGAAATTCGATCCAACCATTCGCAAGCACGTTGCTTACAAAGAAACAAAGCTTAAGTAATTTATCGATTCGATATTTATTTGTAGCAAATAAAAAACCCGCTGAAGTAGCGGGTTTTTTATTGCCTTGATTTTCACCAAGGTCGAAAGTAACTCATTCCTTAAACGTAGCGACGTAACCTCAAAGAGAAATCACGCAGGCTACTCAAGCCACTATCTTCAGCGCGCTGACACCAAGTATGCAACTGGGTAAGCAACTGTTCTCCAGTGGCATTAGAGCGGCTCCAAATGGCCTGCAAGTCACGACGCATCTCGACCATCTTCCGAAGCTGTGCATTGCTTGCCATAAGCTCCTCTAGCTTCACCTTTTCTTCTGCCGTCAAGCGAGACTCATCCTTACCCAGCCAAGTGCGAGCATCTTTCAAATGCGCTGCCAACACTTGCATATGCTGAACCTCATTACTAAAGAAACTGCGCAAAGTCTTACTGTAGCGAGCCATGATTTCATAACGGTTAGCGATGATGGCGTCGAGCGTTCCGTGATCAGCGGGGCGCAAGTCACTGAGTACTGGCTTAGGGGAAGTCTTCTTCACCTTAGCCAAACCGACTGCACTCATCATCTGAATGTACATCCAACCAATATCAAACTCATACCACTTGCTAGAGAGCTTAGCGCTAGTAGCGAAGGTGTGATGGTTGTTATGTAGCTCCTCCCCACCAATCAAAATTCCCCAAGGAAAAATATTAGTTGAGGCATCCTCACAATCGTAATTACGGTAACCCCAATAGTGGCCAATACCATTAATGATTCCTGCGGCCGTAATTGGGATCCAGAGCATCTGCACTGCCCACACCGTCAAACCAATTGCGCCAAACAAGAACACATCAATGATCAACATCAATGCAACGCCCTGCCATGAATATTTTGAATAGATACAGCGCTCAAGCCAATCATCTGGCGTGCCATGACCAAACTTATCCAAGGTCTCTTGGTTGTATGACTCTTTTTTATACAGCTCGGCACCGCGAGCCAGAACTGTATTAATACCTAGAACTTGGGGGCTATGGGGATCATCCACAGTCTCGCACTTGGCATGGTGTTTGCGATGAATAGCCGCCCACTCCTTAGTGACCATGCCAGTTGTTAGCCATAGCCAAAAGCGGAAAAAATGCGACATGATGGGATGCAATTCCAAAGCACGGTGCGCTTGGCAACGATGCAAGAAAATGGTGACACCAGCAATGGTGATGTGGGTGGCAACCAAAGTAAAAACAAGAATCTGCCACCACACCCAGTTTAAATAGCCATGGGAAAGCCAATTAAGGAATAAATCAAAACCAGAAGCTGTGTTCAAAAGGGTATTCCTAGAGTCGTCTAAACCCCTATTTTAGTTCTTTCCCAGCTTTCTTGGATTTGACCTGGGTCTCTTTTACCCCCTCTTTTGCGCCATCTTGATCAATCTTTTCTACCGGGGCAGCGGCTTTCTTTTGGAAAACGGCACCAAAGAAACCGTCCGTTCCGTGAATATGAGGCCATAACTGCCACCAAGGGTTGTCAGGACTGCAGCCAAGTGGGATTTTATCCTTTGGAAACAAGGGCTTAAGAACTTCAGCGGCAGGAACTGTCTCAAAATTAGGGTGCTTTGCCAGAAAATCTTCTGCGATCTGTTGATTCTCCTGCGGCAAGAGACTACAGGTTGCGTAAACCAGGCGGCCACCAGGCTTTAATAAACGACTTGCTGAAGCCAGAATATTCATCTGCTTTTGGTTAAGCTCTAAAACGCCTTCTGGAGTTTGGCGCCACTTCAGATCCGGGTTGCGACGCAAAGTACCCATGCCACTACAAGGGGCATCTACCAAAACGCGGTCAATCTTGCCTGCCAAGCGCTTGATCTTCGAGTCATTCTCACTATCAATCCATACGGGATGGACATTAGAGAGGCCGCTACGGGCTTGTCGCGGCTTTAAATTAGCCAATCGACGCTCAGATGTATCTAGTGCATATAAACGTCCCGTAGAGCGCATGATCGCCCCAATTGCCAAGGTCTTGCCACCAGCACCAGCGCAAAAATCGACTACCATCTCACCACGCTTAGGGGCAAGCAAGTAAGCCAAGAGCTGACTACCTTCGTCCTGAACCTCGAACATCCCTGCTTTAAAGCCAACGGTATTTTGCAAAGCGGGTTTACCCATAATCCGCACGCCATCAGGCGCGTAAGGAGTTGGAATCGCTTGATATCGACCGCCCAATGCATTCATATCAGCAAGCAATTGCTCACGAGTGGTTTTCATGGTGTTGGCACGCAGATCCAGCAGTGCTGGATGCATTAATGATTTTGCTAATGCCTCACGAGATTCCTCGCCGGGATATTTTCCAAATGCATCCCACAACCATTCGGGCAAATTATTCCGCACCAAAGGATTGAGTGCCGATGGATCAACGGTTGCGAAACGCTGCAACCACTCATACTCCCCCGTCTTCAGCACGTGAGCCAAGTCGGCAATCGCACTCTCCGCACGGTTGGCAGAGCCAAGGCCACCCTCAGAGAGAGCGGACAGCAAACCCAATAGAGCTAAGCGTCTAGCCTGAGATCCCTCACCGCTAGAAGCAAACTGAGAGAACTCATTTTTACGACGCAGAATGGCAAAAGCACTCTCAGCAATCAAAGCACGGTCGCGATTACCCAGCTGTGGCTCGGAACGAAAATACCGGCTCACAACACGATCGGCTGGTTGCTCAAAATTCAGCAACTCTGGAAGTAAGCGCTCCAAATGAATCGCATGCTGAGGCAAAGCTTTGGCATTAGAAAAGTTTTTCTGACCTTCGGGCGCAATGATGTTGCCGCTGGCATTACGCCGCTCTGGGCGACGCAAAGGATCTTTTGATTTAGCGGCGTAACTTTTTTGCGGACCCAATCTGGATCCGGATCTTGATCCGGTGCTGGCACCGCGGGATGAACGTTCTTTACTCATAATTTTATTAATTGCGACTCCGGTGGTTGTACCTGAACTTGATTACCTTCTATTCGCAATCGTCCATCAAGGAACCATTTTACGGCCCGTGGGTAAATCTGATGCTCGGCAGCTAAAACCCGGGCCGCCAAGCTCTCAGCATCATCACCAGGAAGCACTGGAACGGAGGCCTGGCAGATGATCGGACCCTCATCCACTCCCTCAGTAACAAAATGCACACTGGCCCCATGTTCAGCCACGCCAGCCTCTAAAGCACGTTCATGGGTATGTAAACCTGGGAAAGCTGGTAGTAATGCTGGGTGAATATTAATGAGGCGACCCTCAAAATGGCGAATAAAGCCTGGGGTCAGAATTCTCATAAAACCTGCTAGAACCACCAAATCAGCCCCCAATTCATCGATTTTATCGATGAGAGCAGCATCAAAGGACTCGCGAGTAGCGTGCTCCCGATGTTCAATGGCAAAAGCCGGAATGCCCTGGGAGCGAGCAAAATCAAGGCCCTTAGCTGCAGAGTGATTCGCAATCACCCCGGCAAAAGTGACGGGCCACTGCTCTTTTTGGGCTGTTTTTACGATGGCCTCGAAATTGGATCCGCGGCCTGAGATTAAGGTGACGATTGATGGCATGCCCACAATATAATTGATGGTTACCCCGAAAGCGACCCTGAAAGTGATTTAGTGAACGTATTCCGTGGCCCCACCCAGTTTTCTGCAGGACCGGCATGTGCCCTAACCATCGGTAATTTCGATGGCGTGCACAGGGGTCATCACGCCCTGCTTAAACAACTACAGGATGGCGCACAAGAACGCAACTTAGTCAGCTGTGTCATGACTTTCGAACCGCACCCCAAAGAATTCTTTTCTCCGGAACAAGCGCCCCCACGTATTCTGAATTTACGCGACAAGCTCGCCGCCTTTGCTGATATCGGCATAGACCGTGTCGTTGTGGAGCATTTCAATCAGGCATTTGCGCGCCTCACCCCAGATGAATTTGTTTCTGAAATTATTGTTAAGCAACTGCATGCCAAATGGATTTTGATTGGAGATGATTTTTGCTATGGCGCAAAACGTGCGGGCAATTTTGCGAGCCTGAAAGCTGCTGGCGAAAAATATGGTTTTGAAGTTTCCAGTATCCACACTGTATTGGAAGATGGCGAGAGAATTTCTAGCTCTGCATTACGCAATGCGTTGGCCAATGGCAATATGGATCAAGCCAGTAAATTATTGGGTCGTTCTTACGGCATCTCTGGTCATGTCATTCATGGACAAAAACTGGGCCGCACTTTAGGCTTCCCGACATTAAATCTCGCTGTTGCGAATCATCTGCATCACCGCAAGCCAGCATGTAGCGGCATCTTTACCGCACAGGTAATAGGTCTTGGGGATCAGCCCCTTCCCGCTGTAGCTAGTCTTGGCGTGAGACCTACAGTTGAAGATGCAGGCCGCGTTCTACTTGAAACCCACATCTTTGACTACGATGCCGATATCTACGGGAAAATTATTACTGTAGAACTCTTAGAAAAAATTCGTGATGAGGTGAAGTACTCCGACCTCGAATCCCTTACCCAAGCGATTGCATCTGATGCAGCGCATGCCAGAAATTATTTCCAGAAAAAAACTTATGTCTGAAAAAGAAAATTCTTACCCCGTCAATCTGCTAGAGACCTCATTTCCGATGAGGGGAGATCTGCCGAAACGCGAACCGCAATGGGTTGCGCAATGGCAAAAAAATAAACTATACGAAAAGATTCGTGCGGCGCATGCTCATCAACCAAAATTTATTTTGCACGATGGGCCCCCATATGCAAACGGTGACATTCACATTGGCCACGCGGTAAACAAGATTCTGAAAGACATGATTGTTAAATCCCGCTGGTTGATGGGCTTTGACTCTGCATACGTTCCAGGCTGGGATTGCCATGGCATGCCAATTGAGATTCAGATTGAAAAGCAGTTTGGTAAGAATTTGCCGACCGCTGAAGTGCAAGCCAAGGCCCGCGCCTATGCGCAAGTGCAGGTAGATAAACAAAAGGTCGACTTTGAGCGTTTAGGTGTGCTGGGTGATTGGAATAATCCGTACCTCACCATGAACTTTCGTAATGAGGCAGATGAAATTCGCGCTCTTGGGAAAATCTGGGAAAAAGGTTACGTCTTCCGCGGCTTAAAACCAGTGAACTGGTGCTTTGATTGCGGCTCTGCGCTTGCTGAAGCCGAAGTGGAATATCAAGATAAGACTGACCCAACGGTAGACGTTGGTTTTGCATTTGATGATGCACAACGCCCACAACTCGCAAAAGCATTTGGCCTAACTGAGATTCCAGCAAAGCCAGGAATGATTGTGATCTGGACAACAACGCCTTGGACCATTCCCTCCAACCAGGCGCTCAATGTTCATCCAGAGCTCAGCTACGCTTTGGTAGACACTGGCGACAAGTTACTCATCTTGGCAAAAGACCGAGTAGAAACCTGCTTACAAGATTTTGAACTTGAAGGCAAAGTCATTGGCACTTGTTTGGGTAGCCAGTTAGCAAACATTTCCTTCTGGCATCCGCTTGCTCCATTACATGAAGGCTATAAGCGCCTTTCACCAATCTATCCCGCTGAATATGTCACCTTAGACACCGGTACTGGCGTAGTGCACTCTGCCCCAGCTTATGGTGAGGAAGACTTTAAATCTTGCAAGGCAAATAAGCTGGCTGATAAAGATATCTTGAACCCAGTCATGGGTAATGGTGTCTATGCCTCTTGGTTGCCGCTCTTTGCCAATGAGTATATTTGGAAAGCGAATCCCAAGATTGTGGAAGCCATGCGTGAAGCGGGCAGCCTCTTGCGAGACAAAACTTATACCCACTCTTATATGCACTGCTGGCGCCACAAGTCGCCGATTATTTATCGCGCGACCTCACAATGGTTTGCAAGCATGGACAAGAAACCTTCTGATGGCAGCGCAAGCTTACGTGAGACTGCATTAGCAGGCATCGAGAACACAGAGTTTTTCCCAGCGTGGGGTAAGCAGCGCTTGAACAGCATGATTACCAATCGCCCAGATTGGACCTTGTCACGTCAACGCCAATGGGGCGTACCAATGGCTTTCTTTGTTCACAAAGAAAGCGGTGAGCCGCATCCACGTACGGTCGAACTATTAGAAGAAATTGCTAAACGTGTTGAAAAAGAAGGTATTGAGGCTTGGCAAAAGCTTGAAGTTGCTGAGCTTCTTGGTGAAGATGCCGCCCAATACGAAAAGAATCGCGACACCTTAGATGTCTGGTTTGATTCTGGCACTACCCATTGGCATGTGATTCGTGGTTCGCATCGTGATGAACTCTATCGCCCAGAAGCTGAGAAGGCAGATGGTCGTTTAGCTGACTTATATCTTGAAGGCTCAGATCAACATCGCGGCTGGTTCCACTCTTCTTTGCTTACTGGCGCCATGCTAGATGGCAAGCCGCCATATAAAGCACTCCTGACTCACGGCTTTACCGTGGATGGTCAAGGTCGCAAGATGAGTAAGTCTGTAGGCAATGTGATTGCTCCTCAACAGGTGGCAGACAAGTTAGGTGCGGAGATTATTCGTCTATGGGTAGCCTCAACCGATTACTCGGGTGAGATGACGATCTCGGATGAGATTCTCAAGCGTGTAGTGGAAAGCTATCGCCGCATTCGCAATACATTGCGATTCTTGCTAGCCAATCTATCCGACTTTGATCCAAGTCAGCATGCGATCCCAGCGAGCGAATGGTTGGAGATTGATCGCTACGCCGTTGCACTTGCCAATCAATTACAGCAAGATATACAAGCCCACTATCAGGCTTATGAGTTCCAGCCTGCTGTAGCGCGTATGCTCACTTTCTGTTCAGAGGATTTAGGTGGCTTCTACTTAGATATTCTGAAAGACCGCCTCTACACGAGCGCACCAGATTCGAAAGAGCGTCGCGCAGCACAAAATGCCCTCTTCCATATCACTCGCAATTTGCTCAAATGGCTGGCGCCCTTCCTCTCATTTACCGCTGAGGAAGCTTGGTTGTCATTCCCCCATGGCGCAAATGAAAAAGCAAAAGAGTCAATCTTCATGGAAGAGTTTGGCACCTTCCCAGAAATCGCCCAGGCTAATGAGCTGCTCGCAAAGTGGAATCGTGTTCGAGAAATTCGCTCCGAGGTAACGAAGGCCATCGAGATTGAGCGCGAAGCTGGCAATGTTGGCTCATCCTTACAGGCTGAGCTCACCATTAAAGTAGGTGATGTCGATTTTGCAATTCTGCATTCTCTTGAGGATGACTTACGCTTTGTGACTATTACTTCTAGCGCCAATCTAGAACTCAGCAATACAGGTCTAGAAGTTCTTGTACGCGGCAGCCAATACAAGAAATGTGGTCGCTGCTGGCATCACACTCAAGATGTTGGCGCCAATGCTGAACATCCAGAGTTATGCGCTCGCTGCGTCAGCAATCTTTTTGGGGATGGCGAAGCACGCTTGTTTGCATAAGCCAACTAAGTGCGATCAATCCATAAGGCCTTTTTATGAACTTGTCATTACTCCGTTATCTAGCGATTGCCATCCTCACCATATTGCTAGACCAACTGAGCAAATGGTCTGCTTTGAGTAACTTGCAAATAGGGGTGCCTGAGCCCGTATTGCCATTTATGAACTGGCTCTTACTATTCAATCCAGGCGCGGCATTTTCATTTCTGGCGCAGGGCTCTGGTTGGCAACGCTGGTTCTTTACAGCCCTAGGCCTAGCAGCATCTATTTATATTCTTTTCTTGCTACGGAAGAGCTTGGGCGACGCAATGCTCTGTTGGGCTCTTAGCCTCATTCTGGGTGGTGCACTAGGCAACGTCCTAGACCGCATCATGTACGGCGCCGTAGTGGACTTTATTGACCTGCATTACGCCAATTGGCATTGGCCCGCATTTAATATTGCCGATAGTGCTATTTGCATCGGAGCAGCCCTGATTATTTGGGGTGAGCTACGCAAGTCATTTGGCAAAACCCCTCAACCCCAGTAAGCTGGCGCCATGCAATCACTTTTAAATAAGAAAATCGTTCTCGGCATTTCTGGTGGCATTGCCGCCTATAAGTCTGCGGAGCTAGCTCGTCAGTTGATACAAGAGGGTGCTAGCGTCCAAGTGGTGATGACAGAAGCTGCTCAGCAGTTTGTGACACCCGTCACTATGCAAGCACTCACAGGTAATCCGGTTTACACCAGCCAATGGGATAGCAGCATTGCCAATAACATGGCTCACATTGAACTCTCTAGATCTGCGGATGCGATTTTGGTTGCGCCAGCAAGCGCAGACCTAATGGCTAAGCTTTCTTTAGGCTTAGCAGATGATTTATTAACAACGCTTTGCCTAGCAAGGGATTGTCCCTTATTGCTTGCACCTGCCATGAACAAGCAGATGTGGGAACATGGTGCGACACAAAGAAGTGCGCAGCGCTTAATTGAAGACAACGTTGCCTTACTGGGTCCGGCAAGCGGCTTTCAGGCATGCGGTGAAGTCGGCTTTGGACGCATGCTCGAGCCCATGGAGATTACTGAGCAACTGATTGCCTTTTTTCAGAAAAAACCATTGGCGGGTAAGCGGGTTCTGATTACTGCAGGTCCCACCTTTGAGGCCATTGATCCAGTTCGAGGCATCACTAATCGCAGCTCCGGAAAGATGGGTTTTGCGATCGCACGCGCAGCTATAGAGGCTGGCGCAGATGTTCACCTGATAACTGGTCCTTGTGATTTAGAGACGCCGCTAGCCGCAACTGGAAAAATTACCCGCACCAATGTCGTGAGCGCCAAAGAAATGCACGCAGCCACAATGCAATCGACTGACTGCGATATTTTCTTTGCAGTTGCTGCAGTTGCTGACTGGGGTATTGCTAAGCCAGCCAAAGAAAAGATTAAGCGCCAAGGCAAACAAGCCCCAAGTTTAGAATTCGTTGCCAATCCCGACATCCTTGCTGATGTTGCTAAAACAGTCAAAACCAAAGGTAGTAAGCAATACCCTTATTGCGTTGGCTTTGCAGCTGAATCTATCGACCTCCAAAAACATGCGGAAGAGAAGCGCAAGCGCAAAGGCATCCCGATGGTAGTTGGCAACATTGGCCCTGATACTTTTGGTAGCGATCTCAATAAGTTACTGATTATTGATGAGAGCGGTAACAAGAAAATGGCTAAAGCTGAAAAGCTTCAGCTTGCACGCCAACTCATTTCGCTAGTCGCCAAAAAAATCTAATCTCATTCTTGTTTTAATTCCAATTATTTTTATTCAGATTTAGGAAATTCCATGCAACAACTTCAAGTCAAAATTCTCGATGAACGTATGCGCGATCAGTTGCCTGCTTATGGAACCCCTGGTAGTGCCGGCCTCGATCTACGGGCCTGCATTGATGAGGCGATTGAAATTGCTCCAGGACAAACAGTCTTAGTCCCAACAGGTTTAGCGATCTACGTAGAAGATCCACGCTACGCAGCATTTATCCTGCCACGATCTGGCCTAGGTCATAAGCACGGCATTGTTCTGGGCAATCTAGTGGGGCTTATTGACTCTGACTACCAAGGACAACTCATGGTGAGCACTTGGAATCGTGGTTCTACAGCATTCAAACTCGAGCCTATGGAGCGCCTGGCTCAATTAGTTGTAATGCCGGTGCAACAAGTAGAGCTCAAGGTAGTTGAAGAGTTCACCGAGAGTAGTCGTGGGGCAGGTGGGTTTGGCAGTACTGGTAGAGCCTAATTATCTATTGATGATCAGACGCGGAAGCGTTCCTCGAGTATCGATGATCGTTTTATATCCGGTAAGCGGATCGGTAGTCTCTGTATAAACACCCAATAAACCAGTGGATACTACCTGCTGAGGTTTTTCATAGTGAGCGGATTGGGATTTTTGCAGTCCCTCCTCATGCTGTTGGCGTAACCTAATGCAACTAGGTGCTGCCGCAGAATATTTACTAGTGCATTTAATTGCTAAAGCATCTTCAAACATTCCGGCTTGGTCAAATGATCTCGCCGCCTCAAACGTCATACATTCCGTTGCCTCCCAAGATGAGCCGGCGCTAAAACCAAAGAGAACTGCAGTGCCACCGATAGACGTAGACCCCATGCATGGAGCAGTAGGATGATTCGCCGGAGAAAAAGCAGTGGCCACAGGAATCTTGGGTGCGACGTAGGTTGATGTAATAGTTGTATTGCCCGAGGTATTACCCTGCGAACTTGAGGCGCCTGTAGAGGTATTACCGACCGAACCTCCGAGAGATGATGAGCTTGATGCACCAGTCGTTATGCTACCCACCGATCCACCAGTGCCGCCTTGAGATGTTGACGAAGAGGCTCCAGTTGTTGAAACGGAATTGCTAAGCGGGCTACTAGTGACAGCGCCACCTGTTGTGGTGGCTGAAGTATCAATCGTAATTTGCGCATAAGGCTTACTAAATGCGAGCACGATCAAACTTGCCAGTGCAAGTTTTTTAAACATATAAGTATTTTCTGTAACGATGAGACCTACTCTAATTCGCTAGAGAGGACGACTGTTACGTGAGATTGAAAAGCCCAGCGCTGTAACAGTTATCAGTTGTGGGTTGCCCTCAAGATACTCTCTAAGCTCAACAATAGATACAACTCATTACTAAAGACCTTCCAGACATCTGAATGAGAGTTGGATCACAAATTTTGGGGGTAACATTAATTATGTAAGGTCATTATGAAATACAAAAACCACCCGAAGGTGGTCTTTGCTGTCCATCAATGATGAAGTAATCAATTCCTAATGCCTCTAGATCTCCTCAACCGGAGCCACATCAGACTTGGGCCGCTTTCCTGGAACAGCTGGGGCATCAAACTCTAGCTGGACCTTGCCATCAGCGTCAATGTCGACCGCCACATGACCACCCTGCGCCAATCGACCAAATAGCAATTCATCAGCCAAGGCTTTGCGCACTGTATCTTGAATAATGCGCTGCATAGGTCTTGCTCCCATCAGTGGGTCAAAGCCATGCTTAGCAAGATGTGCACGCAATGCTGTACTAAATGTAGCATCCACCTTCTTCTCGTGGAGCTGCTCTTCTAGCTGCATTAAGAACTTATCAACCACACGCATGATGATGCTCTCATCCAGCGCCTTGAAGGAGACAATTGCATCCAAACGGTTGCGGAACTCTGGCGTAAAGAATTTCTTAATATCTGCCATTTCATCACCAGACTCACGCGCATTGGTAAAGCCAATGGTGGACTTCTGCATCGCCTCGGCGCCAGCATTCGTTGTCATGATGATGATGACGTTACGGAAATCTGTCTTGCGACCATTGTTATCCGTAAGGGTGCCGTGATCCATGACCTGCAAGAGGATATTGAAAATATCCGGATGAGCCTTTTCAATCTCATCAAGTAAGAGAACGCAATGTGGCTTCTTATTCACAGCCTCAGTTAGCAAGCCCCCCTGATCAAAGCCAACATAACCTGGAGGCGCACCAATTAGGCGACTAACAGCATGACGCTCCATGTACTCGGACATATCAAAGCGAAGAAGCTCAATACCTAAGATATAAGCAAGCTGCTTAGCAACCTCAGTCTTACCTACACCCGTTGGGCCCGAGAACAAGAAGGAGCCAATCGGTCTATCAATCTTGCCAAGGCCAGCACGAGTCATCTTAATAGCGCTTGCCAAGGCCTCAATTGCGGGATCCTGACCGAACACCACACTCTTAATATCGCGATCCAAGGTTTGCAACTTACTGCGATCGTCCACGGTTACAGACTGTGGCGGTATACGGGCGATCTTCGCTACGATCTCCTCAATCTCAGGACGACCAATAGTCTTCTTCTGCTTTGACTTTGGCAGAATACGTTGAGCAGCGCCGGCTTCATCAATCACATCAATTGCCTTATCCGGCAAATGGCGATCATTGATGTAGCGTGAAGATAATTCAGCAGCAGCAACCAAAGCAGCAGAAGCGTATTTAACACCATGATGCTCTTCGAAGCGCGACTTCAGGCCACGCAGAATTTGCACAGTCTGATCAACGGTTGGCTCAACCACATCAACCTTCTGGAAGCGTCGTGACAACGCCGCATCTTTTTCGAAAATGCCACGATACTCAGTAAAGGTAGTTGCGCCGATACATTTGAGCTGGCCATTTGACAAGGCAGGCTTTAACAAGTTACTCGCATCTAATGTACCGCCAGATGCGGCACCAGCGCCGATTAATGTGTGAATCTCATCGATAAACAAAACGCCATGGGGACTGTCTTTTAAAGACTTGAGAACACTCTTCAAGCGTTGCTCAAAATCTCCGCGGTACTTCGTACCCGCTAATAGTGCGCCCATATCCAATGAATAGACTGTGGCATCAGCCAGGATCTCAGGAACATCGCCCTGGACAATGCGCCAGGCCAGGCCCTCAGCAATAGCAGTCTTACCTACACCCGCCTCACCTACCAATAGCGGATTATTTTTACGGCGACGGCAAAGCACTTGAATCACTCGCTCAACCTCGCTATCTCGGCCAATGAGTGGATCAATCTTGCCTTGCTTAGCCATGACATTGAGATTCTGGGTGTACTGCTCCAAGGGGCTCTCTTTACCACTTGAGCCAGCGTCTTCAGATTCTTGGGTAGATTCAGCGGGCTTCACCTGCTCAGCCTGATCTTTGCGAACGCCGTGACTAATAAAGTTCACTACATCCAAGCGAGTTACACCCTGCTGCTGCAAGAAGTAAACCGCATGAGAGTCTTTCTCACCAAAAATAGCAACGAGCACATTCGCTCCAGTCACTTCTTTCTTACCATTTGAGGTCGACTGCACATGCATGATGGCACGTTGAATTACACGCTGAAATCCCAAAGTTGGCTGCGTGTCAACCTCATCATTACCGGGGACAACGGGTGTGTTGTCATTAATAAAATTCTTGAGCTGCGCACGGAGCTCGGCGATATTGACAGCACAGGCCTTCAAAACCTCTACCGCGGTTGCGTTATCCAGCAATGAAGCAAGTAAATGCTCCACCGTAATGAACTCATGTCTTGAGGCTCTCGCGTCAACAAACGCCATGTGCAAACTTACTTCTAATTCCTGGGCAATCATGCTTCCTCCATAGTGCACTGTAGTGGGTGACCCGCCTCGCGGGAGAGCTCGATAACTTGATGCACTTTTGTTGCTGCAACATCGCGCGTAAAAATACCGCAAATGCCTTTGCCAACTAAATGAACCTGCAACATGATCCGGGTAGCCGTTTCATGATCTTTATTAAAATACTCCTGAATAACCATCACCACAAATTCCATTGGCGTGTAATCGTCATTCAATAGTAAAACTTTGTACATCGAAGGCGCCTTTAATTTCTCGGCCTGCTTTTCGAGAAGAATGGTGTCTTCAATGTGGGGGCTAGCTGGATTGCCAACCGTTGGATTTTTCGTTGTACGACTCATGAGAAACATTCTAAACACAGATATATAAACTTGGATTTGAGGGCTTTGTTGCAAAAAACCATCAAGAAGGGCCTCTTAACCCTATATTGGGGCATTTTTCCATAAAAAAAGGGGGTTTTACTACTAACTATCTCCCCCCAACCCCTTGACACCCCACCATAAAGGGCAAACAATCGGGGGGTAGGCTTCATTTGAAGTCCTATTTAGGCGTGTTGTAGAGCGAGACTGATTAAAAAGTATTCACCCTCATCACGGTTGTTTTAAG
>CANFOT010000038.1 GCA_947448625.1 Burkholderiaceae bacterium | reverse complement strand
TTCTCTTCAAAGCCAGGCTCGCGACCATACAGATAATTAAAACGTCGCGCAACTTCACGCGTCATCTCCACATGGGGAATTTGATCTTCACCGACGGGTACGAATTGCGCACGATACATCAGAATATCGGCAGCCTGCAACAAGGGGTAGCCCAAGAAACCATAGGTCTGCAAATCTTTTTCTTTTAGCTTTTCAATTTGATCCTTATAGGTTGGAACACGCTCTAACCAGCCCAAAGGAGTGCCCATAGCCAATAATAAGAAAAGTTCTGCATGCTCAGGAACCTTACTCTGAATAAATAAGGTAGCTTGGTTTGGGTCAACGCCACAAGCCAACCAATCAATGACCATATCCCATACAGACTGCTCAATCACATCCGGAGTCTCGTAGTGAGTAGTTAAGGCATGCCAGTCTGCTACGAAAAAGTAGCAGGGATACTCAGACTGCAAGCGAACCCAATTCTTTAAAACGCCATGGTAATGGCCGAGGTGCAAGCTACCGGTTGGTCGCATGCCAGAGAGAACGCGTTCTGCAAACATCTTGATCTTTATTCTTTAGAGGTAATTAAAATTGGTTAAGTGTAAAAAGCTGCTCAATGAAATAGCGACCATACCGGGGTTAAATGGTCAGGTAAATGCGGTAAGGTACCAAGGTCGATATAACTCTCATCGGGATCATGAAAATCTGATCCACGAGAAGCCAAAAAACCATAGTGCTGGGCAATCTTGCCATAAGTCTGATATTGATTTGGGCTATGACTACCAGTGATCACTTCAATCGCCATGCCGCCGATTTCCTTAAAATGCTTGTAGAGTTCATCCATCTGCATACTGCTAAGCTTATAGCGTCCTGGGTGCGCAATTACCGCAGCACCGCCTGCGGCCTTGATCCAAGCAACAGCATCATCCAATGTTGCCCAGAGGTGCGGCACATAGCCAGGCTTATCCTCCACTAGGTACCTCTTAAAAACTTGATCGGTATCTTTGCAAATCCCCTGCTCCACTAAAAAACGTGCAAAGTGTGTGCGAGAAATGAGGTCATGATTGCCAGCAAAATGTAGGGCGCCTTCATAAGCACCAGGTATGCCAGCATTTAATAATTGTTCTGCCATCAGCTTAGCCCGAGCACCCCGACCTTCCCGAGTGCGGCGCAAACCCTCCAAAATTCCTGCATGGGCAGCATCAATCCCGAGACCAACAATGTGAACAGTTTGCCCCATCCAGCTTACAGATATTTCGACCCCAGAAAGATAATCCATTCCAAGTGAGCTTGCAGCGGCCCGAGCCCTCTCTTGACCACCCAACTCGTCGTGATCAGTAAGGGCCCATAAGCGAACGCCATTGGCATAAGCACGCTCTGCCAACTGCTCAGGCGTCAAGGTTCCATCGGAAACAATGGAATGGCAGTGCAAATCTGCGTTCAGGCTGGAATTACTGATCATGACCCTATTTTAGGTCAAGCTGGTGTCAATTACCCGGCGAGGCGCATCCAGGTAATCACGAGACTGCATCTCAATTAGGCGAGAAACCGTTCTGGAGAACTCACTGGTAATTTGACCTTCAGTATACAAATCAACCGCTGGAACCTCTGCAGAGATGATTAATTTGATTTTATGGTCATATAAGACATCTATAAGCCAAATAAAGCGGCGCGCTTCATTTGTCATTCTTGGGGGCATATACGGCACCCCCGACAAAATCACTGTATGGAACTGGTTGGCAATCTCCAGATAGTCGTTTTGAGATCTTGGACCGCAACACAGGGTTTGAAAATCAAACCAAACTACCCCTTCAGCCATATGCAAAGGTCTTAGCTCACGGGACTCAATTCGCAGTACGGGACGCACAGTCTCCATTTGATTGCCAATCAGGGTCTGGAACATTTGCATCAAGATTGCATGAGTCTCTGCATTAACCGGCGTGAGGTATGCCTCAACTTGCGCCATCTGTACACGTCGATAGTCATTACCGGCATCGACATTCATGACATCAAGCTGCTCTTCCAGCAACTTGATAGCAGGAAGCAGGCGATCGCGATGCAACCCATTTGGATAAAGTTGACTAGGCTGATAGTTTGAAGTCATCACAAATTGAACGCGATCCTTAAAGAGCGCGCTCAACAGGCGATACAAAATCATGGCATCAGCAATATCATTGATATGAAACTCATCAAAACAAATGAGCCGATATCTTTTGGCAATTCTTTTGGAAAGCTCATCCAAGGGATCGGCCAAACCAGAAAGCTCATGTAGTTCGCGATGGACTTCACGCATGAACTCATGAAAATGAATACGAATCTTTTTTTCTAAAGGGGATGCAGCAAAGAAGCAATCCATCAGAAAGGATTTGCCGCGACCAACACCACCCCACAAATAGACACCACGAGGTAATTTAGGTTTAAAGAGTTTCTTTTTTAAGCCACTACTGCGGATTTCTTTGTAAGCAATCCACTCATCCTCACAACGCTGTAAGCGCTCAATGGCAGCAAGCTGCGCGGGATCACTTTGATACCCGCGCGCCTTTAACTCTTGATGGTAATACTCTAATGCTTTCAATTACATGTTTAACGCACGTTTGTCCGTTGCCAATGCTGCTTCCCGAACCACTTCCGACAAGCTTGGATGCGGATGACAGATACGAGCGATATCTTCAGCTGCCGCCTTAAATTCCATCGCTACAGCAGCTTCAGCGATTAAATCAGAAGCGTTAGGTCCAATAATATGGACACCTAAAATTTCATCAGTTTTTGCATCGGCAAGTACTTTAACAAAACCATCAGCGCGATCCATGCCTAATGCGCGACCGTTAGCCGCAAATGGGAATTGTCCTGCTTTGTAAGCAATGCCAGCCTGTTTAAGCTGCTCTTCAGTCTTGCCAACCCAAGCAATCTCAGGATCGGTATAAATCACCCAAGGAATGCAGTTGTAATCAATATGTGGTTTTTGACCAGCAATAGTTTCAGCAACGAGCACGCCTTCATCTTCGGCTTTATGGGCCAACATCGGTCCGCGCACCACATCACCCACGGCATAAACGCCAGGCGCAGCTGTAGCGCAAGTATGGTCATCAATTGGAATGAAGCCACGCTCATCCACTTTGAGGCCAATCTTATCAAGGCCTAATTTTTCAGTGTTTGGAACACGTCCAACAGAAACAATTAAACGGTCGCACTCTAATTTCTGAGCCTTGCCTTCGCTATCAGTGTAATTAACAACAACACCCTTTTTGTCAGCCTTAACTTCACCAATCTTGACGCCCATATTCATTTTGAGGCCTTGCTTAGTGAAGATCTTTTGCGCTTCTTTTGCAATACCCTGATCGCAAGCACCTAAGAAGGATGGGAGCGCCTCAAGAATAGTCACATCAGAACCAACGCGACGCCACACAGAGCCCAACTCTAGACCAATTACGCCCGCACCAATAACGCCCAGCCTCTTCGGAATAGAATCAAACTTGAGACCGCCTTCGTTATCGCTAATCAAGATGTTATCAACAGGAATGCCTGGTAAATGACGCGCTTTAGATCCGGTAGCAATGATCACGTTTTTAGCAGTCACTACTTCCTTGTCTTTACCGTCAATCTTGACTTGGTAACCATCGGCGCCCTTGCCTTCAAATGACGCATGGCCTTTTAACAAAGTAATTTTGTTTTTCCGGAACAAGAATTGGATGCCAGCAGTCATTTTGGTCACAATCGCATCTTTACGAGCAATCATTTTTCCAGAATCCAACTTCACCGATCCTACAGTGATGCCGTGGTCAGCAACATGATGGCTAATCTTCTCAAATTCTTCAGAAGAGGCAAGCAATGCTTTTGAAGGAATACAGCCGACGTTCAAGCAAGTTCCACCTAAGCGTGGCTCACCCTTTGGATCGTCGTAGGCGTTAGATTCTGCGCAAGCAACCTTAAACCCCAGTTGCGCAGCACGAATCGCGGCGATGTAGCCACCAGGACCACCGCCGATAACTAATACGTCAAATGATTGGCTCATGTTCTTCCCTCTTACAAATCTAGGAGAAGACGTGAAGGATCTTCTAATGCATCCTTCATAGCTACCAAACCAAGCACTGCTTCACGGCCGTCAATGATGCGATGGTCGTATGACAAAGCCAAGTAGTTAATCGGACGAATCACGATTTGACCGTTCTCAACAACCGCACGCTCTTTAGTTGCATGAATACCCAAAATCGCAGATTGTGGAGGGTTAATAATTGGAGTAGAAAGCATGGAGCCAAATACGCCACCGTTCGAGATGGAGAATGTACCTCCAGTTAAGTCCTCTAATGACAACTTGCCTTCACGCGCCTTGACGCCAAACTCAGCAATCTTTTTCTCGATATCAGCCAAATTCATTTGATCAACATCACGCAGAATTGGAACTACCAAGCCACGGGGTGAGCTTACTGCAATACCAATATCAAAGTAACCATGGTAGACGATGTCATTGCCATCAACAGATGCATTCAACAATGGGAACTTCTTCAAAGCATGGGTAGCGGCTTTAACGAAGAAAGACATGAAGCCCAACTTCACACCATGAACTTTTTCAAACTGATCTTTATATTTGTTACGCATAGCAATTACTGGGGCCATGTTAACTTCATTAAATGTAGTCAAGATAGCGTTGTTCGCTTGGGACTCAAGCAAGCGTTCAGCAATGCGAGCGCGCAAGCGGCTCATTGGTACACGCTCTTCTGGACGATCGCCCATTGGAATCGGTGCACTTGGCAATGCAGCAGAAGTTGCACCACCAGCAACAGCATTCAGAGCGTCACCTTTAGTTACGCGGCCATCGCGGCCAGAGCCTGCAACTTGAGCGGCGCTAATATTATTTTCAGCAAGAATTTTTGCCGCTGAAGGCGCAGCGGCAGCGGCAGATGCTTTTGCTGCAGGAGCAGCTGGAGCTGCAGCAGGCGCAGGCGCTGGTGCAGCGGCAGCGGCAGGAGCGGCGGCAGTTGCAACAGCTGTGCTGTCAATTTTCGCAATCAATTGCTCAGCAACAACAGTACCACCATCAGCAACAACGATCTCTGTAATCACGCCAGCAGAAGGTGCCGGAACTTCCAACACCACTTTATCGGTTTCAATTTCAATCAAGATCTCGTCTTGACCGACAGCGTCGCCGACTTTCTTTTTCCATTGCAATAAAGTAGCTTCAGCTACTGACTCGGAGAGTTGGGGAACTTTAACTTCAAAAATAGCCATGATTAATCCTATTTAGTATTTGTATATTGGGTGACGTCTACGATTACTTCGTGATGACATAACCCTTTAGTTTTGCGAATGCTGCAGTAAGAAGAGATTTCTGTTGTTCTTGATGAAGATGAGCATATCCACAAGCCGGGGAAGCCGATGCTGGACGGCCCGCATATGCCAACTTCATGCCCTCGGACATATTCTCCAAGATATTGTGCTGAACAAAGAACCAGGCACCTTGGTTTTGCGGCTCATCCTGACACCACACCACCTCTTCCAGGTTCGGATACTTCTTCAACTCAGCAGCCAATGCTTTATGTGGGAATGGATATAGCTGCTCCAAGCGAATAATGGCAACATCACCCAGCTTTTTCTCGGCGCGCAATTTAGCCAAATCGTAGTAAACCTTGCCGGAGCACATTACTAAGCGAGTGACTTTCTTGCCATCAATACTTTCATCACGCTCAGGAAGAATGGTCTGGAAGCCACCTTTAGTGAACTCAGTTAATGGTGAGGCAGCTTCTTTATTGCGCAGCAATGATTTTGGCGTCATCAAGATCAGCGGTTTGCGGAACTGACGGATCATCTGACGGCGCAATACATGGAAAATCTGCGATGCCGTGGTTGGCTGAATCACCTGCATATTTGTGTCGGCACACAACTGCATAAAGCGCTCTAGACGTGCAGATGAATGCTCTGGACCTTGGCCTTCATAACCGTGAGGCAGCATCATGACTAAGCCGTTTGCACGGCCCCACTTCACTTCCCCTGAAGCGATAAATTGGTCAATCACTACCTGGGCGCCGTTCGCAAAGTCACCAAACTGGGCTTCCCAAATGGTTAAGGTATTTGGCTCAGCTGCAGCGTAGCCATACTCAAAACCAAGCACAGCCTCTTCAGACAAAATCGAGTCGATCACAAGAAAAGGAGCTTGATCTTTAGCAACGTGCTGAAGTGCAATATAGGTTCCGGTATCCCACTTTTCACGGTTCTGGTTATGCAGTACGGCATGACGATGGGTAAAGGTGCCGCGACCACTGTCCTCGCCAGATAAACGCACTGGATAGCCGCTTGCCACCAGGGATGCGAAAGCCATATGCTCACCCATACCCCAGTCAATATTGGCTTCGCCACGACCCATGGCTGCACGGTCACGATAAACCTTCTCAACCAATGGATGCGCCTTGAAGTCATCGGGAATAGTAGAAATCTTTTCTGCCAAACGCTTCCATTCAGTTAATGGAATGGCTGTATCAGCTTCGTCAGTCCATTTCTTATTCAAGAATGGCGACCAATCAACTGCAAACTTACCTTTGAAGTTACTCAATACTGGATCAGAGGTTTGCTTACCCTCATCCATTGCAGCGCGGTACTCCTTAACCATCAAATCACCGGTACCAGCAGGCAATACACCTTGAGCCTCTAATTTATCGGCATAGTGTTTTCGCGTGCCAGGATGGGCGGCAATGATTTTGTACATCAAAGGCTGAGTCATCGCTGGCGTGTCTTGCTCGTTATGACCTAACTTTCTAAAGCACACGATGTCAACAGCAACGTCTTTGTGAAATTGAGTGCGGAACTCAACCGCCAATTTTGTAGCCAATACCACTGCTTCAGGATCATCACCATTCACATGCAATACCGGCGCATCAATCACCTTCATGATGTCCGTGCAATAGAGGCTTGAACGTAAATCGCGCGGATCAGATGTAGTGAAACCAATTTGGTTGTTAATCACAATATGAATCGTGCCGCCAGTGGAGTAGCCTCGCACCTCTGCCATTGCCAAGGTCTCTTGCATCACGCCCTGACCTGCAATCGCCGCGTCTCCGTGAACCAAAACCGGCAACACTTGCTCACCCAATAAATCTCCACGACGCTCCATACGAGCACGCGCAGAACCTTCAACTACTGGATTAACAATTTCTAAATGGGATGGGTTAAATGCCAACGATAAATGCACTGGACCAGCGGGAGTAGAAATATCGCTTGAGAAGCCCTGGTGATACTTCACGTCACCCGCGGGCAATGTTTCTGGGCCCTTATGCTCAAACTCGGCAAACAAATCCGTAGGCATCTTACCCAAGGTATTTACCAGCACATTTAGGCGACCGCGATGAGCCATGCCGATGACAATTTCTTGAACACCTTTTGCACCAGACTCACGAATTAATTCATCCATACAGGCAATAAAACTTTCACCACCCTCAAGAGAGAAGCGCTTTTGGCCAACATACTTCGCCTGAAGGTAACGCTCCAAACCCTCTGCCGCAGTAACGCGATCCAAGATCTGGCGCTTTTGATCCACGTTAAAGCGTGGGGTTGAGCGGATGGACTCTAACTTTTCTTGCCACCACTTTTTAATTTTTTGATCGGCAATAAACATGTACTCGGCACCCAGAGTGCCGCAATAAGTCTCACGCAATGCTTGCAATAAATCACGCAAGGTCATCTCGTTCTTACCGAAGAAGGTATTGCTCGTATTGAAGACGATATCCATATCGCCATCAGTGAAGCCATAAAATGCAGGATCTAACTCGGGGATATCGGGGCGCTCTGTGCGCTTCAGTGGATCGATATCTGCCCAGCGATTACCAACGTTACGATAAGCGGCAATCAACTGCTGAACGGCCACACGCTTGCGACCCATGGCGGAGTCTGCTGAATCAGCGGAGACTGTACGAATGGGGCCTTGCTTTGCGCGCTCAGCAAAGGAAGCAACAATAGGTCCATGAGCAACATCGGTTCTTGATGAGCCATCGACCGCTGGAATTTGCTTCACATTATCAAAATAATCTCGCCAGTGATCGGCTACAGAGGCCGGATCGTGCAAGTAAGATTCGTAGAGTTCCTCTACGTAGGGGGCGTTTCCACCGAAGAGATAGGAATTATCTCTTTGATCCTGCATCATGATGCTCACCTTTCATCGGGTTTCCCGAATAAAAACTGTGGTTAAAACCATTCGCTCTACGGCTAAACCGCTTTACGAATTGATCTGTGCGAATACTCTTACAACGACACTAATTTAACACGATTGCCCTTTGATCCATAAAGGGCTTTCCCTGATTTAGGGGGCATTCTGGGATATTTCCTAATTTAAACCCCAAATAAGAAATTTCCTACTTAGATTTAAACCTCCCCCGACAGATTCCCCGCTATTTGATTCGTATTCTCTAAATCTTCAAATGAATTAATGAGATTAAGGATATATGAAAGCAATTACCCCAGAATTGGAATATCTAAGCACCCGTCAAAGCGCAAAAGTATTACAAGTATCACTTGGAACTGTGCAGAAAATGGTTGAATTGGGTGAATTAATCGCATGGAAGACCCGCGGAGGCCATCGTCGAATATTGGCCAGCTCCCTGGAGCAACAGCTTGCCCGACGAAAAAGAGCAATGCGACAAAAGACCACTCAGAATTGCATTGCCATGGGGATATTCAGAAGAATTGAAAATAGCCACGAATTAATCGAATCCATTCAATTCTGGCAATTAAAGGTTGATATGGAGGTGTCCGTAGATAGTCTAGAGGGACTGATGCAGGCAGTTTCAATTGCCCCAGACCTGATATTTCTTGATGCTCTGATTCCCCCAGTCGAGCAGGTACACCTAATCCATTATCTGAGCAAAAACAAAGACACGCAGCGTATTCCTATTTTAGTAGATGAGGGATTTATTCGACTTCACCCCGGCGTAATCAGTCTGGCAGGTGAAAACACGATTGGAGTAAGGTCTCAGTATCCTGAAACCCTCCAAGAAGAAGTAAAAAATGGCTTAATTGACCAGAATCCCTTAATTATTGGGTATCCAGCAACCATACCTGAGTTAGAAGCCACCTTGGGGAATAGAAATCGACATGAACTCTTGGAGCCCGTATTCATTCAGGCGCTAAACAGGAAGTGCGCGTAAAACCACATTAAACCGACAAATAATAAAGGCCGCTCAATCTACACTGAGCGGCCTTTTATAAACAAAGTCTTTTAAATCAGCATATTAGATCAAGAAGTTGCTACGATCTCTACCTTCAATCCACTTTGGCGCCTTACCGCGACCAGTCCAAGTATCACCAGTGGATGGGTTGCGGTACTTTGGCGCGACCTTTCCGCTAGAGCTGCGAGCACCAGACTTACGACTGAATAAATCTGAAGCAGTTAAGTCGTACTGCTCAATAATTAACTTGGCTTTAGCGACGCCATCAGCCTTTTCACGTAGCACCGCCTCTTTAATCTGCTTATCCAACAATTCGCGTTGGGCCAGAAGTTCTTTATAAGAAGACATATATTATTTCTCCGAATATTAGTTTTTGAAATAACTAAGGGTTAGCTATTCTTAGGATAACATTATAGACGGATATTAATAAATCAGTATTTATATGCAAATACACTTAATAACCACATATAAATAAGTGTGCTTAATTAACTAATTAATCGACATAATCATTATAAATACTATATTTATTATTGGTATCAGAGATTTATTTTCTGAGAATAAATGTGCCACTCGATTTAGCAGTAACTTCCCCGGCCTCATTTAAAACTACGGCTTCACAATAATTAATGTTTTTACCCGCTTTGAGGACCGTTCCCTCAACGACGATTTTGCCGACGCTTGGACGCAAGAAGCTGACTGTCATATCAATAGTCATGGCACCAAGGGGTTGATCAATAGTGCTTCTAGCAGCCGCACCCATAGCAAAGTCTAATAAAGTCATTACAACTCCGCCATGGGCAATCTGAAAGCTATTCTCAAACTCAGGCTTAATCACTAGGCTGATCCGCGACTTACCACCCTCAGCAAACTCAGGCACTACCCCTAGGTGTGACAAGAAAGGAATGCTTAGTCCAAAAAAAGTGGTGTCTTTTGAATTTGATGTCATAACAAATCGATCGATAAATAAATATAAGGAATAAGGGGTGAAGCTGAATTGATGGTCGGGGCGAGAGGATTTGAACCTCCGACCACATGCACCCCATGCATGTACGCTACCAGGCTGCGCTACGCCCCGACGAGAAACGAAATTGTATCAGCAACTATTTGGAGAGAATTTGTAGCACGGCTTGCAGCTCATCACGCAGACGAAGCTCGCCGCGAGCCTCATCCAAGCGGTTTCTAGCGCCGCTGATAGTAAAGCCCTCTTCATATAACAGCGCCCTAATCTTGCGTATTAAGACAACTTCGTGGTGCTGATAATAACGACGATTACCACGACGCTTTTGTGGACTTAACTGGGTAAATTCTTGCTCCCAATAGCGCAATACGTGGGAGCGAACTCCGCATAGGTCGGATACTTCACCTATAGTGAAATAACGCTTCGCGGGGATTGGGGGGAGCTGCGAACTGAGCAGCACCGACCCAGCATCAAATGCTGTTTTCTCGAGCATGTGACTCAACTACATCCTTAAGCTTTTGACTTGCGTGGAATGTGACAACACGACGGGCTGCAATCGGTATCATTTGACCTGTTTTTGGGTTGCGACCTGGGCGAGCAGATTTATTGCGTAATTGAAAATTGCCGAATCCAGAGATCTTCACCTCGACACCCGCCTCTAAGGACTTGCCAATGCGATCGAAAAACGCATCAATCATATCTTTAGCTTCGCGCTTATTTAGACCTACCTGATCAAAAAGAGCTTCAGAAAGCTCATTTTTAGTCACAGTATCATTGCTAGCTAATTCATTCATGGCGGAAGTCTCTTTGAACTATATTTGTTGCTAATATTAAACCTAGCGCAGACGAGCTGCGCAATTTTTCTCAAGCACTGCCAACAAAGCCGTCATAACCGGCTCAATTTGCGCTTCCTGTAGAGTTTCTTGCGAGTTCAATAATGTTACGCGGAAGGCCAAACTCTTCTCATCATCAGCCATGCTGCTAGAGCCGGATTTTGGTTTGAACTCATCAAAAAGCTCGATTGCTTTAACAAAGTTCTGTTTACTCGCTTTCATCGCATCAAGCAAAGCTTGCGATGGAACGGCCTGCTTAACCACAACCGCCAAATCGCGTTGAACTGCAGGAAATTTACTTAATTCCTCTGGCTGCGGAATACCAAGATCACGAATCGCCTCTAAGTCCAATTCAAAAAGTACTGGAGCCTGCGGCAACTCATATACCTGCTGTAAACCAGGGTGCAATTCACCAATCCAGCCAATATTCAACTTGCCTTTTGGTGTCAATAACTGAATTTTCGCGCTACGACCAGGATGCAGTGCGGGATGAACAGCAGATTCGGTAGTGAAATGCAAAGGATCCAGTACGCGCTCCAGATCCCCCTTCACGTCAAAGAAATCGACTGCGCGATCAGCGCTTGCCCACTGCTCCGGGACAAATGAACCGTAAGCCAATCCGCCCACATGTTGCGGCTGATAAAAACCAGCCACCATGCCAGCCTCTTCTTGTACGTTGGCATCACGCTTAAATACACGACCCGTTTCAAATAAACGTACACGACCAGCGCCACGATTCAGGTTTGACTTGAGGTTTGTTAACAAGCCACCCCAAAGATTACTGCGCATGACGCCATATTGGTTGGCGATTGGATTCAGTACAGCAATCACATCTTTTTCAGTAGCGGCAGATAGGCGTTGCTCACTCTCTAAATCAGTAAATCCAAAGTTCACCGCTTCTTGATAGCCCTGAAGAGCTAAACGTTGGCGCAGTAAATGCACACCGCGCTTTGCTTCAGCCTTAGCACTCATCTTCAAAGATGAGACAGGCGGTACATCGGGAATATTTTCAAAGCCGTACATGCGCGCGACTTCTTCAATTAAATCTTCTTCGATTTCGATATCAAAACGATAGCTTGGTGGCGTCACTACAAACACATCACCAGCCTCATGCTTAAACTCAAAACCCAGACGCTTAAAAACATCAGTAACAATTTCAGCGGTCAGCGGAATACCAATCACTTTCACGGCACGTGCTAAACGCATACTGACTGGTTTGCGATCTGGGACTGCCAATACTTGATCATCAATTGGGCCAACTTGGCCACCACATACTTCAACAATTAGAGAAGTTAAATACTCCAAGCAATTGGCAGTGTTTTGAGGGTCAACGCCCCGTTCAAACCGATGCGCCGCATCGGTACTAAAGTTAAAGCGACGAGCACGGCCTTGAATTGCTGAGGGCTGCCAATAAGCTGCTTCAACATAAATATTTTTAGTATCGTCAGTCACAGCGCAATGATTGCCGCCCATAATGCCGGCTAGTGCTACAGGGCCATTTTGATCGGCAACCACGCCAGCATCTTGGATCTTGCCTGCAGAATCGGGGCCCTGCAAAGTCACAGTCTGGCCATTTAATAATTCAAGCGTTTCGCCAGGCTTCGCCCAACGTACAGAGATGTCACCACTCAATTTATCAATATCAAATACATGGGTCGGCTGACCCATTTCTAACATGACGTAGTTAGACAAATCTACTAAAGGCGAAATACTTCTTTGACCGGCACGGGATAAACGCTGCACGATCCAATCGGGTGTTTTAGCCTTAGGATTAACTCCACGAATTACACGACCTGCGAAGCGTCCACATAACTCAGGGCTCTCAATAGTGACCGTGAGTTTGTCTTGAATGGCAACATTAATAGCAGTCCACTTAGGCGCGCACAAAGCGGCACCAGTAATCGCAGATACTTCACGCGCCATACCCATCAGGGACAAGCAATCCGCTTTATTAGGCGTCAACTTAATCACAAAGATCTGGTCATCCAAATCTAAGTACTTACGAATATCTTCGCCAAGAGGCGCATCCGCAGGCAACTCCAGAATACCTTCATGATCATCACCTAGGCCAAGCTCGCGACCAGAGCACAACATGCCTTGGCTTTCTACACCGCGCAATTTACCCACCTTAATCATAAAAGGCTTACCACCGGCTTCTGCTGGGGGCAATTCTGCACCAACCATGGCGCAAGGAATCTTAATGCCTGCACGCGCATTCGGTGCGCCACAGACAATTTGCAACTCTTGTCCAGTACCCGCATCAACTTTACAAACACGCAGACGATCGGCGTCAGGATGCTGCTCTGCGGAGAGGATTTGTGCAATAACAATCTTTGTAAATGCAGGGGCGACTGAATGCTGCTCTTCCACTTCGAGGCCCGCCATGGTCATAGCATGACCCAGGGCACCGCTATCAAGCGAAGGATTTACATATTGGCGTAACCAAGATTCAGAAAATTGCATATGCGCGATCTACTATTAGAAGGTTAGCTAATTAAGCTGGGAATTGCGCTAAGAAACGGAGATCGTTCTCAAAGAAAAGACGTAAGTCATCAATGCCATAGCGCAGCATCGTCAGACGCTCTAAGCCAGAGCCAAAAGCAAAACCGGTATAGCGCTCCGGATCAATACCCATGTTGCGCAACACATTAGGATGCACCTGCCCTGCTCCAGAAATTTCTAACCAACGGCCGGCTAATTTGCCGCTACCAAAGGCCATATCGATTTCAGCTGAAGGCTCAGTGAAAGGGAAATATGAAGGACGAAAACGAACCTGTAACTCATTCGTTTCAAAGAAGGTTCTCAAGAAATCCGTGTACACACCCTTTAGATCTGCAAAGGAAACGCTTTCTGCAATCCAAAGACCTTCAACTTGGTGAAACATTGGCGAATGCGTTGCGTCACTATCAACGCGATATGTCCTGCCCGGTGCGATCACCTTGATTGGCGGCATTACATCGGCATTGGCGTATTTCTTAACGTGTTCGCTCGCATAACGAACTTGAATGGGGCTGGTGTGCGTTCGCAAGAGCAAGGGCTTCCCATTGGAATCCTTGCCATCAATATAAAAGGTGTCCTGCATCGAACGCGCAGGATGATTCTCGGGACTATTTAAGGCGGTGAAATTAAACCAATCGGTTTCAATTTCAGGGCCGTCAGCAACATCAAAACCAATTGAACGGAAGATCTCTTCAACACGCTCCCAGGTACGCATCACAGGATGCAAACTACCTATGGCTTGGCCACGACCAGGCAATGAAACGTCGATTGATTCTGCAGCAAGGCGTTGCAGCAATACCGCGTCAGCCAATGCTTGGCGACGTTCTTGTAAAGCAGCTTCTACTTGGGTCTTGATTTGATTAATTTGGGCGCCAGCACTCTTACGTTCATCAGGCGACATTCCACCAAGCGCTTTTAAACGCTCAGTGAGAACACCTGACTTACCGAGATACTTGGCTTTCGCGTCCTCAAGAGCTGCCGCATCGGCAGCTCCGAGGAAATCACGTTTAGCATCCTCGACAATGTGGTCGAGAGAAACCATTGCAGCTTAGTTATTAAATAAACTAAGAATTAAGCTGCAGCGCTTACTACGGATTTGATCCGAGTAACCAAAGCAGCGAAAGCCGCTTTGTCAGCAATGGCCATATCAGAAAGCACTTTGCGGTCGAGTTCGATCGCAGCTTTCTTCATACCATTCATGAATACGCTATAGGTCATGTCATGCTGACGAACTGCCGC
>CANFOT010000037.1 GCA_947448625.1 Burkholderiaceae bacterium | reverse complement strand
GCGCCAACGAGATGTTGGCGAAGATCGTGCAACGCTTCTTGAAGAAATTCAGGGTCAAAGGCGACCTTTTCCCGAATGGCGACCGGCGCTGTGTGATGATTGATGCCGAGTGTCAACAACTTCATAATGGTGATTATAGATTTGATGGCAGCAACAATGGGGGTAGCAATGGGGTTTTTGGCTTTTCTGGTGATCGGCGGCTTATCTGGGGCATTCGCTTGGGTTTTTTACCCTGGGGCGAGAGGAGCCAAGTCCAAAGCTCAGAAACTCTTCATGGCCGCCCTCATTGGGTTTCTGGCGTCCCTAGCTAGCTCCTATGTAGGCCAATTTACAGGCTTATTCCAGTCCGGACAGATGTTGGAATGGCTCAGCGCCATTGGAGCCTCTTGCCTAGCTGGGGCCGTATACGCTAGCCTAGGTAAATAAGTCTTTATCCGCAAGGCTAGCCCGGCCATCAACCCATTGAACCGGAGACCTCTGGTGTGCAATTAACCACTTATTGGCCTGAGTAAAGTGCTGACAACTGACCTTCCCGCCAGGTTGCAGAAAGGGTCGATCTGTTTTATAGACCCCGAGTCCTGAAGGGTGGGAGGACTGTAGGATCAATTGATCGAATCCAGATTCAATAAGGGGAAGCTTGGATTGGGCATGCCCACCCCATAGCATCCAAACTAAATGCGGTTTTTGCTTTGCTAGGGCGGATATGAGTTGATCAATCAATGATTTCCATCCTATGCCGGCATGACTAGCTGCCTCACCCAATTTGACACTGAGAGCCGTATTGAGGAGCAGAACACCTTGCTCGGCCCAATAGTGAAGATCACCATTGGGAAGGGGGCCGAAGCCCTCCAGCGCGAGTGCTTTGCTGATATTGCGTAAAGAGCTGGGAAATTCTCTTGAATTGCTTGGAATATTGCCGGGAATAGAAAAAGCTAAGCCTTGAGCAAGTCCTGGTGAGTGGTACGGGTCTTGCCCCAAGATCACCACTTTAACTTTAGCCAGCGGAGTCAGTCTGAGCGCTTTAAAGAAATTCTGTGGCTCCGGGCGAATATTCTCTGCGTTGACATTTAATTCAGCCCTGAGATTGGTCTGCAGTCTTTGCCAAGCTGGAGATTCGAAATAGTCGCCTAAAAGGGCGCGCCAATCCTCAGGAATATCAGCCGCAGAAAATGAGTGCATTACTCGGCTAGGGTGAGGGTGTATTGAGTCGGAATTTGATCATCCTCGAGAACGGTCATGCACTCGTGCTCAAGGTCATCTCGGTAAAAACAAATCTGAATGACTTGACCTGGGATTAGGCTGGATAAAATCTTATCCCAACGAGCGGCAGTAATGCGTTCGCCATTAATGCTGGCTAGAAGATCTCCTGCTGCTAGCCCAGCCAATTGTGCGGCTCCACCATCGAGTACGTGCGTCACCTTTAGCCAGCCATTGGCATCACTATGGCGTAAACCCAGCTGCAATTTAATTTGCTCGAGTTTGGAGTGGGTTTTTGGTTTAAGTGAAACGGTTTTGGAATGAATCCATTTTTGGATGGGGATATCTTCCACGCCAAAAATGTAGCGGGACTTAAATTCATTCCAGGTTTTGGAAAATCCCTTGCCAAGAAGTTTGAGCATTAACCCATCTAAACCATCTTCAGCAATGCCGTCTAGTGTGACGCCATGTGTATGCCATACCAGGCGCATCAAATCATCTAAAGATTGACGGTTGCCTGTGAATGCGCGAATCTTGAGATCTAAACCTAAGGCGAGCAATGCACCCTTGCCGTAATAACTCACTACCGCATTGGGCGTATTCTCATCAGCTTGGTAGTACTTAGTCCAGGCATCAAATGAGCTATCTGCCAAGCTCTGCTTTAATCTTCCTGGCCCACGCAAAATGCCATTCCAATTATTCGTAACTAGCTTTAAGTAGGTCTTTAGGTCGATACGCTTGCTACGAAACAGTTGTAAATCATCGTAGTAGCTCGTAAAGCCCTCAAACAACCACAGTAATCGGGTATGGTTTCTGCGATCGAGTTGATAAGGCTGAAATGCTTTTGGTTGAATGCGCTTTACTAGCCATGCATGAAAGTATTCATGACTACAAAGCCCTAGGAATTCTCTATAAGCAGATTCATCTAATGGGGTATTGATTTGCGGGATCTGATCCCTGCGACAGAGTAGGGCGGTGCTATTGCGATGCTCAAGTCCGCCATATCCAGAAAGAACGGCGTTAACTAAAAACAGATAATTTTGGAAGGGGGCTACCTTAGTCTTGGGCTCAAATAAATTAATCGTACAAGTGCAGATTGCTTGGAGGTCTGTCGCTAAGCGCTGAAGATCAATCTCGTGAATGCAGCCCTGAATAGCCATGCTATGGGATACACCATTGGAATTCCAATGCGCAATCTGAAAATCACCCATGGCGATCGGATGATCCAGTAAATCATCATAGTTTTTGGCTAGATAAAACCCATAGCCTTGACTATCTAGTTTTGCTGGCTGTAAGCCTGTCTGAACAGTCCAATGAATAGCAGAGGCATCCTTTGAAGGAATCAAAATCAGTGCGCAAGGTAAAGATTCTTGACCTTTGACCGCCAAACATAAACTGCTGGAATTAATAAATGCGCGTTCTGTATCAAGATAGGCAGCGCGTACCGAAGAATCAAATGCGTATACCGTTGTCAGAATTTCTACTGCGCCAGCTACCTTTGGAAGGCGCCATTGATCGTTATCGATGCGCTCTAGTGGTAGAGCTTGATTGGGGTTATCGAGCGCAAAAGCTTCAATCGTTTCGATTTGCTTGCTGAAGTCTCGAATTAAATAACTGCCCGGAATCCATGAGGGCATTTGCAGAATCTGTCCATTCGGGAGTGGATTCTCAATACGCAATTTCACATGAAAGCGGTGGCCATGTAGATCTGCAGACCAAATTGTGTATTGGATTGCCGGTAGATCAGAAGTATTCAAGATATTCATAAGTGCTACTTCAGGCTGTTAAATTTCTTTTCAATATCGGTGATTTGAACGGCGCCTGGAAAACGACTGCCATCCGTAAAGAAGATGGTGGGGGTACCCGTAATCCCGTAAGTTTTGGCAAGCGCCATATTCTTATCTAACGGCGTGGTGCAGTCACTTTTACCGCTCGGGGCAATGCCATTAACCATCCAATCAATATAAGTTTTTTGCGGATCAGCAGAGCACCAAATTTGTTTTGATTTCTGTGCAGAATCGGGTGAGAGGATGGGAATGAGGTAGGTGTAGATAGTGACGTTATCTAACTGCTGAAGTGATTTCTCAAGACGCTTGCAGTAGCCGCAATTGGGATCAGAGAAAACGGCCATCTGTCGACTACCATTACCGCGCACTACTTTTAAGGCGTTTGAGGGATTGAGTTCTGACCATTTAATGCGATTGAGGTCTGCCTGCTTTTGCTCAGTAATATTCTTGCCGGTAGCAATTTCAATAATTTCACCTTGAATTAAATATTTGCTATTAGCATCAGTGTAAAAAACCTCGCTCCCAACCAGCACTTCATATATTCCCGGTATGGGTGAGGGAGAGACGCTTTTAATTTTGGTGTTCGAACCAATCTTTTTTTGTAAATCAGATCGGATTTGCTGCTCTGACTGCGCGTGGGCAATTCCTATTGAAAGAATCAGAGAGCACGTTAAGGCGATGGCAGAAAATAGTTTATTCAAAATCAATGTCTCCGAGGGCGCGTTCAATTAAGCGCCGTTTAATAAAGTGACTGCGGTTCACCATACCTAAACCCCAATTGCGTAATTGCATTTCAGTACTACTGCTTGCAGAAAATAGTTTTTTTAGCTTATCTGTTACCCAAAGTAGCGCGCTGGTATCGCCTTGACGCTGACGCTCGTAACGACGTAACAATACTTTATCGTTTGGTGGTCGGAAGGATTCACGTTTGCTCAAAATATTGAGAAGCGTTGCAACATCTCTCAGGCCTAAATTGAGACCTTGTCCCGCCAAGGGGTGCATGACATGAGCGGCATCGCCAATCAGGACAATTTTAGGATTATCTTCAGGACCAATAAAACGGCTTGCACGAATTCTTCTCAATGGAAAAGTAGCCGGAGTTGAATTGAGGGTGAGGGTTCCTAGTTGAGTGACTACTGCGCCATTTGCAATCGTAGAAAATTGTTGAGACCAGCCCGCTTGATCCAACTTTAAAAGTTCTGCGGCATTTTCAGGTGAAGTTGACCACACCATCGAGACTTGTTTGTTCGGTAATGGCAGTATTGCGATAATGTCACCGCCTGGTAAAAACCATTGGTAAGCAGTTTCTAGGTGCGCATTGCTACAAATCCAATTGGCGACCACAGCGCTTTGGGAATAACTTTCTTCTTTTGTGTAAATCCCTAGATCGGCGCGAAGAGGTGAGTTAGCGCCATCGGCAGCGATAACCAGTTTGGCTTGCAAGGCAGAGCCGTTTTTTAGATGCAGGACAACTCCATTAGCATCCACTTGCATGTTTTCTACGGTGTCGCTGATACGCTCTAATTTTTTTTGGAAGCGCGAGGCTTGATCTAGGGTGTATTCGATAATGTTAGATTCGCCAATCCAGGCTAGCTGAGACGTTCCCGCCTCAAAGGCAGAGAGGTGTAGTTGGTCTTGCTTTCCTCCGCGATCGCCAAAAATTCTCATATCTCTTACGGCTTGCATGCGGCCGTGATCAATGGCATCCCATACCTGTAAACGAACAAGTAATTTTTTAGTTCCGGGAGAAAAGGCGTAAATACGTTGCCCCCATTGACCGGTCTCTGGCGCAGGAACGGCCTGCCCTAAGTCAGGGGAAATTTGGATTGTTTGCAGTCCAAGTTGGGCTAGGCCCAAGGCACAAGCCTTACCAGCAATGCCTCCACCAACTACAGCGACATCAACGGCTCGTATTTGTGAGGCGTTTTTAGGCAATTTGGGGGCTGAATTTTCGTGAACTTCTGACATATCTCGATGATATCGAAACCAGCCCCTTTACAATACGGCTATGTCTTTGAAATGTGGCATCGTCGGCCTGCCTAACGTCGGCAAATCTACCCTCTTTAACGCGCTTACCAAGGCTGGAATCGCGGCGGAAAACTATCCTTTCTGCACGATCGAGCCTAATGTGGGTGTGGTCGAGGTTCCTGACCCCCGTCTTGCCGCTTTGGCTGAGATTGTTAAGCCTGAGCGCATCCTGCCTGCAGCTGTCGAATTTGTCGACATTGCCGGCCTGGTCGCTGGAGCTTCCAAAGGTGAAGGCCTTGGCAATCAATTCTTGGCGAATATTCGTGAAACTGACGCAATTACGCATGTAGTGCGCTGTTTTGAGGATGCTAACGTGATTCACGTGGCCGGAAAAATTGACCCAATTTCGGATATTGCAGTTATTGATACCGAATTGGCCCTATCCGATCTGACTACCGTTGAAAAAACGCTCCAGCGCTCAAGCAAAGCAGCTAAGTCAGGAAATGACAAAGATGCCGCAGCTTTGGTGGCAGTTCTCACCAAGGTTCAGGCTCATCTAGATCAGGCTCAGCCAGTGCGCAGCTTGAAGTTGAGTGAAGAAGAGAACCTCCTATTAAAGCCGCTCTGCTTAATCACTGCAAAACCAGCAATGTATATCGCCAACGTCAAAGAGGATGGCTTTGCTAATAATCCCCATTTAGACGCTGTTATCCAGCATGCAGCTAAAGAGGGCGCCCCTGTAGTTGCCGTATGCGCCGCTATTGAGGCGGAAATTGCTGATTTAGATGATGCTGACAAAGTTGAGTTTTTGGCTGACCTCGGTATGGAGGAGTCTGGATTGGATCGCGTCATTCGCGCAGGATATAAGTTGTTGGGCCTGCAAACCTACTTTACGGCAGGCGTTAAAGAGGTTCGTGCCTGGACAATCCACCAAGGCGACACCGCCCCACAAGCTGCCGGAGTGATACATACAGACTTTGAGCGCGGCTTCATTCGTGCACAAACGATTGCTTTTGAAGACTTTATTCAATTTAAAGGCGAAGCTGGCGCCAAAGAGGCTGGCAAGATGCGTGCCGAAGGCAAAGAGTATGTTGTTAAGGATGGAGATGTATTGAACTTCCTCTTCAACGTCTAAAGTATCGCTCTTCAATAAGAAAAGCCCTTAGTTAACTAAGGGCTTTTTTGTATCCCTCACCCTGGGAATTGGGTGAGCAGATTCTCGGGATTTAGATTAGATAGTTTTAACCGCTTTTTCTAAACACTTGGATATTTCTTCGTAGCGCTTGATAGCCATCTTGCTTGGGACCACTTCTTTTTTGCGGCCATCCTCATTCGCTGCCATCTTGATGTAGCCCATGGCGCTGAGATTTTTCAGGCGACCATGCAGGGTGGCTTGAGAGCCAAGCTCAGATAGAGAGATTAAATCGCCAACCAAAACAGATTGTTTGGCATGAAAGCTGAGGACAATTTTGTCGAGCAAACTCTCTTCAATGGAATCAAGTCTCTTTCCGGGATTAATCCGGTCGAGAACATCCATTAAATTTAAGAAACGAACATAACTAGAAGATTTAATCGTGGACATTTTGTAGCGGTGTAATAAGTAGTTGTTAGCCTTAGGGTTAACGTTATTGTAGGCTCATTCCTCTTATCCGTAACTTGTATGTATTTCTGAATTCAACCATACTGACAGTAATGGATAAAACAAGTCGCGAGTGGATGGTTGGGTTTTTCGTGAGCGCAATTGCTTACTCGGGCCTCTTTTTTATTAATGATTGGCTCACAATGCACCTGACATATGGGCTTGGAGTGAGCTGGATCTATCTTCCAGCTGGCCTACGTTTATTTCTGACCCTCATTTTTGGCCTATCTGGTGCCCTTGCAATTGCAATCGCCTCCTTCCTAATTAGCTACTTTGGCCAATTTTCGACTGAACTGACCACTTGCATTGGAGTGGGTCTGATATCGGGATTTGCTCCCTATTTGGCTAGATTCTTTGTCTTGAGTAATGTGAACATCTTATCTGATCTGAGTAATTTGACTTTGCAGAAGTTGGCAATTTGTACTTTGATTTACGCATCTTTAAGTGCGGGCCTGCATCAATGGTGGTTCGTGCTTCGAGGTCTAGATGAGACCGGAAGCCTCAATCACTTTTTAGTCATGGTGACCGGTGATGTTCTGGGGACAGTAATACTCATCGGCCTTATTAAATGTGGCTTAGATTTACTGAAACCCTCGAGAGTTTCTTAATTAAACAACTCGCCTAAAGCTGCGCCAGGATCACTGGCACGCATAAATGCCTCGCCTACCAAAAATGCATTCACCTGATGATTGCGCATCAGCTGTACATCAGCACGACTCATGATGCCCGATTCGGTTACCAGAGTTTTGCCTGATGGAACCATTGATAGTAAGGATAGGGTTGTTTGAAGGGTGACCTCAAACGTTTTCAGGTTGCGATTATTGATACCGAGCAACGCGGTTTTTAATTCGAGGGCTTGCTCTAATTCGGGGGCGTTATGAACTTCAACGAGTACGTCTAAGCCCAGTTCATGCGCACAAGCTTCTAACTCTTTCATTTGATTGAGCTCTAAACAAGCCACGATGAGCAAAATGGCATCCGCACCAATTGCTCTTGCTTCGTAAATTTGATAAGGATCGATAGTAAAGTCTTTGCGCAACACGGGAAGACTACAAGCAGATCTTGCAGCCTGAAGGTAGGCATTGGCGCCCTGGAAATAATCTTTATCTGTGAGAACAGATAAGCAGGCTGCACCATTTTTTTCATATGACTGAGCAATCTCGGCTGGCTGGAAATTTTCTCGCAAGATCCCCTTGCTAGGGCTGGCCTTCTTGATTTCGGTAATCACACCGGAATTGCCTGCTGCAATTTTCTGATTAATTGATTGAATAAAGCCGCGAGGCTTTAAAAGGGCGTCACGATTATTTTCTTCTGCCTGATCACGTTGATTGGCTAAAGAGATTTTTTTCGAATCTGCAGCGACCTCAATTTTCTTGGTGGCAACAATTTTGTTGAGAATATCGCTCATGAAGATCTTAATTAATGTTGGGTTGCAGCTACAAACTGGTCTAGTTTTTGGCGAGCTGCACCAGATGCAATCGCTGCTTGTGCCATCTGAATGCCACTAGCAATGCTAGGCGCCACGTCAGCTACATAGAGTACCGCGCCAGCATTCAGGCAAACAATATCACTGGCCGGACCAGGCGTTTTATTGAGTACATTTAAAACAATAGCCTTAGATTCTGCCGCATCTGCAACCTTAAAGCTATTGGTCGGGGCCGTATTTAAACCAAAGTCATTTGGGTGGATTTCATATTCACGAACTTGACCATCTTTTAACTCGCCAACTAGAGTGGGGCCTTCAAGCGAGATTTCATCTAAACCATCGCGGCCATAGACTACAAGTGCATGGTCCATACCCATCGCCTGCAATACGCGTGCCTGAATGCCTACTAAGTCTGCATGAAATACACCCATGAGGATACGTTTAGCATCAGCTGGGTTTGTGAGGGGGCCTAAGATATTAAAAATTGTGCGCACACCCAAATCTTTCCGAATGGGCGCAACATTTTTCATTGCGGGGTGATGATTGGGGGCAAACATAAAACCTGCGCCTACCTCTGAAATGCATGTCGCAACTTGCTCTGGTGAAAGCGATAGCTTCACGCCAAGAGACTCCAGAATATCTGCACTACCCGATTTGCTACTGACGCTGCGATTGCCATGCTTAGCGATCTTTGCGCCGGCAGCTGCTGCTACAAACATGGCTGCCGTAGAAATATTAAAGGTATGGGCGCCATCTCCTCCAGTGCCCACTACATCTACCAAGTTAGCTCTGTCTTTTACGTGCACGGGTGTTGCAAACTCACGCATGACTTGCGCAGCTGCTGCGATTTCACCAACGGTTTCTTTTTTAGTGCGCAGAGCAACCAATAGGCCGGCCACTAAAGTTGGTGGCATCTCGCCACTCATGATGAGTCGCATCATTGCGGTCATCTCATCATGAAAGAGTTCGCGATGCTCAATGCAGCGTTGCAATGCTTGCTGAGGAGTGATGGACATAGTGCTTATTTGAGTGTATTTGGTTATTTGGTCTGAAGAAAATTCTTCAATAGTGCGTGGCCATGCTCGGAAAGAATGGATTCTGGATGGAATTGCACGCCTTCCACTGCAAGCTCTTTATGGCGAACACCCATGATTTCACCATCAGAGGAGGTAGCAGTCACCTCAAGCGCTGCTGGCAAAGAGCTCTTTTCAATGGCGAGAGAGTGATAGCGCGTTACCTTGAATGGATTTGGCAAATCTTTGAAGACGCCAACGCCAGTATGGTGAATATCATCTGTTTTTCCGTGCATCACTTTTTGGGCACGAATAATCTTGCCACCAAAGGCCTCGCCAATCGCTTGATGTCCAAGGCAGACGCCCAAAATCGGAATTAGCCCTGCGTAGCGCTGAATCGTAGCGACTGAAATCCCTGCTTCAGCTGGACTGCAGGGTCCAGGCGAAATGCAAATGCGTGCGGGATTGATTTTGGCAATCTCTTCAACGGAAATCTCATCATTACGAAAGACTTTGACCTCTTCACCAAGTTCTGAAAAATACTGAACAAGGTTATAGGTAAAAGAGTCGTAGTTATCAATCATGAGGAGCATCGAGTCCTCCTTGTACTAAATCAGCTGCCATTAAAACTGCACGGGCTTTGGCTTCGGTTTCTTTCCACTCAGCACTAGGGTCGGAGTCTGCAACTACTCCGGCACCTGCTTGAGAGTGCAATACACCGTCACGAATAACGCCAGTCCGGATCGCAATTGCAACATCCATATCACCAGAGAAAGAAAGGTAGCCAACTGCACCACCATAGACGCCACGTTTCACAATTTCCATTTCATCAATAATTTCCATTGCCCGAATTTTTGGGGCGCCAGATAAAGTGCCTGCTGGGAAGGTGGCGCGCAAGACATCCATATTGCTCATATTGTCTAGTAATTCACCTTCAACGGAGCTGACAATATGTTGTACGTGGGAATATTTTTCAATTGACATGGAGTCAGTCACTTTGACGGTGCCTGTCTTTGCGATTCGGCCTACATCGTTACGCGCCAGATCGATCAACATCACATGCTCAGCAATCTCTTTTGGATCAGCAAGTAATTCTGTAGCTAGGCGGGCATCTTCCTCGGGTGTTGCGCCACGAGGGCGGGTTCCAGCTAGTGGACGAATCGTCACTATTTTCTGATTCTCACGTTGCTCTTGGCGCACCAAGATCTCGGGTGATGAGCCTACTACCTGCAAGTCACCAAAGTCATAGAAGTACATATAAGGCGATGGATTCAGAGAGCGCAATGCTCGATAGAGGGCGAGAGGGGACTCTGTAAATGGCTTGCTGATGCGTTGACCAATCACTACCTGCATGCAGTCACCAGCCAAAATATATTCTTTGGTTTTGAGAACAGCATTTTCAAAATCTGCCGCTTTGAACTTGCGGATCAATTCGGTTTTGGTGCTTGGCAATGAGGCTGGCATGCTGACAGGTTTGCTTAAGCAGGCTAGCAACTCTTTTAATCGAGCTTGACCTTTTTCAAAGCCGTCTGTAACACTTGGGTCTGCATACACAATCAAATAAATACGACCAGCGACGTTATCAATTACCGCTAACTCTTCTGTCAGCATCAGCTGAATATCCGGAACGCCTAACTCGTCTGGAAGGCTATGTCTGGCTAAACGGGATTCGATATAGCGAACCGTGTCATAGCCGAAGTAGCCAGCAAGACCGCCGCAGAAACGTGGAAGGCCTGGCTGTACCGCTACCTTAAAGCGCTTAAAGTAGGCATCTACAAAATCGAGTGGATTGTCGCGATTGGTTTCAATCACTTCATCATTAAAGAGTACCTCAGTCAGTGGTGCATCTGGTGTACCAACTGTTCTTAAAACAGTTTTAGCGGGTAGGCCAATAAAGGAGAAGCGACCAAAGCGCTCGCCACCTAAAACAGATTCGAGTAAGTAGGTATTTTTCTGCCCAAAAGCTTGAGTCAGTTTGACGTAAAGCGACAGGGGCGTCTCTAAGTCAGCTAAGACTTCTTTAACCAATGGAATGCGATTGAAACCCTGTTTTTCTAGGGCTAAAAACTCTTCGTGCTGCATTAAACTTTTCCTGACGTCGCTAGTTCTGTGCGCATCGCTTTAATAACATCGGCATAATTTTCTTTGCCAAATATTGCAGACCCAGCAACAAAGGTATCCGCACCAGCTTTGGCTACTTCTGCAATATTGTCGACTTTAATTCCGCCATCTACCTCCAAGCGAATGTGGCGACCCGTTTCTTGTTGATAGCGATCTAAGCGCGCCCGTACCTGAGTAATTTTTCCCAGTGTGCTCGGAATAAATGACTGACCACCAAATCCAGGATTCACTGACATCAGCAAAACCAGGTCAAGTAATTCCAGGGTGTGGTCTAAGTGATGAAGTGGTGTAGCTGGGTTCAAAACCAAGCCCGCCTGACAGCCTTGATCTCGAATCAAATTGATTGTGCGATTGACGTGAGGACTTGCCTCCGGGTGAAAGCTAATGAGGTTTGCCCCTGCTTTTGCAAAATCAGGAATTAGGCGATCCACTGGCTCCACCATCAGGTGAACATCAATCATGGCTGGCTTGCCATCTTTCATCGCATGTGGACGAATCGCCTCACATACCAATGGGCCAATAGTCAGGTTGGGGACGTAATGGTTGTCCATCACATCAAAGTGAATCCAGTCTGCACCAGCCATCAGTACGTCTTGTACTTCTTTGCCTAGGCAGGCAAAGTCAGCCGACAAAATGGAGGGGGCAATGACAAACTGGCTATTTGAGGGTGATTTCTGGCTATCCATCCCTAGATTCTAGCTTGCAGTTGGCTTGAGGATGGAGCAGAATTCGAGCATGAATCCTCATGAAATCAGCATTACGGTCAAAACCCAGTATTTGGCTGACCAGTCTGACCCCGATAACCGGCAATTTGCCTTTGCCTATACGGTCACCATCAGAAATACGGGTACAGCCAGTATTCAGCTCATTGGCCGCCATTGGCTCATTACCGATGGGGACAATGATGTCCAAGAGGTCCGTGGGTTGGGGGTTGTGGGGCAACAACCACTCTTACGCTCAGGCGAGCAGTTTGAGTACACCAGTTGGGCTACTTTGCCCACCCCAGCGGGAACCATGCGCGGGGAGTATTTCTGTGTCACTGAAGAAGCTCAGTTTTTCCAGGCCCCAATTCCTGAATTTGCTTTGGTCATGCCTAGAACCCTGCATTGAGCCCCGAAAATAAGCCTATTTCTTGCCCTTACCAGTCCAAAGGACAATAAAAAGCAGCAGTGCTAAAGCCAAGCCACCCTCTACGGCAAATAAGATCATTGGGTATTCATCGAGTAAATTGGCAATCATGATTTCTATATCCAAGTTAGTAAACAGCGGGCAGAGTAAGCAAATACTCGTTTGCAGTGTATTCGCTATCAGCATCGCTAGCTTGTTAGCTGCTTGCTCTACTCCTTCTACTCGCGGATCTGGTTACCGCTCCAATGGGACTGCCCCAGCTTCTTACAGTTCCTCGATCGCCAGCTTCCGATCGGTTTCATGGCAAGACTTACCTGGCTGGCAAGAGGATGATTTAACTCAGGCCTGGCCCGCTTGGCTCAAGAGTTGTGATGCATTGCGTAAGCGCAATAGTGAAATTAACTGGCGCCAGGTTTGCTCCCAAGCCCCTGTGATTTTGGGTCGCGATAAGCAGGCGATTCGCCAATATTTCGAAGGCAATTTTCAGGTGTACGAGGTGCGTAACAGCGCCACTGGCAGCGAGTCAGGGTTGATCACGGGCTATTACGAACCAGTCATGAACGGCTCCCAGACCCGCACTGCTACTTACAACGTTCCCTTGTATGGCCTACCAAATATCTGGAGGGGCTCCAAGCCAAGCCCAGCACCCACGCGTGCGGAGCTCATGAATTCTGGGGTCCTGCGTGGCTCTGAGATTGCCTGGGTGCAGGATCCGGTAGCCGCTGCCTTTATGCAAATTCAAGGTTCTGGAAAAATTCGCCTGGAAGATGGTCGTGTATTGCGGCTGGGTTATGCCGGTACGAATGATCAGCCCTTTAAGTCATTTGCGCAGTGGCTACTAGACCGTAAGGAAATTAGCCGTAGCGAAGCAACGATGCAGGGAATCTCCGCATGGGCTAAGCGTAATCCAGGTCGTGTAGAGGAGATGTTAAATGCCAATCCTCGTTTTGTATTCTTCAAAGAGTTGCCAGGTAATGTTAGTGCTGAACTAGGCCCTAACGGCGCCTTGGGAGTGCCTTTAACAGCAGAACGCAGTATTGCTATTGATCTGAAGGCTATACCTTTGGGTGCCCCGGTATTTTTGAGTACAAACAAACCCCTGAGTAGCCAAACTTTGCAAAAGTTGGTGATGGCCCAAGATACGGGTAAAGCCATTGTGGGCGGGGTGCGAGCGGATTACTATTGGGGATCAGGGGACTCCGCGGGGGAATTGGCGGGACGCATGAAGCAAGATGGCAAGATGTGGTTACTGCTGCCACGGTAAACGAATATATTTTTGAAAGAGATTGATGACTTACAACACCATATTGACTGAAGTGGATGGCAAAGTTGCCGTAATTACTCTCAATCGTCCTCAAGTGTTAAATGCCCTCAACGATGAGTTAATGGGTGAATTGGGTGCGGCCTTGTTAGGGTTTGATGCTGATGACAATATTGGTTGCATCATCGTAACCGGTAGTGAAAAAGCATTTGCCGCAGGCGCAGATATTGCGACGATGGCAAAGTATGGATTTGCCGATGTTTATCGTGGTGACTTTATCTCTCGTAACTGGGAGGAGATTAAAAAAGTGCGCAAGCCAGTGATTGCTGCGGTATCTGGTTATGCCCTTGGCGGAGGTTGTGAGTTGGCTATGATGTGCGACACCATCATGGCGGCTGATAGTGCGAAGTTTGCACAGCCTGAAGTGAAGTTAGGAATCATTCCTGGTGCTGGCGGTACACAACGTTTGCCACGCGCAGTCTCAAAAGCAAAAGCAATGGACTTGGCGCTTACTGGTCGCATGATGGATGCTGCTGAAGCTGAGCGCTCCGGCTTAGTTGCCCGTATTTTCCCTCAAGCCGATTTGTTGAGAGAAGTCAAAGCAATTGCAAAAACAATTGCTGATATGCCTTTACTGACTGCGATGATGGTCAAAGAGGCAATCAATGCCGCTTATGAAACTACGCTCTCTGAAGGCATTCATTTTGAACGTCGTTTATTCCACTCATGCTTTTCGACCAATGATCAAAAAGAAGGTATGGCAGCTTTCATGGAAAAGCGCCCAGCACAATTTACAAACTCGTAAATACTTCAGTGCTCAGGATGAATTATTTTTCTAAGTAGCGTTGAGCTAGCTTGACCCAGTAGCTCACGCCAACGGGAATTAGTGCGTCATTGAAATCATAAGACGGGTTGTGAAGATGGCATGGGCCCATACCATGACCTACCGCGCGGTGGTCACCGTCACCATTGCCCAGGAATACATAGCACCCAGGCTTTTCCAGTAGCATGAATGCAAAGTCTTCTGCGCCCATAGTGGGGTCGATTGAGGTGTTAACGTTTTGTATGCCAACCAGCTCACCCATCACCTCGCTTGCAAACTCTACTTCTTTATCATGATTAATGAGCGGGGGGTAGTTACGAACAAAACTGACTTCTGCTTGACACTCAAATGCGCTAGCGACGTTATGCGATATTTCTCGTAAGCGTTGCTCAATCAAATCTAAAACTTCGATAGTGAATGTGCGAACGGTTCCGCCGAT
>CANFOT010000036.1 GCA_947448625.1 Burkholderiaceae bacterium | reverse complement strand
TAAGTTCTTGAAATCTAGGAAAAAACAGCTAGCTATAATCCTCATAATTATGACAGAGAGTCCATGTGAAGCTTCAATCTGACCCCCATTCCGGAGCCAATACGATCACCGGTTACGGCGATGGCTACATCGAGATCAATAAGATCCCCTATAGTCACGCGGTTTTATTGAGTTCGGATGGCGAAATTTTGGAGTGGGCGGTCAAATCCTTTGACGAACTGAGTTCAGCAGATTTCAGTCAAATGGCATCCCTCAAGCCTGAATTAATCATTATTGGCACGGGTAAGCGACAGCGCTTCCCCAAGCCTGAGTTATTAAAACCCCTGATTGAAGTCAAAATTGGCTTTGAGGTGATGAACTCGCAGGCTGCCTGTCGTACCTACAACATTCTGGTCGGCGAAGGTCGCCAGGTTCTGCTCGCCCTGATCGTGGAACCCATCTAATGCAATTTGGTCAACTTCGACAGTCAAGTGCCCTAAACCCAGTATCTATTCTGATTCTGGTCCTGATATACGCCTTGTTGTGGTTTGGCACCCTCAACTACCGACACCTCATTCCCTCTGACGAAGGTCGTTATGCTGAGATTGCCCGCGAAATGTTGCTGACGGGTGACTGGGTAACCCCACGCTACAACGGCTATAAGTATTTTGAAAAACCTCCTCTGCAGATTTGGGCTACCGCTACCGCCTTCAATTTTTTTGGCATCGGAGATTGGCAAGCCCGCCTATGGACTGCTCTCACTGGATTTCTCACGATTGTGTTTATTGGATTTGCGGGTGCGCGCATCTATGGCGCACGAGCAGGCTGGCTAGCAGCCATCACCTTAGCTTCAAGCCCAATGTGGGTGATTGGTGGCCACATCAATTCACTTGATATGGGGTTGTCAGCATTTTTAGTTGCAGCACTGTGCAGTCTTTTATTGGCACAAAGCTCTAACAACTCGAGTGATATTAGAAAGTGGATGTGGGCCTGCTGGGCTTTTATGGCCTTAGCCACACTATCCAAGGGCATCATCGGAGTCGTCATCCCCGGCATGGTATTCGTTGTTTACTCCATTACTGCGTGGGACTGGAAAATTTGGAAGCGCCTGCACATTATTAGTGGCACGATTTTATTTTTAGTCATCACTGCACCTTGGTTTTTTCTTGTGGCGCAACGCAATCCAGAATTTTTGGAATTCTTTTTTATTCACGAGCACCTACAACGTTTTACACAAACAGCTCACAGCAGAACTGGGCCGATTTATTACTTCATCCCACTGCTGCTGTTGGGCTTTTTGCCATGGGTAGCGCAAATCCCAGGAGGGATTGCGCAAGCTTGGCGCGAGCGCAATCGGGAGTTCTCAAGCGGCTGGTTACTCACCTGCTGGTTTGCGGTGATTCTAGGTTTCTTCAGCATCTCTCAATCAAAATTGCCTGGCTACATCATCCCCATCTTTCCAGCGCTAGCAATGCTCGTTGGCAAGCGCTTAGATGGCAATTTGGGCTTTAGCAACTCGCTCGGATTGCCTTGGAAATTACAAGCCCTCCTTTTTGTGATTCTAGGTGGCGCTGGATTTCTCTTTTTAGGTGAGGTTGGTAAGCAAGCAAGGCCAGATGAAGTTGAGTCCTATGCGCAATATAGCTATTGGATAGTGGCGGCACTCATTGCATTGATCTCGTGCAGTCTCTTGGCATTTATACAAAGCAAACGGAATGGTTTATCGAGCATTACGAGCTTCGCAAGCGGTCTATTTCTCTGTGCACTGATTGCGGGCACTGGGCACGAAACCTTGGGGCGAGCAGTATCCGGCATTGATTTAGTAGGACAGGTAAAGGCAGGTATTCCGGAGAAGGTCAATTTCTACTCCGTACGGATCTTAGATCACACCGTGCCATTCTATCTAGGCAGAACCATGACCATGGTGGAGTTTCCAGATGAACTGGAATTTGGCGTAAAGCAAGAGCCTGAATTATGGCTCCCTACATTGGACGCTTTTATCGAACGCTGGAAAGAGGACCAGAGTGCTTATGCATTGATGGTCCCAGAACAATATCTAGAGCTTCAAAAGCTAAATATGCCAATGCAAGAAGTCGGCAGGGACTCCAGGCGCGTGATTGTCAAACATCCCGAGTCCACAGGCAGCTCATCACAATAAGGCATCTAGGAAATCATGTCGATCAACGAAAACACACTGCCCTTTATTCCCTTTACTCGTCCACATTTCAAGCAAGAGACGATTGATGCAGTTGCAGAGGTCTTACGCTCTGGCTGGGTTACCTCAGGGCCGAAGTTGGCTGAGTTTGAGGCTACTTTGAGTGAGTATTTTGACGGTCGCCCTGTACGTTGTTTTGCCAACGGCACTGCCACCATGAAGATTGCCCTACAGGTTGCCGGTATTGGGCCCGGTGATGAGGTAATTACCACGCCGATCTCTTGGGTGGCTACTTCTAACGTCATTTTGAGCGTGGGCGCAACGCCCGTGTTTGTGGATATCGATCCCGTGAGTCGCAATATCGACTTAGGTAAAGTTGCTGCAGCCATCACCCCAAAGACGCGCGCCATCATGCCTGTTTATTTAGCTGGCCTGCCCGTAGATATGGATGAACTCTATGCACTGGCAAAGCAGCACAAGATCCGCGTAATCGAAGATGCTGCCCAAGCATTTGGATCACAATGGAAAGGCCAAAGGATTGGTAGTTTTGGTGATCTGGTGAGTTTTAGTTTTCAGGCAAACAAAAATTTATCGACTGTTGAGGGGGGCTGTCTCGTATTCAACAATGCTGATGAGGCCAAGCTAGCAGAGAAGTTTCGCCTTCAAGGTCTCACACGCCAAGGCATGGATGGGATGGATGTAGATGTCCTAGGGGGCAAAGATAATTTAACCGATGTTAATGCAGTCATTGGCCTGCATCAACTTAAGCAATTGCCAGCATTTCAGACACGCAGAAGTGCTTTAGCAAGACAGTACTTTGATGCCATTCGCAGTGAATTAAAGTCTGCCGGCTTAGAGAATCTCAACTTAGAGTTACCAGTGGAGAACTTTACGGATAGCAATTGGCATATGTTCCAAGTCACCCTACCTCTCGATCAATTAAATGTAGATCGCGCGCAGGTGATGACTGAGTTAAAAGATCTAGGTATTGGTACTGGCGTTCACTACCCCGCCATTACCGGATTTACGCTTTACCAAAAGCTGGGCTACCAAGTTCAATCCACCCCAGTGGCAGAGCGCATTGGTCGCTGTATTTTGACCCTCCCCCTCTTTCCAGGGATGGCGGATGAAGATATTGGCCGCATAGCTAGTGCTTTAACTGGAATTCTGAAGAAACATCGTAAAAATTAGCGCTGAGGGCGGAATCAGGCAAAATTGCAGCATGACTGCAAATTTAGCTACCCAAGCCTGCAATCCCACACTGAGTATCGTCATCCCCGTTTATAACGAGGAAGACGGCCTCCAAGCCCTCTTTGACCGTCTGTATCCTGCGCTAGATGTCATGGCCAGCAAGCGCAATATTGCGTATGAGGTGGTGTTTGTGAATGATGGCAGCAAAGATCGTTCAGCCGGCATTTTGGCTAATCAAGTTGAACTGCGTCCTGACGTGACACGTGCAGTGTTATTTCACAGCAACTTTGGTCAGCATATGGCAATCATGGCCGGCTTTGAATATTCCCGCGGTCAATACATCATCACCCTTGATGCTGACCTACAAAATCCCCCGGAAGAAATTGATGCTCTGACCAATGAGTTGCTCAAAGGTTATGACTACGTTGGCACCATTCGCGCAGATCGTCGCGATAGCTTCTTCAGAAAATTTGCCTCACGCGCAATGAATCACTTGCGCCAAAAAATCACTCGCATCACGATGACGGATCAAGGCTGCATGTTGCGCGGCTACAGCCGCCGCATTGTGGATCTCGTGCGTCAGTGTGATGAAAGCAATACCTTTATCCCTGCACTCGCCTATACCTTTGCATCTAACCCTACTGAAATTACCGTTAAGCACGAAGAGCGTTTTGCTGGCGAATCCAAGTACAGTCTGTACCAACTCATTCGCCTGAACTTTGACTTAGTGACTGGTTTTTCAGTTATGCCTTTGCAGATTTTCTCAATCTTAGGAATGCTGCTAGCGATGGCTGCAGGTAGTCTGTTTATATACCTCCTAGTTCGCCGCTTTGTGCTTGGCGCTGAGGTTGAGGGCGTGTTTACATTATTTGCACTCACCTTCTTTTTAATTGGTGTGATGCTATTTGGCCTTGGTTTGCTTGGTGAATATATTGGTCGCATCTACCAACAAGTTCGTGAACGACCACGCTATGTTGTGCAAACCGTTTTAGAGAAAAAATAATTGCACGCAGTCGTCTTTGCTTATCACGATGTTGGCGTTAACTGCCTCAAGGCATTGCTGAGTGCGGGCATCCAGGTTGACTTGGTAATTACCCATCAAGATGATCCCAATGAGAATGTCTGGTTTGGGAGCGTTGCCAAGCTCTGCGAGCAGCAGCAGATTCCCTACATCACACCAGATGCCAATCAGCTCATGGGGCTCGTGCCGCAGATTCAAAAGTTAGCGCCAGATTATCTTTTCTCTTTCTACTATCGCTACATGATTCCGGCCGAACTCTTGGCTTGCGCCAAAATTGCTGCGCTGAATATGCATGGCTCACTCTTGCCGAAGTATCGTGGTCGCGCTCCAGTGAATTGGGCCATCCTCCATGGAGAAACTGAAACTGGCGCCACCTTGCACATCATGGAAGTCAAGCCAGATGCGGGCGATATTGTTGGGCAGTCCGCGGTCTCCATTGCTCCCAATGAAACTGCTACCGATGTTTTTGGCAAAGTCAGCCAAGCAGCCGTAGCCGTAATGAATCAGACCCTACCCGAGCTCGTTCAAGGCCATATCCCCAGAAAACCCAATAATCTGGCCCAAGGAAGCTATTTTGGAGGCCGAAAACCTGCGGATGGACAAATTCTTTGGCATCAGACGGCCCAGCAGGTTCATAACCTCGTCAGAGCGGTTGCACCCCCTTATCCCGGAGCTTTTACGGACTGGCAAGGTCAGTGCATGATCGTCGCTCGTACGAGCCTAGAAGGGCAATTTCCTGAACAGCTGGATCTTCAGACTCCCGGCATCCAACTGGTTGATAATCAGGTATTCGGCGTTTGTGGCGACCAGAGAGCGTTAGCGATACTGGATTGGTTCCCAGCAAACAGCTAACTCATTTAAAGCAGCACCATTTAGATTAAAAACGAGGCAGTAAAGATGAAAAAAGTACTCATTCTTGGCGTAAACGGCTTTATTGGTCACCACCTTTCAAAGCGCATCCTTGAGACAACCGATTGGGATGTCTACGGCATGGATATGCAAAACGATCGCCTGGGTGATTTAGTAAATCATCCCCGCATGCATTTCTTTGAGGGTGACATCACCATTAATAAGGAATGGGTTGAATATCACATTCGCAAATGCGATGTCATTCTTCCCTTAGTGGCGATTGCCACGCCAGCAACTTACGTCCAGCAACCATTAAAAGTATTTGAGCTCGACTTCGAAGCTAACTTACCAATCGTACGCTCGGCCGTTAAATATAAAAAGCACTTAGTATTTCCATCCACATCAGAAGTCTATGGCATGTGTGAAGATGGTGAATTTGATCCTGCTAAATCGAATATGGTTTACGGTCCAATCAACAAACCACGCTGGATCTATGCTTGCTCTAAGCAATTGATGGATCGCGTGATCTGGGGTTATGGCATGGAAGGTTTGCGCTTTACCCTCTTCCGCCCATTTAACTGGATTGGCCCTGGTCTCGATAGCATCTACACACCAAAAGAAGGATCTTCCCGTGTAGTAACTCAGTTCCTAGGTCACATTGTTCGCGGCGAATCCATCAACGTCGTTGATGGTGGCGCTCAGAAACGCGCCTTTACTTATGTTGACGATGGTATCGACGCCCTCATGCGCATCATCGACAACAAAGATGGTATCGCTAACGGCAAGATCTACAACATTGGTAATCCAAAGAACAATCATTCTATTCGTGAGCTCGCCAATCAGATGCTGGAGATTGCTCGCAGCATTCCAGAATACGCAAAGACAGCCAATCAAGTGAAGATTGTAGAAACTACTTCAGGCGCTTACTACGGCGAAGGCTATCAAGATGTTCAGAACCGCGTTCCTGCAATCGATAACACAATGAGTGAATTGGGCTGGAAGCCCACCACTAATATGAGCGATGCGCTAAAGAATATTTTCGAAGCCTATCGTGAGGATGTGGAAAAAGCACGTCACTTGGTTGATAACGAATAAGCGAAAGTAAATTTAAGGGTTCATGGCTAAGATTGCACTCAAGGTAGACGTTGATACCTTACGCGGCACCAAAGAAGGCGTTCCCAATCTAGCGCGTACGCTTGAACGCTTCGGCCTCAAGGCTACTTTCTTATTCAGCCTAGGCCCCGACCATACTGGTTGGGCTCTCAAGCGAGTCTTTAAGCCAGGCTTTCTAAAAAAAGTTAGTCGCACCTCTGTGGTTGAACATTACGGCATCAAGACCCTGCTCTACGGCGTCTTGCTTCCCGGCCCAGATATTGGCAAACAAGCTGCTGCTGAGATGCGCGCCATAGATGCAGCTGGTCATGAGACTGGTATTCATACCTGGGACCACGTAGCCTGGCAAGACGCGGTACGCAATCGCGACCCTCAGTGGACTAAAGTAGAGATGCAAAAGAGCTGGAATCGCTTTGTAGAAATTTTTAGCCACCCGCCAGTCACTTATGGCGCTGCTGGGTGGCAAATGAATGAAGCTGCTTTTGAGCAACTTGACCAATGGGGTATTAAATACTCTTCCGACGGCAGAGCCGAGCCTAATTTAATGCCTTATCGTTTTGAGTTACCCTCTGGCAAAGCAAAGCACGTGCAATACCCAACGACATTGCCAACGTTTGATGAATTGATTGGTATTGATGGGGCTGATGAGTTTGGTGCTGTGAAGAAACTCTTGGAAATTACCCAAAGCAATCCAAATGACCAAGTCTTTACGCTTCATGCTGAGCTTGAAGGTCAAAAGCTGCTCCCCGCCTTTGAGCAATTGCTCGCTGGCTGGCTAAATCAAGGTCACGACCTAGTCACCATGGGCGAACTGCATCAATCCTGGGAAGCCACCAAGCAACTCGATAAAATAGCAGTACAACCAGTCACTTGGGGGGAGATCCCCAACCGAAGTGGCGAACTCATTTTGCAAGCAGTTTAAGTAGCATCAGAATATGTAATACATCAAGTTAAATTAGAGAGACCATCATGACAGTCGAAATTGGCAAGCCAATGCCACAGTGCGCAATTCCAGCAACGTCGGGATTAACCTTTACGCCAGATTCAGCCAAAGGCAAAAAACTGGTCATCTACTTTTACCCAAAAGATATGACTCCTGGCTGCACAGCGGAATCCGGTGAGTTTAGGGATAACATTGATGCCTTCACCAAAGCCAATACATTGATCGTTGGCGTTTCTCGGGATAGCCTTAAATCTCACGATAACTTCCGGAGCAAACTTGAGCTACCATTTGAGCTTGTTGCCGACACAGAAGAAACTCTCTGCCAACTCTTTGGTGTAATGAAGCTCAAGAATATGTATGGCAAGCAAGTTCGTGGCGTAGAGCGCAGCACCTTCCTATTTGACTCCTCAGGCAAGCTCGTTAAAGAGTGGCGCGGCCTTAAGGTGCCGGGGCATGTGACAGAGGTATTACAAGCAGCTCAAGCTACTAATTAATTTTTAAATTAATTTAATCTTGGGTACTTGCAAAGTCCAAAATTTGGGGTAAAGTTGTTCATATGCACCGTAAACGACGGGAAAGTCTGACAATCCGTTTGACTCATCAGCCTGAATATTTAAGAACAGGCTCGGTAAACAACCCCCGCCGTTTTACAGATCGTTTTTCACCCAGTTTCGTTATAAACCGTCAATGCAATCTGCTTGGCGGTTTTTTCTTTTAGGAGAGTCTGCATGCCATTGCCCCCAATCCCAACTCAAATTGCTGGTCAAGTAAAAGTTAGCAGTAAAGACACTCCAAATTTAAAGAAGCGTCCTGCGCCAGTAAAAACTGTTGTGATGGAAAGCCATGCTCCAGATTGGGCTACCGATGCAGAAGAAGATCTCTCCGCTGCTGAAGTCGCGCTTGAGAAAATCAAAAGTGATCGCAGTCCAATTGCACCCCGTAATGAGCGCAATGATAAGAAGTCAGCAAGCGTTCCGGAAAAACCAAAACGGATTATTCGCACAGGCCCTCCAAGCCTATTCGTCTTGGATACCAATGTATTAATGCATGATCCTAGCTCCTTATTCCGCTTTTCTGAGCATGACCTCTTCCTGCCAATGACCACTCTTGAGGAATTAGATAACCATAAGAAAGGGATGACTGAGGTTGCTCGTAATGCCCGTACAGTTAGCCGCTCATTGGATCAACTGGTAGCTGGCACTAGCGGCACGCTTGATGAAGGCATCCCCCTTAACAAGCTTGGCAATCAAGATGTATCTGGTCGACTCTTTTTTCAGACCAAGTTAACCACCCAAGCATTGCCAGAAGGTTTGCCTGAAGGCAAAGGTGACAACCTGATTCTCGCTGTTGTGAGTGAGCTTCAAAAGACCCGCAAAGGCCAAGAAGTTGTCTTGGTGTCTAAAGATATCAATATGCGCATTAAGGCTCGCGCCTTAGGCCTGCCTGCTGAAGATTATTTCAACGACCAGGTCCTAGAAGATCGTGACTTAATGTATTCCGGTGTTATGACGCTGCCTGCTGATTTCTGGCCAAAACATGGCAAAGATATGGAAAGTTGGGCTGACGGCAAATCCGGCACGATGTTTTATCGTGTCACTGGCCCTTCCGTTCAAAGCATGCTAGTAAATGAGTTTGTCTACCAAGAAAATCCTGATGGTTCAACTCCTTTTTATGCGCAAGTAAAAGAGATCAACGGCAAAACTGCCCTCTTACAAACCCTGAAAGACTTCTCTCACCAGAAAAATAACGTGTGGAGTGTGACTGCGCGCAACCGCGAGCAGAACTTTGCCATGAATCTATTGATGAACCCTGATGTGGATTTCATTACCTTACTAGGCCAAGCCGGCACCGGAAAAACTTTGCTAGCATTGGCTGCAGGACTGGAGCAGGTCTTAGATAGCAAGCGCTATAACGAAATCATCATTACTCGGGCGACTGTACCGGTGGGTGAAGATATTGGCTTTCTACCAGGCACCGAGGAAGAAAAAATGCAGCCGTGGATGGGCGCATTTGATGACAACCTTGAAGTATTGCAACGCAATGAAGATGGTAGCGCAGGTGAATGGGGGCGCGCTGCTACTCAGGAACTCATTCGATCACGCATTAAAGTGAAGAGCATGAACTTCATGCGCGGCAGAACTTTCGTGAGTAAGTTTGTGATTATTGATGAAGCGCAAAACTTAACCCCGAAACAAATGAAGACCTTAGTAACGCGTGCAGGCCCAGGAACCAAGATTATTTGTTTGGGCAATATCGCGCAGATCGATACACCATATTTAACCGAAGGCTCTTCAGGTCTTACCTATGTGGTCGATCGCTTTAAGGGCTGGCGTCATGGCGGGCATGTGACGCTGGCTCGTGGTGAACGTTCACGTCTTGCGGATCATGCTGCTGACGCGCTCTGATCAATCTTCCTCATGCCGTACTCTGATAGGGTGCGGCATTTTTATTTTCGCCCTTCTCTCGCTATCAGGATGCGGTAGCTTTGGCTCAAAAAATAATGCGGCTAAAGTTGTCCAATTTAAACAGGACACCAGTGTAGGCACTGAAGATATCTCGATTGCTGCAGTCGGCTTGGTGGGTGTGCCCTATCGCTACGGTGGCAATAACCCCAAGGGAGGATTTGATTGCAGCGGACTAATTGCATACGTTTACAACAAATCAGCCAGTATTCAGCTACCCCGCACCATTCAAGAAATGAGCACCAAAGGTCAGAGTGTAGAAAATCAAGCTCCTGCACCAGGCGACCTCATTTTCTTCAACACTACTGGCGAAAAGTATTCACATGCAGGAATTTATGTTGGGCAAGGCAGATTTGTGCATGCCCCAAGCGCTGGAGGAACTGTACGCTTGGAGTACATCACTGCTCCCTACTGGGCAGCTAGATTTACTGAGGCCAGAAGACTAACTTCAGGAAATCAGCAGAATTAATTACAGACCTACCGTGTAGGTAGCCATTACTGTAGTTGAGGTCAGCGCTTGATAGGCCTCTTGGCGATAAATCGCAGAAATACCAATGCGCTCATTCATACTCAAATCATGAAACGCACCCAAGCTGGCTGTCGGCCTCAAACTTCGGTAATTATTATTCATGGCTAAATTAAAGTCGCCAACACCACTGGTGATTAAATTACCCACATTAGCGCTGGTATCTTTTTCTACGCCGGCACTGGCAAGCAAACTAGTTTTATCGGATAACTTATGACTTCCCATAAAGCCGACTAGGGCTGTAGCAGTATAGTTATCGATGGCGTTATAAGTTAATGGACTAGAAACCGTGCTTGACCGGCCCTCGCTGTAGCCGCCCATCCCACCAACTACATATCGCATTCCCGCATAAGGTGACAGTATGGTTTTATTACCAATACCAAAACCATACTTCAGTACACCTAAGACACCCTGGCTAGTGAGGGAAGTAGGGCCGGAGCCAGCTTCAGAAACACCAACTACTGGACGAGTTAAGGTTGCACCTTTATTTGCGTAACCAGCAGATAATTTTGCCTCCAAACCAGTGCCGCCAGCATTTTGAGACCAGACCCCAAACGCACCCACCATGGGACTGCCATTATTTAATTGCGCGATGCCACCAGGAGTGCTCAAGGAAAGATTCTGATCTAAATATCCACCAAAACGGATATTGTTTGACGCCCGATAAGCCCCAATGATTAGGGCGCTGCTATTGTTATTGGGAAATGCACTGACATTAGTAAATCGTCCGCCAGCAGAAACGCAAATATTACTATTGCCGAATAAGGGGCAGTCATAGCTCATGCCATTAATTACTCCAGCCGACTGCATGGCAAAAAGACCTTGCAAAGCATTTCCGAGTGAGGCTAAAGCCGTCTGAGTATCATAATAAATTGGGGCAATTAAATAAGACTGTGCAGCAAGAGTCTGCTCAAGTGCCGCTAAAGTTGGCTGAACAACTGCACTCACTACCAAATCAGTTTGATCAGCTGAGCCATTAACTCGATGCACTAAAGCCCATTGATACTGCGTACCACTAACAGTAATTGTGCCGTAAGAATTACCAAGATTATTCACCTTAATTCCAGAGAGCACCGTGGAGTAGCTTGTAGCAGAAACTGCGGAAGAGCCGGAAATTCCAAAATTCATAACCCCGGTTACCACCACATTGCTTGCATCCAACTTACCGTAAACAGTTGGACTTGAGATGACCGTATTGTAATTGGTAGGCAATACCCCAGAAAATGTTAGCGGACTTGATCCGCCCTGAGCGTTGGTAAGCGATGTAATATTTCCAGTGCTATAAATACCAAAAGCATTGGGGCCGCTTGCTGTGATTGAGCCTATATTTTCTATAGACACCGCTCCCAATCCAGATACTTGAATACCATGAGAGCCCGATCCAGTTGTTGAGATTACGCCAGTATCAGAGTTAGTGATGGTATTTAAAATGCTGCTAGATGTAGAACCAGAAACTAATTTAATGCCCGAAGCATTGGCTCCCGATGTGCTTATCGACCCCGCATTTTGAATAATATTGGCGCTAGAGGTGGCATTTGTCGCTGAAACATAAATACCTGCAGCACCAGTACCAGCAGTCACAATTACAGCCCGTGTTGAAGTGCCTGCATCGTATAAGTTATATATCCTATTTCCACCAGCCTGGGATCGGTTATTGGCGCCAGCTGAAATTCCATAACCATTCTGAAAGCTATTTGAATTTAATGTCCCGCTATTATTTACTATCGCATTACTGCCAAGCCCAATGGGTGAACCACTGATCTTGATCACAGTCCCCAAGCCTACATTAACCGTCACGCTATTGTTGCTAGCATTGGCAGAGGAATTAACGCCCGCAGTCGCAGCAGGCGAAGTTGATGTACATGTCACCGTTTGTCCCTGTGTAGGAGTGTAGTTATCACAGCCACCGGTTGACTGGGCCAAGACCAAGGTAGAGTTGAAAATGAAAGCAGCCGTCCAAAGAGTCAAAACCAAGTATGGGCGAAAGTAATTTATAGATTTCATAGCTCTGTATCTAAAAGGGATAATTCAACATTGGGAAGCTTCACTTTAAAAGCCCAATAATAATAATTAGCTATAAAGTTAATATCTATTAACTCTAGGGCTAATATCCTTATATATAGTTATTAGAAATAATCCTATTGATAATTTATTGGATTTTGCCTTTAATAAAAATGGAAATTAAGCAATGAAAGAAATAGATTTAAATCATATTCAGGAAATTTTGGTGACTGCGGCTACTGATATTGGGCTCAAGATTTTGGCTGCTATTGCATTTTGGGTAATTGGTCGCTGGTTAATTGGGGTCGCCTTAAATATTCTGCGCAAAGGGTTAGAGCAACAAAAGTTGGATCCAACCATCCTGCGTTATGTGGGCTCCGTAGTTTCTGTCACCCTGAACATCCTTTTGGTAATCGGCATTTTGGGTTACTTCGGAATTCAAACTACCAGCTTTGCAGCATTAATCGCCACCGCAGGCGTTGCTATCGGCGCTGCATGGGCTGGATTACTTTCTAATTTTGCTGCAGGCGTATTTGTGATTGTGCTTCGCCCTTTTAAGGTTGGCGACTTCATTACCGCTGCCGGCGTTACAGGCACAGTCAAGGAAATTGGTCTGTTTTCTTCAACCATCAACACCCCGGACAATATCGCCACCATGGTTGGGAATACCAAAATCTTGGGCGACACCATCCAAAACTTTAGTCACACACCCTATCGACGCGTAGACCTGAAATGCCAACTCTCTGGCGCCGCAGATCAAGCAGCTGCAATGAAGCTTTTGCGTGAAAAGATTGCAGGCATTCCAAATGTATTGCAAGATCCAACTGTAGAGGTAAATATTTTGGAATTCAACCTTGTTGGCCCGGTATTGGCAGTACGGCCTTACTGTAATAACGACCATTATTGGCAGGTGTACTTTGATAGCAATCGCGTCATGAGTGAATCCCTTGCTGCAGCAGGCTTCCCAGCGCCAATGGCATCGCAAAACATGATCATGAAACAAAGTTAATTTCGCAGTAACTAACCAGGAGAAGTGAATATGAAGAAAATCATCATTGCCTTAAGTATTGCATTGAGTTTCGCAGTTCCATCTTTTGCTTTTGCAGACCAAGCAGCCTGTGAAGCCAAGGCCGTTAGTAAAGAAGGTAAGCCACTGTACGGTGCCGCTAAAGATGCATCCATCAAGAAATGCATGGGTGGCGCAGCAATTGATAATGGTTGTGAGGCCAAAGCAGTAAGCAAAGATGGCAAGCCGCTATATGGCGCAGCTAAAGCAGCTTCAATTAAGAAGTGTGAAGGCGGCAAATAAAGCATTCGCTTTTTTATCAAGCGCACGAATTAAAAAGCCTCGCATTGCGAGGCTTTTTAATTCAATAGATTTACCCTGCTCCTAGAATGGCTCATACCCACCCGAGGAGTACCCCGCAGATCCCATAGCCAAATTATCAAACTTGGTATATGGGCCCTGCCAACTTAAGCGCACGGTACCAATTGGTCCATTTCGCTGCTTACCAATAATGATCTCTGCCATGCCTTTATCTTGCGTCGTGTCTGGGTGATACACCTCATCACGATAGATAAACATAATTAAGTCGGCATCTTGCTCAATCGCGCCCGACTCACGCAAATCAGACATGATTGGACGCTTATTGGGGCGCTGCTCGAGACCACGGTTTAACTGTGACAGAGCAACTACTGGGCACTGCAATTCTTTTGCAAGAGACTTCAGTGAGCGCGAGATTTCAGAAATCTCTGTAGCGCGATTCTCAGAACCAGAACCACTCATCAACTGCAAATAATCAATCACAACGAGTCCAAGTGTCCCACCAAAATTACGCGCAATTCGCCGTGCACGTGCGCGCAACTCTAGACTTGATAAAGCACCAGTCTCATCAATCAAAATTTGGGTATTACTCAAACGGGCAATCGCATCGGTAACGCGAGGCCACTCATCATCCTGTAACTTACCGGTACGCATGCGACCTTGGTCAACGCGCCCTACTGAGCCCAGCAAACGGGCCGCCAATTGCTCGCCAGACATCTCCATCGAGAAGACAACAACTGGCAATCCTTCGGCCAATGCCACATTCTCTGCAATGTTCAATGCGAATGCGGTCTTACCCATCGAAGGTCTTCCAGCAACAATCACCAAGTCACCCTTTTGCAGGCCGCTGGTTTGTTTGTCTAGATCAATAAATCCCGTTGCAATACCGGTGATATCACTTCCACCTTGACGGTTATAGAGCTCATCAATTCGCGCTACTACGGTTTTAAGTAATGGCTCTATCTCAAGGTAATCTGCCTTGCGACTACCCTCTTCACCGATTTGCAAAATACGCGACTCCGCTTCATCCAAGAGCGTTCTCACTGAACGACCCTCTGGAACAAATGCAGAGTTCACAATATTGTCAGATACCTCAATTAAGCGACGCAAAATACTGCGGTCACGAACAATATCGGCATAGCCTTTAATGTTTGCAGCACTTGGAGTGCTTTGCGCTAATGAATTAAGGTAATCAATACCAACCAAATCACCACCCTGCTCGGACTTAACAGCCTCATGAACAGTAATGACGTCAGCAGGATGATTGTCGCCAACTAAACGCTGAATGACCTTATAGATCAGAGCATGTTCAGGACGATAGAAATCTTTATCAGTTAACACACCACCTAGGCGATCCCAGGCTGTGTTGTCGATCAGTAGACCGCCGAGCAAAGATTGCTCGGCCTCTACAGAATGCGGCGGTACTTTTAAAGCCTGCAAAGCTGAGTCCCCAGAACCCATCATGCCGGGATTTGGCATAAAAGTTCGTGAGCGAGATTCAGCCATGAGGCTAGCTTACAGATCTAAAACTTACGCTTGCTCGCCAACTACACGGATAGTGATGTCAGCCACTACATCGGTATGCACAGCTACCGCTACAGGGTGATCACCAACCATCTTCAATGGGCCAGTAGGCATACGTACAGAAGCTTTTTCGATTGCAAAGCCTTTAGCTTTCAAAGCATCAGCGATGTCATGATTGGTTACAGAACCAAACAAGCGACCGTCAACACCAGCTTTTTGACCGATCTCGAGAACCAAGTCCTTAAGCTTTACGCCAACCGCTTCAGCAGCAGCCAATTTCTCAGCAGCTAATTTTTCCAACTCAGCACGACGTACTGCAAAGTCAGCAATTGCTGTTTCAGTTGCACGACGAGCTTTGCGTTGTGGGATTAGGAAATTACGAGCGTAACCGTCTTTAACACGTACTATATCACCGAGGTTGCCCAGGTTAATTACTTTTTCTAAAAGAATGATTTGCATTGAGGGCTCCCAATTATTTCTTATGTTGATCGGAGAATG
>CANFOT010000035.1 GCA_947448625.1 Burkholderiaceae bacterium | reverse complement strand
ATTTCTAAGGGTGCTGTTTTATTGCACCAAAATATATTGGCCAACATTATTCAAATTGAGTCTTGGCTTGAGCCGGCCTTAAAAAACCAACTCCAGCAGCAACTAGTTTTTTTATGTGCATTACCAATGACCCATATATTTGCGCTGACAGCCTGCTGCCTCCTTGGAATACGTAAGGGCGGAAAATTACTGTTGGTAGCCAACCCCCGTGATATCACTGGCTTTATTAAGCTCTTGATGAAACATCCTGACATCAATATCTTTCCTGGCGTCAACACCTTGTTTCATGCACTCATACATCGACCTGAATTTAGAAATGTGAAGTTACCCAATTTATTGGTAACGATTGGCGGTGGCATGGCGGTTCAAAAGAAGACTGCGGATCTTTGGCAAAAACTGACTGGTGTACCTATCGCCCAAGGCTATGGGTTATCCGAGACCTCGCCGGTAGTTTGTGTCAATACTCCATTTGTAGAGCAATTTAACGGATCAATTGGAATGCCGGTTCCCAGTACGGACGTGTTGATATTGGATGATGAGGGTGTTGAAGTCCCGTTTGGTGTGCCCGGAGAGGTTTGTATTAAGGGCCCACAGGTCATGGCAGGCTACTGGAACAGGGCTGACGAGACCGGTCAATTTATAACTCCAGAAGGGTATTTTAAGTCTGGTGACATTGGCATCATGAGTCCTGAGGGTTTCGTGCAAATTGTGGATCGCAAAAAAGATATGATTGTTGTTGCTGGCTTCAAAGTATTTCCCAATGAAATTGAAGAGGTGATTTCATTGATGCCGGGTGTGAGAGAGTGTGCCGTTATTGGATTTCCGCATCGCAAGCTTGGGGAAATTGTGAAGGCCTACATTGTCAGTGATCAATCTGATTTAACTGAAGCGCAGGTCATTGCCTATTGCAAAGAGCAAATGACTAGTTACAAACGCCCTAGAAAAATTACATTTATTGATGAAATGCCGAAGTCTAACGTTGGTAAAGTTTTACGCCGTCATCTGCGTGATTTGTAAAAAACTACAGGCCTCCGCCAAATCGGTATTGCCAAGAAATTCCATATAGGTCATAACTATTGTTGGTTCTTGAGTAGGCACCAGTGCTTGCAGAAAGTCGTATCGAGTTGTGTTTATTTATTGGGTATGACATTGTTGTACCAAAGCGCCAGTTTTCTTGATTGCCGCTAATGGGTTTGCCGTTCACATACGATTGTCCGCCTGTAAAATACGTCGCATCCACTGAGACCCATGCCGTATTTTGAAAGTAATAAATTGCATGAGTCTGCGTTGAATAGACGGGGTTTTGAGATAAAGAGTTGCTACCCATAAAGTTGGTATTGCTGGTATAAAAAATTCCCGCGCCAGCAAGTTCAAGTCGCCAGGGGCCAAGAGCCTTAGAGATCCCAAGGCCTGGCTGGATAAACCATCGATTTGCACCCACATTAATCAGTTGATTATCATCATACTTGCCCCAAGGCACCGATGCTGCAAGACTTGCCCCCACAATCAGATCTTGCTGGTAGTCCTTAAATTCATCTAGAGTTAATGCGGGAGCGCCGTAGAGATTAATTGCAGCCTTAATGAGCGGGTCAGATAGGCCCTCTGTGCTGGCATTGACTGTCCGCCCACCAATAGTGCTTGAACCCGTTAGTTGACCGTAAGGAAGGACTAGGGTGAGCTTGCCAGATTGACCGCCTGCATCAAAAATATGGGTAAGACTCATAGCCTCGCTTGTGAGGGTGTAATTTCCAGCTTTAGCTTGCGCCACTCCAGCACTGATGAAATTGATGCCAATTGGTGCATTGGAATAAGTTCGCGCCTCAATTTCTTGGGCATGGGATAGGGCGGGAAATACAGTGCTTAATGCTAGGAATAGCAAAAAAACTACTGCAGAAGCTCTACCATGGGGCGGTGAAGTTAAATGATTCACTGAAGCTTTGGCAATGAATGCTTACTTTTCAGGCTCTGAATTTTTTCCAAACAAAATTTCTACTGTGGCATTGTTGCCAAGCATCAGACTCATTCCCATCAATAAAAGGTATGGCCACACAATTAACCAGTAAACAATGGACATGGCGATCACTCGCAAGGGATTGGCTCTTCCAAATTCAGCCATAGAAGGGATGAATTCTTTCCCATGAATTAATCCATGGACTCCAGCTTCTAAATAATTTAAGCCCAAGACAACGAGAAGATAGACTAAAGACTCCAAGATTAGGGAGCTAACAATGCCATGCTGCTTATTTACCTTGATTGGGAAGGCTGCCTGAGCTAGTAGCATGAACTTGGCACATACGGCGGCCTTTAGTAAGGCAAAACCAAAGATGGACAAAGGAATTGGTCTTTCATCTAAGGATGTAGCAGCTAAAAAGGCAATGGCGCAAAACCATGCCCCGAAGTAAATCGTTAGCTGGAGTGCTTTAACAAACTCCTCTTTAACTTTATCTTTAAAGCCATGCGGTTTATTTTCTGCTGTTTTGCTTGTATTCATTGTGTGATCACTTGCTAGTAAAGCTGGCTTCCCAGGCTTGAATTTCTGAAAGTCCAAGTGCTTCAGTATATTGAGCTGGGCTCAGCATCTGCCCCGCATAATCACTGAGCTTTTCTTGTGTTTGAAGATGTTTTAATGCCAGTTGCATTGCATGGCCAAATACACCCCGAGCAAGACTTGGATGAATGGCGATATCAATACCATGACTTTTAAGTTCAGACGCCTTTAGTTCTGAGACCGGTCCCCCGACATCAACATTGAACAAGCAGGGCGCCTTCACTTCCTGTTTTATGGATTGAATCATCTCGAGTGCATCGGGGTTTGCCTTGAGCTCAACAAACACAGCATCCGCCCCAGCAGCAACAAATGCTCTTGATCTTTTGATGGCTTCATCAAGCCCAAAGTGTCCCGCGCTATCTGTGCGTGCAATCAGCATCATAGTGGCGTCACTTCTGGCGGCAACCGCAGCCTTAATATGGTTCAGAGACTCTTCGAAACTCAGAACCGATCTTGCGCCAGGGAATTGAGCACATTGTTTTGGAAAGGTTTGATCTTCTATATGAATTGCAGCTACGCCAGCAGCCTCAAACTCTGCGATAGTGCGTTTAATATTGAGCACTCCGCCATATCCAGTGTCGGCATCACAGATGAGTGGAATGTTGATGCAGGCGGCAATTCGCCTTGCGTGGTCGGACATCAGGGTTAAATCTACCTGACCAATATCAGGCGTGCCAAGCAATGAAGCTGAGACGCCGTTGCCAGTCATATACGCAGCTTGAAAGCCTGCGTTTTGGACCATTCTTGCGCCATAACCATCGTAAATTCCTGGGGCAACTACCGCTTGATCCATCTGCAATAAATTGCGAAGGCGCTGTCGCTTTGCTACGGGGGTAAGTGATGTCATCAAAACTTCCAGTCGGGATGTTCTTTTAAAAATGGAATTAAGCCTCCAAACTCAATGAGTTTGATCATTTCGTTTGGGAGTGGAATTGCCTCTATGGTCGAAAGATTTTCGCGCATAATTTTTCCAGTTGAAAAATTGACATTCAGAATTTCTCCATCAAGCAGGGAAGAGGTGTCGCACTCTAAAACAGGCATGCCGTTGTTGATGGCATTTCTAAAGAACTGCCTCCCAAATGATTTGGCGATGATTCCTCGAATATTCATAATGCGCATGATATGAACAGCTTGCTCACGAGAGGAGTTGATGCCAAAGTTTTCCCCTGCAACCAAAATTCCCCCATCTGCATCAGCAATATTCGATGCAAAACCAGCGGAAAGTTTATCAAAAGCAAGCTTTGCTATTGCTTCAGCAGATTGGTTTGGTAAATACTTCCCGGAGCAATGTAAGTCAGTGTTGATGTGATCGCCAAGTAGGAAGACTTTTCCTTGGACGCAAGAAAGATCAATTTTGCTCATCAGTTTGGCCTCCAATCGCCACCGCTGACTGTGCGCGGGTCGGTAATAAATCCAGTCAACGCAGAGGCTGCGACGGTAGCCGCTGAGCCGAGCCAGATGTCTGAGTCGGGGTTGGATAATCTACCTTTAAAATTTCGGTTGGCGGTAGAGATGACGGTGTCACCATCGCCTGGTACTAAGTGATTGGTGATTCCAACACAAGTGCCACAGCCTGCTGATTCAAATGAGGCACCAGCCATCGTAAGAATTTCAATCAGCCCTTCACGTAAGGCGGAAAGATAAATTTGTCTCGAGGCTGGAGTCACAATCATTCTGACGCCCGATGCAAGCTTTCTACCTTTCAAAATGGCAGCAGCCTGCCTGATATCGTCAAGGCGTCCGTTAGTGCAGGTACCGATGAGGGCAAATTGAATTGCTTGATTGTTGATTTCATGGGCTGCAACGATATCGTCGACTTGATGTTTTCTAGCCACTTGAGGCTCAAGAAGATTGGCATCAATTTCAAGGTATTGTGCGTAGATGGCATCTGCATCTGAAAAAACAGGCTTGGGTGTTTGAGCGCCGTGTGCATTTAGCCAATGTATTGTTTTTTCATCTGCCTCGACTATGGCTGCTTTGGCACCCAATTCAGCTGCGTGATTGCATAGGGTCATGCGATCATCAATATTCATGGCGGATACACCTTGCCCAACATACTCAATGGCTTTGTAGTTTAGGCCTTCCGCACCAAACTTACCTAGCATATATAGAGTGAGATCTTTGGCCCAGACGCCGGGTTGAAGTTCGCCTTTGATATCCACCCGAACTGTTTCTGGAACACGGAACCAAAGTTTCCCAGTTGTCATTACCGCGGAAACATCAGTGCCTTCGATGCCAGTGCCAAAGGCATTAAATGCACCATAGGTGGTGGAGTGGGTATCCGTACCAACGATGAGGTTGCCTGCTGTCAGGTGGCCGCCCTCGGGGAGTACTTGATGGCAAATTCCATCCCCGATGTCATATAGTTGGGTGCCTTCTTGTTTAGCGAATGAACGCATCTCCGTGTGAATTTGTGCAGCCTCTAAATTTGGCGGGGGGGAGTAATGGTCTAAGACTAGAGCGGTCTTATTGGCAAACTCAAGATGCTTGCTGCCAATGCGGTTAATCATCTTGATCGAGTTGCTTGCTCTGGTATCGGTAACCATAGCGTAGTCAACATCACACACTACGACATCACCAGCTTTTACGGTGTCACGTTTCGCATGGGCCGCAAGAATTTTTTCGCTAATTGTTGATCCCATGATTATTGATCCTGAAGGTGAATATTTTTAATGATCTTGCCCCAGAGTTCGTATTCAGACTTAACGGTACTTGCAAGTTCCTGCGGGGTCGATGGCGCGGGCTCAAGATCCACTTTTCGTAATCGCTCAACCGTGCCAGGGTCCTTTAAGGTAGCCACAATCGCAGCATTTATTCTGGTAACCAGACTTTGATTCATTTTGGGTGGCGCAATAAAAGCGTACCAATTAAGAGCTTGGTAGCCAGGATAACCTTGCTCCGCAACAGTGGGAACATTGGGAAGGCCGGGAAGGCGCTTCAAACTTGTGACTGCTAGCGGCTTAATTTTTCCACCCTCAATGAGGGGTACTGCGGTTGGTGTACTGGCAAAGATCGCAGTGATATTGCCCCCCAATAAGTCGGTCATGGCTGGTCCGCCACCCTTGTAATTGATATGCTCACCCTTCATGCCTGAGCGGGCCTTTAGTAGCTCCCCTGCCAGATGACCAGTGCTTCCATTTCCTGATGAGCCAAAGGTAACAAAACCATCTTTCGTTTTTCCGGCGGAAACAAAATCACTCAGATTCTTAATTGGAGAATCCGCTTTCACAACCAAAATATTGGAAAAGGTTACGCCTTGGGAAAGGAGGGTGAAGTCTACCAGCGGGTTAAATGAGGTGCCATTTGGCATATGGGGATTAATCGCCATCGAGCCTACCGTGGTGAGCATGACAGTGTAACCATCTGGATCCGCTTTCAGCAGCTGCTCACTAGCCAGGTTGCCGCCCGCACCAGGTCTATTGTCAATCACAATCGGCTGACCAATTTTTTCTCCAAGCTTGGGCCCCAGAATTCTTGCAGCGCTATCTGCTCCACCACCTGGTGCAAAGCCAACAATTAGGCGAATGGGCTTATTGGGATAAGTTGCTGTTTGAGAATATCCGGCCGTGGAAGTTAACAATACAGCGGCCACAAGAGGGCATATTAGCTTGGGAAAGTCGTAAGGCATAGCTGGGTTATTTCTGTCTCGTATGTTTTATTGATAGATCTCCCCAATATTAACTGAAGCATGAAGGCTCTGCGGCGCCTTAGCCTGCAAAGATCATGTTATAAATAATCCATAATTACTTGATATTCATAATAAAAGTTGGAGACGCAGATGTGGGTAAATAAGGCTAGAGCACTTATTGGTGTGATTTCTTTCCTTTGTGGGTCGTGGGGTGTGGGTGCCTATGCTCAAAGTTGGCCTCAAAAGCCGATTAAATTTATTGTTCCATTTTCAGCAGGTGGGGCTAATGATCTGATGGCTAGAGCCGCTGCTGAAGGTGCATCTAAGGTGTTAGGTCAAGCGATCGTGGTTGAAAACAAGCCGGGTGCTGGCGGCTCTCTTGGAACGGTTTTTGTAAGTAAAAGTGCTCCTGATGGCTATACATTTTTGATCAGTGCAGCGGGGGTTGTATCGAATAACATGATCAAAAAAAACACCAATTACAAGGATGGTGATTTGGTGCCGGTTGTCATGATTGGTCTGGCGCCCTCTGTGATTGTCGTGTCCTCTGAATCAAGTTATAAAAATTTAAGAAATTTTGTTGATGCCTCTAAAGAAGGTGCTGGCCTTCATTTTGCGACCGCTGGAACGGGTAGCACCCCGCATTTTGTGGCTGAACTACTAAATACCCGTTATGGCGCCAAACTCATTCCTGTGCCCTATAAGAGCGGCTCTGAGGGCGCATCGGCAGTTATGGGTGGACAGGTGGCCGGAACTTCGGAGGCGAGTATTGTGGCTTTGCCTCACATCAAACAGGGTGGCAAGTTCAAGGCATTGGCAACTACTTGGACAAAACGTATTTCTGCTTATCCAGAGTTGCCTACAGCTACAGAACAGGGCTTCCCGGACTTGCAAATTGCTCACTGGGCAGGCATACATGCCCCCGTTGGCGTTCCTCCTGAAATTATGGATAAACTTGCGGCGGCAGTTGATGTGGCAATGAAAATACCTCAAGTTGCTGACCGATTAAAGGGTCAGGGCATTGAGCCGGTGGGTGGTACTCGCGCCTCATTTAATGAGTTTGTGGATGCAGAGCGAGCGCGCCTAGGTGCAATTGTGAAGGCTGCTCGTATGAAGGATGATCAATGATCTTGGATGAAAAATTGAACGCAGTTCTTCGTCAGAAGGTTGAGGCTAAATCGGGACTCTTGGTTGCTGGAGCGGCAAATGCGCTTGCAGCACGAATTATTTATCAACTTGGGTTTGAGGCTGTGTACCTCAGTGGGGCAGGGCTGACCAATACCTTTTATGGAATTCCTGATTTAGGGTTTGTAGGTCTTAACGACTTAGTTCAGCATACCTCCGCTATGCGCGATGCAATGCCGTTGCCTATTATTGTTGATGCCGATACCGGCTTCGGTAACGCCTTAAATGTTCGTCATACTGTTCGCTCGCTAGAGCGCGCTGGTGCAAATGCAATTCAACTTGAAGATCAAATGATGCCGAAGAAGTGCGGGCATTTTTCTGATAAGTCTGTCGTTGACGCTACTGAGATGGTGGCTAAGATTCGTGCCGCCGTCGATGCCAGGCAGAGTGATGATTTTTTAATTATTGCCCGAACTGATTCCCGCGCAATCCATGGGCTAGATCATGCCATTGATAGAGCTCGACTGTATGCTGAAAATGGGGCTGACATTACTTTTGTGGAGGCGCCTGAAGGGGTTGATGAGCTAAGGCGTATCCCGCTTGAAATCTCTTGTCCTCAGGTAGTGAATGTAGTGATTGGTGGAAAGACTCCAAGCCTTTCTCAACAAGAATTTAGCAACATGGGATTTGGAATCATTCTGTATGCCAATGCGGCTTTACAGGGCGCCATGAGAGGTATGACCAATGCTTTATCTCATTTAAAGGAGCATGGTGAGCTCAAAGAAGATTTAAGCTTAGTGGCATCATTTGAAGAGCGTCAGCAATTTGTACAAAAACCTTTTTTTGATGAGTTAGATGTAAGGTATAAGAAATAAATACGCAATCAAGAATGGACTCTGTTTTTGGGTCAAAAACGCCAAGGATTCATATGTCAATTTTCGGTCTTAAGATAATTCAGCGATTCGCAATTTTTGCTTCAATAGCCCTATGGGCCAGCTTATCCATTGCGCAGAACTACACCCCAAAACAGTCTGTATGGGTTGCCAAGAATTTCCAATTCCACACTGGGGAGGTGATCTCTGATTTGAAGATTGGGTACATCACGATCGGCGACCCCTCCGGTATTCCGGTGCTGATATTGCATGGAACTGCTGGCACTGCAAAAGGTTTACTTTCTAAAAATTTTGGCGATCAACTCTTTGGACCAGGTCAGGTCCTGGACTCCAGCAAATACTTTGTCATTATTCCAGACGCGATTGGAGTGGGTGACTCGAGTAAGCCGTCCGATGGTCTGAAGATGAAATTTCCTCGCTATAACTATGATGATATGGTTGACGCGCAATACAGGCTTGTATCAGAGGGTCTTGGGATCAAACATCTTCGCCTCGTTCTTGGCAATTCTATGGGTGGTATGCAAACTTGGTTGTGGGGGGTGAAATATCCTGACTACATGGATTTATTGGTTCCAATGGCGGCCTCTCCCGTTGCAATGTCCGGTCGCAACTGGATGATGCGTCGCTTCATTATTGACTCTGTTCGCAATGATCCAGAGTGGAAGGGTGGTAATTACACCAAGCAACCAAAAAGCATTCAATTTGCCACGGTGTATTTCAATGTCGGAATGAGTGGTGGAGATGAGGGTTTGTATAAACTGGCACCAACAAGAGAGAAGGCGGACCAATTATTAAATGCTAGATTAAGCGCCCCATTTGTTGTTGATGCTAATGACAACCTATATCAATGGGAGTCGTCTGGCGACTATGATCCTTCATCGCGATTGGAAAACATCAAAGCAAGAGTGTTGGCAATTAACTCTGCAGATGATGAGAGAAATCCTCCTGAGCTCGGCTTCATGGAGAAGTCGCTCCCAAGAATTAAAAATGCCAAGCTCTATTTGATACCTGCTTCACCAGAGACTGCAGGTCATAGCACAACCGGTCAAGCCAAGTGGTGGGCTAAGGAACTCAACAGCACACTGCAAAGTATGCAATAGCAATATATTAAAATTTGTAAAAGTAAGGCACACAAGATAATGCAAAGTTAGGTATCAACCGTTGCATTATCGATGCGGTTTTTAGCCTCGTGACTACATAAACCCTCTAGTCTGAGGAGCAGGATGAGCAGGCACTTTCTTCTACTGGAGCGCGCTCATTGGTATAGCGCGCAATAAATGCATGCTTGCTCTTGAGCGGTAGCTTAATCCATACAAAGTGGCCCGATCCTGGAGCAACTTGAATCGCTTCCCCCTTGAGATTCCACATCGCATCAAGCACCATATCCTGATTGCCTTCTGGCTCAATGATTTCCAACTTATCCCCAACAGAAAAGCGATTCTTTACATCAACCTTAACTCGACCCGAAGTTTCATCAATTTCCAGGGTTTCGCCTACATAAAGACTTCTGCCGGATAAAGAGTGTCCGCGCATATAGAGTTGATATTCTTTATCGTGGTGACGCTCGTAAAAGCCATCTGTGTAGCCCCGATTTGCGAGGCCCTCTAGATTGCCAATGAGGGACATATTCATGGGGCGACCAGCTACGGCATCATCAATGGCTGTGCGATAGGCTTGGCAAGTGCGAGAAACATAATAAGGTGACTTGGTTCGACCTTCAATCTTGAAAGAGTCCACACCCATTTTGGTCAGTCGCTCGATGTGCTCAATTGCGCGCAAATCTTTAGAGTTCATGATGTATGTGCCATGCTCATCTTCCTCCATTGGCATCAAATCATCTGGTCTTCTAGCTTCTTGCAGCAGTACTACATCACCGCTAGTATTTTGTTGGCCTGGCTTAACCTTGTAATCCCAGCGACAGGCATTAGTGCAGGCTCCTTGGTTGGAGTCTCGGTGTGACATATAGCCAGATAGGAGGCAGCGACCTGAATAGGCGATACATAGAGCTCCATGAACAAACACTTCCAATTCCATCTCTGGACAGTCTTGACGAACCTCTTCGATTTCATCGAAGGAAAGTTCGCGTGACAAAATTACTCGGCTAATGCCAACAGAGCGCCAGAACTTAGCAGATGCGCCGTTTACTGTATTGGCTTGTACTGATAAATGAATTGGCATATCAGGCCAAGCCTCTCTGGCCATCATGATCAGGCCAGGATCCGACATAATGATCGCATCGGGCTTTAATGCAATGACTGGATCCATGTCTTTAATATAAGTGCGCGTCTTACCGCCATGAGGTAGTAAATTAGAGACAAGGTAAAACTTTTTACCTAAGGCATGGGCTGTATCGACACCTTCTTTGAGAGTCTCCATTTTGCCGAAGTCATTGTTGCGGACTCGCAGCGAGTAACGGGGCTGTCCGGCATAAATGGCATCCGCACCAAAGTCAAAAGCAGTACGCAGCATAGAAAGGCTGCCGGCTGGGGCTAGAAGTTCTGGAATCTTGGTCATCAGCCTATTTTAAGGCCTGCTGGGGTGATTTGCTTGAGATCGGAGCATCTACCCCCAAGGGTTGCTGGGCAATTTGGGGGTAGTTTGATTTTTAGGGGCTTATTCGTCCGCAATGCTATTGCGCAGCACTCCAATTGACTCGATTTCAATTTCACAAATATCCCCTGGTTTCATAAATACGGGGGGTGTCCTTGCATAGCCTACGCCAGCAGGGGTTCCAGTGATAACCACATCGCCAGGCTCCAGTGTCATGCATTCGGTTATCAACACAATAGTCTCTGCAACGCCCCATAAAAAATCTTTGGTATTAGCGTTTTGCATCACTTGACCATTTAAACGAGACTGAATGGTCAAACCATTGCATCCTGGTGGTAGTTCATCTGGCGTGACTAGCCACGGACCAAATGCACCGGTTTGATCAAAGTTTTTACCAATCGTCCATTGATTGGTTTTGCGTTGGTAATCTCGAATGCTACCGTCATTAAAAATACTGTATCCAGCTACGCAATCTAGTGCATTTTCTAGGGTGAGATGCCGTGCTTTTTTGCCAACAACAAATGCGAGTTCCGCTTCGTAATCCAGCTTATCTGAAACCTTGGGTCGCACAATGGGGCTTAAGTGTGCTGTTAATGAGCTGGGTCCACGCATAAAGAAACTCGGATATTCAGGACGCGCATTGCCACCTTCCTTTGCATGATCTGCATAGTTGAGGCCCATGCAAACAATTTTCCCGGGATTTTCAATGGGCGACTTGAAGGTAATGGAATTGATGTTTTCTTTAATTGCACTTGAGTTGCCAAGGGCTAATCTTGCTCGATCCAAATGTGCTGTGGATTGGATAATTTCTTGCAAGCTATTGGGTATTGATGGATCAGTGGCACAAAGATTAATGAAGGTATCTGCACCTTCTTTTAAGAGGGCTCCAACTCCATTGCGCCCATCCGAACCCTTAAAGCTAAATAGTCTCATATTAAAGTCTCCAATTAAATTGGTTTATTTGTAGTTTGTTTACGCAGTATATGCCAGTCTCGATGGTCTATCCAACTCACCATGGAGCTGTTTTATTGAGGCCATGACCTGAGAAAGTGTGATAACTTTCCACGAGTTGCTCATGAATATCAACCATCATCTGAAAGTATAAAAATATAATGGACATGCCAAGCAAGGTTCTTAATGGTGGCCAGATTCTGGCAAATGCATTAGTTAGGCAGGGTGTAGATATGGCCTTTGGTGTTCCTGGAGAGAGTTTTCTACCTTTGTTAAATGGCCTGGTTGATCATCCTGATTTTCGGTTTATCACGTGTCGACAAGAAGGTGGCGCCGCATACATGGCTGAAGCCTATGCAAAATTGACAGGTCGCCCCGGCATACTCATGGTGACCCGTGGGCCCGGTGCCTCTAATGCCATGATTGGTATGCATACTGCCTATCAAGACTCAACCCCGATGGTTTTGTTGGTGGGTCAAGTTGGAACTGACATGGTCGAGCGTGAGGCGTTTCAGGAAATTGACTATCGCCGCATGTATTCCGAATGTGCAAAATGGGTTGGCAGTATTGATCGCGTCGACCGAATTGATGAATTTGTTTCTCATGCATTCCATGTGGCTCAGGCTGGTCGTAAAGGTCCGGTTGTATTGGCCTTACCGGAAGATGTCTTGTACATGGTTGGCCAGGAAAAACCCTTAAAAGCAGCCCATATTGTTCAACCAGGCCTAGACCTCAATATTTTTGATGAGGCCATGAAGACTTTTACAAGCGCCAAGAACCCGATCATAGTTGCTGGTGGCGGCAATTGGAATGGTGCTGCTTGCGAAGATTTGCGGCGTTGGGCTAATGCGGAGGGCGTGCCGATTGCAACTAGTTTTCGCTCTCAAGACGTCATCGACAATTTAGATTCTTCATTTGCTGGTGATTTGGGTATTGGCGCCAATCCTGCCTTGGTTAAGCGTATTCAGGAGGCGGACGTGTTGTTGGTAATTGGGGAGCGCCTAGGAGAGATGACAACGGCTGGGTACAGCTTGCTGACCGTTCCACAGGCTCAAAACAAGTTAATTCATGTGCTCTCAGGCCCAGAAGAGTTGGGTCGCGTATATAGACCTGACTTTGCTCTTAATTGCAGTCCAGAAAATTTTTGTTTGGCATTAAGTAAGGTAAAGATGGGCGCTCAGTATGACCGCACCAACATGAAACAAGCCCATCATGAGTATCTCGCTTTCTCAAGCCCGGTGGCCGTCTCAGGTAACTTGCAATTAGCGCAGATTATGCATTCATTATCGGACTCGATACCACGCGATGCAATCATCACCAATGGTGCTGGAAATTTTGCCACCTGGGTTCATCGTTTTTATCCTTATGGAGCCTATAAAACCCAATTGGCACCAGCGAATGGATCAATGGGGTATGGGCTACCCGCAGCTATTGCCGCAAAGATGGTGAGTCCGCAAAAGGTGGTTATTGCAGTCTGCGGCGATGGTGACTTTATGATGAATTGCCAGGAGCTGGCAACTGCTGCTCGCTATGATGCGTTTCCTATTGTTTTGGTAGTGAATAACAGCATGCTTGGCACCATCCGCATGCATCAGGAGAGGGAGTTTAAGTCTCGTGTGATTGCAACTGATTTAACAAACCCTGATTTTGTGAAGTTTGCGGACAGCTTCGGAATACCTGGTTTTAGGGTGAGTAAAACCGAGGAATTTGCCTCCGCATTTGCCAAGGCGCTTGCTAGCAAAAAAGGGGCCTTAATAGAATTGATCTTAGATCAAGAGGTGATATCGCCTACTAAGCTACTGTCTCAATTAGGAAAATAAAAAAGAGGAGCATCACTCCTCTTTTGGTATGTTAATTTTGAAGGGCCTAGTCTACCTTTGCTCCGGAATCTTTAACAACCTTAGTCCATTTGGCAATCTCATTTTTAATGAATGCTGAGAATTGGGCTGGCGTATTTCCAACGGGTTGCGCACCCATCGCTAAATATTTTTCTTTTACAGATGGACTATTAATTGCGGCAATTAACGCTGCGCTATCTTTATTTAGAATGTCTGCAGGCATGTTTGCAGGGCCAACTACTCCGAACCATGAAGTTGCCTCATAGCCAGGTAAGTTTGCGGCCTCAGCAATTGTTGGTATATCTGGCAATGCAGGGGAGCGCTTCGAGGTGGTAACAGCCAATGCTTTTAGTCGACCAGCACGTATGTAGTTGATTGAGGAGGGGAGGTTATCAAACATGATGTCAACATTTCCTGCCATCAGATCAGTAACGGCTGGAGGGCTACCCCTGTAGGGCAGATGAACCATATACGTTTTTGTCATCGACTTAAATAGTTCGCCAGCCATATGGATTGAGGTGCCGTTGCCGCTTGACGCCATATTGATTTTTCCTGGGTTGGCTTTTGCGTAAGCAATTAAATCATTCACGCTATTAATATTATTTTTAGCGGCAAACTCAGGATTCAGAACTAAGACATTTGGCAGCTCCGCTACTAGCGTTATCGGAGTGAAATCTTTAATGGGATCAAAAGGTAGCTTGCCTCCGCCTTGGGTATAGAGAGGTTGATTAATACCGTGCGTGCCCACTGATGCCATGAGCCAGGTATAGCCATCTGGAGCTGATTTAGAGACCATTTCTGCGCCAATATTGCCTCCTGCACCAGGCTTATTATCAATAATAATATTCCACTTAACAGTATTTAAGAGTTCATTCTGGAGTGGTCTGGCAATGTTATCGGTGGCGCCACCAGCAGGAAAGGGGATGATGAAGCGTATCGGCTTATTTGGGTAATCCGACTGAGCGAAGGCTGGGTAAGTCCCACCAATCAATAAAGTGATCAGCGCCGTAAAAAATAGGGTGGTACGTGCAGATGCATTTAAAAGCTTGCCTTGAATCATTGCTATCTCCTGTTTACTAAAGTCATTCTGATGATGATTTTTAATACAGCGCTTTAAGCATAACAGACCAATTAATAGGGTGGTTCTGGAGGATTGAAAGGGGCTGCTGGGGGCCAGTCTAGCGCATGAAGAGTATGCTATGGGGTCTGTGGCGAGCATTGTAAAAATAAACGGGAGCCTTCCCTTTGACTTTCCACTCTGAATTGAAGGCGCTTACTAAAGAATGTAGAAAGAACGCAATGACAAAACTGACCTCCAAACCCATTCTCAAAAAAGCGAGCGGTATTCTTGCTCAAGAGTTTGCAACACCAAAAGACATAGCTTGGGCCTGGGTTACCTTATTGCTATCTCAGGAGGAGCAGAGGCGCGATAGCGAAGAAAAGCGCTATAGCCGTATTGCAGAATTCGAAGCATGGATTATGGAGTTGAATTTACCAATTGATCCTAAAAACCCAGAGGGTGGAGCGGTGAGTCCTTCGTCAGTAAAGAATTCAGCAAGAAATGTTTTTGAATGGCCGCATGAATATATCTTTGAGGAGCCAGCAAGTCCTAAGCATCCAGATTCTAAAGTTAGCTATGGCGACACAATCACTAAGCCAATTTTAGATGCCGTTAAAGATGCCGGTGGATCGGATGATCGCGCTGCATTAATGGCTATTTTCGAAGGGTATGCAAAAGAGGGTAGAGAGCCATTTGCTAATGTCACGCCAGAGGGTATTGAGTGGAAAGGCATCAATTGGTCTGAGGGTGATAAATACAATCTGCTGACTACTAAGACCTTAAATAACCGCCTGGCTAATCTGCGAAAAAAAGGATTAATTTAAGCATATTTACTTTAAGCAAATGATCAATGATTGCGCCTTTGCTAGGGTCGGTTGTATAGCGGCAACCCTCTTATTTTTTGAGGGTAATAAAAAACCCAGGAACCAGTCCTGGGTTTTTTAATGATGATCTACAGCGAATTAAGCTGCTTGAATATTTGAGGCCTGTTTTCCTTTAGGGCCTTGAGTAACGTCAAACGTTACTCTTTGGTTTTCCTGAAGTGTCTTAAAGCCACCCATATTGATCGCGCTGAAATGCGCAAACAACTCTTCTTCACCATCATCAGGTTTGATAAAGCCAAAACCTTTTGCATCATTGAACCACTTAACAATTCCGGTCGCCATGCGAACTCCATTACATAAACTTAAAACAACCGTGATGAGGGTGAATACTTTTTAATCAGTCTCGCT
>CANFOT010000034.1 GCA_947448625.1 Burkholderiaceae bacterium | reverse complement strand
TACCCCTTGTTGCAGGCTGCCGATATTCTGATGTATCGTGCGCAATTCGTACCCGTCGGTGAAGATCAAATTCCCCATGTGGAGATGACGCGTGAAGTTGCGCGACGTTTTAATTATCTGTATGGTCGCGAGCCTGGCTTTGAAGAGAAGGCCTTGGAGGCCGTCAAAAAATTAGGTAGCAAGCGTGCCAAGATGTATGCCGAATTACGTGTAGCATTTCAGGAGCGCGGCGATGATCAAGCTCTTGAGCAAGCCAAAGCATTGTTGCAGGAAGCGCAAAGCCTTTCGATGGCCGACCGTGAAAGATTGTTTGGCTTCTTAGAGGGTGCCCGAAAAATTATTCTTCCAGAGCCGCAAGCTTTGCTGACAACTGCATCTCGCATGCCTGGTATTGATGGGCAGAAAATGTCAAAGTCTTACGGTAATACGATCAGCATTCGTGAAAAACCAGAAGAGGTTATTCGTTCGATTCGCACTATGCCAACGGACCCTGCAAGGGTGCGCAGAACCGATCCAGGTGATCCTGCACGTTGCCCGGTATGGCAGTTGCATACGGTGTATTCCAATGATGAGACCAAAACTTGGGTTCAAAAGGAATGCCAGTCTGCTGGAATCGGTTGCTTAGAGTGTAAGCAACCTGTGATTGATGCCATTCTTGCTGAGCAGCAACCAATGTTCGAGCGTGCGCAGAAATACTTGGATGATCCGAGTTTATTGCGCTCCATCATTGCTGATGGTTGCGACAAGGCGCGTAAGGTTGCGCAAGAAACCATGCGCGAGGTTCGTGAGTCTATGGGTTTAGCGTACGACTAAGGTCGCCCCTTGATCTCAAATCATGATGTGATTGCAAACGCCTCTCCATGGGTAATGCGCTTTTCGCGGGTCATTCCAGAGGGCGGAGTGGTCTTGGATCTGGCTTGTGGTGCAGGCAGGCATACTGCTTTCTTGGCGTCCCTAGGGCACAATATTTTGGCTATCGATCGGGATGTTTCCGATATAAGGTCGCTACAAAGCACTTCCATTCAAGTTCAAGAACTCGATCTCGAGGGCCCTAATTGGCCCGTGTTGGGTCAACAGTTTTCAGGGATTGTGGTGACGAATTACCTCTACCGCCCCTATTTGGAGGAATTGCCCAAAATGCTGTGTGAGGGCGGTGCATTGATCTACGAAACCTTTGCCGATGGGAACGCGGCATTTGGCAGGCCCACAAACCCCAATTTCTTATTAAAACCAGGGGAATTACTGGCTTTAGCGGAGCGATCGGGCCTTAAAGTGATTGCCTATGAGGATATTTACCTTGATGAGCCAAAACCAGCTATGGTTCAGCGAATATGTGCTGTGAAAGGGCATTTAAAAGGGTGCATTCCGTTACAATTTGGTGGTTAACATTTAGATAATTCTGACATATTCAGTGACCACTACAACACACTCTCAAGCCAGTAAAAAGCCCATCGCAGGCAGTATGCCCGCTATTGTGACGCCGATGTTCGAGGATGGAAGTTTAGATTTCCCTGCCTTGCGTTCTTTATTGGATTGGCATGTTGCCGAAGGTTCTGACGGTATCGTCATCGTTGGCACCAGTGGAGAGTCTCCAACAGTCTCCGTTGAAGAGCATTGCGAACTGATTAAAGTCACTGTCGAACAAATTGCTGGACGTATTCCTGTGATCGCCGGTACTGGTGGCAATTCAACTACTGAGGCAATTGAGCTAACTCAGTTTGCTAAATCGGTTGGTGCAGACGCCAGCCTGCAAGTTGTTCCTTATTACAATAAGCCAACTCAAGATGGCATGTACGCCCACTTCAAGAAAATTGCTGAGTCAGTTGACTTGCCCGTCATTCTTTATAACGTACCCGGCAGAACTGTTGCAGATCTTGCTGGCGAAACGACCGTTCGCCTAGCGGCCGTTCCTGGCATTATTGGCATTAAAGATGCTACGGGCAGTATTGAGCGCGGCACTTTATTGCTGGCTGATCTCAAACGCGCCGGGCATCAAGACTTTTCCGTGTTTTCTGGTGATGACCTGAGTGCAGCAATGCTGATGCTCATGGGTGGCAAGGGAAATATTTCCGTTACCGCCAATATTGCTCCGCGTTTAATGCATGAATTATGTCAAGCCGCTATGTCTGATGATGTTGTTAAGACGCGCGCTATTCAATATCAATTACTGGCTGTGCATAAAGCCATGTTTACCGAGGCTAATCCGATTCCAGTGAAATGGGCCCTGCATGAAATGGGCAAAATTACGGCTGGAATTCGTTTGCCTTTAACCCCTTTAAGCGTTGCTTTGCATGAACCTTTGAAGACTGCAATGAAACAGGCTGGCTTACTATGATGAATTTGATGCAACGATTGCGCCAACAGTGCGCAACCCCACTAATCCTTTCTTTGGCATGCCTTGCTTTGTTTGGGTGTAAATCTGCGACTACCAACGATACGGTGGACTATAAGTCGTCAGGCGCCGTGCGTGGACCTAATTTGTCCTACCCACCAGACTTGATTACTGCCCAAGCGGATCGTCGCTATATTGTTCAAGACGGCTCTGCAACGATGTCCGAGTACAACGCTGCGGTAAAAAAATCAGTACAGACTCGCAAGAATGTCATGACCGGTATCCCGGGGATGCGTATTGCTCGTGATGGTGAGCGTCGCTGGTTGGTTGTAGAGAAGCCAGCCCCAGAGCTGTATCCACAAATTAAAGATTTTTGGCAGGAGAATGGCTTCCTATTGGTTATTGACTCTCCATCAACTGGCATCATGGAAACCGATTGGGCTGAGAATCGCGCCAAAATTGCTCAAGACTTTATTCGTTCAGCTATTGGTGGGGCGCTAGATTCTCTCTATGACACTGGTGAGCGTGATAAATATAAAACTCGCCTTGAGGCCAGTAAACCTGGTGAAACCGAAATTTACATTACTCAGCGCGGCGCTATCGAGAAGTGTGTAACGGATGCCACAACCACTGCCTGTAATTCGACCATATGGACGGCTCGCCCAAATGATCCTGAGCTCGAAGCTGCCTTTCTGGCGCGCCTGATGGAGCGCTTGGGTATGACTCAGGAGATGGCTAAGGCTCAAGTTGCTGCACCACTAGGGCCTAAGACTCCTAAGGCGCAGCTGGTTCAGGAGGGTGTGAACACTGCCCACATTGAAATGGCAGCAAGCTTTGACCGCGCATGGCGTGATACTGGTCTTGCTTTAGACCGCTCTAACTTTACTGTTGAAGATCGCAACCGTGCCAACGGCGTCTACTATGTGCGCTACGTAAATCCTAAAGATTTGGGCGATACCAAGGGCTTCTTTAGTAATCTCTTTAGCAGCAAAGATGATTCAAGTTTGAAGGCCAAGAAATATCTGGTAGTCGTAAAGTCCACGGGTGAAAATGCTTGCAGTGTCTACGTTCAAAATGCAGATGGTAAGCCGGAAAATACCGCTGCTGGATTGCAACTCTTGACTTTACTTACTGAGCAAATGTCGAGATAGCTCACATAAGTCCATAAATTTTAACTAATAAAAAAGCCGCTTTTCAGCGGCTTTTTTTCTTCAAGAAGAAGATTACTTCTTAGCATCAGCAGCAGGAGCAGCTGGAGCAGCAGCAGGAGCAGCAGCATCAGCAGCAGGAGCAGCAGCTGGAGCAGCTTCTACAGGTTTTGCTTCTTCTTTTTTACCGCAAGCGGCCAAAGCGATTGCCAACATTGCTACGAGTGCGAGTGACTTCTTCATTTGTAATTTCCTCTTAAAAAATTATCATTAATAACCGGTTTTAAATACTTAGAAAGCACAGGGTTAGCCCTTAAGTACATTCCAGGAATCATTATAGCCATCTCTTAATCTGAGTCTAAAAAATCAGCCAGCCCGCCTCATAAGCCTCAAAAAGACTATTGTTGGGTTCAGCTTGCCCTAACGCTCCTTTGAAATGCCTCTTGGCCGCAAGGGAGCGCCAGGCTGTTTTAATGGCGCTACTTTGACCGTCGGTCATATTCTCCCCATTGCAATAAATTACCCCGCCTAAGGCTAGTAATCGGGTTTGGGGTTGTGGGACTAGGGCCCGCTTGCGTAATTGACGCACAAATTCGTCATGCGACAGCTTGCTCTCTGAGCCGTCAAAACAGGCCTGTGGTTTTGGTTCACTGAGATAGGCTGCAATTCCAGGCAGAAATGTTTCAACGCGATCAAGTTTTAAGCCCTTTAACTTTTGGGTAACTTGCCTAATCATCTCTTCCGGAAGTTGCTCTGCTGCGCTGGTTGCGGTTTGCTTTGGATCGGCAAAGTGTTTATGCAGTTCGGGAATATCTTCAAGTGATTCAGCCAAGCGCCATAAACCCTCTTGCAATATTTCCTTATAGCTTTGCGCCCTAAACCCAACTGACCACGTTTGACAGCCTGCGTCTAATGCAACTCCATCATGCGCAACATGAGGGGGTAGGTAAAGCATATCACCAGGATCTAAATCCCATTCTTGCTCGGCATTAAAGTGTTGTAAGATTTTTAAGGGGAGATTGGGATTTAAGGTTAAATCCTTTTGCTCAGAAATTCGCCAACGCCTGCGCCCCGACATCTGAATTAAAAAAACATCATAAGAGTCAAAGTGCGGTCCAACGCCACCGCCTGGCCCAGCAATGCTAATCATGAGGTCATCTAAGCGCGCGTCTGGAATAAAGCGAAACCAGGAGAGTACCTTTGCTGCTGCTGGATGCCTTGCTTCCATGCCTTGGAGAAGGAGTGTCCAGTCAGGCGTCTCTAAAGACGGGATTGATTGCTTCTTAAATGGACCATTCGCAAAGCTCCAAGGCTTAGCTTTAATTAGTCTGGATTCAACTACCTCGTCACCAGAAATTTTAAAGAGCACTTCTGGTGAAATTGCATTACCCAATGGCTCGCCCATTTGTTTGGCGAGCTCAAAAGCGGGGATGGCGCCACGTACCAAAAGAGGCTTTTTATGCCAATAGGTTTTCATGAACTGCTGAGGGCTAATGCCGCCCAGAAGAGCCCATGGGCGGTCCAGAGGAAGGTTTTGAGGCGCCTGTGGTGGGTCGTAAGGTTTGCTCAAGTAAAATGCAGTCATATAAGTTGGAAGCTGTTTAAAACATAATGTTGAATGAATTACGCATGAAGATCGAAAAAAATACCGTTGTATCCCTGCGCTACAAATTAACTGATGCGCAAAATAATATTATCGAGGAACCTGATTCCCCGATGGTATACCTGCATGGTGGATATGAGGGTACTTTTCCTAAGATTGAAACCTTATTAGATGGCCAAGACATTGGGTATGAGGCCAGTATCCAGCTTGAGCCTAGCGAGGCTTTTGGTGAATACGATCCTGAGCTATTAAAGATAGAGCCCCGCGCGCGATTCCCTGAACCCTTGGAAGTGGGGATGCAGTTTGAGGGCGTTCCTGATTCAGAGGAAGGTGGCGACTCTGCTGATCTGGATGATGAGCCATTAATTTATACCGTGACTGATGTGGCTGATAGCCAAGTTGTTCTAGATGGAAATCATCCGCTTGCTGGAATGGCTTTGAGATTTTGGGTGCAGGTAGAGGATATTCGCGCTGCTACCGATGAAGAGATTGAAAATCGTCACCCCGAAGGTGGTGATGCATTTGCTTTCGGAATGCCCGATGATTCCGATGATGGCGATGATGGGCTGATAGGTGACGCTTCTAATCAGGGTGGCACATCACCAACCCTGCATTAATTTATTCCTTAAGCCATTCTTTTATTGCACCAAGGTCACGCTTAGTATCACTTGACTCGCCAGCGCTAGATGCTGGTGCATTACTCAATTTTGCCAGGGCCTTTTCCAGCGCTGCAATTTTAGCCTCTTGCTCTAGGGTTGCATCAATTAAACCCTTTAAGGCCATGGATACTGGGTCATCTACGTTTGGGGTCACGCCATAAGCAGAGAAGTATTCCTTGGCTTTGCTATCTGGAGTGCTGGCCTGCGGTAAATCGGGATGCAAGATGCGAGCGGGTATTCCAACGGCAGTTGCTCCAGCTGGGATTTCTTTGAGTACTACGGCATTGGACCCAACTCGAGCTCCATCACCGACAGTAAAGCCTCCTAGTACTTTCGCGCCAGCGCTAATGACAACACCTTTGCCTAAAGTGGGATGGCGCTTCACACCCTTGTACAAAGAGGTACCGCCTAGAGTAACGCCTTGATAGATTGTGCAGTCATCGCCAATTTCGGTAGTTTCTCCGATAACGATACCAAGACCATGATCTAAAAAAACTCTACGCCCGATCTTGGCTCCGGGGTGGATTTCAATGCCAGTTACCCAGCGAGATAGCATCGAGAGAAGGCGTGCTATCCACTTCAAGCCCAAGTTCCAAAGGCCATGAGACACCCGATGAATCCAGACTGCATGTAAGCCTGGATAGCAGGTGACAACCTCTAGGCGATTTCTGGCAGCGGGGTCGCGAAGAATGATGGAGTCGACTTGGTCGAAAAGCGAATTAAACATAAGTCGATTTTAACGGTTAAAGGCTAAATTTATTTTCTTAGAAGCATCTGTTTAGCAATCCCACGTAGAAGGTCGATTTCCTCTTTGTGGAGACGTGTTCTTGCAAAAAGGGCTTGCAAGCGGGGCATAAGCTTCTTGGGGTTGGCTGGATCAAGATACCCGATAGCCTCCAACCCTTCACGCCAATGCTCCAGCATGGCAGCCACGACTGCTGGATCCGCATAGTCTGACAGTGCAGACTCATCTGGTTGCGATGACTCTATATCCCCTTGTAAAGATTCTCTGAGGGTAAAGGCGCAAACCATGATGGCCTGAGCTAGGTTGAGGGAGGGGTAAAGCGGATTCGCATCCAGCCAGACCCGATGAGTACAAAGGGAAAGGTGATGATTGTCTAGCCCCGTTCGCTCTGGGCCAAATAGGAGTGCCACCTTTTGCTTGCTGGCTAGAGCGGCTTTAATCAGCAGTCGAGCATCTTGCCAATTCAATGCAGGCGGTCCAAATTCACGATCACGACTAGTGAGACCCAAGACGAGAGGGCAGTCTTGAACAGCGGACTCTAGGGTTGGAGATTCTTGGCTGGACTCCAGAATATCGGCCGCACCGCTAGCCAGGGCAAGCGCCTCTGGGGCCTCAGCAATACCTGGAATCTTGGGTGAAATCAGGCGTAGATCGCTAAACCCCATGGTTTTTAGTGCGCGCGCTGCTGAACCTACGTTTCCTGGGTGGCTGGTTTCAACCAAAACCCAGCGCAATAATTGTGCTTGAGCGGTATTCATGTGCAGAGGATCTTTAGGGGCTTGGACGTTCAAAGGGGCAATCGTTTAGAATCAGGGTGTTAGCTCCTTATTGTCCTGCAGTTTTCAATCTGCTGAGCTTGTTCTTATTTAATTTGTCCATCAAAACTATGCATCCCATGTTAAATGTGGCCGTTAAGGCTGCCCGTCGTGCCGGAACCGTTATTAATAGAGCCTCTTTGAATCTAGAGCGACTTCAGGTTGACCGCAAACAACACAATGATTTTGTAACCGAGGTGGACAGACAGGCCGAAGCAGCGATTATTGAAACGCTCAGCGAGGCTTACCCTTCGCATGGCTTCTTGGCTGAAGAGACTGGTGCTCAAAATGCCGATGCTGAAAATGTATGGATTATCGATCCGCTTGATGGCACAACTAACTTCATTCACGGTTTCCCTCAGTATGCAGTTTCTATTGCATTGTCTGTAAATGGCGTAACTCAGCAGGCAGTGGTTTACGATCCAACTCGTGATGAGCTCTTTACTGCTACGCGTGGTGCAGGCGCCTACTTGGATCGTCGGCGTTTGCGCGTTGCCACTCAGGATCGTTTAGCAAATTCTTTGCTGGGTACCGGCTTCCCATACCGTGAAGATCAAGATTTAGAAAAGTATCTAAAGATCTTTGCGGATATGTCGCGCCAATGCGCTGGCCTTCGTCGTCCCGGTGCCGCGTCCCTCGATCTGGCCTATGTCGCCGCTGGTCGTTACGATGGATTTTTTGAAAGTGATCTCAAGCCATGGGATATGGCTGCAGGGGCGCTATTGATTACCGAAGCTGGTGGCTTAATTGGCAACTATCGTGGTGAAGAGGGCTTCTTGCAAAGTGGTGAAGTGATGTGTGCAAATCCGCGTATCTTTGCTCAGATGGTGCAGTGTTTGTCTAAGTATTCCACCTGCTAATTCATTCAAGCTATTAAGATTTGATCAGATCGGCATAACGAACGCCGTTTTGGTCAATCAGCAGCGCACTGGCTCTTGGGCGCCCACTTTCTGGATGATCTAGATCCCAGTCCGATAAAACCCAACGCTGCCACTCTTGATTTTTCAAATGCTCTTGGTGATGCGCTGGTAGATGGGTGTGCCCATGAATCAACAGATTCGCATGTTGGGCCGCTAGGACTGCTGCGCATGCCTCTAGAGTGACATCTGTTTTAGCTTGCGCGCCTTTAATAGAGGACTTAATTGAGCGTTGGTATTGCGCTCCACTATTACTACGTAGCTGACTTGCAATTGAGCGACGCCAATGTAGCGGTAACCTCAAAAATAATTTTTGGATCCAAGATTTTCGAACCCATCCACGAAAAACTTGATAGCCAATGTCTGCGGTACAGAGGGAGTCACCGTGACAAAGAACATATTCAGATCCCGCAATGGTGACCTTGCTAGGATCTGACATAAGGGTCATGCCGGTCTTACTTAAAAATTGGTCTCCAACCAGAAAGTCTCGATTACCGTGCAGGTAATAAGTTTTTACTTTGGTGGAGAGAGTTGCTAGTGCGCGTTTTACTTCTTGTTGAAAGGGTGAATGCAGCGCCGCATCGTCGCCGACCCAATACTCAAATAGGTCGCCCAAGATAAATACAGAATCTACCTTGGGAGCATCTTTTTCACAAAAATCAAAGAATCGTTGCGCCGTCAATGGCATTGACGGCGTGAGATGTAAATCAGAAATGAGCAGTGCGCTCGCGTATTGCGGAATCATTCCTCGAGGACGGTCGCCTTTTCAATCACAACATCTTCTGCAGGAACATCTTGGTGAAAACCAGCATTACCTGTTTTGACTTTGCGAATTGCATCAACTACATCTAGGCCACCAGTTACTTTTCCAAACACAGCGTAACCCCAGCCTTGCGCATTGGGAGCAGTGTGGTTTAAGAAATCATTGTCATTCACGTTGATGAAGAATTGTGCTGTTGCGGAGTGCGGGTCGCTAGTGCGAGCCATTGCCACTGTGCCGCGTTCGTTCTTGAGGCCATTGTTTGCCTCATTCTCGATTTGGGTGCCGGAAGATTTTTCTTTGAGACCAGCAGTCATGCCGCCGCCTTGGATCATGAAATTATCAATGACGCGATGAAAAATCGTGCCATCGTAGTGACCACTTTTCACATACTGCAAAAAATTGGCAACTGTCTTTGGTGCTTTAACAGCGTCTAGTGTGAGAGTGATGTCACCCTTATTTGTTTTGAGTAAAACTTGAGCCATGATGAATTAACTTTCTGATGAGTTAGTAGATAAAAACGGTAAAAGATTATTTTGAGTTTGGAGCAGCTGGCGCAGTTACCTTTTTAGGTGGCTTAAGTATTTCCATTAATGCTTTTGCGCGATTAGTAAATTGACGTTGATTTAATAGAGCATCCTTAGCCGCATTGTCATAGGCTTGGGCAGCAAGGCGTATATAGACCTCGCCCAAATTAGCTGAGGCAACTGTATAGCTGGGGCGCAATTTCAAGGCAAGCTCTAAATAATCTCTTGCTTCGATCCAGTTCCCTTGGTTTGCTGCTAGGGCGGCCAGATTGTTATAAGGCTCGGGCAATTCAGGAAATTGCTGGGTGATTTCCACTAAGGTCTTTTTGGCCATTTCCCACTGACGCATTTCTATTTGCATGCGCGCTTTGACGTAACGTAATTGCACATTGCCAGGCGTCTTCTTGAGGCGCTGGTTAATCAAGTCAATGGCTTCGGGATACTTTTTGGCCTTTACCAGCTTTTCAATATCGGATGGAACTCCATTTTTAGTGACTGGGTCCGGCTCAATAATCAAGAAAGATAGGAATGGAACGGCTACTGAGTCTGAGAGCTCGGCGTTGAATTGGTCGTATCCCGCATCATTGCCAGCAAGTCTTGGTGGGTCAATCGGGCCATAGGAGCCTAAATAGGGTGCTTGAGTGCCTTGGGTGGCCCCAGCAGTTGTATTGAGCGCTTTGATTTCGGCATCGGCTAGCTGTTGGCCTGGGGTGCTGCACCCTGCGAGGAGCAAAAAGACGCTAATGGCGCCTAAGCTGCCTAAATGGGCTAGCAGTAGTGAAAAAGGGTTGGCTGACATAGGGGTGGGGTGAAAAACGGACTCATTCGATATACTCAGCGCTCAGTCTAACAAATTGGCGCTACTTGCCCACCTTTATAGCCCCTATGCTGCAAATCTATAACACTCTCAGTCGTTCAAAACAGGTCTTTAAACCCATCGAGCCGGGTAAGGTGAAGATGTACGTCTGCGGTATGACCGTTTACGACTTCTGTCATATTGGCCATGCCCGAGTCATGATTGTGTTTGATATGGTGGTGCGGTGGTTAAGGGCTAGCGGATATGAAGTCGTTTATGTCCGCAATATCACTGATATTGATGACAAGATCATTAATCGTGCGGTTGAGAACGGTGAGCCTATCTCCGCATTGACGCAACGTTTTATCGATGCCATGCATGGCGATTCAGATGAATTGGGCTTAATGCACCCCGATCATGAGCCCCGCGCAACAGATTACATTGCCCAGATGCAGGGCATTATTGGTCGCCTAATCGAAAAGGAATTGGCCTATCAAGGCGAAGATGGCGATGTAAATTTTGCTGTTCGTTTATTTCCAGAATACGGCCGACTCTCCGGCAAATCGTTGGATGAGTTAAATGCTGGCGAGCGTGTCGCTGTTGGTGGCGGTAAACGCGATCCATTGGATTTTGTTTTATGGAAAAGTGCCAAGGCAGAAGAGCCAGCCGATACTCGCTGGCAATCCCCTTGGGGTGAAGGTCGCCCTGGATGGCATATTGAATGTTCCGCCATGTCCTGCGATCTACTGGGTGAGCATTTTGATATTCATGGTGGTGGCGCTGATTTACAGTTTCCCCATCACGAGAATGAGATTGCTCAAAGCGAGGGCGCCTTATACGGTCAAGATCATAATGCTAGCGATGCACCCTTTGTAAACTACTGGATGCATAACGGTCACATTCGGGTGAATGAAGAAAAGATGTCCAAGTCACTTGGCAATTTTTTCTTAATCCGTGACGTTTTGAAAAATTTCGATCCAGAAGTATTGCGCTTCTTCATGTTGCGCGCACACTATCGCAGCCCCATTAACTATAGCGATGCGCAGCTCGATGAAGCTCGCTCTGGCCTCGTTCGTTTGTACACTGCTCTTGCGCAGGTACCCATTAATAGCAATCCTCTAGATCCCCATTCATCATGGGTTAAGCGCTTTACTGATGCCATGAATGATGACTTTAATACGCCTGAGGCTGTTGCAGCTCTGTTTGATTTGGCAAGTGAAGTTAATCGAGCTCAGGGTGAGGAGAAAGTCGAGTTGGCTGGCACCCTCAAAGGACTGGCTGGAATTCTCAATTTTTTACAATGCGATCCAACCATGTTTTTACAGGCGGGGTCGAGGGGCGGGGAGGCTGGTTTATCTGCCGCTGTTATTGAAGAGCAGATTGCTGCGCGAGTTAGCGCAAAGCAGGCAAAAGATTTTGCTAAGGCGGATTTAATTCGTAAGACTTTATTGGAGCAAGGCGTAGTATTGGAGGATAAGCCAGGCGGTCTTACTGAATGGCGCAGAAGTTAGGCAATTAAATACATGATTGAGAATGCATTTTGACTAAAGCAGTAGAGCAAGCGAGTTTTGAGGAGTTAGCCCCTGAGTATTGGGAGCAAGCTTGCGCTGAATTAATGAAACAAGATCGTATTCTGAAAAAACTGATCCCAAAATATGGCTCAGGTTTTTTAAGAACCCGTGGTGATGCATTCACTACATTGGCTAGGGCGATTGTGGGGCAGCAAATTTCCGTAGCTGCAGCCCAGTCTGTTTGGGATAGGGTTTTAGCGGCCTCTAGAAACAAAGTAAGCCCTAAAAATATCCTTTCCTTAAAGGTTGAAGAGTTACGTGCAGCGGGCCTATCGGGTCGTAAGGTGGAGTACATCCGCGATTTGGCGGAACACTTCGATTCTGGTCGCTTACATGCCAATCAATGGAAGGGCATGGAGGATGAGGCCATCATCAAGGAATTGTGTGATATTCGGGGTATTGGCCGCTGGACGGCTGAAATGTTCCTGATTTTTAATATGGTCAAGCCCAATATTCTCCCCTTGGACGATGTGGGCCTCATTAAGGCTATTTCCCTGAATTACTTCAGTGGAGAGCCTGTTAGCAGGCATGAGGCTCGTGAAGTCGCGGCTAATTGGGCCCCATGGCGTACCGTTGCAACCTGGTATATGTGGAGAAGTATCGACCCCATTCCCGTTGAATATTAAAATCGAGCTATGAAAACGACTTTCCTGGATTTTGAGCAGTCAATCGCTGAACTAGAGTCAAAGATTGAAGAGCTGCAATTTGTACAAGATGAATCATCGGTGGATATTTCCGATGAGATCAAAACGCTTACCGAAAAAAGTCAGCAGCTGACTAAAGACATCTATGCAAACTTAAGTCCGTGGCAGGTTTCACAGGTTGCTCGTCATCCGCAGCGCCCTTACACATTGGATTATGTGGGTGCATTGTTTACGGACTTCCATGAGCTTCATGGGGATCGTAATTTTGCGGATGATCAATCTATTGTTGCTGGTTTAGCCCGCTTCAATAATCAGCCATGTATGGTCATTGGTCACCAAAAGGGCAGGGATACAAAAGAGCGCTCACTCAGAAACTTTGGTATGAGTCGCCCAGAGGGTTATCGCAAAGCAAAGCGTTTGATGCGTTTGGCCGAAAAATTTAAACTGCCAGTTTTCACGTTTGTTGATACTCCAGGCGCCTTCCCCGGAATCGATGCAGAGGAGCGCAATCAATCTGAGGCAATTGGTCATAACCTCTATGTTCAGGCCGAGCTGGAGGTGCCTATCATCGCCACGATTATTGGTGAGGGTGGTTCAGGAGGCGCCCTGGCGATTGCAATGGGTGATGTGGTGTTGATGCTGCAAAACTCGACTTATTCTGTAATTTCACCTGAAGGCTGCGCATCCATCCTTTGGAAGACCGCGGAAAAAGCCCCTGAAGCTGCTGAGCAATTGGGTTTGACCGCACAACGCTTAAAAACATTGGGTTTGATCGACAAGATTGTGGCTGAACCAACTGGCGGCGCCCATCGAGATTACGACGTCATGATGGCTAATATGCGCAAGGCTTTGGCTGAATCCCTCAAGACCTTCGATGGCATGAAAGTGGATGCGCTTCTCGAGCGTCGCCATGAACGCTTGATGAGCTATGGCAAGTTCAAGGAAATCGAAGCCAAGTCATAAGGCTGCTCCCATCGCAGCCAAACGAATTGCACTTGCCGTAAGTGGTGGGCTTGATTCGGTCGTCTTGCTTGATGCGGTATGTAAAGCGGTGCAGGGAAAGTCCACCAAGAAGTCAACCGAGGTTTGGGTTTTTCATATTCATCACGGATTGCAAAAACCCGCCGACCAATGGCTTGAGTTTTGTGAGAAGCTGGCCAAAAAATACCGTGTGCATTTTGACTTTCGACTCTTGCACTTTGCCGATCAAGCTCAGGGAAATGTTGAAGCGCGTGCAAGGGCGGAGCGCTATGAAGCTCTGACTGACTTGTGTGTTGAGCATGGCATTGATGATCTTCTGCTGGCACACCATCAAAATGATCAAGCGGAAACTATTCTCTTGCAACTCTTGCGAGGGTCTGGAGTGACTGGCCTATCTGGTATGCCACTGCATCGCAAGAACATTGATGGGGGGCGCTCAATTTCTCTCTGGCGCCCACTGTTAAATCAAAGTAGGGCTGAGCTAGAGGCGTATGCCAAGCAACATCAGCTTAAATGGGTGGAGGATCCCAGTAATCAAAATACACGCTATCGTCGCAATGCAATCCGCAAAGACATCATTCCACGTTTAGAGAAAATTCAGCCTGGCGCAATTGCCAACCTATCACGTAGCGCAGATTTGTTGGCTCAATCACAGACGTTGCTTGATCGCTTGGCTAGGCATGATGCGCAAGGAATTCTTGACAATAAACACTTAAAACTAATGCCTCTCTTGGTGCTCCTTAAGGCGGATAAACCTGCTGCCAATAATCTGATGCGATATTGGCTGAAATTAAATGGCTTGAACATGCCTTCTCAAGAGCGACTTGAATCCTGGTGGCGGGATCTGATGGCGGTAAAACGAGATGCAGTCTTGGAATGGCAGCATGATGGGGTAAGCATTCATTTGTGGCGCGGCGTCTTGCAGGTGGCTAATGTCATGTCTGGTCAGTGGGTTTTCAAGGACATTCCAGCGCGCAGTAAGTTGCTTGGTTTTCCGTCCGCCTGGGTAATTGAGGCTCAAGAGCAGGGTCTTGTGGAGGAAAAGCAGCGCCAAGGGGCGGAAAAGATTCAAATCAAGCCCAATACCCCACGTAAAACCCTCAAGAACCTCTTCCAGGAGTCCGACATGCCTCCCTGGGAGCGACAGGCACCACTGCTTTATGTTCACGGTCAGCTCTTGGCTGTGGCGGGGTTGGGGGTAAGCTACCCACATTTGGTAGCCACTGGTAAGCGAGTGCTTCCGGTGTGGTCTGAGAAGCAATAGCACAGGGATAAAACCCTGTAAAATAAGCCCCTTTTAGACCCTAGGGAATCTAATTCCCTGCAAATAGACAATACATCGGTTTTTATGGCTCTTATCGTTCATAAGTATGGTGGCACCTCAATGGGCTCAGTTGAGCGCATTCAGAATGTTGCTAAACGGGTTGCTAAGTGGATGCGTGCAGGTCACCAGGTGGTGGTTGTACCTTCGGCTATGTCAGGCGAGACCAATCGCCTGCTTGGCTTAGCAAAAGACATCAATCCCAATCCCAACCCCCGCGAACTCGATCAAATTGCCTCCACAGGGGAGCAGGTGAGTTCTGGCTTGCTAGCCTTGGCTTTACTTCGTGAGGGCGTTGATGCGGTGAGCTATGCTGGCTGGCAAGTCACCGTTCACACTGATTCCTCCTTCACCAAGGCACGGATTAAGAGTATTGATGATCAAAAAATTCTTGCCGATCTCAATGCAGGACGTGCTGTGGTCGTGACTGGCTTTCAGGGCGTTGATCCTAACGGCAATATCACTACCTTGGGCCGTGGAGGCTCTGATACATCGGCTGTAGCAATGGCTGCAGCGCTAAAGGCAGATGAGTGTCTGATCTACACCGACGTGGATGGTGTTTATACGACCGATCCTCGCGTTTGTGAAGATGCGCGTCGCTTAGACAAGATTACTTTTGAAGAGATGCTAGAGATGGCAAGCCTTGGTTCAAAAGTATTGCAGATTCGTTCGGTAGAGTTTGCAGGTAAGTACAAAGTTAAAACCCGCGTTCTGTCATCCCTGACAGACCCGTTGATGCCCCTTGATCAAGAGATGAAGTCGGGCACCTTGATTACATTTGAAGAGGACAGCACTATGGAAGCCGCAGTTATTTCCGGCATCGCCTTTGCGCGTGATGAAGCAAAAATTACCGTTCTGGGTGTTCCAGATCGCCCAGGTATTGCTTATCAAATTTTGGGTCCAATTGCCGATGCCAATATTGATGTAGATATCATCATTCAGAACCAGTCCTTTGAAGGCAAAACAGACTTCACGTTCACAGTGCCTCGTGCTGACTATCAAAAAGCGCTGGACTTGCTCAAGAACAATGTGCAGGCACATATTGAAGCAAAAGAAATTACGGGTGACCCAAAAGTTTCCAAGGTTTCCGTAGTGGGCGTTGGAATGCGCTCCCATGTTGGGATTGCCAGCAAGATGTTCCGCACACTATCAGAGGAGGGCATCAATATCCTGATGATCTCCACTAGTGAAATCAAGATTTCAGTAGTGATCGACGAAAAATACATGGAATTGGCTGTACGCGCTCTCCATAAGGCTTTCGAGCTTGATCAGAAGTAAAAAATAAGCAGCAAACGCTTTAAAACCGCAGTAAAACCCCGTAGTCAACGGAATCCGTTAAACTGTGGGTCGTTGTAAAGGTATCAAGCAGGGAGACGTGGCCGAGCTGGTCGAAGGCACTCCCCTGCTAAGGGAGCATCGGGGCTAAAACTCTGATCGGAGGTTCGAATCCTCTCGTCTCCGCCAG
>CANFOT010000033.1 GCA_947448625.1 Burkholderiaceae bacterium | reverse complement strand
GGAGCCGAGGATGGGGGTGCGCCCCATGCCGCCACCAGCATAAATATCGGCAGTCAATTCACCATTATGAATAGCTGGATTTTTCTTAAGCTCAATTCCTACGTCATGACACAGTAAGACTGTGCGATCTTCTTGGGCGCCATTGATAGAAAACTTAAATTTACGCGGCAAGTGCGCAAACTCAGGATGCAGGGTTGACCACTGGCGAAGTAATTCACAAACTGGGCGCGTATCTACGTATTCATCGGCAGCAACACCAGCAAAGGCGTCGCTCGTGATGTTCCGGATACAGTTTCCTGAAGTTTGAATAGCATGCATTTCCACTTTAGCTAATTCTGCCAAGATGTCTGGAGTCTGCTCTAGTTCAATCCAGTTGAATTGAATGTTTTGACGGGTAGTGAAGTGACCATAGCCACGATCGTATTTATCAGCGATGAGGGCTAGGGTACGTAGCTGCTTGGCGCTCAACAATCCATAGGGGATGGCCACACGCAACATATAAGCGTGGCGCTGATGATAGAGGCCATTTTGCAGGCGTAGTGGGCGAAACTCTTCTTCCGCTAGGGTGCCATTAAGGCGTCGCTCAACCTGATCGCGGAACTGGATAACTCGTTGATCTACCAGGGTTTGGTCAATATGGTCATATTTATACATAGAGCAGTATTGTCTATGGGCTACATTATTTCTACAACCAATTAAATATTGATTCTATATAACCAAAAAGATATATAGAGGAGGGGTAAGTCCCAATCTGCTATTAGTAAATAGAGGCGACCTGAAGGCTTAAGATAGCTCGGTAATGCATAAAAGCAATAAAAACCCATAAAAAACGGAGACAAAATGAACAAATTGCTATTGGCCAGCATAGTTGCTGGCCTACTTGCTGGCACCAGCTTGGTTTACGCCCAATCGAGCAAAAACCCACTTCCTATGGCTAGCACCCCTGGACAAGGATTCTCTCAGGAGGGCCTGAAGCGAATTGATGCCTTCTTTGCTGACCAAATTGCCACCAATCAATTGCCAGGAGCTGTTTTGGCAGTTTCTAAAAATGGCAAATTGAGTATTTTTAAGCCTTATGGCTATCTTGATAAAGATGCCCAAAAGCCAATGACAACGGATGCTATTTTTAATTTAGCCTCTATGACGAAGGTGATGGCCACAGTAGGCGCATTGACGTTTTACGAGGAGGGAAAATTACCTCTGAATGCACCTGTTACAGATTGGCTCCCGCAGTTCAAAAACATGAAAGTTGGGCAAGTTGATGCTGACGGCAAGCTAACTACTGTCCCAGCAAAAAACGCCATCACTATTCAGGATCTGATGCGCCATACCAATGGCCTAACTTATGGTGGTCGCGGTGCTACACCGGTGCATAAGTTTTATCCAGCAGGATCTGCTCCAGCCGCAATCAATTATTCAGCGGAAGAATTCATAGACAAGCTAGCCTCATCTCCATTGCTCTATGAGCCAGGTACTGCTTGGGATTATGGTTTTGGTATCGATGTACTCGGAATTATTGAGGAAAAGATCTCAGGCAAATCTCTCGGCGGTGTTCTGCAAGAGCGCGTGTGGAGTAAGGTCGGAATGCCCAGTACCAGCTTTCAGATTGCCGACAAAGATCGTCCACGCTTAGCGCAACCTCTGCCGATTGATCCAATCTCTGGCAAGCCTCAGAAGGTTGAGATTCACTCGAAGCAAGTCAAGTTTGATTGCGGTGGTTCTTGTGCGTACTCTACTGCTGGAGATTATTTGCGCTTTGGGCAAATGCTCCTGAATGGTGGAAGCATTGATGGGAAGCGTGTGCTGGGCCCGCAAACGGTTGCGTTCATGACAGCCAATCACTTAAACAAAGATATTAAAAATAATGTCAGTGGCACAGAACCTGCACGGGTGGGCTATGGCTTTGGATTGGGTGTAGCAGTGAGAGTAGAGCGTGGCTTATCGGCAAACAACGGCAACGTTGGAGATTACTCTTGGAATGGCGCCAACGGCACTATTTTCTTTGTCGATCCGAAAGAGCAGATGGTGGTGGTCATGATGGGTGTCGCTCCAGGCGATATCCGCAAGATTCATCGTGAGAAGCTCAATGCATTAATTTATGGTGCGCTCGAGAAATAAATTAGTCTCCCTAGGCAATAAAAAGCCCCGTCTAGTGCGGGGCTTTTGTTTGGACTCATTACTCTTTTGCTATTACGTTAGAAGCTGAGTTCTCGATAGTGCCTATATAGGTTGGCAATTGATGCAAAGCCCAGTACAACTATCAGAACGGCAAATAGATAATCAATGGTCAGATAGGTGAAGATGCCGGTTTGTATTGCTATTGCAGCAGCAATAAAGGCGGCAATTGCCCCCAGTACGACTAGCTTGAAGTTTGGGATGAAGGCGCCGAGGGTGATTGCTACAAACAGCAGAATGAGTTCAGAAACCAGCTGATCAGCGATTAAGAAGATTCCATTGGTGAGTTCAGGATTGGCGATCTTGCCAACCATGGCGATCGCCAGGATGCTGCCGAGTACTGCAAAGTTCAGCTTTGCTTTCTTGAGAATCGTGAGAAGTTGATCGTTCATTTATCTGCGCACTTTTAGTAATTAGGACTGCCGCTAAATACAAGGCTGATTCCAATCCATAGAAGAATAAAAGCGATCAAAATCGTGAAGCCAAGCTTCTTGAGAAAGTATTCCAGGGTATCCATGTAGGCTTCATCATTGCGACCAAAGTATTGGTCAAAGCGCTTCCAGACTAAGCGGCCAACAACTAAGGGTAGCAACATGGCAACGATGCCCAGAACAACGGTCAGAGTGGTATCCATTTGAATTCAACACTTTCTTATGCTGGTCGCCAGTTACCTGGCTATATAAAAGAAGTAAGAATACCCGTTTTGGTATGCGCCTATTGCGCTTAAGAGCGTGCTTATCCTGATTTACCCTCTAAAACCCTCGGTTTATTGATACAGTAGAGCTATTATTTCTACAAAATTCTTCGAAAGCCGACAAATGACTGATTTATCCGTAACCCAAATTAAAGAGATCCGTGCTGCGGTACTCGGTGCAGCCGCTAAGGTGCCCGGTGCATTGATTGGTATGGGCGTTCTATTTATTGCCTTAGGAATGATTGGGGTTGCAGGTCAGACATTATTTTCATTTGTCACTATTAATGTATTGGGTGCATTCCTGATATTTGGCGGTGCATTGCAATTTGCCCATGCACTCAAATCCTCTGGCTGGAAGAGTGTTGGAATTCAGGTGCTCTTGGCTGTTCTGTATATTGCTGCCGGTATCTACACTTGGGCATTTCCTATTCCTGCATTAGAGGCCATTACTTTATGGCTAGCTGCAATCTTCTTTGTCACCGGTTTTCTACGTTTGATCTCCGCCTTCCAACATCGCCATTTCCGCGAATGGTTTTGGTTGGTACTGTCTTCTGCGATTTCTATCTTGATGGGTGTACTCATCATGAATGGCTATCCGGAAACGAGCTTGTGGTTACCTGGTTTACTCATCGCCATTGAATTGCTCTTGCAAGGCTGGTCATTGTTATTCCTTGGTTTGGCTGCCCGCTCATTAACTAAATAAGCAAAGCGCTATTGCAATGAAAAAGACCGATCTATACAAAAACCTTGCCCTGGCAACTGCACAGCGCATGAAGAACGCTACTAAGGTGCCTAAGCCTGGCGCAGCAGAAGATGTTGCAAAGAGTAAAAAGGAGTTGGCAAGCACCAACCCTTTGCTAGCGTCTTTAATGGGTAAAACAAAATCCAAATAATTGCTCAATTGTTTTCGCTTGAGAGTTAGCCCATTTCTGTCTTGAAGCAAACCCAGCCACTTTTCTTGATAGACCTTCTGAAGGTCTTGGCCGCACTGATGATCATCCTTCATCATCTTTCCAGTTATGGTCAGATAGCCGAGGATGCGCGCTCTGTGTTACCAGGTTTGATGACTTGGCTATTTGAGTATGGTCGTTATGCAGTGCAAATCTTCTTGGTTATGGCGGGCTATTTAGCTACCCAGTCGCTTACCCGCTTTGCTAATGCGAAGTTCAGTGGCCAAAATTTATTACGAGTAATCATCAATCGCTATTTGCGTTTGTTTGCACCCTACATTGCCGCCTTGATTTTTACGATTTTCTGCGCCTGGCTTGCGCGTTTTTGGGTCATTGATGAGTTTGTAGGTGAGACCGAGACCTTGGCTCAATTTGTAGCCCACCTATTTTTCTTGCAAGGCATCCTTGGGCTGGACTCCATATCAGCTGGAGCCTGGTATGTAGCGATTGATTGGCAGCTGTATTCAGTGTTGGCTATAGTGCTCATCTCCTTTTCTTCTTATCAGGTGCTGATTTGGCTTATCAGCATTGCAGCTGTTAGCTCCTTGCTGTATTTCAATCGCTCCGCTCAATACGAGGCGTACTTTATTTATTTCATTGGCTCTTATGGTCTCGGAGTACTGGCGTATCTCGCTAAGAATTTTGCTGACAAGAAGATCCAAGTCTTCGCTAAGTTTGCGCTGATTGCTATTGGTGTGATTATTGCAATCTCCACATTCCATCAAGTGTGGTTACGTAATTTTCTAGCTTGGTTTATCGCACTGCTGTTGTTGGTATGGGGTAATCAAAGCTATCCAAGAGTGGACTCTGCTACTGCGGTGTGGAAGAGAAAAACACTACGTGCCATCGCGTGGGCTAGCCCCCGTTCTTACTGCGCATTCTTAATCCACTTTGCTTTTATCTTGTTGGCAAATACGCTGTATATCGCCTCCGGAGTGCACTCTCATGAGAGTGGCCTGATTGCAATTGGTTTAATGTTGGGAGTGGTTGCGTGCAGTACGATTGCCGCTAACTATCTGTATCGCTGGGTAGAGATCCCAGCGGCTAAACTCAAAATCTAAGTTAAGGGCTTAGATTCCCATATCTTTTAAGACGCGGAAAATTTCGCGATAAGCCTTGGGGGGCTTATTGGTTTCTTTTTCTTTGCGCGCATTGCGGATGAGGGTGCGCATATTCTGAATATCCATATCGGGATATTGCTCGATCATCTTCGTAAAGGTTTCATCATTGACAATTAATCGATCGCGATAGGACTCGAGATGATGAAGCTTTGCAGTTTCTGCCTTGCTAACACCTTGGATAGCATCTAAACGCTTCTGAATGGCATCTAACTCGTCTGCATCCAAAAATCGCATGAGCTTGCCAAGGTATTGCTTATGACGACGAATTGCCTCAAAACTTTTGATCTTGTTTGTTTCCGCAATCGCAGCTTTGATGGCCTCATCCAAAGGAATGGTTTTGAGGGCATCACTGCTTAGTGCAGCCAGAACCTCGGCCAGCTTTTGGCGCTCAGTCATCTGGCGCTTTAGCTCGGATTTGCTTGGCCCCTGATCGATATCTTCTTTTTTGGGGGTCCGGTTCTTTTCATTGACATGCATGGGGCTATTTTAGACCTGATTACTCGTTTGCCTGGCAGGAAGCCGGTCTAAGCAAGCTTTTGTTTAAGCTTACGCAGATCAACACTTGCAAAAAGTTGACTTCTACCGATTGTCTCTTTGGGTAGTATTTTTCCAGATTGAACATATCGACGAAAGGTAGGTATTGAAACTTCGAGATATTCAGCAGCCTCTTCAGCGGAGAATGTGTCATTTCGAAGATGTCCAAATACCTGCTCATGGGCAAAGTTATTTTCTTGGAATGCGTTTGTCGCAATCAATGAGAAGAATTTCACTCGCTCTTTTGTCGGCATTTTTTTGACTTGATCAAACATATCTTCGGCTGTCATTGCGAAACTCATTTTTTCCGTCCTTTGACCTTCTCTAGTGCTGGCTCTTGCCGTAAAAATCGCTTTAATTCAACGTAAAAATTTTCATGACTGCCTATTTGATAAAAACTCATCGAAATAATGTCAATTGCGTCCTTACAATTTTCGAGCCTATATGCCATTAAATACTCATATTTATTAAATCTAAACTTAAAAACTAAAACTCCTTTTAAATCCCCCAGCTTTGGGTTATTGCAGACCTCCAATACTCTATCCTCAATCGCCAGCTGAAGTGGCTTACTTGCCTTTTTTACAAACTGAGTAAATGGTCTTTTGTAGAGAATCTTCATGATCTAATATTAGATCAATATTGATTCTATATCAAATCATTAAAAGTAACAAGAATTACCTGAGCTCTTGGTATGGTGAATAATGGAAGTTATGCTTCGCTTACTTAAAAAATAGAGTGATCACCTTGGTCTCTTCAGTGAATACCTACGACTACATCATTATTGGTGCGGGTAGTGCGGGCTGCATGCTGGCTAAACGCTTGACCGAGAATCCAGCTAAGCGCGTGCTCTTAATTGAGGCTGGCAAGAACGATAACTACATCTGGATACATGTTCCAGTTGGCTATTTGTATTGCATCGATAACCCAAGGGCTGATTGGCGCTTTAAGACAGCTGCTGAAAAGGGGTTAAATGGGCGTTCATTGCTCTATCCGCGCGGTAGGGTATTGGGTGGATGTTCATCTATTAATGGCATGATTTATATGCGCGGCCAAGAGGGTGACTACGCATCTTGGGTTGCTGCAACTGGCGATGATTCTTGGTCTTGGAAAAATGCCCTCAGGCGTTATAAGTCATTTGAGGACTATCACGGGCCTGCCAATCAGTGGCATAGCAAAGGCGGTGAGTGGACAGTGTCTAAGCAGCGCTTGCGTTGGCCCATTATGGATATCTTTAAAGAGGCTGCTGTAGAGGCAGGTATTCCAGCGACAGATGACTTTAACCAGGGTGACAATTTTGGCGTTGGTTATTTTGATGTGAGTCAGCGCAAAGGCTGGCGACTCAATACCTCCAAAGCATTTTTGCGTGATGCCGCTAAGCGATCCAATCTCACGATAGTGACTGAGGCGATAGTCAACAAGCTATTGATCGACCCATGCTCAAAAAATTGCTATGGGGTTCAATACATTAAAGATGGCAAAACAACTGAAGTCCTCTGCGATACCGCGAATCAAGGCGAAGTCATTCTCAGTGCAGGTGCTATTGGTAGTGTGCAGATCTTAGAGCGCTCAGGCGTTGGATCTGCGACGCACCTCAATCATTTAGGCATTCCAGTCATCGCTGATTTGCCTGGTGTAGGTGAGAACTTGCAGGACCATTTGCAATTGCGCATGATCTACAAAGTAAATGATATTCAGACTTTAAATACCAAGGCGAATTCTTTGTTGGGAAAATTGATGATTGGTATGGAGTACGTCTTTAAGCGCTCCGGCCCAATGTCTATGGCCCCCTCACAGCTAGGCGCCTTTGCATATAGCTCTCCCGATCAGCCTTCGGCAAATTTGGAATATCACGTCCAACCTCTATCGCTGGAAAAGTTTGGTGAAGACCTGCATTCCTTTAATGCAATTACTGCCAGTGTGTGTAACTTGCGTCCAACATCTCGCGGCAGCGTGCACATTAACTCGTTGGATCCAGAGGCGCCCCCAGTCATTGCGCCCAATTATTTGTCCACCGATGCGGATCGTCAGGTGGCGGCAGACGCATTGCGCCTGACGCGTCGGATTGTAGAAAGTCCTGCGCTCAAGCCCTACACTCCGCACGAGTACAAGCCTGGCAGGCAGTACCAATCCAATGAGGAATTGATTAAAGCTGCCGGGGATATTGGGACCACTATCTTTCACCCGGTGGGAACATGCAAGATGGGGCGCGCTGATGATCTAATGGCGGTTCTCGACTCAGAGTTAAGGGTGAGGGGGATTCATCATCTACGAGTCGTGGATGCTTCTGCAATGCCGACCATTACCTCTGGCAATACTGCGGCACCCACCATGATGATTGCGCAACGCGCTGCAGAATTGCTTGCCGGTGAATAGTCCACAAAGACAGGGTAGTGGGCATTTACATCCTGGGCTCCCGGCCAGTCATCTGCTCTTGGCCCTGGCAATTGTTGCCGTATGGGGCACTAACTTTGTCGTCATCAAGATTTCGCTTGATAGTTTTCCACCATTTTTATTCGCAGCCCTAAGATATGTTTTTGCTTTATTCCCGATTGTGTTTTTCATCCCCAAACCCAAGGTTTCCTGGGGCAATCTCAGTGTCTATGGGGTAGCAACGGGTGTGGGGCAGTTTGGCTTTATGTACTTCGCGATAGATGGCCGAATCTCTCCAGGCCTTGCCTCTTTGGTCATTCAGACGCAGGTGTTTTTTACCATTGGCTTTGCGATGTTTTTTGCTAAAGAAGGTTTAAGGCTATATCAGGCGGTAGCTGTTGCTGTAGCAATGACCGGTTTAGGAATTATTGCACTGCACACTGATGCAACAACGACTTTTCTGGGTCTAGCTTTGGTGGTGTTCGCGGGCTTTTCATGGGGTGTCGCGAATACAGTTAGCCGCAGGGCTGGCGCCATCAATATGCTGTCTTATGTTGTTTGGGCGAGCGCATTTTCTATTCCGCCCCTACTAGTCATTTCACTGATCTTTGAGGGTGGCGCTACCCATTTATGGGATGTCACCCTAGCAGCACCCATGGGGGCTTGGATTGGCGTGCTCTGGCAGTCATGGGCAAATACGCTCTTCGGATATGCCGCTTGGGGTTGGCTTCTGTCTAAGCATCCTGCGGCCGTGGTGGCCCCAGCCCCCTTGCTGGTGCCTATCTTTGGCATGGGGGCATCTGCCTTCTTTTTGGGTGAAGCCTTACCCAGTTGGAAGGTAATGGCAGCTGGCTTGGTGATTGCCGGCCTCATCGTGAACCTCTTTTGGCCCCGTTTGCGCATACAACTTGCTAGGCATTTTTAGAAAAGACTTTTATCTCCAAGGGCTAATGTAAAACCCTAATACAAACCCCTTTTTTTGCCCCTGCATTGACTGTAAGATGGCTATTCGTTTCAGCTTGTATTTAAAAAAGAATTTATTTAATTGGCATTTTTAGTCATGGAGACTTTATGAATATTCGTCATCACATTTTTGCAGTAGCTGCTGCTGCAATGCTCACAACCGGCGCTTATGCTGCCGATATCAAAGTTGGCGTTATTGGCCCATTCACAGGCGGCTCATCCTCAATGGGTGTCAGCATGCGTGATGGCGTGCGTTTAGCTGCAAAAGAAATTAATGCTGCTGGTGGTATCAACGGCAACAAGATCGTTCTCGTTGAGCGCGATGACGAAGCTAAGAACGAACGTGGCGTTCAAATTGCTCAAGAGTTGATTAATAACGAGAAGGTTGCTGCAGCCTTGGGTTATATCAATACTGGTGTTGCCTTGGCATCCCAGCGTTTCTTCCAAGATGCAAAGATTCCGGTTATCAACAACGTTGCTACAGGTACTTTGATTACTAAACAGTTCCCTAATGCTGCTGAGAACTACGTATTCCGTACTTCTGCAGCTGATGAGATCCAGGCTCCAATGATTGCTAAAGAGGCAGTTGAGAAGCGTGGCTTGAAGAAGGTAGCGATTTTGGCTGACTCTACAAACTATGGCCAATTGGGTCGTGAGGACTTGGAAAAGGCCCTGAAGAAGTATGGCGTAACTCCAGTTGCTACTGAGAAGTTCAACATTGGTGACGTTGATATGACATCCCAATTGCTCAAAGCAAAAAATGCTGGTGCTGATGTAATTTTGACTTACGCAATTGGACCTGAGTTGGCACAAATTGCTAACGGTATGGCGAAGTTGGGTTGGAAAAAGCCAATGATCGGTAGCTGGACATTGTCTATGGCTAGCTTTATTGATACAGCTGGTAAAAACGGTAATGGCGCAACAATGCCAGAGACTTTCATTCAGCAGCCTGCAACTACTCCAAAGCGTAAGGCATTCGTTGATGCTTACCTCAAGGATTTCAAACCTAAGAATGGTGTGATTGCTTCCCCAGTTTCTGCTGCTCAAGGATACGATTCTGTTTACTTGTTAGCTGCTGCTATTAAGCAAGCCGGCAACACAGATGGACCAAAGATTCTGGGTGCTTTGGAAAGCTTAAATGCGCCAGTTGATGGTGTTGTAATGACTTACAACAAGCCATTTAGCAAGACTGACCATGAGGCTATCACTGCGAATGACGTAGTGATGGGCGTTGTTGAAAATGGCCGCGTTGAATTTTTGAATGCAGAAGATGCTACTAAGGGCGCCAAGAAGAAGTAATTTCTTTGCTAACTTTGCAGTTGGAATGAAGTTTTTATTCTGCACTGCAGCATTAAGCTTGTAAACCAGCAAAACGCCGCCTGTAAAGCGGCGTTTTGCTTACAATGACAAATTCGTTATTAAAAACAGTTTTTTTAGATTTTTTGGGTCTACACAATGGAAATGTTTGCACAAATCCTCTCGAGCGGTATAGCGGTAGGCATGATCTATGCGGTCATCGCTTTCGGCTTCCAACTCACTTTTGCCACTTCAGGAACCTTGAACTTCGGTCAAGGTGAGGCCTTGATGCTTGGTGCCCTAGTTGGCTTAACTTGCGTGGATACTTTTGGCATGAACTACTGGTTAATGATTCCAGTGGTTTGCTTGTTCGGCATGCTGCAAGGTGGCTTTGTTGAGATGATTGGTGTTCGCCCCGCAATCAAAATTAAATCTGAGTTTGGTTGGATTATGTCCACCATTGCCCTCGGTATTATTTTCAAGAACGTCGCAGAAAATATCTGGGGCCGTGATGCGTTGCCATTTCCATCACCTTTGCCAATGGAGCCAATGAGTTTCTTGGGCGCAAATATTCTGCCAATGGAAATCTTGGTCGTAGTAGGTGCTTTGGTGATGATGTTGTTGGTTGAGTTCTTTAACCGTAAAACCATTTACGGCAAGGCTGTAGTGGCTACAGCAAACGATCGCGATGCAGCCGGCTTGATGGGCATCAATACGAGCATGGTGATCACTTTCTCATACGCATTGTCTTCATTGACTGCTGCATTTGCTGGTGTGTTGATTGCACCGCTGACATTAACAGGCGCTACCATGGGCGGCGCATTGGGTTTAAAGGCATTCGCGGTTGCAATTATCGGTGGCCTCTCAAGCGGTATGGGCATCATCGTCGGCGGCTTGATTTTGGGAATTGTTGAAACCGCTACCGGCTTTTATATTTCTACTGGCTATAAAGATGTACCAGGTTTGATCTTGCTCTTGCTAGTGCTTGCATACAAACCATCTGGTCTCTTTGGTAAATCTGCAATTAAGAAAGTTTAATGATGAAATTGAAGTCTCTATTACCTCTATTAATTGCGATCGTAGGTTTATTTTGCCTACCCTTATTCGTTCACAATCCGTATTACATTCACCTAGCCGAAACGATTCTGATTTACACCATCTTGCTGTTTGGTTTAGATATCGTAGTTGGTTATGTTGGTCAGGTTTCCTTGGGGCATGCAGCTCTCTTTGGAATTGGCTCTTATACCGCTGGCGTCCTGTTTTTCCACTTTGGCTTGCCAATCTGGGTAACCATTCCAGCCTCTGTTGTTGTGACAGCATTCTTTGGCGGTATCTTGGCGCTACCAGCACTCAAGGTTATTGGGCCATATTTAGCAATGGTAACTTTGGCATTTGGAACCATTGCACAGATCTTGATTAATGAGATGACTTGGTTGACCGAGGGTCCTTTGGGCATCAAGTTGCCTAAGCCGGAGTTGATGGGCGTGCCGATGACAAAGGCAGAATACTTTTGGTTGGTTTCTGCTGTTTTGATCATTGCCTTAATCGTGGTGGACCGATTCGTTAAGTCACAAATGGGACGCGCTTTTGAAGCTTTGCGTGATTCCCCAATCGCTTGCGACTGTATGGGAGTTTCTGTATACCGTTTCAAAGTGATCGCATTCGTCATCAGTGCCGGCTTTGCTGGTTTGGCTGGCTGCTTATATGCGTACTCTGAGCAATACATCTCTCCAAACACCTACAACAATGAATTAGCGGTCCTTTTCTTGCTCGGCATCATTATGGGTGGACGTAAGTCTCGCCTTGGTGCAGTGATTGGTGCTGCCATTATTGTGCTGCTACCAAAACTCCTTGATGACATTAATTTGTTCCGCATCGTGGCCTCGGTGATTGCTATCGTAGTGGCGGTTGGCGCTGCAATGGCATTGTCTAAGAAGGCGACTACCCCAAGGCGTGTAGCAGTGCCTTTAGCTGGTGTGATCGGTCTAGCGGCATTCTCATTCTGGTTGGACAATATCGCTGACTGGCGCTTGAGCATCTTTGGTTTCATGATTTTGTTGGTGGTGTACTACCTGCAAAACGGTATCGTTGGTTTTGCAAAGAGTTTCTACCAATCTATTGTTGGCAAGACTAAAACCACTCGCGGTGATCAGGCTGAAGCAGTGGATGACTCCATTAGCTTTATTAGTACCGTAGATAATCAAAATACTGGTGCTGAGCTCCTCAAGGTTGACTCCGTCTTGATGCAGTTTGGTGGCTTGAAGGCCTTAAATAATGTGAGCTTAAGCATTAAGCGTGGCACGATTCATGGTTTGATCGGGCCTAATGGCTCTGGTAAGAGCACGATGATGAACGTGTTGACTGGTATCTATATACCTACTGCTGGTAACGTGCTTTACGCCGGTCAAAGCGTGGTTGGTCGAACTTCTTCAGACATTGCTCTTTCTGGTATTGCTCGTACTTTCCAAAACGTGCAACTCTTTGGTGAAATGACCGCCATCCAAAATATTTTGGTTGGCTTGCATCACACTTTTAAGTCCAATATGGTGGAGATTGCATTGCACCTCCCACGTTACAAGAGGGAAGAAGCTGAGGCGCATGCTCGTGCAATGGCGCTCCTGAAATTCGTGGGCTTGGATGACTTGGCCAATGAAGAGGCGCGTAACTTGCCATACGGTAAGCAACGCTTATTAGAAATTGCTCGTGCATTGGCTTTAGATCCAGAGCTGCTCTTGTTGGATGAGCCTGCTGCTGGTTTGACAGCACCCGATATTAAAGAACTCTTGCGCATTATTCGTAAGATCCGTGATAGCGGCATTACCTTCATCCTGATCGAGCATCACATGGATGTAGTCATGTCAGTATGCGATACCGTTTCTGTATTGGACTTCGGTCAGAAGATTGCAGAAGGTAAACCAGCTGAAGTTCAGGCAGACGAGAAGGTGATTCATGCCTACTTGGGCACTTAATCACTAGAACCATATTGAATCGGTAAATACCATGTTATCTATTAAGAATCTTGAAGCAGGCTACGGCAAAGTAAAAGTTCTGCACGGCATCAATATTGATGTTCCTAAAGGACAAGTGATTACTTTGATTGGCTCTAACGGTGCTGGCAAAACAACAACCATGCGCGCTATTACCGGCATGATTAAGCCTACCGCTGGAGAAGTAACGCTGGGTGGCGAAAAAATTGATGGTTATGACTCTCATAAAATCGCCCGTCTTGGCTTGGCGCACAGTCCGGAAGGTCGTCGAGTATTTACAACGATGTCTGTGAATGACAATCTCCTCTTAGGTGCATTTCCACGCTTTACTGGTAGCCGTCCAAAAGGCGATATCAAGAACGATCTAGAGCGTGCTCTGGAGATGTTCCCACGCTTAAAAGAGCGTCGCAATCAGCTGGCCGGAACCTTGTCTGGTGGCGAGCAGCAGATGTTGGCGATGGCTCGTGCTGTGATGTTAAATCCAGAAATTATTCTTTTAGATGAGCCATCCATGGGCCTGGCGCCAATTTTGGTTGAGGAAGTGTTTAAGATTATTTCTAATCTCAAATCACAAGGTGTAACCATGTTGTTGGTAGAGCAGTTTGCTGCTGCAGCTCTGAACGTCGCTGACTACGGTTATGTCCTGGAGAATGGCAAGATTGCTACTCATGGCCCGGCTGATAAGCTGATGCATGATCCTGCCGTGAAGGCTGCTTACTTGGGTGGTGCTGGCGGTCACTAAGATTTGCCGGCAGCACGCTAGCAAAGCCTGCTGATTGAAAAGCCCTCGAGAGAGGGCTTTTTCTATTGAAGCAGCAAGCGTATCTGCCTTTAATTTTGCAGTAGCGCAATCGCTTGACGTATGAGTAGAGCACGATAGCTCATATGGATAGACACGCCTATAAAGCCCAGTAGAAATAGCTTGGGCACTAAAGCACCATCTACTACTAATTCTGAATTCAGCAGTCCTATTGCTACAGCCAGGAAGAAGATTGCGCCCAAGCCTAAGATAATCCAATTTTCATGCTGACTCACTTGCTGCGTTTTATTGGTATAGGCAAGCACCTGAAAGTGATTATCTTTGGGGTAGCCGGACACTGTCACGATATCTTCATTTGTCGCCACCATGGGTGTCGAGAATTTGGCTTCAATAGCCTGATTATTTAGATTAAATTTAGAAATATAGAAGCGTTGGTAATAGACGGAGGAGTGGTCATGCGTTGGCTTTTCTGGGTTGACGTATTCCAAGAGCTCATTATTGAGATTGCTAACTGTTCCTGAGATAGCGCTTACTGAGTTAGTTAAAAAAGAGCTGGATTTCAGAGGCATGAGTAAAGCTCCCAATAGGGCGAGAGAAAGAATGATCAGTAAGTAGCGTTGTGGATGTTTCACAGACCTAAAATTAGCATACCTTTAATCAATAGGCTCATTGCAATGATGATGGTGAATATGGAGAAGATAAGCTGGGTATGTGGACCACTCAATCTTTTGCTGAGGATTAGACCTATTAGTAAACCTGCTAATGCAGCGATGGCAAAGGGTGCGGCGAGTGTGATGTTCAAGGCTCCGCTAGCTGCCGAGAAAATCGCACCACCACTAGTAATGATGGCTAGCACGCCAAGCGAGGTTGCAACAATCGATTTCATTGGTAGGTCGGTATAGCGCTTTAGTGCGGGCACGATGATAAAACCGCCACCGACACCCAGTAAGCCAGATAAAAATCCTGCAACACTTCCCGCAAGCATGAGGGCGCGAGCACAAGGCAGCGTCCATTTCAATCTTCCAACAGCATGGTTCATGAGGCATGGCGGAGGCTTTCTATTTTCCGCTGTAACACCTTGAATTTCATGACGAGCTTGCTTCAGTAGGCGACCGCCTACATATAGCAGAATCAAGCTAAACAGAATCTGTAGGGGTGCATTGGGAATCTGAGGGGCAAGCCAGAGTCCAATAGGTGAGAGTGCCAAACCAAAGATCGCCATAAAACCAGCCGCCTTGTAGCGCAATATCCTATTTTTGAGCCCTAGAATTGCGCCAACGCTAGAGGCTAGGGCGACCGCGCAAAGTGCAATCGGGGCAGCCTCCGCAATGGGTAGGCCTAAGAAGAAGATCAGTAGTGGTACTGACAAAATGCCGCCACCGGCGCCTGTGATACCCATGAGCAAGCCCACGAGGATTCCTAGTGCTGGGCCGATGAGGGTTGAATAGTCCATTGCAATTTATTGTAGATTAATATAGTATATAAATATATATAATATTTATTCAACTGGAAGGGTATTTTGACTGCAAAGCACACCCCACTGATTAAAGACTTTTTTGATCCAGAAACTTGGACTTATACCTATGTGGTCTATGAGGGTGTTGGCAGCCCGTGCGTCATCATCGATTCAGTGCTGAACTATGACTCAAAATCTGGCAGAACCAGCACCACATCGGCAGATGAAGTGATTGCTTTTGTTAAGGCGCAACAACTCCAGTCAACCTGGATCTTGGAGACCCATGCCCATGCAGACCATTTAACGGCGGCGCCCTACTTGCAGAGTCAACTGGGCGGCAAGATGGTGATTGGTGACCATATCACCAGCGTGCAGAAGGTATTCAAAGGAGTCTTCAATATAGATGATCGTTTTCAGGCTGATGGAACCCAATTTGATCGTTTATTGAAAGAGGGCGAGACGCTACCTTTTGGGAGTCTCACCTTAAAAGCACTCTTTGTGCCAGGCCATACCCCAGCTTGTATGGCCTATGAAATTGGCGATGCGATCTTTGTTGGTGATACCTTGTTTATGCCGGATGTCGGTACAGCCCGCTGCGATTTCCCTGGTGGGGACGCTAAGACGCTCTATCAATCCATTCAAAAAATCTTGTCCTACTCTGGTCAGACCACCTTATATATGTGCCATGACTACCCACCGAATGATCGGCCCGCAAATTGCATGAGCACCGTGGCCGAGCAGAAGGAAAATAATATTCACGTTCATCTTGGCGTCACTGAAGAGCAGTTTGTGCAAATGCGCACTGCACGAGATAAAACTCTGGATATGCCCGTCCTGATTCTCCCGTCCATTCAGGTCAATATTCGGGCTGGACATTTTCCTGAAGCAGATAGCAATGGTGTTTCTTATCTCAAAATTCCCTTGAATGCACTTTGATAGGGGCTGATGATGAATATGCCAATCTCTACAGTGGAGTTAAAGAAGATGCAGGCTTCAGCGGATGAAGCCTGTAAGTTAATGAAGGTCTTATCTAATCGGGATCGCATGATGCTCTTATGTGAAATTGGTCAGGCTGAAAAATGTGTCGGTGAGCTGGAGGCGGCTTTAGATCTGCATCAGCCAACTCTCTCGCAACAGCTTACAGTTCTCCGCAAGGAGAAGTTGGTCAAGACCCGCCGAGAAGGAAAACAAATTTACTACTCCCTGGCAAGTCAGGTAGTAGTGTCCGTAATGAGTTTGTTATACAAGCATTACTGCAAGAAGTAATCGTTTGAAATTATCAAGTTGTTTTTTAAAAGGGAGTTCAATATGAAATGTAACGTCGGTGGTATCGATCG
>CANFOT010000032.1 GCA_947448625.1 Burkholderiaceae bacterium | reverse complement strand
AGCATATCTGAGTTGTAGATTGCCATTATGCAGACCACTAGACCCATGGCAATGCCATAAGGGAGGACTTTGAGGGAGCTGCGAAGGGGGACTCTCCAGGCTGCCCATACCGCCCCTCCTGCAACACCAAATGCAGAGATAGCCTGAAGAATTGCGCCTTGAGAAAGAGTCATATGGAGAGCAACTTGAGCCCACTTAATAACAATGAATTGCAAGGTGGCGCCAGCGCCCCAGAATAGAGTGGTAACTGCTAGTGAGATTTGGCCGAGGCGATCTGCCCAAAGAGTTTTAAAGCAAACTGCAAAGTCTTTTACTAGCTCAACTGGGTTGGTTTTTTGGGATATGTAGCGTGCACCAGTATCGGGAATGCGTAAGTTAATTAAGGCGGCCAGGACATAAATCATCATGATGACAAGGATGGCGGATTCTGCGGCAGTATCAATCCCGGTCTCTAGTACGGGCATGTCAAACCCCAAAAGGCTCTGGGAGACAGTTTTACTGATCAGGACACCCCCAAGCACGGTACCCATAATGATTGAGCCTACTGTGAGGCCTTCAATCCAGCCATTTGCTGCCACTAGCTTTTCAGGTGGGAGTAATTCTGTCAGGATGCCATATTTGGCAGGAGAATAAGCGGCGGCGCCAAGACCAACAATGGCGTAAGCCAGCAAAGGATGGCTGCCAAACAGCATGACCAGACAACCAATAAACTTAATCGTATTGGTGATGAACATGACATTGCCTTTGGGGCGGGAATCTGCAAATGCCCCCACAAAGGCGGCAAGCAGTACATAGGAAAGAACAAAGAATAATTTGAGTAAAGGAGTCATCCAGGCCGGAGCATTAAGCTGGACCAAGAGGGCGATTGCTGCTATCAGCAATGCGTTATCAGCAAGCGACGAAAAAAATTGCGCTGCCATAATGATGTAAAAACTACGGTTCATTCGTACAATCTAGTCATGAATGTAATTAAAGCATGAAAGGAGGGGTGAATATGAGCTTGTCGGCTAATCGCTTGATTAATAGGCCAATTCTGGCAACTATACACACTGAGGCCTTTCATCATAATTTAAACCGTATCCGCGACCTTGCACCTGAGTCAAAGATTTGGTCTGTTGTCAAAGCCAAGGCTTATGGCCACACGTTAGAGGCTGCCTTAAAAGGGTTGGGGTCTACTGATGGTTTCGCCCTGCTTGATATAGCAGATGCGGAGTGGTTGAGGGGGCGGGGTTGGCAGGGGCGCATCTTATTACTAGAGGGCCTCTTTAGCTCGGAAGAGATGAAGCTGGCAATTACGCTCAAGTGTGATTTGGTAGTCCATAGCGAGAAACAAGTGCAATGGCTTGAGTCCTATCAAAATCACTCAAACCAGCCAATCAATATCTTTTTGAAGCTGAACTCTGGAATGAATCGCCTTGGCTTGAGATCTGATGAGTATCGCACTGCGTTTCATCGCCTTCATGCTGCCGGCTATCACCTCCATCACATGACTCATTTTGCGAATGCCGATCAAGTTGAGCGTTCGCCATCGGTAGGTGAGCAAATGGAATGTTTTGGGCTGGCGACTGATGGCCTAGATGCTCCAAGCTCGCTGGCCAATTCGGCGGCAATCCTTTGGCATCGAAATGCATTGGGTGATTGGGTTCGCCCTGGAATCATGCTGTATGGGGTTTCGCCAACCGGGGTTCATGCTGACATTGTTCGATCAGAGCTTCAGCCAGTCATGCAGTTGCGCAGTGAAATTATCGACATTCAGGATATTCGTAAGGGTGATCATATTGGTTACGGCGGACGCTACCAGGCGCCCGAAGACATGCGCATAGGAGTAATTGCCTGTGGTTATGCTGATGGTTACCCTCGTCAAGCTGCTGATGGAACGCCAGTTTGGGTCGATGCTGGTGACGCGCGAGGTGATGGCATGATCTGCCCGATCGTCGGCCAGGTATCTATGGATATGTTGACAATCGACTTGCGTGAAGCGCCAAATGCAAAAATCGGTACTACGGTTGAGTTGTGGGGCAATGAAGTGCCAGTTGATGATGTAGCTCAGATGAGCGGAACCATTGGCTATGAGCTGATTTGTGCTTTGGCAACAAGGGTGCCGGTTGTTATTAAGTAGCGCAGCTCAGAGTATTGAGGCGCTACTTAACGCTCGTAAATTAAATTACTGATTCCAGATCTGCCACCAGCGACGCTCTTTTTGAACACGCTTCCCTGTGACCATCATTTGACTGTCCGGAAAGTTCAAATTAAAGACGCGCAGCGAATCATTGCTGAGATCGGTCATCCCTAGCTTTTCATATGACTTCACAAGTAGGTAAAGCGCCTCTTCTACAGCGGGAGCGCGATCATAGTCTCGAATCACTAATTGAGCTCTATTTGCTGAGGCTAGATAGGCGCCGCGCTGATAGTAGAAGCGAGCCACGATGACATCTGCCTCCGCTAAAGAGTTCACGATATAGCGCATGCGATCCAAGGAGTCAGGCGCATATTTGCTTTCAGGAAAACGCTCAACCACTACTTTGAAAGCTTCAAAGGCTTCTTTAGCTGCCTTAGGGTCACGCTCGCTGAGATCTTGCCCGGTAAATTTACCAAGCCAACCCAAATCATCGTTAAAACTAATGAGGCCTTTAAGGTAGTAGCCGTAATCTAAATCTGGACTGCCTTGATGAAGCTTGATGAAGCGGTCAATGGCAACTTGAGCTTGAGCTTGCTCTTGAGCCTTCCAGTAACAATAGGCTGTATTGATTTGTGCTTGCTGTGAGTATGGGCCAAAAGGAAAGCGACCTTCTAGCTTTTCAAAGTACTTACCGCATTTTGCGTAGTCCGCATCCTTTAGCTTATCCGTTGCTTCTGAATAAAGCTTTGTTTCTGACCAAATATCAGTGTCATCTTTTTGGCCGTCGCTACCAGCGCACCCACTAAGTAAAAGACAGGCTGCACTTGCGCCAATAAATAATGAGGGCAGGAATTTTCGAGAAGATGCCCCAACATGAGCGGCAAGCCTTAAACTGGCGACTGTAATAACGTCCGACATAACTAAAAGGCTCTTTAAGCGTGGCATTGCCGCATACTCCCGATTCGAATCCCATTGATTATATCGATGATGAGGATTTCATTGCTCTAGAAGTTCCTCATGATGTAACTGGGGAGCGTCTAGATAAGTTCCTTGGCGGTGCTTTGCCTGATTATTCGCGTAATCGTCTCAAGGCATGGGTTGAGGCTGGGGCTGTAACTGTTGACGGAAAAGTCACTAAAGTCCGTCATTTGCTCCGTGGGGGTGAGAGTATTAAGGTCTTCCCCCAAGAAATGCCTGAGCAATTCGCTTTTGCCCCAGAAGATATCCCGCTTGACGTTGTGTATGAAGATAGTTCAATTATCGTAGTCAATAAGCCTGCTGGGCTGGTAGTGCATCCAGCCGCTGGTAACTGGACTGGAACTCTTCTAAATGGCTTGCTACATCGCTTCCCAGAGCTGAAGCAGCTTCCAAGAGCAGGGATTGTTCATCGTCTAGATAAGGATACCTCCGGATTAATGGTGGTCGCTAGGACTGATATTGCTCAAACCTCCTTAGTAAGACAGCTGCAAGAGCGTACCGTAGGGCGCCGCTATCTTTCATGGGTTTGGGGTGATGCACCCTCGCAGGGCAAAGTTTTGGCGACTGTGGGTCGCGATCAGCGTGACCGACTCAAAATGGCAGCTGGTTCAGCCCAAGGTAAGCCGGCGGCTACCTTATTTAGGCGCTTAGCTAAAGGTACATTCTCTGAAAGCCCCGTTGCTTTGCTTGAATGCCGCCTAGAGACTGGCCGTACCCATCAAATTCGTGTTCACCTTGAATCCTTGGGGTTTCCCCTGCTCGGCGATCCGGTCTACCGCAAAAGAACGCCCGGAGTAGCAAAATCATTGCCCTTTGGTCGCCAGGCTTTGCATGCTTATGCACTTAGCTTGCAACACCCAATTACGCAGGATGTAATGACTTGGTTTAGATTGCCTCCTCAAGATTTAATCGAGCTACTGCCCTTAGTCGGGATGAGTGAGGGAGACCTGCCTAAAGAAGAGGCGCTAATGGCATCCATTAAAAATGATCAACGCCATTAATTGGATCGAGCCGGACTGGAATAAACCCCAGCGAATTAAGACTCTTTGTACCACTCGGAAAGGTGGCATCAGTAGGCATCCATTTAACAGCCTTAATCTCGGCCTGAATGCAGGCGACGATCCTAGCGTTGTAATTCAAAATCGTAGCATCGTAAGATCAAATCTTCCTACGGAGCCAATTTGGCTCAAACAAGTTCATGGAGTTGCTGTAAGCACTCCAGTCACCAGAGTGTCTTCGGCTGGTAAGGTTATTGAGGCGGATGCCTCTGTCAGCAATATTCCAAATGAGGTCCTGATCATTCTGACCGCTGATTGCATGCCAGTTTTATTTACAAGCAGGAATGGCGATGTAGTTGGGGCGGCCCATGCTGGATGGCGCGGTCTTAGTAGCGGTGTTCTAGAAAATACCATCCAAGAAATGTGTAATCTATCTCCAGGTCTGATGACAAAAGATATCCTGGTGTGGATGGGCCCCGCAATCGGACCCTCTGCATTTGAAGTGGGTGAAGATGTGCTGCAAGCATTTGCTGGGTATGCCCAATCGACCTTGTCTCGGGCATTCAGGCCAATCGTCGGGAGTCCGGGTAAGTATTTTGTTGACCTATATTTACTTGCTCGTGATCGTCTGCAGACCTTGGGCATCGAGGAGATTACTGGTGGAGGATTATGTACCTTTACCGATCAAGAAAATTTCTTCTCCTATCGACGCGACGGGATAACTGGCCGCTTTGCTTCTCTGATTTGGATCGCTGCTGATAGGTGAACTTCGGGTTATCACTAGCTTAGCCTTGGGGCTAGGGTTAGTGCGTATAACCCTTCCAGCCTTATAGATGGAGAATGGTCTTAATAACTTTACGAGATCATTATGTTTGCAGGCATGAATACAGGTGTTGCGCCATCATTGGCCCCACATCATATGGCGCTAATTCCCCCAGAGCGTTTGGCAGAAATTCAAAAAGAATACTTCTCTGAGTTTGCTCACCTCGCTACGAATCCAGAGGCAATCGAAGTAAAAGATCGCCGCTTTTCCGGCAAGGCCTGGCACTCCTCATGGAGCAAGATGATTGCTGCAAGCTATTTATTGAATTCTAAGCATTTGCTGGCACTTGCCAAGGCGGTGGAGGCGGATGAAAAAACGAAGACTAAAATCTTGTTCACTACAGAACAAATGATTGATGCTCTATCGCCATCAAACTTTATCGCAACAAATCCAGAGGTTCTTGAAAATATTATTAGCTCCCAAGGGCAATCCATTCAAAATGGAATAGTGAACTTGCTGGGCGATTTAAAAAAAGGCAAAGTTTCGCAGACTGATGAAAGCGCCTTTGAAGTTGGAAAAAATATTGCTACAACAGAAGGCCAGGTAGTATTTCGCAGCGACCTTTTCGAGTTGATTCAATACAAACCTCTAACTGACACAGTCTATGAGCGCCCATATTTGATGGTGCCACCTTGCATTAACAAGTACTACATTTTAGATTTGCAGCCAGACAACTCGGTCGTTCGCTATATGGTGGAGCAGGGCCACACTGTTTTCTTGGTCTCTTGGAAAAATCCTGATGCTTCGATGTCAAAAATTACTTGGGATGACTACGTAGGTGATGGTGTCATCAAAGCAATCGAGGTTGTCAAGGACATTGGCGGCACCGACCAAATTAACGTACTTGGTTTTTGTGTAGGCGGGACTTTAACTTCAACAGCGTTGGCTGTTTTAGCGGCACGTAAAAAAGACTATGTCGCAAGCTTAACGTTGCTCACAACTCTATTGGATTTCAGTGACACCGGCATTTTGGATGTGTTCATTGATGAGGGCATGGTTAAGTTGCGCGAAAGCACCATTGGTGGTGAGGGCGGTCATTTCGGCATGATGTCAGGTTTGGATCTGGGTAATACTTTTTCATTCCTGCGACCAAATGATTTAGTTTGGAATTACGTCGTGGAGAACTACCTCAAGGGTAATTCACCGCCGCCGTTTGATTTGCTATATTGGAACGGAGACTCAACCAATCTTCCTGGTCCAATGTATTGCTGGTATCTCCGTCACACCTATCTGCAAAATGAATTAATTAAGCCAGGCAAACTTACCGTCTGCGGTGAGAAGGTTGATTTGGGTAAGATCGCTGTCCCTGCCTATATTTATGCATCACACGATGATCACATCGTGCCGTGGAAGTCTGCTTACGCATCTACCCATCTCCTAAAAGGCAAGAATCGATTTGTCTTGGGAGCGTCCGGACATATCGCCGGCGTGATCAATCCTCCGGCAAAAAATAAGCGTCATCATTTTGAAAATAATAAATTAGCTAACACTGCAGATGAGTGGTTGGCTGGAGCAAAAGATATCAAAGGTAGCTGGTGGCCGAATTACGCTAAATGGTTAGAACAGTTTGGTGGCAAGAAAATAAAAGCCAGTAAAACGTTTGGTAATGCGCGCTACAAAAAACTTGAAGCGGCACCTGGTAAGTATGTGAAAGAAAAAGTATCCACTGCTGCTTAATAATATTTTCATAAGGGGAAATACATGTCTCAAAAGATTGCATACGTAACTGGTGGTATGGGTGGTATTGGCACCGCTATTTGTCAGCGTCTTGCCAAGGACGGCTTCAAAGTCATTGCTGGTTGCGGCCCGAATTCCCCGCGTAAAGATCGCTGGATTAGTGAGCAAAAAGCCTTGGGCTACGACTTTATTGCTTCCGAGGGTAATGTTTCCGACTGGGATAGTACTGTTGCCGCTTTCGATAAAGTCAAGGCTGAAGTGGGGCGAGTTGACGTATTGGTTAACAACGCTGGTATTACCAAAGACAGCGTATTTCGCAAAATGACCCCAGATCAGTGGAAGGCAGTGATTGATACAAACCTCAATTCTTTATTCAATGTAACAAAGCAAGTGGTAGATGGCATGGCAGATAATGGTTGGGGTCGCATCATTAATATTTCTTCAGTGAATGGCCAAAAAGGCCAGTTTGGCCAATCGAACTATTCCACCGCCAAGGCCGGTCTACACGGATTTACGATGGCCTTGTCACAAGAGTTGGCCTCTAAGGGCGTGACTGTAAATACAGTTTCTCCGGGTTATATCGGCACGGATATGGTTAAGGCTATACGTGAAGATGTGCTGGAGAAGATTGTTGCCGGTGTTCCGGTCAAGCGACTTGGTACCCCGGAAGAGATTGCGTCGATTTGCTGCTGGATCGCTTCCGATGATGGTGGCTATGCTACTGGTGCAGACTTCTCCTTGAATGGTGGACTTCATACAGGCTAAACCCCTCAAAAATGCTTTTTTAGCGGCACCCTCATCGGCATATTTACCTTTAAGTCAAACTAGGGATAAACTATGCCGATGTTGCATTGCAGTACAGAGAGTTAGGAAAAAATTACATGGCCACACGTTCTAAAAAAGCCGGCGATAGCCGCTTGATCAAGAAGTACCCCAATCGTCGTCTATACGATACCCAGACCAGCACCTATGTCACGTTGGCAGATATTAAAAATTTGGTAATGGCTGGCGATGCTTTTAGCGTTGTTGATGCAAAAACTGAAGATGATCTAACGCGTAACATCCTGCTTCAAATTATCTTGGAGGAGGAGGCTGGTGGAGCGCCAGTATTTTCTGCTCAAATGCTGTCTCAAATTATTCGCTTCTATGGAAACTCCATGCAAGGCCTTATGGGCAGTTATCTTGAAAAGACTATGCAATCTTTTGTTGATATTCACAATAAGCTCGGTGATCAAACTCAGGGCTTAGGCGCTGGCAGTACTCCAGAGGCATGGGCGAAAATGCTTAACCTTCAAAACCCAATGATGCAGGGCTTGATGGGTAACTATATGGAGCAAAGCAAAGATCTGTTTGTGAAAATGCAAGAACAAATGCAAAACTCTCCAGCAATATTTAGTGGCTTCCCGTTTACGCCGCAAACTACTAAAACAGAAAAAGAATAGTTGTGACTGGAAAAGTTGGTTTTGTTTCCCTTGGATGCCCCAAGGCGCTGGTTGATTCTGAGCTCATTCTTACCCAGTTAAGCGCTGAGGGTTATGAGACGGCTAAAGATTACTCGGGCGCTGATCTGGTTGTTGTAAATACATGCGGCTTTATTGATTCCGCAGTTCAAGAGAGTCTCGCAGCTATTGGTGAGGCGCTTTCAGCAAATGGTAAGGTCATTGTGACGGGTTGCCTTGGCGCTCGAAAAAACGCGGATGGTAGCGATCTGATTCAGAGTATCCATCCTAAGGTCCTTGCTGTAACTGGACCGCACGCCACTCAAGAAGTAATGCAGGCTATTCATCTGCATCTACCTAAGCCCCATGATCCCTTTACAGATTTATTGCCGCCGATTGGCGTTAAGCTGACGCCTAAGCACTATGCCTACCTAAAGATCTCCGAAGGTTGCAATCATCGCTGTACTTTTTGCATCATCCCAAGTTTGCGTGGTGATTTAGTGTCAAGACCAATTGGCGAGGTCTTGCTTGAGGCAAAAAAATTATTTGAGTCGGGTGTAAAAGAGTTATTGGTTGTTTCGCAAGACACAAGTGCCTATGGTGTAGATATTCAGTACCGCACTGGGTTTTGGGACGGCAAACCAGTAAAGACGCGCATGTTCGATTTGGTTAACGCACTTAATCAAATTGCTAGAGAGCATCATGCATGGGTGCGCCTCCATTACGTGTATCCCTATCCGCATGTGGACGACATCTTGCCTTTGATGGCAGAGTTTTCGGATCATGGCTTTGGAGTGTTACCTTATCTCGATATTCCCTTGCAGCACGCCCATCCAGATGTTCTGAAGCGCATGAAGCGTCCGGCTAGTGGCGAAAAGAATTTAGAACGGATTCAGGCGTGGCGAGCAGCGTGTCCTGATTTAGTTATTAGAAGCACTTTCATTGCTGGCTTTCCCGGGGAAACCGAGGAAGAGTTTCAATATCTCCTAGATTTTCTTGATGAAGCTCAAATTGATCGCGCTGGGTGCTTTGCATATTCACCGGTGGAAGGTGCCACTGCTAATGCCCTTGATAACCCAGTGACAGATCTTTTGCGCGAGGAACGTCGCGAGCGTTTTATGGCTAAGGCAGAAGAAATCTCCACCAAAAGACTTGCCAAAAAAATAGGCAAGCGTATTCAGGTGATCATTGATCGAGTTGACGATTCAGGTGGAATTGGCCGAACTATTGGTGATGCCCCTGAAATTGATGGTTTAGTGCGGGTTTTACCTGCAAGCAAGCCATCCAAGCGTTACCGTGCAGGTGAAATCATCAAAGCCACGGTGATTAACTCCCAAGGGCATGACCTAATAGCCGAAACTTGACTAATAGTATAAAAATGTTAACTGGACCAGAGTTGAAGGTCATTAATTTGCCTTAAAAGGGCGCAGCTAAGGGGATTGATATGGGTCGCGATGTCGTCGTATTAAGTGCTGTACGTTCCGCAATTGGAACTTTCAATGGATCTTTAAGCAGCCTAGAGCCTTCTGAGCTCGGCGGTATTGTGATGAAGGAGGCGGTAGCCCGCTCTGGAGTAGATCCTGCGTTAATTAATTACATCACTGTGGGCAATACTATTCCTACAGATAACCGTTATGCCTATGTTGCACGCGTAGCCTCTATTCAGGCTGGACTGCCTATGGAATCTGTTGCCATGGCTTTGAACCGTTTGTGTAGCTCAGGCTTGCAAGCGATCGTAACTACGGCTCAAGCGATTATGTTGGGCGACTGCGATTACGGTGTTGGCGGTGGTGTTGAAGTGATGTCACGGGGAATGTATGGCTCGCCGGCGATGCGTAGTGGTGCTCGCATGGGTGACACCAAAATGATTGATTTAATGGTTTCCGTTTTAACCGACCCATTTGGCGTTGGTCATATGGGTGTTACTGCTGAAAACTTGGTTGAAAAATGGAAGCTCACACGCGAAGAGCAGGATGCCTTAGCCGTTGAGTCCCATCGTCGCGCAGCACATGCGATTAAAGAGGGTCGATTTAAGTCGCAAATCGTCCCAATCACCATTAAAACTCGTAAGGGTGATGTGGTGTTTGATACCGATGAGCATTGCAAACCAGACACCACAATGGAAACTTTGGGCAAGATGAAGGCGGTCTTCAAAAAAGAGGGCGGTAGTGTCACTGCGGGTAATGCGTCTGGGATCAACGATGGTGCAGCATTCTTTGTCTTGGCTGAGGCTGAGGCGGCTAAGAAGGCCGGTCATAAACCAATAGCTCGACTTGTTTCTTATGCGATTGCTGGAGTTCCGAACCACATTATGGGTGAAGGCCCAATTCCAGCAACCAAGATCGCCCTCGAGCGTGCTGGCTTGAAGTTGGATCAAATCGATGTGATTGAGTCTAACGAGGCATTTGCTGCGCAAGCATTAGCTGTCACCAAAGGCTTGGGTCTTGATCCTGCTAAGACTAACGTAAACGGCGGCGCTATTGCATTGGGCCATCCAATTGGTTGCTCCGGTGCAGCAATTGCTACTAAAGCTATCCATGAATTACATCGTGTTCAAGGTAAATATGCTTTGGTTACTATGTGTATTGGTGGTGGACAGGGTATTGCTACTATTTTCGAGCGCCTTTAATCAGCGCTCATTACTGCTCAATCTCGTTACGAGGCAATGAGCAGTAATGCAGCATCCAAGCCGACTCGGTCAAAAGCTGCGTCGGCTTTTTCTTTGACGATGGGTTTTGCCCTATAGGCAATGCTAATGCCAGAACTATGCATCATCGGTAGATCGTTTGATCCGTCACCCATAGTGATGGAATTATTTTTATGGCAACCCATCAGCGCGCAAGCTTCTTCAAGATAGGCGGCCTTGGCTGCACCATCGACAATATCGCCCATGACATTGCCCGTCAATTTTCCGTCAATGATTTCTAGGGTATTAGCCTGAGTTTGCTTGAAGCCAAGTTCTTGTTGCAGCTTTTTGGTGAAGAAGGTAAACCCACCAGAAACTAGAAGGGTATAAAGCCCCTTGGCGTTTGCGTCGGCAAGTAATTCTGTAGCGCCAGGGTTGGTACGTAGGCGCTCGCGATAGACTGATTCCAATACGCTGGCAGAGACACCGGCTAAAAGGGCTACTCGTCTACGCAAACTTTCTTTAAAGTCTTTAATCTCTCCGCGCATGGTGGCCTCAGTAATTTCCGAGACGGCAGCTTTTTTACCGGTGAAGTCTGCGATCTCGTCAATGCACTCAATATTAATAAGGGTGGAATCCATATCCATGGCCAACACCTTTACTTCATCAGGCTTAAATCCTGGGGAAAGAAAAGCTAAATCTGTGTCGTGAGCAGCAGCGATATTTCGCATGGCCACTCTGGCTTCAGGCATTAAGTCCTTACTACTTGTCCAGCGAGCGCTGAAGTATTTTGAATGTGATGGTCCATTCCCGAGCCCAGCAATCTCTAGCCCCAATACCTTTGCATGCGCAATAAATGCGGCATTTAATTCCTCGGGGATTGGAGTATTGGCGAGCGCTACAAGAGTGAGGTGACGAGACATAGGTAATAAGCAATCAGTGATTAATTGGCTTGAGCAGAATTGAGCATGGCAGATTCATTGAGGCTTCTGAGTATTTTCCGAATGTAGTCTAGACGTTGCTCTAGTTTCTCAAAATCTTTCTCTTTCTGGGGGAGAATTTTTAGCCTATCTTGGCCGTTTAGTTGAATGTATTTAGATGACTGAATCAATTGAATGATCTTCATTGGGTCAATCGGAGGGTTGGGGATAAACTGAATTTGAATCGATGTTGGGGTGGCATCAATTTTTTTAATGCCAAAGCCTGCCATCTCTAGGCGTAAGCGATGGGTTTCATAAAGCGATTTGGCTTGATCTGGTAAGTCACCAAAGCGATCAACCAATTCTTCCCGTAACCCCATGAGCTCGGAGAAGTCATTCGTACCTGCAAAACGCTTGTACATCGAGAGCCGCTCATGCACATCAGGGCAATAATCATTTGGGAAGAGGGCGGGTACGCCTAAATTGACATCAGTTGTCGCTTGAAGTGGTGACAAGAGGTCTGGTTCTTTGCCGCTACGCAATGATTTGACAGCGCGATTGAGCATTTCGGTATAAAGCTGAAAGCCGATTTCATGGATTTCACCGGATTGCTTGTCACCTAAAACTTCGCCAGCCCCGCGGATTTCTAAATCATGCATCGCCAAATAGAAGCCAGAGCCTAATTCTTCCATAGCCTGAATTGCATTCAAACGAAGTTGGGCTTGCTTGCTGAGTGCCTCAGGATCTGGGACAAGTAGGTAAGCGTATGCCTGGTGATGCGAGCGTCCAACACGGCCTCGTAACTGATGTAGTTGTGCCAAACCAAACTTATCTGCTCGATGCATGATGATCGTATTTGCAGTCGGCACATCAATCCCGGTTTCAATGATGGTAGTACAAAGCAAGATATTGGTACGCTGTGTGACGAACTCACGCATGACCGATTCCAGCTCTCGCTCATGCATTTGACCGTGAGCCACGCTAATACGCGCCTCTGGAATCAGCTCTTGTAAAGCATGTTTACGGTTTTGAATTGTTTCAACTTCGTTATGAAGGAAGTAGACCTGTCCGCCACGCTTAATCTCACGCAGCACTGCTTCACGAATGACGCCGTCACCTTCACGCCGCACAAAAGTTTTAATAGCTAGGCGTTTCTGTGGCGCGGTAGCGATGATGGAGAACTCACGTAAGCCTTCCATGGCCATGCCGAGAGTTCTTGGTATGGGTGTGGCAGTCAAGGTCAGAATATCAACTTCAGCACGCAATGCCTTCAGTGCATCTTTTTGGCGTACACCAAAGCGATGCTCCTCATCCACAATCACTAAGCCTAAGTTGGCAAATTGAGTTTCTTTGGATAACAGCTTATGAGTGCCGATGATGATGTCAGCTTCACCTTGGGCAATTGCCTGTAGTGCGGAATTGATTTCTTTCGTAGTTTTAAAGCGAGACAGCTCCACAATCCTCACTGGCCAATCCGCAAAACGATCTTTCCAGGTTGCAACATGCTGTTCTGCAAGAAGGGTTGTTGGCGCCAATATCGCCACTTGTTTGCCGCCCATTACCGCTACAAAGCTGGCACGAAGGGCAACCTCAGTCTTGCCAAAGCCTACATCTCCACACACCAATCGATCCATTGGTGTGCCGCTAGTCATATCTCCAATTACTGCGGCGATAGCATTGGCTTGATCAGGGGTTTCCTCAAAGCCAAAGCTTTCTGCAAAAGCTGCATAGTCATGGGCAGAGAATTCAAATGCATGACCTTTGCGAATAGCTCTTGCTGCATACAGACTCAATAGCTCAGCAGCTGTATCCCGAATTTGTTGTGCAGCCTTGCGCCTTGCTTTATCCCACTGACCTGAGCCTAATTGATGTAATGGTGCAGAGTCTGGGTCTGAGCCCGCATAACGGGTCACCATCTGTAGCTGCTGCACCGGTACATAGAGGGTGGCATCTTTGGCGTAGACCAAGTGCAAGAACTCTTCAAAAATGGGCTCTTCTTTGGGTGGTGCCAAATTAAGCAATACCAAGCCTTGATAGCGACCAATTCCATGATCGGAGTGAACGACGGGATCGCCAATCTTGAGCTCGGATAAATCCTTGAAGAGCATGTCCGGATCAGCACTCTCACTCTCTTTACCTTTGCGGCGTTGACGAGCGGTTGTTGTAAAGAGTTCAGCCTCTGTAACAACAATAAGATTCTCATCGGGCCAGGTAAAGCCATTAAAGAGTTGCGCTGTGACCAAGCCAAATAACGCTTCACTCTTTATGAAATCTGCGATGCCATCAAATCCTTCTGGCTTTAATGGGTAGAGAGGCTTTCCATTCTGGCCGGCAACTGAGTTGCTTTCTTCAAATAGCTGGCGGATCGATTCTTTGCGACCGTTGCTATCACTACAAATGAGTATCCGAACCTTTTCTTGTGACACCAGCGCGCGCAGTCGATTAATGGGATCGGTATCACGACGATGCACCGCAAGATCCGGTACCGATAAAAATTTTGGATCTTCTCTCGTTTCCTTATCTAGCACCAATCTTGCGTTGGGCTTGGCTGCGGTGAAAAATTGATCGACATCCAGAAATAATTCAGCTGGCGGCAGAATGGGGCGATCAAGATCATGCTTTAAGAATTCATACCTAGAGAGCGTGTCTTTCCAAAAGCTCTTTATTGACTCTTCGACATCGCCAATGCTCACCAGCCAAACGGGATCGCCTGAGCGGGGGAAATAATCAAAGACCGTAGAAGATTCTTCAAAGAAGAGGGGTAAATAGGATTCAATACCAGCGCTAGGGATACCGAGGTTGGCATCTTTATAAATCGAGCAGCGGGTGGGGTCACCTTCAAAGACTTCGCGCCAACGGCCACGAAATGAGGTGCGCGAAGCATCATCGAATGGAAATTCATGACCTGGTAAGAGGCGAACCTCTTTGACTGGATAGAGGCTGCGTTGGGTATCTGGATCAAAAGCTCGAATTTGCTCAATCTCATCACCAAAGAGGTCTAGGCGATAAGGCAGGCTCGATCCCATCGGGAATAAATCAATTAAGCCACCCCGAATGCTGTATTCACCAGGGCGCATCACTGCGCTAACAGGATCGTAACCAGCCTGTTGTAGTTGAAGTTTTAAGGCCGCTTCATTAAGTTTGTCGCCTTGCCTAAAGAAGAAGGTGTGGCCCGATAAAAAGTTTGGCGGACCCAGTCTTTGAAGTGCCGTAGTGATTGGGACGAGTACAAGGTCGCAACTACCGTTGAGTAATTCGTAAAGGGTGGCTAAACGTTCTGAAACTAAATCCTGATGCGGTGAGAAATGGTCATAGGGCAAGATTTCCCAGTCGGGTAGTAGGCGTGTTTTGAGTTGCGGCGCAAAAGCTGGAATTTCTTCAAGTAGGCGCTGCGCTTCCTGTGCCTGGGCACAAAAAATTACCATGACTGAAAATTCAGATCGATATCGAATGGCGGATTGGGCTATTAAGGCAGCATCAGAAGATCCGACTAGACCCGAAAAGGTAAAGCGCTGCCCAGCCCGCGGTGCAGGTATGGGGGGTGCTAGTTTTAATCCATCAGACATCTGCGCTCATTATAGAATCAGGTATGAACGACGGAATTCAATCTTCACGGTCTTTACCCCAATGCCATGCATTGTTACCAACGGCTGGCACTGGATCTAGGATGGGCGGAGCTTTGCCAAAACAGTTTCAAGATCTAGTGGGCAAGCCCATGCTGAGCTATGCCTTAGAAGCATTTATCAATACCCCTGAAATTGCCTCTATTTGGGTGGGTGTAAGCCCTGGCTTTATTGACAACCCCATGTTGAGTGCGCTTTCTCATCAATTCCCCTCGATCCGCTTTCTCCCTGCTGGTGGGCCAACCCGCCAAGAGACAGTTAGAAATACATTGGCCGCCATGATTCAGGCCGGCATTCCCGAGGATGACTGGGTCTTGGTTCATGATGCTGCCCGACCGGGAGTTTCCCCAAGGCTTATTCAAAAACTGATTAATGCAATCATTCTCTCTGGTGATGGTGGCCTGCTGGCAATGCCTTTAGCTGATACCTTAAAAATGGCAGATGCTAGCTCAGCTATTGCCGGAAACCCAAATCGAGCGCTCAAGACCGTTTCTCGAGAGCATCTATGGCAAGCACAAACACCCCAAATGTTTCGATTAAGAGATTTGCATGATGCCATTGAGGAGGGTATTCGCCTGGAGGCAGATATCACCGACGAGGCCAGTGCTATGGAGCTTGCTGGCGCCAGTCCATTATTGATAGAGGGCGCAACACTCAACTTCAAAGTAACTCATCCTGCGGATTGGGATTTAATGGAAACTATTTTGCAGGCCACCTATAAATAAGTTATCAATTCACATTAAAACAATCCAATGACCACAAGCTCTCCACACATTCCCCAATTTCGTATCGGTCAAGGTTATGACGTCCATGCTTTGGTTGCAGATCGCAAGTTGATACTGGGTGGCGTTCATATCCCCAATGAAAAAGGCCTCTTAGGGCATTCTGATGCCGATGCTCTAATGCATGCATTGACGGATGCGCTGCTGGGTGCAGCAGGTTTAAATGATATTGGCCAACTGTTTCCGGATACCGATCCCCAATTTAAGGATATGGATAGCCGTATTTTGCTAAGGGCCGCCCTGCAAAAGGTTCAAGCTGCAGGTTTTCAGGTGGGCAATGTGGATGCAACAATCATTTGCCAAAAGCCTAAATTGGCGGCTTTTTTGCCAGACATGGTCCGCAATATAGCAGCCGATTTGGCCGTTACACCGAGCCACGTCAACCTAAAAGCCAAAACCAATGAATCTCTTGGGCACCTAGGAAGAGGCGAGGGCATAGCAGTCCATGCAGTGGCTTTGCTCTACAAGGCCTAAATATCCTCTAAAACCGCTAAGCATTGTAGAATTACGGTCTTTAGAGTGAAGCTTCAACTCGGTAGTGTTTGCGGAATTCGCGCGAGGATGGCGAAATTGGTAGACGCACCAGGTTTAGGTCCTGACGCCAGCAATGGTGTGGGGGTTCGAGTCCCCCTCCTCGCACCACAAGATAGCTACTTGGGTTGGGCTTCATATATTCTGATTTTCAATTAAGAGACGAGAATGGCTGTGCAGATAGAAAATTTAGGTCAGTTAGACCGCAAAGTGACCTTAGAGTTCGCTCGTGCCGATTTGGCTAAGGCAAGAGAAGT
>CANFOT010000031.1 GCA_947448625.1 Burkholderiaceae bacterium | reverse complement strand
TAACGGTATCCGCGCATTCTTGCCTGGATCACTCGTTGATACACGCCCAATTAAAGACACCAGCCCTTACGAAGGTAAGACGATGGAGTTCAAGGTTATCAAGCTTGACCGTAAGCGTAACAACGTAGTGTTGTCACGTCGTGCAGTTGTTGAAGCTAGCCAAGGTGAAGAGCGCGCGAAGTTGATGTCTAACCTCAAAGAAGGCAGCGTTGTTCAAGGTATCGTGAAGAATATCACTGACTACGGCGCATTCGTGGACCTCGGTGGTATCGATGGCCTCTTGCACATTACCGATTTGGCATGGCGTCGTGTGCGTCACCCAAGCGAGATGTTGACTGTTGGTCAAGAAGTTACCGCTAAGATTTTGAAGTTCGATCAAGAGAAGAACCGCGTTTCACTCGGCGTGAAGCAGCTTGGTGATGATCCATGGGTTGGTATCGCTCGTCGTTACCCACCAAATACCCGTTTATTCGGCAAGGTAACTAACCTGACTGACTACGGCGCATTCGTTGAAATCGAATCCGGTATCGAAGGTTTGGTACACGTTTCCGAAATGGACTGGACTAACAAGAACGTTGCTCCAAGCAAAGCTACTGCATTAGGAACCGAAGTTGAAGTCATGGTTCTGGATATTGATGAAGACAAGCGTCGTATTAGCTTGGGTATCAAGCAATGCAAAGCAAATCCATGGGAAGAGTTCTCACGTGGCCAACAAAAAGGCGACAAGCTGACTGGCGCAATCAAGTCTATTACCGACTTCGGCGTGTTCATTGGCTTGCCTGGCGGTATCGACGGCTTAGTTCACCTCTCAGACCTTTCATGGAATGAGCCAGGAGAAGAGGCTGTTAAGCGATACAAAAAAGGCGATGAAGTTGAAGCTACTGTATTGGCCATTGATGTTGAGAAAGAGCGTATCTCTCTCGGTATCAAGCAATTGTCTGGTGACCCATTCAATAACTACACATCCGTAAGCGACAAGGGTAGCCTTGTAACTGGTACTGTGAAAGCTGTTGACGCTAAGGGTGCAACTATTCACTTGGCTGATGAAGTTGAAGCTTACTTACGTGCTTCTGAGATCTCAACAGATCGTGTTGAAGATGCACGCAATGTATTGAAAGAGGGCGATAGCGTAACTGCAATGATCATCAATATTGATCGTAAGTCACGTGTTATCAATCTTTCAATCAAAGCTAAAGACAGCTCTGACCAACAAGACGCTATGAGCAAGCTCCAAGGTGATGCGCAGTCCGGCACAACCAATTTGGGCGCTTTGTTAAAAGCGAAGTTGGACAATCAAGGCTAAATCAATATCGCCGCTTTCCACTGGGAGAGCGGCGGTTTTTTATTGATAGATCATGTCAGATCAAGAGCAACAAGCAATTACTCGCTCCGAACTCGTGGAGAGCTTGGCGGAACAATTCCCCCAGCTATTACCTAGGGATGTGGAGTTGGCAGTAAAAACATTGCTAGACACCATGACTCACGCTTTAGCCGAAGGCAAGCGGATTGAGTTGCGCGGTGTTGGTAGCTTTGTTTTGCATCACCGTCCTGCGCGTACCGGTCGCAACCCAAAATCTGGTGAGAAAGTATTGATTCCAGAAAAGCGGGTGCCGCACTTCAAGCCTGGAAAAGAATTACGTGAACGCGTTGACTACAAGCCCTTAAAGCAAGCGAGCCCTAAAGAGGGTTCTGGTGCATAGTCACATAGCGCATACCCAGTGGTCCATTCGGGCCATTTTTTTATTTAAGTTCTGCACATCATGATTCAGATCGCAACCTCCTGGTTACTTCTATTGCCAGTGATGTTTGGCATCGGCTGGCTGGCCTCGCGCTGGGATTTGCGCCTTGAAAATCGCATGGATGAGCGCGAGCGCATGCGTCAGCAGCGCTCCACATTTAAAGGTTTAAGTCTTTTATTAAATGAGCAGCCAGATCAGGCAATTGAAACCTTGGTCAAGATAGCGCAGCTTGATCCTGAAACCATTGAGCTTCATTTTGCTTTGGGTAATTTGTTCCGTCGTCGTGGCGAGACTGAGCGGGCGATTCGGGTGCATCAACATTTGGCTAATCGAGATGATCTAAAGCCACGCGATCGAGACCATGCTGCCTATGAATTGGGCCGTGATTTTCTGCGTGCAGGTTTATTGGATCGCGCCGAGGCTTCGTTAAATCGTGTGGGTGAAGGTAAGTTTGCAGCGCCCGCAAAAGAAAGCTTGCTAGAGATGTATCAAATCGAGCGAGATTGGAAGAAGGCAATCATTGCCGCGAGTGAACTCGAGAGTTTGCAAGGAAAATCACACCACACTGAGATTGCACAATTTCATTGTGAGATTGGTCAAGAAGCCTTGCGTCGCAAGGACTTGCCTGAAGTTGAGCAATCCATTCAATTGGCATTACAAGCAGTTCCTCATCATGCGCGTGCGCTGATTTTGCAGGGTGATTATTTAATAGCCATGGATCGTCCCGCCCAGGCAATTGAGGTATGGGCAGTAATTGCTAAAACACATCCCGCCTATATGCACTTACTTGCAGATCGCTGGATGGCTGCACACACTGCATTGAATAAAGCAGACGAGGGCTTAAGTGCGCTTTGCGGCTTATTAAAAACCCAAGCCTCCGGAGAGTTACTCGATATTGTGCAAAAGCATATGACGAAAATTCGTGGTGCGCAAGCTGCTGAGCTTATGTTAGTTGAGGTAATGCAGCACTCACCAAGTTTGAGTGCGCTCTCGAAATTAGCGGAGACCCGTTTAGTTTTGGCGGAAAGTAATGGCACTCCAGAGAGGGTGTCTGATTTGCAGGCAACCCTGAGTTTGTTGAAGCAAAGAACAACCAGCTTGGCTCGCTATACCTGTGGCAATTGTGGCTTCCGTGCACGTCGTTTCTACTGGCAATGTCCAGGCTGCAATCATTGGGAAGCCTATTCCCCAAGACGTAGTGAGGGAGCTGTACCTAGCGGCCCTTCAATGTAACTGAATAGCAATTACTGAATTACTTGGAGATATTTTGAAAGTCACCATCATCGGCAGCGGTTACGTTGGTCTCGTTACAGGCGCTTGCCTAGCAGAGCAGGGCAATAATGTCTTTTGCGTAGACGTCGACCCTAAGAAAATTGAGATTCTGAACTCTGGTGGGGTGCCGATCTATGAGCCAGGCCTCAAAGAGATGATTGAGCGCAATCGTGCTGCGGGCCGTTTACAGTTTTCTACGGATATCGCCGCTTCGGTTGCCCATGGCGACATTCAATTTATCGCCGTTGGTACACCCCCGGATGAAGATGGCTCGGCTGATCTTCAGTATGTCGTAGCAGCAGCTCGCAATATCGGCAGTCACATGACCACCCCTAAGGTCATTGTGGATAAATCAACTGTGCCGGTAGGTACGGCCGATAAGGTCGGCGCCGCCATTACTGAGGAACTAGAAAAACGGGGTCTCTCATCGGAGCTGTGCTCAGTAGTCTCCAATCCTGAGTTCCTTAAAGAGGGTGCTGCTGTAGAAGACTTTATGCGCCCTGATCGGATTGTGATTGGTACACAAAGCACCCCAGCAGGATTGCGCGCTAAAGAGCAAATGCGCAAACTCTATGCCCCATTTAATCGTCACCATGAGCGCACCTATTACATGGATGTCAAAAGTGCTGAGTTGACTAAGTACGCTGCTAACGCCATGTTGGCTACCCGTATCTCTTTTATGAACGAGTTAGCTAACTTGGCTGATTTGGTCGGTGCTGATATTGAAGCCGTTCGTCAGGGTATTGGTTCGGATTCCCGCATTGGTTATGGCTTTTTATACTCTGGGACTGGCTATGGCGGTTCTTGCTTTCCAAAAGATGTCTCTGCCCTATCCAAGACTGCAATTGAGCATGGGCGTGATTTGAAGATTTTGGATGCCGTGGAAGCAGTAAACGAAGCGCAAAAATACATCTTGGTTGAGAAGATTGAAAAACGCTTTGGCAAAGACTTGTCCGGCAAGAAGTTTGCTTTATGGGGTTTAGCCTTTAAACCCAATACCGACGATATGCGCGAAGCACCCAGCCGAGTCATCATCCAAGAGCTGGTCAAGCGTGGCGCCCAGGTAGTAGCGCATGATCCCGTAGCGATGCCAGAGACCAGGCATTGCCTCGATGTAGACTTTAAAGGCAACCCAGAAGGCCTCAAACAAGTGACTTTGGTTGATGATCCAATGACTGCAGTAGAGCAAGCTGATGCGCTGGTTATCGTCACGGAGTGGAAGGCCTTTCGTAGTCCTGATTTTGATCTGCTCAAAGCCAAATTGAAGAACCCCATCATCTTTGATGGCCGTAACCTATACGAGCCACAAGCTATGCAAGAATTAGGCATTGAGTATCAAGGTATTGGTCGTCATAATTAATTACAAGTAAAAGATCTATTAGAGAGATTAGTGCCCCGTGGAAAAAGCTAACCGAGAACAATTTTCTAAGGCCCGCCTATTGGTGGTGGGCGATGTCATGCTCGATCGCTATTGGTTTGGTGATACGAATCGGATTTCTCCTGAGGCTCCAGTACCAGTTGTTCAGGTTGCAAAGATTGATGAGCGTTTAGGTGGCGCTGCCAACGTCGCTCGCAACGTAGCCGCGCTTGGTGCAAAGACAACTATCTTAGGCGTCATTGGTGATGATGAGCCAGGACGCCGCGTTACGGAGCTATTGAAGTCCAGCGGTGTCGATAGCCAATTAGAGATTGATAGCAAAGTTCCTACTATTGTGAAGTTGCGCGTGATTGCTAGACAGCAGCAACTCATTCGTTTAGATTTTGAAGAAGCGCCAAGTGAGTCCGCTCTCGCTCACAAGCTGGAGCGTTACGAGAAGCTGGTTGGCGATGCAGATGTGGTGATTTTGTCTGACTACGGCAAAGGTGCATTAGGTCAGGTTGCATTAATGATTGAGCAGGCGCGCGCTCAGAAGAAAATGATTCTGGTTGACCCTAAGGGCGATGACTACGCTAAATATCGTGGTGCCACTGTACTCACCCCTAATCGCAGTGAATTGCGCCAAGTAGTTGGTCAATGGACTAGCGAAGAAGACCTGACAAAAAGAGCGCAAGATCTCAGAAGGTCTTTAAACCTGGAAGCTTTATTGCTGACACGCTCTGAAGAGGGAATGAGTTTATTCACTGAAGCAGGTGTTAGTCACGTAAAGGCGCAGGCACGTGAAGTATTTGACGTATCTGGCGCTGGTGATACTGTCATTGGAACTCTTGCGGTGGCGTTGGCATCTGGATGGCCGCTAGAAAGAGCGATGGCTTTGGCTAATCGTGCTGGTGGAATTGTGGTTGGGAAGTTGGGTACTGCCACTGTTACTTCTGAGGAATTGCAATGACTATTATCGTAACTGGCGCTGCTGGATTTATTGGTGCCAATATTGTTCAAGCGCTTAATGCGCATGGTGAGAAAAACATCATTGCGGTTGATGATTTGCGTCCAGCAGACAAGTACCGTAATTTAGCCGACCTAGACATCATTGATTATCTGGATAAGGATGAGTTTCTAGAGGCATTTAGAAGTGGTCGTTTTGGCAAGGTCAGAGCAGTCTTTCATGAGGGGGCTTGCTCTGACACCATGGAAACCGATGGCATTTTCATGATGGCCAATAATTTCCGTTACACCATGGATTTGCTCGATATCTGTACTGAGCAAAAAGTGCAATTACTGTATGCCTCTTCAGCGGCAACCTATGGTGGCTCCGATGTGTTTGTTGAGAGTCGTGAGCATGAGAAGCCATTGAATATCTATGGTTATTCCAAGTTCTTATTCGATCAAGTGATGCGTAAGCGCTTTTCTGAAAATACGAATACAGCCCAAGTGGTTGGATTTCGCTATTTCAATGTATATGGACCTCGTGAATCGCACAAGGGTCGCATGGCTTCAGTAGCATTCCATCAATATCACCAGTACAAAGCCAATGGCAAAGTAAAGCTCTTTGGTGAATATGGTGGTTATGGCCCTGGTGAGCAAAGTCGTGACTTTGTTTCTGTAGAGGATGTGGTTAAAGTGAACCTCTTTTTCTTGGATCACCCAGAAGTCAGTGGAATCTTTAACCTGGGTAGTGGTCGTGCGCAGCCATTTAATGATGTTGCCCATGCGGTGGCTAATGCTATGCGCAAACTGGACAGTGCGAATCCCGCCAGCCTAGAAGAGCTGGTTAAAGAAAAGGCTATTGAGTACATCCCATTCCCGGATGCTCTCAAGGGCAAATACCAGTGCTTTACACAGGCAGACCTTACAAAACTACGCGCAGCTGGTTACACAGAGCCCTTCCTGAATGTGGAGCAGGGCGTCAGTCGTTATATTGCGTGGCTATCAGCTAATACTGATTTCTTGGCAAGCCCACTCTAGGCAATCAAAAATAGTCAACAGCCTTCATTTCCATTCGTTGTAACTAATCCACTTGCACTTGGTGTAGGTGGATTTTTTATTAACCGATGGAGATTGTATGAATCAACTATTAAAGTCTTTGATATTTTCAGTATTTGTAGCTGCCGCGGGTTTGGCTGCTGCCTCTCCAATCAACGTCAATACCGCTACTCAGTCTGAGCTTGAGAGTATTAAGGGTATTGGTCCTTCTAAGGCAAAGACGATTATTGCTGAGCGCTTAGACGGTGGGCATTTTCAGGACGCCAATGATCTGCAAAAACGTGTTCGCGGAATTGGCATGAAGTCCGTCGAAAAGATGGTGGATAACGGCTTGACTATTGAAGCCCCCAGCTCTTTTCGCGAACCGCATGGTAGAACCAATAAGGAGGGTTCCAAGGCTAGTAGACGCGGTACGCGTGGTCAAAGCGGTTCTCGCAATCATTCGGATCGCACGGAATCAAATCGCCGAAATTAGGCCGTTTTACGTCTAGCCTGGCTTATGGCTAAAATGGTTTCATGAGCACACCTTCTTACTTAACTATTTCACAGACCGTGGGTAATACACCCCTGGTTCGCTTGCAACGTATTCCTGGTGCTGAAAACGACTCTAGAAATAATCTGATCTTAGGTAAGTTAGAAGGTAATAATCCAGCGGGGTCGGTGAAGGACCGGCCCGCGCTGTCGATGATATTGCGCGCTCAAGAGCGTGGAGAAATTAAGCCTGGCGACACTCTTATTGAGGCCACTAGTGGTAACACCGGAATTGCCTTGGCAATGACCGCTGCAATGTTGGGCTATAAGATGGTTTTGGTAATGCCAGAGAATCAAAGTATTGAGCGTCGACAAAGCATGGCCGCCTATGGAGCAGAACTTATTCTGACGGCCGCCTCCGGTGGTATGGAGTTTGCACGTGACTATGCATTGCAACTGCAAAAAGAAGGTCGTGGCAGACTGTTAGATCAGTTTGCTAACCCCGACAACCCGCGCGCACATATTGAAACAACCGGACCTGAAATCTGGCGCGATACCGATGGCCAGGTAACCCATTTCATCTCCGCAATGGGCACTACTGGAACAATTACTGGCGTCTCCACTTATCTGAAATCGATGAATCCTAATATTCAGATTATTGGTGCGCAACCTGAAGAGGGCTCGCAGATCCCCGGTATTCGCAAATGGGCTCCTGAGTACTTGCCCAAGATCTATCAGGGTGACAAAGTAGATCGCATTGAATATGTGAGTCAAGCGGATGCTGAGGAAATGGCTCGTCGCCTTGCTGCCGAGGAAGGTATCTTCTGCGGCATTTCTGCTGGCGGTGCTTTAGTGGTTGCCTTAAGAATTGCTCGCCAGGTTGAGAATGCGACGATTGTTTTTATTGTTTGTGACCGCGGTGACCGCTATCTTTCAACCGGTGTTTTCCCAGCTTAAGACATTCCCTCTGTGGTGAATTAAGTCTGCTTTAACTTTTTCTTACCAGTGGATTTTTTAGGCTTAGATTTCGTTGGTTCACCTGCTTTTGTTTCTGACTTTACTGTAGTTGCGGGTACCGCGCTTTGATTCTTATATCCGAGTGCTTCTGCAAACTCAGCAACACTTTGTGCATAAAAGTAGCTGCGGTTGTACTGCACAATTGTGAGAAAGTTATTTAGACCTACGGCGTAGCGCACTTGATCGTTGCCATCTATATCGGGGTAGGGAAGATCAATAATGAGTGCCTTGCTTTGCGGCTCAACACCACCGGCCTGAAGATCACCTTGACCCTTGTTTAGGATACCTTTTTTGATGAGTTCTTGAATTGTGTACTTCAGTTGAGGATCGCCGTCTGCAAGTAACTTTGCCTCACCAATTCCTGCTTCTTGCACGGGGAAGTAAATTGGCATCCCAGGCTGCCAGCCATGCTTTTTCATAAAGTTGGCAACGCTGGCAATGGCATCTTTAGGACTTTGCTTGAGGTCAATTCGCCCGTCACCATCACCATCCACAGCAAAGCTGCGAATACTGCTTGGCATGAACTGCGGTAAACCAATAGCGCCAGCATAGGAGCTGTTTTGATTGAGGCAGCTATTAAAGCGGGCCGAGTTCAGGCCTTGGCTACTATTTTTCGCTGGCAGATTTCCGCCGCCCTCAGACCAGCACATCAGAATGAGCTCCTGAAGTTGATCTTTGAATAGCTGCTCTCGACTTGTCTTATTTGGCGTCTCTGGATAACTAAAGGCTAGGGTGGATAGAACATCTTTAACCCGAAAGTTGCCAGTCTGGCGGCCATAAATGGTTTCAATGCCAATAATTGCCACAATCACTTCGGCAGGCACTCCAGACTCCTGCTCAACTTTATTCAAGAATGCTTGGTTTTGCTCCCAAAAAGCCTTGCCCGCCTTGAGTCGAATTGGCTCAATAAAGCGTTTGCGATAGGCCACCCAATTCTTCTTGAAGCTCCCCGATGGGGGTAATACCAATTTGCGTATGGAAGGAATCGTTTTAGCATCTAAGAAGCTAGATTCAAGGGTTGCCTGAGGAATTTCTTGGGATTGGGCTATTTGGGAAATTAACTGCTTTAGGTTTTGGCTAAAACGGGCTTCTGTCGCAGCATCCTCAGACTGGTTTACGATAGTCTCTATAGGGCTAGCTTGCTGAATAGGTGTGCTGGAGCAGGCAGCCAATAGTAGCGTTATGGATAGTATTGAAGTAAGGCGGGAGACACGAAAATTCATGGATATGAGAATGGATTTTTAAGGGATTAGCCGGTTTTATTAAATTATAAAAAATACAGTTTTGCTTTTGAGGAATTCTAGTAATGACAACAGGATACATAACCCATCCAGATTTTCTAAAACATGAGATGGGCAGTCACCATCCCGAGTGCCCAGAGCGCATTCAGGCGATCAATGATCAGTTAATTCGTAGTGGTGTGGATCGCTTTCTGCATCACTTAGACGCCCCCTTGGCAACTGAAGAGCAGCTGGAGCTGGTCCACAGCCCAGATCACATTGCCTTTGTAAAAGAGCGTGCACCAGCTAGTGGCTATTTCATGTTAGATGGTGACACCATCATGAACCCCCATACCTGGAGTGCAGCTTTACGTGCCGCGGGTGCTGCTATCGCGGGTGTTGATGCGGTGATGAAGGGTGAGGTTGAGAATGTATTTTGTGCCATACGTCCACCGGGACATCATGCTGAGCCAACTCGCTCAATGGGATTTTGTGTTTTTGATAGCGTGGCTATAGCAGCGCGTTATGCAATGGAGCAGTACGGTATTAACCGTGTAGCGATTATTGACTTTGACGTTCATCACGGCAATGGCACGGAAGCGGCATTCTTTAATGATCCTAATGTGCTCATGTGCAGCTTCTTTCAACATCCTTTTTACCCCTATAGCGGCTTGGATGGGGCAAACAATATGGTAAATGTGCCATTGCCAGCGTCCACGCGGGGAGACGTTGTACGCTCTATAGTGGAAGAGCAATGGTTGCCACGTCTACGTGATTTCGAGCCTGAGCTCATCATCATCTCCGCAGGATTTGATGCTCATCGCGAGGATGATTTGGGGCAAATGGGCTTGGTGGAGGATGACTATGCTTGGATTACCAAGCAACTCAAGGGGATTGCAAGTCAATATGCTCAGAGCCGTATTGTCAGCTGTCTCGAGGGTGGTTATAACCTTTCCGCCTTAGGCCGTAGTGTTGTGGCGCATGTTAAAGCGCTGGCTGATATTTAACGTAGTCGGAACTGGGATTGAAACAGGATCGTTATTCAAGGAACATATGACCAATATTTTTGAACAAGGTTTAGGGCGAAATCCAGCGAATTTCACGCCGATTACCCCGCTATTGTTTCTTGAGCGATCGGCCGAAGTGTATCCAGAGCGCCTGTCTATTATTCATGGGCAGTTGCGCCAGACCTGGGCTCAGACTTATAAGCGTTGCCGTCGCTTGGCGAGCGCCCTACAAAAGCATGGCATTGGCTTGGGTGATACGGTTGCCGTGATGTTGCCCAATACGCCGCCGATGGTTGAGGCTCACTTCGGAATTCCGATGGCTGGTGCGGTGTTGAATGCGTTAAATACTCGCCTTGATCCAGAGTCAGTGGCTTTTATGTTGAACCATGGTGAGGCAAAAGTAGTTATCGTTGATCCAGAGTTTTCTGGAGTAATGAAAAAAGCACTCGAGATTGCTAAGCGAGAAAGTGGCCGTGATTTTTTGGTGATTGATGTTGAGGAAAAAGAGTTTGATGTTGCTGGTGAAAAGCTCGGCATCTTAACTTATGAAAAATTCTTATCTGAGGGCGATCCTCAATTTGCCTGGCAAGTACCAGCGGATGAGTGGCAAGCCATTTGCCTCAACTACACTTCAGGGACTACCGGTAATCCAAAAGGGGTGGTCTATCACCATCGTGGCGCAGCAATCAATGCGGTATCCAATATTTTGGATTGGGATATTAATAAACACCCTATCTATCTATGGACGCTTCCGATGTTTCACTGCAATGGCTGGTGCTTCCCATGGACGGTAGCGGCCCGCGCTGGTGTTAACGTCTGTTTACGTCGCGTTGATGCGCAACACATTTTTGCTGCCATCAAAGATCATGGTGTCACGCATTACTGTGCCGCTCCAATTGTGCATAACTTGTTAGTCAATGCCCCTGATGAATTAAAAGAGGGCGTGCCTGCAGGTGTAAAGGGTTTAATTGCGGGTGCCGCTCCCCCAGCTTCCATTATTGAGGGCATGGAAAATCTCGGTTTTGATTTGACCCATGTCTATGGCCTTACGGAGGTTTATGGGCCTGCAGCGGTTTGCGTGAAGCAGGATGAGTGGGATGACCTTGATATTGGTGAGAGAGCTCGCCTGAATGCTCGTCAAGGCGTGCGATATCACATGCAACAAGCGATTGCTGTTCTTGATCCCGAAACCCTTGAGCCTGTTCCTGCTGATGGTGAGACTATGGGTGAGATTATGTTCAAGGGCAATATTGCCATGAAGGGATACCTCAAGAATGAGAAGGCAACCAAAGAGGCCTTTGAGGGCGGCTGGTTTCATTCGGGTGATTTGGCGGTGATGAATCCCGATGGCTATGTAAAGATGAAGGATCGCAGTAAAGACATCATTATCTCTGGCGGTGAAAATATTTCCTCTGTTGAGGTTGAGGATGTTCTCTATCGTCATCCTGCAGTCATAGCTGCTGCAGTGGTTGCCAAGCCAGATTCGAAGTGGGGTGAGACGCCTTGTGCTTTTTTAGAAATTAAGCCTGGGTTTGAGGTTACTGCTGCCGATATTGTGGCCCACTGTAAGCAACATCTTGCTGGCTTTAAGGTTCCAAGGGCGGTAGTTTTTGGCGAGTTACCGAAGACCTCTACTGGCAAGATTCAGAAGTTTGAGTTGCGCAAGCAAGCTGGTTCGGCCTCGGCCATCGACGTTTAGTCTGGGTTTTTGGGGCATCACCTTATTCCGCTCTGTGGAATTAGTGGGGTTCTTATCGTGCGATCCAGATAAAATGGATGCTGTAGCCAATGTTTGATAAATAAGTATTGTTTTTGAGAATTGAGAAGATCAGAATGAAAATCTTAGTGGCGGTGAAGCGCGTTGTTGATTACAACGTCAAAATTCGGGTGAAGTCAGACAACTCTGGCGTCGACCTTGCAAACGTCAAGATGAGCATGAATCCATTTGATGAAATTGCAGTAGAGGAAGCGGTCCGACTAAAAGAGGCTGGTGTTGCTACTGAAGTGGTGGTTGTATCTGCTGGCCCCACTCAGTGTCAAGAAACCCTCCGCACTGCTCTGGCGATTGGTGCAGATCGCGCCATCTTGGTTGAAACTGAGGCTGAGTTACAGCCCTTGGCAGTTGCCAAAATTTTGAGAGCGCTATCTGAAAAAGAGCAGGCGCAGATCGTGATCTTGGGTAAGCAAGCGATTGATGATGACAGCAATCAAACTGGTCAGATGTTGGCAAGCTTGATGGATATTCCACAGGCGACTTTTGCCTCTAAGGTAGTTATTTCTGACGGTAAGGCAAGCGTGACCCGTGAAGTAGATGGCGGCCTGGAGACAATTGTCATTACTTTGCCTGCAGTGATTACAACGGACTTGCGTTTAAACGAGCCTCGTTATGTGACTTTGCCAAACATCATGAAGGCCAAGAAGAAAACTTTAGAAATTGTGAAGCCCGAAGAGCTTGGTGTTGATATTGCACCTCGTCTCAAAACTCTCAAGGTAGAAGAGCCGCCGAAGCGATCTGCTGGGGTGATGGTCTCTGATGTAGCGGCTTTGGTGGATAAACTTAAAAATGAAGCGAAGGTGATTTAAATGGCCGCACTCGTTATTGCTGAACATGACAATGTTTCTTTGAAAGCAGCTACTCTCAATGCGGTCGCTGCTGCATTGCAGTGCTCACCAGAGGTTGATATTTTGGTTGCCGGAGGTGGTGCTAATGCAGCAGCTTCAGCGGCCGCTCAAATCGCTGGAGTGCGCAAAGTGATTCAGGTAGACGCGGCATCTTTAGCTGATCAACTAGCTGAACCTTTAGCCGCTCAAATTTTTGCGATTGCTGGTAGCTATAGCCATATCCTTGCGCCAGCAACTGCCAATGGCAAGAATGTATTGCCACGCGTTGCAGCGAGCTTAGATGTTGCGCAGTTATCGGATATTACTAAGGTCATCGCTGCTGATACTTTTGAGCGTCCTATTTATGCAGGTAATGCGATTGCTACCGTTCAGTCTTCGGACCCGGTCAAAGTGATTACCGTTCGAACAACTGGCTTTGATCCGGTTTCTGCAGCTGGTGGTTCAGCAGCTATTGAAATGCAAGCCGTCGCAGAACTTGCTAGTAAATCTTCTTTCGTTGGTCGTGAGTTAACTAAATCCGATCGCCCAGAATTGACTGCTGCCAAGATCATTGTCTCTGGTGGCCGTGGTTTGGGTTCTGGAGAGAAGTATCAAGAGATTGTTGTTCCACTGGCTGACAAGCTAGGCGCAGCCTTGGGCGCATCACGCGCTGCAGTGGATGCTGGCTATGTGCCAAATGATTATCAGGTCGGCCAGACTGGCAAGATTGTTGCCCCACAGCTTTATGTGGCGATTGGTATTTCAGGGGCGATTCAGCATCTAGCTGGCATGAAAGACTCCAAAGTAATCGTAGCGATTAATAAAGATCCTGAGGCGCCGATCTTTAGCGTCGCTGATTATGGCTTGGTGGCTGACTTAAATACCGCCGTTCCTGAGCTGACTAATTTGCTTTCATAATCCTTACCCGCTCTGACTGATAGGAGTTTTATGCCATACATAGCCCCAGTAAAAGACATGCTATTTGTGATGAACGAATTAGCGGGGTTATCTGAAGTTGTCTCCTATCCTTCCTATGTTGAGTCTGGCGCCGATGTTGATTTAGCGCCAGCCATCTTGGAAGAGTCTGCTAAATTTAACCAAGATGTTGTTGCGCCACTCAATTGGCCCGGCGATCAGAATCCGAGCTCATTAAAGGATGGCGTAGTAACGACTACCCCTGGATTTAAAGAGGCTTTTGAGCAATTCGCTGCTGCAGGTTGGCAGGGTGTTGTGCATCCTTCACAATTTGGTGGCCAAGGATTGCCAAAGCTCATTGCTACTGCATGTTTTGAGATGGTGCATTCAGCAAGCCTTTCATTTGCCCTGTGCCCGATGTTGACTGATGGTGCGATTGAGGCGTTATTGACCGCAGCAAGCCCTGAGCTGCAAGAGTGTTATGTGCCAAAGATGATTTCCGGGGAGTGGACGGGCTCCATGTGCCTCACTGAACCTCAAGCAGGCTCAGACTTATCGATGGTGCGCTCTCGTGCTGTGCCGGATAGCAATGGCTCATTTAAGATTTTCGGTACTAAGATTTTTATTACCTATGGCGAGCACGATATGGCAAAGAATATTGTCCATCTCGTACTGGCCAGAACTCCTGATGCGCCTGAGGGCGTGAAGGGCATTTCTTTATTTGTGGTACCGAAGTTTTTGGTAAATGCGGATGGTTCGCTGGGTGGGCGTAATGATGTTCACTGCGTATCCATCGAACACAAGCTTGGTATCAAAGCTAGCCCGACTGCTGTTCTGCAGTTTGGTGATCATGGTGGCGCCATTGCTTACTTAGTTGGCGAAGAAAACCGTGGTCTAGAGTACATGTTTGTGATGATGAATGCCGCTCGTTTTGCAGTCGGTATGCAAGGCATTGCAGTAGCGGAGCGCGCATATCAAAAAGCAGTGCGATATGCAAAAGACCGGGTACAGAGTCGCGATCTTGAGGGATCCCCGGGTCCTGTCGCAATTATTGAGCAGCCAGATGTCAAGCGCATGCTCATGACAATGCGTGGCTATATTGAGGCATCGAGATCTTTGGCGTATTACGCCGCTGCGGCATACGATTCCCAACATGCTTCTCCCGATGAAGGTGCGCGCAAACAAAACCAGGCTATTTATGAATTTTTAGTGCCGATAGTCAAAGGCTTCTCGACTGAGATGTCGATTGATGTCGCAAGTCTAGGTGTTCAAGTTCATGGTGGCATGGGTTTTATTGAAGAAACGGGCGCTGCACAGCACTATCGTGATGCCCGCATCCTGACAATCTATGAAGGCACTACAGCCATTCAGGCAAATGATTTGGTTGGTAGAAAAACGGTGCGTGATGGTGGCGCAACTGCAAAAGTATTTGCAGAAAAGATCATGCAAACTGAAAAAGATTTAGCGAGTAATGGTACTGCTGATGCAAAAGCGGTATTGAAGCAATTGACAGCAGCTCGTGAGGCATTTGAATCTACTGTTGCTTATATTGTGGCGAACGCCAAGGCCGATATTAAGGCAGTGTACGCAGGTAGTGATGCGTATTTGCGCTTATGCGGCCTTGTATTGGGCGCGTGGCAAATGGCACGTGCTTTATTGGCTGCTCAAGAGTTGCGTGCAGGCGACCCTCATTTCTATGGGGCCAAGATTGCTACCTCACGATTCTTTGCAGAAAATCTATTGCCGCAATCGCAAGCTCTAGCAATTTCGATCCTGGAGGGTGGTCACTCGACAAATGCATTGCAGGCGGAGCAATTCTAGGGCGCTCTAGATTAAGCCTTCATACTCAAAAGCTATCCGCATTACTGAGATAGCTTTTTTGCTTCCTGTAACTGTGAGATGAAGAATTGCTCAAATGCAATTGCCAGGAATGTCATCATTACGCCCGCACCAAATACCAATGAAAAAATCACGGTGAGTACGACTGGCCAGCCGGATCTAGTGGCGCGACTCGGCTCTAAATCTGGATTAAATTGCGCATCCCATTTTTCATCAGCGCGCAAGCCATAGGCGATGGTGGTTAACCAGCTGGCCTCTAGCGTAATGAAGCCGAAGGTGATGAGGACCCAACCAGGAGCGGAGTGGAAGTGCGATTCTTTCAGGAGTAGCCAGCCAGCGATTCCGCCAACAAATGAAAATAGTTGAGTCCAGCCCCAGAAGGATTTGCATCCTTGTAAATAAAAGCAGTTAAAGCCAGTACCAGGGAAAAACAATCCGAGCGAGCAGAAGAGGAGTTTGTATTTTTTCATTCAGACTTTTGGTGAAATTTTTAACTTAAGGATGGTAGGTTTATTTTGAGGAAATATTCTTTTGCATAAAGCTCAACACTTCACGATCTGCGCCAATGATGAGTAGTTGATCGCCATTGCGCACAATCGTTCGGTAATCATTTAACTCATAGAGAAAGTCATTCTCTAATTCCATGCGTTGCGGCGTACAGGCCATCTTTGTACTGGCGATTTGATCCAGCGTAAAGCCTCTAGCATCTTCAGTAATGCGCGCAGTAAATCGATTGCAACCAGTGGAGCCGCTAATGCGCTCACCATTTGGATCAAAAATAATTTGAACGGGGTTGCTATTGTCGCCCTGGGGGATTTGACGGGCGCGCACCTCACCTTTGGCATTGGGTGCGAGATTCCAGCGGACTAGCTCCCATTTGGTATTTCGGAATTCGCTGCTAGGAGGGCTAATTTTGGCCGAGCAGGGTGGAATGACGTTGGCGCAGGCGGTCAAAAAACCAAAACTGAGGCAAGAAAAGATCAGAAAAAAGCGCTTTATAGGGTCTGTGGAGGGTCTAAAAATGGCAATTTTCATGGGATTATTTCTGTAAATTATTGTTTTTAATGATTATTTTATGATTTACTGTGTTCTATTCTACTGTTGAAGCCAAATGCATGGGCGCTTAAATAGGTGGATCAAGTAGGGGTTTTCGTCTAGAATATGAGGTTTTCCGCTATACCGTGTATTTAAGTTGTTAATTTACTCGCTTAGTTGGAGCCCAGGATTTTGTAGTAATTTCATTGGGTTGTAATCAACCTGTTTTCATTTTAGATTTTAAGGAATAAGTATGGTCGTCATTCGACTGGCACGCGGCGGTTCAAAGAAGCGCCCTTTTTATAGCATCGTGGCTACAGACAAGCGCAATCGTCGCGACTCGAACTTTATCGAGCGTATTGGTTACTTCAATCCACAGGCAGCAGCGACAGAGCAG
>CANFOT010000030.1 GCA_947448625.1 Burkholderiaceae bacterium | reverse complement strand
TTTTTTTGTTACACTCTCACCTCTTAGTTTGCTTCAATGCAGTTTTTCCACTGCAAACACCTGCCCCGGTGATGGAATTGGTAGACGTGCCGGACTCAAAATCCGGTGCCGCAAGGCGTGGCGGTTCAAGTCCGCCCCGGGGCACCATCCTTATTTCCCCTTTTTGCACTCGGTATAGGCCTATATAAAACAAGGGTCTAGATTCATCGCATCCAAAAAATTCTCTAGGGCAATTCCTTGCACCTAGCCTGACGGCAATCTTTTTGATGAATGTGGTGTTTGCGAGGAGGGTCAGGTCAGTCTGCTCGAAATAAGCCACGAACGATTTCCTGAAAAACCATCAAACTATTGAAGTTGTACGCTTGCGCTAATACCGCTGTTTTCACCTCTATCTATTGAGTCCTGATTTGACAAAGAAAAGCGCCAAGGCACCTTCTGAGGCAAACTGTTTTTATTTCTTGGGTCGAATGTCTTTGATCTTTTATTGAATTGAGGGTTTGTGGTGAAAAAAAGTGCTGTCGTATTTTTCTGTCTTTTTGCATTCATGCAATTTGTTCAAGCGAAGGATTGGCCGAATAAACCGATTAGGTTGATTGTTCCATTTCCTGCTGCGGGCGGGACTGATGCAGTTGCTAGAGCACTTGCAAATAAGTTAAGCCAGCAACTGAATCAGCCGGTGGTCGTGGAGAATAAGGCGGGCGCGAATGGTGTGATCGGTGCGGAAGCAGTGGCTCATGCAGCGCCAGATGGCTACACCGTGATGCTAACAATTGCTTCTCATGCAATTGCTCCAGCAGTCTCCAAAAAGCTTCCTTATGATACAGACAAGGATTTTGTAGGGGTATCGCTCATCGCAAAATATCCCTATTTGTTTACAGTCCCATCGAATTCACCAGCCAATAACTTCAAGGAGTTTATTGAGTTGGCCAAGAAAAATCCCGGAAAATTGACTTATGCATCATCAGGTACTGGCAGCGGCCCTCATCTAGGTATGGAACTCTTGCTGGATGTCGCGAATATTGATCTTGTCCACGTGCCTTATAAGGGCGCAGCACCAGCTAATAATGATCTGATTGGTGGGCAAGTGCAGTCTATGTTAAATAATCTGTTGGCCGGAGCAGGTTTAATTCGTGCAAAAAAACTTAAAGTGCTTGCCGTAACTAGTGGCTCACGTTCGCCCGCATTGCCGGATATTCCAACAATTAAAGAATTGGGATACCCCAAGTATGAGGTGGATGGTTGGTATGGTGTTTTCGTGCCGGCAAAAACTCCGCCCGATATTGTGAGGCAGCTTTCTGTGGAGATTGCGAAGGCCCTTAAGGATCCAGAGCTATTGAGTCGTTTAAGTAATGATGGCGCCATGCCGATTGGCAGTACCCCAAAAGAGTTCCAGGATTTTTTTATTAATGAAAAAAATCAATGGGCTAATCTCACCAAAAAAATTAAATTAGAAGTGGATTGATTCCGATGCCAACAATTACCAATGAATCAGGGGTAAGCATTTTTTATCAGGTAGATGACTTCACGGACCCCTGGGAAAATAAGCCGACTTTAATTTTGCAGCACGGTAATGGTAGAAGCGGGGAGTTTTGGAATCGGTGGATTCCTTATTTGGCGCCACACTTTCGGATTGTTCGCCCTGATATGCGCGGGGTAGGGCGTTCCGGCGCTTTGCCTCCAGAGCAAATTACGATTGATCATTGCATTGCCGATTTAGTCAGCATTATTCAACAGATTGATCGGGGTCCGATTTATTTCTGTGGTGAATCCATGGGTGGCATTCTAGGTATTCTTCTGGCCGCACAATACCCTGATTTGGTGAAGTCTTTGACCTTGATTGCTACACCTGTCTTTATCAATAATGCGATGAAGGAGAAGTATGCGCTGGGATTTTCAAGTCGTCTGGAGGCGATGCGAACCCTAGGAATTAAAGACTGGGTTCGCAAAACCAGTATTTTGACTCGCTTTCCGCCGGACTCAGATCCTCGGCTGATTGATTGGTATGTGGATGAATTTGCGAAGAGCGACCCCGAAACCTTAATTCGATATTCGGAGCTTGTTAGTAATGCCAGTGCACGAGATTTTTTGCCAAAAATTCAGTGTCCAACCTTGGCAATTTTTCCAATAAACGGACAAATCACGGATGCGGAGCAGGAAAAAATTCTCGCCAATCAAATTCGGGATATAAAAGTTGCTCATATCCCTTCGGAATTTCATATGATTCATTTAACGCACGTAAAGGAATGTGCTGACCTACTGCTAACCCACCTGCAGGTTTGATCTAAGCTACAAATCTATACGACTCTTAAATCTCGTAAGTTTCTGACTCACTGTTCATTGCTTGCTCAACAATTTTCTTGGTAAGCGTTGGGGAGAAGAGCTCGATGAAGGTGTAAACGAATGAGCGTAGGTAGGCACCTTGCTTGACGCCGAGATGCGTAACGTTATTACCGAATAAGTGCCCAACTGGAATCACCCGTAGATTGCGGTCCCGATCGGCGTCATAGGCCAAGCCTGCCACAATTCCTATGCCCATCCCCGTTTCTACATAAGTCTTGATTACATCCGCATCAATCGCCTCCAAAATAATATCGGGGTGGAGATTGCGTTGTGCAAAAGCGGCGTCAATCTTGGTGCGACCTGCAAAGGCTCTGTCGTAGGTGATAAGCGGGTACTTCGCAATTTCTTCTAAAGTGATTGTTGACTGATTAAGGAGTGGGTGGCTGAGCGGCACCATGATGACGTGTTGCCATTGGTAGCCTGGAAGCGCCAACACACCAGGTGTATTAGCAATGCCTTCGGTTGCAATCGCAATATCCGCGCGATCATGAATGAGTAGCTCTGAAATTTGCCCTGGGCTTCCTTGCTGAATACTGACGCGAACCTTTGGAAATCGTTTTGTAAATTCAGTCAGTACTTTAGGTAAGGCATAGCGTGCTTGAGTGTGGGTGGTGGCGATGACAAAGTTGCCCTGGTCCTGACTTGCAAAGTCCTTGCCCACTCTTCTTAGGGTTTCCACTTCATCCAGAATTCGTTCAATAGAGACTAGGATGCGCTTACCCGGTTCGGTGAGTGAGCGGATACGTTTTCCATGGCGGCGGAAGATTTCTACGCCCAACTCATCCTCAAGCTCAATAATGGCTTTGGAGACCCCGGGCTGAGAGGTGAATAGTGCCTTAGCGGCCGTAGTGAGATTGAAGTTCTGTCTTACGGCTTCGCGAACAAAGCGAAATTGGTGCAAATTCATATGGGGTCCATTCTTTATATCAACTGCGATATAGGAATCAAATTCTATATGATTTTGAGGTATTAAGCTCTAGACACCCAGCGTAAACCCACAATTGCCAAGATGAAATACAGCAAGGGTGGCGTGAGGGCTGTAATGAGTGCGGGCCAAGAACCTAGGAGGCCAACATTGGAGAAAAGTGAGTTAAAAAGTTGAAAACTCATGCCCAGCATAATTCCGCCAAACACCTTGATGCCTACGCTGCCAGCGCGGACTTTAAGATAGGCAAATGGTAATGCTAGAGCTAGCATCACAAAAATCGTGAACGGGTAAATTACCTTTTTCCAAAACGCAATCGAGTGGCGTTGTGCGTCTTGTTTGTTATCCCTGAGATGCGAGATAAAGCGTCCCAAGCTAAAAATAGACATTTTTTCTGGGCTCACCAAGAGCACGCTCAAAATCTGCGGTGTCACTTCAGAATTTAAGCTGACGATAGGATGGGTAAATGTTTGCGCAGAATAGACTGGATTAAGTGGGTCTGATTGTTTTGTTTCTTTAAAACGAGTTTCAGTGACATCATCCAGAATCCAGGTGCCCGTATGATCAAAGCGCCCAGACGCAGCGCTCCGAATAGAGAGTAAGCGATACGCATCATCAAACTCATACATGCGGATATTTTTAATTTCGTTATCTTGTTCTATTTTCCCCACGTTGACATAGCGCACCCCAGGTCTGATTGGTCCGCTACCATCCTCATCACGCAAGTGGTCCTTCACCCAAACCCCGGTTTTAAATTGAGAGCTATAGGATGAGCCAAGCGCTTTCATGCGAATTTGATCAGAGAGATTTTCGGTGTAAGGCCCAAGCCATTCACTCATCACCAGCGTCAAAATAATGAGGGGTAAGGAAATCTTGGCCAGCGTAGTTAAGCCCCTGCGCATATCCAATCCAGCGATACGCAAAATCGTGAACTCGGACTGACTTGCTAGCATCGCAAAGACGTAAATACTCCCGATCAGACCAGCGATTGGAATGATTTCGGAAATACGACTCGGCGCTTTTAATAAAACATGTAGCAGGGCTAAGGGCAAAGTGTATTGGCCTTTAACTGAGCCAAGCTCACTCAGGATGTCAAAAAATAAAAACAGTGTGACCAAAGCGAACAGGATGAAGCCAAAAGCGGCATATATCTGCCTTGCTAGGTAGCGTTCAAAGATGTAGGGAAATAGATATTTCATCTATTGGCCAGGAATGAAGGTAGTTGACGGCGCCACCATGTCAACGAAGGGTTGATGCGATTTCGAATTAGCAAAAAAGCGATGCCAAAGGCTAGGACATGTATGGGCCAGGCCGCTACAAAAACATTCACCTTCCCCTGGGATACAAAGTTCTGGGTCAGGTTGAGGAGGTTGCTGTAGATGAGGTAAATCAGCACTGCATAAAACATCGCAGTGTAGTTGCCTAATCTTGGATTGACGTAGGCGAGTGGGATGGCAATTAACACTAGCCCTAGGGCCATTAATGGCAAGCCTATCCGCCAGAGTAATTCGGCATAGTTCGAATTGGTAGCGCTCGCATTGGGGTCGTTTAAGAGTTCTGATACTGTTTTTTCACGGTCACGCGGTGCTGGATCAAGTGCACTTTTACTTTGAATACGAGTGCTGTACTCATCAAATTCAAGAATTCTGAAATCTGGCTGCGTTGGGAGTCCTTCATAGCGGCGCCCATTATTTAACACAATGGATTTTCCTCCTTCGGCTGCATTTTCAATAAATCCGGTGGAGGCAACAGCAACGCTGAGTCGACCGTTTTTAGTTTCCGCGGCAAAGATATTTTTTACTTCACTTTTATTAACATCCAACTCTTCAATAAAAAATACGCGCTCCGCTTTAGCGGATTCTCTAAACTGGCCAGCAGCAACCATGGAGACATCGCTTCGCTGCTGAAAGCGTTGGCTAATGATGGTGGACTCGCGATTAGCCCAAGGCCAAACAAAGAGCGCTAACAGGGCAATGATGACAATGAGGGGTGCTGCAAAACTCAGGATCGGCCTTATTAGGCTTGCAATGCTCAGGCCGCTGGCGAACCAAACGATCATTTCAGAGTCTTTGTACCAGCGCACCAGCACAATTAGGACAGCTACAAAGAGGGAGACAGTGAGAAGAACTGCCATATAGCCCAGAGTAGCTAGGGCTATTAGGACCAGGGCGTCCTCTGGATTGACGGCGCCATTCGCAGCAAAGCCCAGAATTCGGATAACCAAGGTGGTAATCATGATGGTTACTAAGACCAAAAAAACACCACCAGTCGTAAAACTGAGTTCGCGGCGAAGGGCTTGGTGAAAAATCATGAATAGATAGTGGGCTGGCTGTTATTGGTCCACTCAAGATGTGAACCTGCATCTCGGAGGATAATGGATAAATACCCATTTTTTCCCTTGAATTGACTTAAAAATACCTTAAGACATCATGACTATTCAATTTAGCACTAAGATTTTCTCGCAAGTCGATCTCAATACCGCCAAGCACCTCAAGGCAAGCCTCTCTATCTTGTTGGCGCAAAACTCGGATTGTTTGGTTTTGGCCTACTCAAAAGCGGATTTAGATGCTTTGGCAGCTGCCAAAGCCAAGTCTGGACTTTTGCTGGAGTTGGATCGTCTGTTGGGTGGCTCAGTAACGCATGCAAATCTTGTTGGTGATCTTGATGCTCAGCAGGCTTCTACCTGTGTGATTCGTGCTGAAAAGTCCTGGACTGCATCGGGCGTGAAGGTAAAGCGCATTCTGTTGGTGGGTTTAGGTGACGTTGCTCCAGCTAGCGCGCGTAGCCTCACTTCCTATTCAAAAATTGCTCGCGCAGCCTTGAAGCAGTTAAGTGGCGGGTCAATTCAAAGTGCTTTGTGGTTTATCCCGAGCTTTGCCTTGGGGCATCGTGCGGATTTCATTGCTGAAGAAGTACGCTTGACCATTCAATATGCAGGTGATCAGGCCTATCGCTTTGGGGTTCGTCAACCCGCAATGAAATTCAAGGCTAAAGACAAGGCGGATACTTTCACTCATCTAATCTTCGCGGGTAATGACAGTTGTGCCAAGGAGTTGAAGGCGGCGGTACCAGAAGGTGCTGCAATGGTTGAGGGGATGAACTTAGCTAAAGACTTGGGGAATTTACCTCCGAATATTTGTACGCCAACTTACTTAGGTAAAGCAGCGCAGGGCTTAAGTAAAAAGACTGGCTTGAAGGTTGAGGTCTTGGGTCGCAAGCAAATTGAGGCATTGGGCATGGGTTCCTTTTTATCTGTGGCCAAGGGTTCGGATACGCCGCCGCAATTTATTGTGATGCGTCACCAAGGCGGCAAAGTAGGTGAAGCCCCGATTGTGCTGGTGGGTAAGGGTATTACTTTTGATACTGGCGGTATCTCCTTGAAGCCTGGTGAGGCGATGGACGAGATGAAGTACGACATGTGCGGCGCTGCATCTGTCATTGGCGCGATGTATGCCACCGCCTTGATGAAGTTGAAAAAGAACGTCATCGGTGTGATTCCAACTTGTGAAAACATGCCATCTGGTCAAGCGACTCGTCCGGGCGATATTGTGAAGAGTATGTCAGGTCAAACTATTGAGATATTGAACACCGATGCTGAAGGTCGTTTGATTTTGTGTGACGCCCTGACTTATGTTGAGCGTTTCAAGCCTAAGGCTGTAATTGATGTGGCAACGTTAACTGGTGCTTGCATCATTGCATTAGGTCATGTGCATAGCGGTGTTTTTTCCGATGACGAGGGCTTAGTTAATGCGCTCACCAAGGCCGGTCACGCCTCTTTAGATACCGTATGGCGTTTGCCCTTAGATGCGGCTTACCATGAACAATTGAAATCCAATTTTGCAGATGTCGCCAATATTGGTGGACGCCCAGCAGGCAGTGTTACTGCAGCCTGCTTCTTATCGCGCTTTACTGAAAAATACAAATGGGCTCACTTAGATATTGCCGGTACTGCTTGGAAGAGTGGTGCTGCAAAAGGGTCGACTGGGCGCCCAGTGCCTTTGCTTGTGAACTACTTGCTAGAGCAAGAGTAAGCAAAAAGATAACGGCGAAAGATCTCACTGATGGCCCGTATTGATTTTCATAGCAACGTTAGCGATAAGTTGGAATACGCCTGTCGCTTAACGCGTAAGATCTGGAGCGCTGCAACTGCAGGTGAACCTGTGCGTCATATCGTGATGGTAGGTGAGGCAGCGGATCTCAAAAAGTTAGATGAGCTTTTATGGACATTTAGTGCAACAGATTTCTTGCCACATTGCTTTATTGAAGATGAGGCAGCAATCGATACACCCATTTTGCTGACGGATCATTTTTTAGCGCCTGCTTTAACTCAGCTTCCTCATGCAGATGTTCTGATTCATTTGGGTATGAGAATGCCTTCTGATGTTCCGGGATTACTTGCGCGTTTTCCTCGCGTTGTTGAGGTTGTCACCATCAATGAAGCAGAGCGGCTTGCGGGGCGCGAGCGATATAAAGCTTATCGTGACTTAGGCCATGAGTTACATAACTTCGATCAATCTAAAGCGTGACTACCTTGAATAACTTACTTGTATGTTGATTCATCCAGAATTTGATCCTGCTGCAATTCGCATTGGCTCATTTGCCATTCATTGGTATGGCTTGATGTATCTGCTGGCTTTTGGTCAATTTTTATTATTGGGTCGTTTGCGCATACGCGCTCCACGATATCAATCTTTGGGGTGGTCTTATAAGGATCTCGAGGATCTGCTGTTTGCTGGCGTATTGGGGGTTGTTCTTGGTGGGCGGCTGGGCTACACCTTGTTTTATATGCCTGCTTCCTACTTCTCCCATCCTTTGAATATTTTTAAAATATGGGAGGGCGGCATGTCCTTTCATGGTGGGCTCCTGGGTGTTTTACTGGCGTTACTCTGGTTCGCTTATCGTCGCAAGGTTTCCTTCTTTGTCGTAAGCGATCTGGTCGCACCTTTGGTTCCATTTGGATTGGCATTTGGTCGCTTGGGTAATTTCATTAACGGTGAGTTGTGGGGAAGACCAACTGATGTGCCATGGGCTATGGTATTTCCAATGGTGGACTCCATTCCACGTCACCCCTCTCAGATTTACCAGCTCTTTGGCGAGGGAGTCTGCTTAGGCATCATTCTTTGGATTTATGCTGGCAAACCCCGCAGGGTGGGGCAGATTTCTGGCTTATTTTTACTGGGTTATGGCGTTTGTCGTTTCTTGGCAGAATTTGCGCGTGAGCCTGATGCTTTCTTGGGGCTCTTAGGCCTTGGTCTATCTATGGGGCAATGGTTATCGCTACCCATGATCATTTTCGGGATTTACCTTATAGTGAGAGTAGATACAAAAAATGGCACTTATCAGTAGTTAAAAGTTGGGTTTTTTGGGGCTTTTGTAGTCAATTCCTTTAAATTGACTTATCTGCTTCAGGAAAATCACTTTTTTGATCAATTTGCCTGTTTTCGGATTATTTCCACCTAAATCGAAAGTAATTCATGCTGGAGAAGTTAAACAAAGCCCGAAATTTGTCTAAGTCAAATAACGCCATTAAGCGTTTGATTTCAGAGCGAGGCGAATCCAATGCACTCAGCATGGCTGATGATGTGGTGAATAACTATCGAAAATTAGCAAAAGATCAGCACGTCTCCTTTTTTAATTTCCTTTTTGAAAAATTAAACCCGCAAGCAGATGCAGTGCTTAAGGCTGCGCAAAATTTTGCCGCAGATGCCAGTGCACGCAATTACATTCAGCTGCAAAAGATTTCTGAGTCTCCTCGCCAAGAATTTTTTCGGCGCCTAAATCGCGCTAGCCAGGGTACTGCAGCTGTAGTGCAAATGCGTCGTGATTTACTGCAGCTATTGGATAAAAAACCTGGGTTGGCTGCTGTGGATTTCGATATGCGTCACTTGCTTTCTTCCTGGTTTAATCCTGGTTTTCTGAAAATGCACCGAGTGGATTGGAAGTCTCCAGCAGAGGTGCTTGAGAAATTAATTCAGCATGAGGCGGTTCATGCGATCGACGGCTGGGATGACCTACGTCGTCGCCTTCAGCCCGATCGTCGTTGCTTCGCCTTCTTTCACCCGCAGCTTCCAAGCGAGCCCCTCATCTTTGTAGAGGTAGCGCTCTTGCCGGAGATTCCAACAGTAATCACGCCTTTGGTTGACAAGAAGGCGGAGACGGTTGATCAGGCATCTCAATATAAGGTTGCTGCTTTTTATTCAATTAGCAACTGTGAGCCTGGTCTTCGTGGCGTATCGATGGGCAACTTTTTAATTAAGCGGGTAGCAGAGCAATTGCATGCAGAGTTTCCGGGTATAAAAACCTTTGTTACTTTGTCGCCTATTCCAGGCTTCATGGATTGGGTAGCTGCTGGCGGGAACTTAGGTGAGGGCGTACCTATCGAAAAATTAAAGCCAAATCTCAAAGCGGCTAGAGATGCTGCTCTGTCGCTATTAAAGCTGGATGCTCAATCATGGAGTGAGCGCTTGGCAGGCGGCTGGCATCCCGACTTAGCTTCCGAGAAAGAGAAGGCGGCTTTATTGAGTTTGGCGAGTATCTATTTGGGTCTAGCTTCCACTGGGCGCGATGGTAATCCAGTGGCTAAGTTTCATTTGGGTAATGGCGCCAAGTTGCACCTGGTGAACTGGGCTGGGGATTTATCGCGCAAAGGATTGCGTCAATCTGCTGGTTTGATGGTGAATTATCTTTATGACCTTGCAAGCGTGGAGGATAACCATGAACGCTTTGCTAGCGGTGAAATTGTGTATTCTAGGGCGGTGGGACGCTTAATGGCGCCTTAGTATTAAGGCAAGGGCTAACTTCTACTGGAAAATGGAAGTCCCCTTAGAATAAGGGGTTGAAAATTAGCGCCAAAATGAAACCAACGCGATAGTTGGTAAAAATAAAGGAGGCAACCATGCTTAATCAAGCAAATAGAAGAATTTCCGCACTCTCATTAAATGCACTGAAAACAGTACTTTTTTTGATTTTTGCGGCACCACTCGTAGTTCTTGCACAAGAATGGCCGACTAAACCAATTACCTTTGTAGTGCCTTTTCCTGCTGGTGGTGGCACTGACGTTTTTGCCCGCCCTTTGGCGGCGCAATTGACTAAGCAATTGGGTAAGCAAATTATTATCGATAACCGTGGTGGCGCGGGTGGCACTTTGGGGGCATCGCTTGCCGCTAAGGCTGCTCCAGATGGCTACAGTTTTTTTGTAGGCGCTGCGCATCATGCAATTGCGCCTTCCATGTACCCTAATTTGGATTACGACATTGAGAAGAGTTTTATCCCTGTAGCAATGATTGCTAGTCCACCCCAAGTGATTGTGGTGAATCCAAAAAATGTTCAAGTTAAAAATTTAAAAGAATTTATCGAGCTCTTGAAAAAGAACCCAGGTAAGTTCAACTACGCAAGTGCTGGCAATGGCTCTTCACATCATTTGGCTGGCGAGCAATTCAAAATGTTGACCAAAACTTTTCTGACACACATTCCCTACCGCGGCGCTGGCCCAGCAATGCAGGATTTGATTGCAGGGCAAGTGGACGTGGAGTTTGACGGTTTAGGCTCATCGTCAGCGCAAATTAAAAACGGCTCAATCGTGGCTTTGGCGGTTGCATCACAGAAGCGCTCTGCTGCTTTCCCGAATGTCCCTACCGCGGCAGAGGCCGGATTAGTGGGTTATGAAATCTCTACTTGGTATGGTTTATTTGCACCGAAGGGCACACCACAGCCTATCGTCGACAAGATGATTATTGAAGTCCACAAGGCACTCAACACTGCGGATCTCAAAACGATTTGGACCAATAATGGTTCGGATACGCCAACCCTTTCTGGTGATGCTTTTGGCAAGTTTGTATCTGCAGACATTAAGCGTTGGGCTGCAGTGGCTAAAGCCTCTGGCGCTAAGCTTGATTAACAACTTGATTTACTTTATTGGTTTTGATTTGAGGCTCGAATGAATTTATATTCTTTATTGGAAAAAGGTTTTCCGAAAGATAAGCAAGTATGTGCATTAGAAACGCATGATGGACTGTATTACTCGTGGAGTGATTTAGAGCGTGCCACCGCTAAGATGGCTAACCTTTTAAAGAGCCTGAAACTGCCGGCAGGTTCCCGCATTGCAGTTCAGGTTGAGAAATCACCTGAGGCACTCTTTCTGTATCTGGCCACTGTAAAAGCGGGCTATGTTTATTTGCCTTTGAACACCGCCTATCAAGCAGCCGAGATTCAATATTTCCTGGAGAACGCTGAGCCTGCGGTAGTAGTTTGCAGTAGTAAGAATTTCTCTTGGGTGTCTAAGGTTGCTTTTAAATCCGGTACCAAGCATGTCTTTACATTAGATGAAGATCGCAAGGGTACTTTATTAGAGCGTGCTGCTGGTCAGAGTGATAAGTTCAAAACGGTTGCAGTTAAAGATGATGATTTAGCGGCCATCCTCTATACCTCTGGCACAACTGGTCGCAGCAAGGGTGCCATGCTGACCCACAAGAACTTGGGAAGTAATGCTCAGGTATTGCAGAAGTTTTGGGGTTGGAAAAAGGGCGATGTCCTACTGCATGCGCTCCCGATATTCCATGTACATGGCTTGTTTGTAGCAGCTCACGGCGCCTTAATTAACGGTAGCAAAATGATTTGGTTGCCACGCTTAGACACGGCGCAATTAATTCATCACATGCCAAATTCCACCGTCATGATGGGTGTGCCAACGTTCTATGTGCGCCTCCTGGCGGACAAAGGTTTTAATAAGAGCGTCACCCATAATATGCGCCTGTTTGTTTCTGGCTCTGCACCATTGCTTACTGAAACATTCAATACCTTCAAAGAGGCAATTGGCCAGCCTATCCTTGAACGTTATGGCATGAGCGAGACCGTGATGCTGGTATCTAATCCTTACAAGGGTAATCGGGTGGGTGGATCGGTCGGGTTGCCTTTGCCGGGTGTGAAGGTCCGCGTGGTCGATGAAAACAATAAGCCATGTGGCGTTGATGAAATCGGTAGCATTCAGGTGAAGGGCCCGAATATATTTAAGGGTTACTGGCGTATGCCGGAAAAAACCGCTGAAGAATTTACCAAAGATGGTTGGTTCAAAACTGGCGACGTTGGTCGCTGGGGTGGGGATGCCAACGGTGGCAAAGCGCCTCACGATTACCTCTGCATTGTTGGTCGCAGTAAGGATCTGATTATCTCTGGTGGTTACAACGTTTATCCAAAGGAAATCGAAAGCTTTATCGATGATATGGATGGCGTAGATGAAAGTGCTGTCATTGGTATTCCGCACCCTGATTTTGGTGAGGCAGTGATGGCAGTCGTGGTTCCGAAAGTTGGCGTTAAGTTAGATGCGCAGGCCATGATCGCAACCTTGAAAACCCAGATTGCCAACTTCAAGATTCCGAAGCGTTTAGAGATTGTTTCGGATCTACCGCGCAATGCGATGGGTAAGGTCCAGAAAAATATTCTGCGTCAGCAATACACCAGCTAACAGTAGAAAAATCTAGTCTTAGAAACCAAAAGCCTTGCGGCTTTCATTAAACATGAAGGCCGCAAGCATAAACAGCATCACGCCAAAGATGCGCTTGAGCTGAGCTACATTGAGCTTTCTGGCTAGCTTTGCACCAAAGGGTGCCGTGAAGATGCTTACCGCCACAATGCAAAGCACGGCCGGTAGGTAAACAAATCCCAATGAGCCTTGAGGAAGATTGGGGTTACCCCAGCTGCCATACATGTAACCAATTGTTGCTGCAGCGGCAATCGGAAATCCTAGGCCTGACGAGCTAGCCATGGCGGTATGCGGTTTTACGTTACACCAAAGCATGAAGGGTACGGTAATAAAGGCCCCGCCTGCGCCAACGAGGCTGGCAACGACGCCTGTAAAAGCCCCAAAAGAGAATAGGCCCAAGCTGCCGGGTAATTCTCGGCCTGCCGCAGGTTTTTTGTTGATGATCATCTGTATCGAGGTATAGACGATGAAGATAGCAAAGCAAAGTGAAAGCCATGAAGTATTGATGGCTTCAAAGATTTCACTGCCACCAACAAGGCTGCCAATAACCAGCCCGGGGCTGAGTGATGCGACTAATTTCCAGTCAATGGAGTGATGCTTGTGGTGCGCCCAAATTGCTGAGGTGGTGGTAAAGAGGATGGTGGCCATCCCTGTAGCAATAGCCATATGAACAATGATTTGTTGGCTAAAGCCTAAGTGATTGAAGACCAAGATCATGAAGGGGACGAGAATCATCCCACCGCCAATGCCGAGCAATCCAGCTAGAAAACCGGATATGCTGCCGCATAGCATCAACATGGCGATATCAGTTATTGACATGAATTCCCCGCCTTGGCCGCTAGGCCGTCATCCTGAACCCTAAGGTTCAAGGTGGAACGGCTACTCTGCTTCGGGTGCATTAAGAGGCTCAGGGAGTGAGCAGCGCGAAGCGGCCACTGTGAACACTCGAAACGCTCACGCCCGCAGTGTAAAGATCGTTCCTGATGCTTGCGCATCGGTTCAAGGAACTATTGGCCTTGGCGAACCAGGCAGGGAAAGGCTTTGCATCAGAGCATCTACTTGATCTTCCAGGGAATGAATTTCACTCTGGAGTCGTGCAATCTCTTCTGGATTGGAGTTAGATGAAACGCTCTGTGCAGGAGTTTGTAGAGGTGCGGCTTGTAATTTAATGAGGTCACCCGCAATCTTCAGCGCAGCCATCATGCTGGCACGCTCAATGCTGCGGTTGCCACCATTAATTGCTAGTTGGATTTGTTCATCTACTAATGTGCAGGCTGCGCGAAGTAGTGGTTCATGTTCAGCGCTGGTGGCTAAAGTAATTTTTTGACCGGCGAGGGTTACTTCAATGCGTTGTTGGCTCATTGTCATCCTCTGGGTTAGTTGGTGTCACGGGCTCGCCAAGTAAGTTCAATTGGCGTCCATCACTTTGCTCGGGTAGACGACTCAAAATATGCTGAATTCGTTTTTGTGCATCCTCAATCTTGCCCTCAAGTTGACCTCGGTCTTGATTCAGTGCATTTACAGCATCTGCAATCAACCGAATTTTTCTAGACAGCCTTTGTACTGAAGTAGCTATCGAATCGGATTCGGGCAAGTCGTCTAGGGAATGAGGAGTGTGCTCGGTCATATAGGCATTGTAGCCTCAGGAAAAAGCTTTGTGAAACTCCTGGTTTGGGGGTTAGCTGGGTAAGACGACCCAATCATCCCCGAGCTTTTCAAGGCGAATTCGGCCATCAAATAGCGCCACCAGGGCTTGATGAGTTCCAGGATCTTGATTGGACCCCTGAAAATGCAGTTTCCCTTGATTCAGCATGATGATGTGGTCTGCCCTTAAGGCAAAGTCAATTTCATGTAAGACGGTCACTAGGGTCTTGCCTTGAGTTAGCAGATTGCCCTGCCATTTCAGAAAATCTGCTTGATGAGGGGGGTCTAAATTGGCTAGCGGCTCATCCATTAGAAGAATGTCGGAGTCCACGGCGAGAAGGCGTGCCAATAGGACTCGCTGACGTTCGCCTCCAGACAGTTCCCGCAGGGAGCGCTGGCGTAGGTGCCAGGCATCAGTATGTTGTAAGGCCTTTTCCACTGATAGGTGATCAGCCTCAGAGGGCAAGTGTAGCCAACCTTGATAAGGCAGGCGCCCCAACATGACCGTGTCATAGGCGCATAGAGAGTCGTCAAACTCATCTGGTGTGCTTGAGCCTTGATCGAGCCAGGCAATCTTCTTTGCTAGGTTTTTGCGGCCAAATGAGGATAGGTTGAGCTCATTTATGGTGATCGAGCCATCCCACATTAATAAGCCAGCCATTGCTTGCAGAAGAGATGATTTGCCGGCGCCATTGGGTCCAATAATGCTAGTCCACTTACCTTGCGGAATATCTAAATTAAGGTCAGAGAGAATGGTGCGCGACCCTCTAAATACATTGAGCTGACGAGTTTTCATGAGCGAGCTCCAAACGGGGTTCGCTTTAGAAGAACTAGAAGGTATATGCCGCCCAAGACTGCCGTTACAACCCCAACAGGAATTTCAATTGGCGCAAAGAGAGTGCGTGCAATTAGATCCGAACTGAGTAATAGGATTCCACCACCAAGGCAGGAGAATAAAAGCTGCAATCGTTGCCGGCCGCCAGAAAGCTTTCTGACTAGGTGTGGAGCTGCCAGCCCAACGAAAGCTACTAAACCCGTTTGAGCTACAGCGCAACCAGTTGCAAGCGCTAGTATGCCAATCAATACCAGTCGCAATTGATCAAGCGGTAAGCCTAGAGTGTGGGCAGTATTTTCACCGAGCGATAAGGCATCCAGTGCGGGGCTAATGAATAAGGTGCCGAGCAAGCAAAGTGCTAAAGCGATAGTCATCAGATACACGCCAGGCCAGTTCAGAAGCGTTGTATTGCCAAGCATGAAAGACTGGATGCTTTGAAAGAGGTCGGGGCGGATGAATGTAAGTAAAGAATTCGCTGCACCCAAAATCACGCTGATCACTACTCCAGATAATAAGAGGCGTAAGGAGCTGCTGTAGCCCCCAGCCAAAAGGAGGGAGGCGAGCACACCAAGCAATGCCCCAAGAAAAGCGCCACCATTTAGCCCAATCATTGCCAGCCAAGAATTGCCTAGATAGGCAAAGCAGAGAATACTTCCTACGCCAAGCAGCGCACCTGATGCACTACCCAGTAGATAGGGGTCAGCTAGCGGGTTACGAAATAAGCTTTGTGCAATGCCTCCAGCAAGTCCTAATAAAGCGCCAGCGAGATAGGCGCCCAACGATCGGGGGAGTCGAATATCAAATAAGATGGTTAGATCGGATCCCAATAGATTCCAGCTAGCCCCCATGCTCCCTAGTAGGGTGCCCAGTAGCACTAAGATTGCGCTTAGCACCAGCAGGCCCGATAGCTTTGTTAGGAAATAATTTTTTTGCATTACCGAGATGATGACATCTTCCCTTGTACACACTGAGAAATAAGTAGTGCTGCTTCGCCCATGCGTGGACCCGGCCGGACCAAGACATCGTTCTGACTGGCAGTAAAAGTACAGATGCGATCTTTCATCACCGCTGGAACGGTGCTCCACCCTGGGCGTCTCTCAATATCGGCAGGGGTAGATTCAGTAAGAAGAATGACATCAGGCTTAGCCTGCACAACAAACTCAGGATTAATCTTTGGAAATGGCCCTAGTGATTTCGGGATGATGTTGATCAGCCCTACTTGAGTCAAAATTTCCCCAATAAAAGAAGTGCTACCTGCTGCAAATGGCGCAGGGTTCACCTCAAAGTACACGTGAATATTTTGATGTCTTACCAACAGTTGTTTGTTGGCGCGCATGATCTCTTTCTGAATTTGATTCCACACGCGAGCACTTTCTGAGGTGCCCAATATTGCATCTAGCTTATGGAGTGCGCGCTCCTCATCGGCCATAGATTTAATATCCAAGGCAAATGTTCGAATGCCTAGTTCATTCAGTCTGGCTATAAGAGGTGAGGCTTTTTCTAGCAAAACAACATCAGGCCTGAGTTGCACAATCCCCTCAATATTGACATCACCCATACCACCAAGCTTAGGCAAAGCTCGAATGGAGTTAGGCCAGTTTGAGAATCTATCCACCCCAACTAACAAGTCACATTTGCCAAGAGCACAGACGGATTCAGTCAGCGAGGGCAGTAGGCTAATGATTCTCTGCGGCGGCTTGTTAAGCGATATCTC
>CANFOT010000029.1 GCA_947448625.1 Burkholderiaceae bacterium | reverse complement strand
AGACTGGATTTTCTGGGTAAAGTTATTTGAGCTGGATTTCATGTGATTTATTATTGTTTTAGTTAAACTGTCATGTTCTATAGGATAAACTAGCGCACATTCCTTAGGAGTTCACCATGATCAACTTGTTCGTCCTGCAAAATGGCCGCCTCTCTCAAGAGCAAGTGGAAGATCGCAATGAATTGTTGCAATACTCCAACCCGATCTGGATCGACGTTGTTGACCCAGAAGAAGAAGAACTCCTGTGGATTAAAGAGGCTTTTGGCGTTCTTTTGCCTGAATTGGATGATTTAGGCGACTTAGAGGCTTCTGCGCGTTACTTCGAGGCTGATGACGGCCACCTCCATATTCGTACAGATTTCTTATTGGACGAAGAAGAAACTTCCCGCAACGTGCGCGTCGCTTTTGTGATGACCAAGCAAGTCTTGTTCTCCATTCATGATGAGGATCTGCCGGTATTCCGCTTGGTACGTTTACGTGCCCGTTTACGCCCAGGATCCGTCAGCAATGCAAAAGATGTATTGCTCGATCTGTATTCCACTGATGCCGAGTATTCCGCAGATGCCTTGGAAGAGGTTTATGAAAATCTGGAGCAGGCCGGTAAGCGCGTTCTGCAAGATGACATTACTGATAACGATGCAGAAGAAGTGCTCGAAACGATCGCCAAGGAAGAGGATACGAATGGGCGTATTCGTCGTAATGTGATGGATACCCGTCGTGCTTTGTCCTTTTTAATGCGCAGCAAATTATTGTCTGATGAGCAGCAAGAAGAGGCGCGACAGATTCTGCGAGATATTGATTCTCTCGAAAACCATACTGCGTTCTTGTTCGATAAGATCAACTTCTTGATGGATGCGACAGTTGGTTTTATTAATTTGAACCAAAGTAAGATCATCAAGATCTTCTCGGTGGTATCGGTTGCATTGATGCCGCCAACCTTATTGGCGAGCGTGTGGGGAATGAACTTCCGCTACATGCCAGAGCTAGAGCAAACTTGGGGCTATCCAGTTGCCATTCTTTCAATGGTGATTTCAGCGATGATTCCCTTATGGTATTTCCGCCACAAGGGCTGGCTAAGCTCACGTTAAAACCATTAGCTTTGCAGTAGCTCCAGAAGTTTTGATAGGGCGTAATCACGCGCTTGTTCTCGTATAGTCTGCCGATCGCCCAAAAATTGTTTTGTGATGACGGCAGTCTCTACGACATCATTTTGAATATTTTTATTGATGGCCCAGCCAAAACAAACGGTACCAACGGGCTTTTCTGGTGAGCCACCGGTAGGCCCAGCGATACCAGTTATGGATATGGCTACATTCACATTCGCCTTGCGCCTTGCCCCTTCTGCCATGGCCCCAGCTACTTGTTCGCTGACTGCACCAAAGGATTGAATCATTTCCATAGGGACGTCTAGGCATTCTGATTTGGCGACATTGCTATAGGTAATGTAGCCTCGCTCAAACCAAGCACTAGAGCCCGCTAGGTCAGTTAGGCTGGCTCCGACTAAGCCGCCGGTGCAAGATTCGGCAAGAGCAATTTTCCAAGCTCTGCTGAGCAAAACATGAGCGATTGACTTCGCGCACTCGTGTTGCGGATCAATATTATTTTTCATGAGAAGTAGCTCAATCCAATATGTAGAAGCGTCATTGTGAGCAAGGTAAAAAATGCCGCAGCCAAATCATCGGCCATGATGCCAAAACCGCGCCACCAAATTTGCTTGGGGTTTGAAGGTGAGATCTCATCTTCACCCTCTCTATTTTTAAAGTGGCGGTCGATCACTCCGATGGGGCCTGGTTTTACGGCATCAAAAAATCGGAAGAGCGCAAATGCTAAAACTTGAACCCATAAATTGGCAGGCATGATAAAAATTAATACGAGCCAGAAGGCGATAATTTCATCCCAGACAATCCCGCCAAAATCTTTTTTACCGAGTTCTTCGCTGACGCTTCCGCAAATCCAGCAACCGAGAAGAATTCCAGCGCCAATCATCCAAAGAAACGCTTCGGTGGACAGCAAATATTCCCCTAACAAAAATGCGAGCCAAGCCCACAGGGTTCCCGAAGTGCCTGGAGCAAATGGCGCTAGACCACTACCAAAGCCGAATGCCAGGGCCCGACTGGGCTTGCTAAAGATCCACTTGAAGCTAGGGGTGAGCGTGAGGGGGGTTGGAGTATTGGTTGGGGTGTTCATGCAAAGTGATCAAAGGATTGAAACAGCTGATTTACTTGTTCTTGTTTTAGTGCCACCCCAGTGCTATTGATGAGCTTAATCTCGGGTGTAGATTTTTGCATGCGCTTGATGCTACCAATTTGAGTGAGTGGGAGCTTGAGGTCTGCGCTGATTTTGGCAATCTCATCCCGTTTGCTTGTTGGGGCGGTAAAACATAGCTCGTAATCATCCCCACCACTTGCTGCATATTGGTTTTGAATATCCATTGATTGATTGGACAGTGTGGCAGATTTAGGAAGTTGGTCTAAAAAGATTTCTGCATCTTGATTAGATTGCTTCAGGATATGCTTTAAGTCTCCCAAGAGACCATCTGAGATATCTAAAGCCGCATTGGCAATATTTCTTAAGGCAATGCCTAGATTGACTCTCGGGGTGGGTTGATGCATGCGCGCTTCAATGGCCTCGAGATCATTTTTTGATAACTTAATTTCATGACGCAGTGCAGCAAGCGTAAGTCTGGCATCACCAAGGCATCCGGATGCCCAAATGTCATCCCCTTCTAATGCCCCTGATCTACGAATGGCTTTTTCTCTAGGAACACTTCCAAATGCTGTGATGCAAATATTGAGAGGGCCGGCAGTAGTATCCCCGCCGATTAATGGGCAAGAGTATTGATGGGCAATTGCAAATAGGCCTTTGCTAAATGCTTCTAACCAGACTGGGTCGGCTTTAGGTAATGCCAGCGCAAGCGTGAAGCCTAGGGGCTTAGCTCCCATGGCAGCTAGGTCTGAGAGGTTTACAGCTAGGGCTTTCCAGCCTAGCCACTCTGGATTCGCATCTGCGAAAAAGTGTCGTCCAGAGACCAGCATATCGCTGGTAATGGCAATTTCTTCAGCAGGATCCGTTTCTAGTAGGGCGCAATCATCACCAATCCCAAGAATCACTGATCCTGGATTTTTGTCAAGCATGGCTTTAGACTGCGTTTTAAAGAAACGCTGAATCAGATCAAATTCGCCAAGTGGGGAGGTTTGAGATTGCATGCCCTATTTTATGGCTCTTGGGAGTCTTTCATCCGAGAGGAATAGAATTAGAAGCTTGAATAAGTCTGATTGATGAGTGAACTGATGAGTAAACCAAGCAATAGCAGCAAAGAACAACAAATAGCGGATTTAAGAGCAGCAGCTCTCCACTATCACGAGTTTCCTGTTCCGGGAAAAATCGAAATAGCCCCAACAAAGCAGTTGACCAACCAGCGAGACTTGGCACTTGCCTATACGCCTGGTGTTGCGGCAGCTTGTGAGGAGATCGCTAAAGATCCTGCTAATGCATTTCGTTACACAGCGCGTGGCAATTTAGTTGGCGTGATTACTAACGGCACTGCAGTTTTGGGCTTAGGAAACATTGGACCGTTGGCTAGTAAACCGGTGATGGAAGGTAAAGCAGTTCTCTTTAAGAAATTTGCTGGTATTGATGTATTTGATATTGAAGTGAATGAGAATGATCCAGACAAGTTGGTTGAAATCATTGCAGCTCTGGAGCCAACATTTGGTGGTATCAATTTAGAGGACATCAAGGCACCAGATTGTTTTGTGGTTGAGCGTAAGTTACAAGCGCGCATGAAGATCCCTGTCTTTCATGATGATCAACATGGAACAGCGATTGTGGTTGCCGCCGCAATTTTGAATGGCTTAAAGGTAGTTGGTAAGGATGTTGCTAATGTGAAATTAGTTACCTCTGGTGCTGGTGCTGCCGCTTTGGCTTGCTTGGATTTATTGGTTGATCTTGGTATCCCACGTAAAAATATTTGGGTGACTGACTTGGCTGGTGTTGCATATAAGGGTCGCAAGGAATTAATGGACCCTGAGAAGGAGCCATTCTGCCAAGACACTGATTTACGTACACTCGATCAAGCGATTGAAGGTGCTGATATTTTCTTGGGTCTATCTGCTGGTGGTGTTCTCAAGCAAGACATGGTGAAGAAAATGGCACCAAAGCCACTGGTCTATGCTTTGGCAAATCCAACCCCAGAGATTCTTCCTGAGGAAGTAAAAGAGGTTCGTCCTGATGCCGTCATGGCGACTGGTCGTACTGACTATCCAAACCAAGTTAATAACGTATTGTGTTTCCCATTCATTTTCCGTGGTGCATTGGACGTTGGTGCTACCACCATTACGCGTGGCATGGAAGTCGCAGCGGTGAAGGCTGTAGCGGAGTTGGCGCAGGCTGAGCAGAGTGAGGTTGTAACCTCTGTATACGGTATTGAAAACCTGTCTTTTGGCCCAGAGTATTTAATTCCAAAACCATTTGATCCACGCTTAATTACTGTCATCGCGCCTGCGGTTGCTAAGGCGGCAATGGATGATGGCGTAGCTCAACGTCCAATTAAAGACTTTGATGCTTACCGCAATCAGTTGCAGCAATTTGTGTATCACTCTGGTACCTTGATGAAGCCACTGTTTAGCATTGCTAAGCGTGTGCCTGCCGCTCAAAAACGCATCGTATTTGCTGAAGGTGAAGATGAGCGCGTTCTGCGTGCGGTGCAAATCATCGTTGATGAGCATTTGGCTACCCCAATTTTGATCGGCCGCCCAGCAGTAATCGAGCACCGTATTGGCAAGTTTGGATTGCGCATTAAAGCGGGTGAAGACTTTGAAATCGTGAATCCGGAGAATGATTCACGATTCCGCGATTTCTGGCAAACCTATTTAGCCTTGACTGAGCGCAAGGGCGTTACTGCATCCTTCGCTAAGCTAGAAATGCGTCGTCGCAATAGTTTGATTGGATCGATCATGATTAGCAAAGGCATGGCGGATGGCATGATTTGCGGAACAGTCGGTAATTCAGCTACGCATTTGAAATACATTGATGAGGTAGTCGGGCGTGAGCCTGGTGCGAATGTATATGGTGCAATGTCTGGATTGATTTTGCCGGGTCGCCAAGTATTTTTGGTTGATACCCATGTCAATATTGATCCAACAGCTGAGCAATTGGCTGAGTTGACATTGATGGCCGCCAGCGAAATGCGTAAATTAGGCTTGGAGCCTAAAGTGGCTCTGTTATCTCACTCCAACTTTGGTTCAAGTAGCGCGCCATCTGCAGTCAAGATGCGTGAAGTGTTGGCTTTAATTCAAAAAGCAGATCCAGCGCTTGAGGTCGATGGTGAGATGCATGGTGATAGCGCTTTGGATGAAACCATTCGTGCTGGGGCAGTTACGTCATCTCCATTGAAGGGCGATGCTAATTTATTGGTTCTGCCAAATATTGATGCTGCCAACATTTCTTACAACCTGTTAAAGACTGCAGCAGGTAATGGCATTGCAATTGGACCATTGTTGTTGGGTGTTGCCAAGCCTATACATATCCTGACGCCAGCAGCCACAGTACGCCGCATCGTCAATGTGACTACTTTGGCAGTAGTTGAGGCAGCAAGCAACGCCAGAGGTGTGGCATAAGATCTAGAAGGGTGCTCATATTTATGTTAGTTAGCAATAACTAACATAAATAATTTTTATATAAATCAATGGTTTATATAAAATGCACTGTAATTGGGCTTGATTTGATGGCGTGTTAAGGGTAACCTAGCACCCATCATGAATAATCGCTCTGAAAACAGCACTACAGCAGGCTTTGACGAACACAGTCGGGCTGAAAGTTGGGATAGCAACGATAGACTCGAAACTGAGTCATCTGCTGCCAACATCTACGCTGAGGGTGGTTTATCTCGTTTACAAACCTATGCAGCAAATCAAGTTTCGGGGAAAAAAGTGACAGCTTCTTGGCGTGCCGCTTTGGCCGTTCGCGATGCCGGACCGCCGGCAATGTTGCGCAGTGTGCGCCCTAACATCGTGCAATCAATTCGTGCTTTCCGCACTCCTGACTTACAGGAAGCCGCTACTGAGCTTGGCCAGCACTTCATTTACGCTAATTGCGCAAATGCGATGACTAAGGGCGAAGTTTTAGAGGCAATTGCGATTGCTTATACATTTACCAAGCAGCAGGCTAAGAATTTCGATCCTTTGCTGGATGCTTTGACAACGACTGTCGATAAGTCTGGCCCTCAGCCAGGTTTCGTAGTGGTACTCGAAGGTCTGCCTTGTACACAGAAATTTGACAAAGAAGCTCGCGAGACTCTTCTTGATGTCTTCCGTGATGCGGTAGATTTCTGGTCTGAGCGTCGTACACCCTATCGCGTGTTCTACTCTTTTGCTTAATTAGCTGGTTAAGTAAGTACTTAAGCGGTAAAGCAGCATAAATCGCCTCTATTTGAGGCGATTTTGCATTTCTGGACCCCAAATACTATGAACAGCTGTAATTGCCACAATTCCGGCGGTCTCGGTGCGTAGCACGCGATCACCGAGTGAAACGATTTGATAGCCAGATGACTTGGCTTGGGCCTCCTCCTCTGGTGAGTGACCACCTTCGGGGCCAATCATCAAAATAATGTCCTGTGGAGGGCTATCGATTAACACTGAATACAAACTTCTGTCTGTATCAGGGCTTAAAAGTAGCTTAAGTCTAGCTTTTTGTGTCTTTTGTAGATAACTTTCAAAATTTTGTATGGGTTCTACCGTCGCTAAAACCGTACGATCACATTGCTCGCAAGCGGCCTGAACAATGCCCTCCCAGTGTAGAAGGCGTTTGTGAGCCCGCTCAGCATCGCTAGAGCGGGTTAATTTGATTACTGAGCGCTCACACTGCAGGGGTGCAATGACTTGGGCACCGGTCTCTATTGCTTTCTCAACAACCCAATCCATCTTGTCCCCGCCAGCAAGTCCTTGTGCCAAGGTAATGGCATAGGGGCTCTCCCGATGGGTGTCTAGGCGTATGTCGCTTAACTCAGCCTCCCCTGATTTATTTCCAAGGGAGAGGAGTTTTGCTTGGGCAACCTGACCTTTTCCATCAAAGATGGGGAAGAATTCACCAGGCTGAATGCGGCGAACACGCAAATGGTGGGCGAGCTCAGGAGTGAGGACGTTTGGCTTTTGGGTTTCCCATGGCCCGGGAAGATAAAATTGAGGCATTACTGAAATATAGCTAATTAATTTCCCAGAGACCCAATTTACGATGTCAAACCTTCAAATTCGTATGGCAAATGCCATTCGTGCTTTATCCATGGATGCAGTTCAACAAGCCAATTCCGGTCACCCTGGAATGCCAATGGGCATGGCTGATATTGCAGTCGGTCTTTGGGATGAACATTTGCAACACAATCCTACTGATCCTCACTGGATGAACCGCGATCGTTTTGTTTTATCCAATGGCCATGGCTCGATGTTGTTGTATTCACTCTTGCATCTCACTGGCTATGACTTACCTATGAGTGAGTTGAAAAATTTCCGCCAATTACATAGCAAGACTGCAGGGCATCCAGAGTATGGAATTACTCCTGGCGTAGAAACAACTACTGGTCCTTTGGGTCAAGGAATTTCAAATGCAGTTGGTATGGCGCTTGCGGAAAAATTATTGGCAGAAGAATTTAATCGCCCGGGTCATGAGATCGTGGATCACTACACCTATGTGTTTTTAGGCGATGGTTGTTTGATGGAAGGTATCAGTCATGAAGTATGTTCATTGGCTGGCACACTCAAGCTCAATAAGTTGATCGCGCTGTGGGATGACAACGGTATTTCGATTGATGGCAAAGTAGTTTCTTGGTTCAACGAAGATACTCCAAAGCGTTTTGAGGCATACGGTTGGAATGTTCTCCGCGATGTAGATGGCCATGATGCGGAAGTTATATCCAATGCAATTGCGAAAGCAAAGAAGAGTGACAAGCCAACCTTGATTTGTTGCAAAACGGCTATTGGTCAAGGCTCACCCAATATGGCGGGTAGCGATAAGGTACATGGCTCTCCATTGGGCGCTGCCGAAATCGCCGCAACCCGTGTTGCATTGAACTGGCCCTATGCGCCATTCGAAATTCCAAACGATATTTATGAGGCATGGGATTTTAAGAAGCGTGGTCAAGCTGCTGAGCATGAATGGAACAAAGAGTTCCAAGCATATAAAAATAAATATCCAGAGTTAGCTTCTGAATTACAGCGTCGTATGCAGGGTGACTTGTCCAAAGACTTCTCAAGTACTTTAGATGCCTACTTGAGAACTTGTGAAACTAAAGCCGAAACGATTGCTACGCGTAAGGCAAGTCAGAATGCGATCGAAGCACTGGCACCATCTTTGCCGGAGTTCATGGGCGGTTCTGCTGACTTAACGGGCTCTAATTTAACCAATTGGTCTTCATGCAAACCTGTGCGTGCTGACCAATGGGGCAATCACATTAATTATGGTGTGCGCGAGTTTGGTATGAGTGCCATCATGAATGGTATCGCCTTGCATGGTGGATACATCCCATTTGGTGGCACGTTCCTAACCTTCTCTGATTACAGTCGTAACGCTTTGCGTATGGCTGCCTTGATGAAGTTGCGTAGCATCTTTGTCTTTACGCATGACTCTATTGGTTTGGGTGAAGATGGCCCGACACACCAGTCTGTTGAGCATGTGGCGAGTTTGCGACTGATTCCGAATTTGATGGTTTGGCGTCCATGTGACACCACTGAGAGTGCGGTTGCATGGGGTGCTGCGATTGAACGTAAGCATGGCCCAAGCGCCCTGATCTTTAGTCGTCAAAATTGTCCATTTGTGTCACGCAATAATCAGCAAGTAAAAGATATTGCACGTGGCGGCTATGTGCTGCGTGATTCAAAGAAAGCAAAAATCGATGCAGTGATTATGGCTACGGGCTCTGAAATTGCCTTGGCCCTACAAACAGCAGAACGCTTGCAGGGAGAGGGCTTTGGCATTCGAGTCGTGTCGATCCCGTCTACCACAGTATTTGATCAACAGGATGCTGCTTATAAAGCAAAAGTATTGCCTGCGAATATTCCACGCATTGCTGTTGAGGCAGGCGTGAGTGATTTCTGGTGGAAGTATGGTTGCGCAGCTGTCCATGGTGTGGATACCTTTGGTGAGTCAGCACCAGCACCAGTACTCTACGAATACTTTGGCCTCACAGTTGATCAGATCGCTAAAACAGTGATGCAATGTATTGCCAAGAAATAAGTAGTTAAGTACGAACAAAATATTTAGTGAAGAATTTAATATTAGCAAGGGGAATGGAATGACAATTCGTGTCGCAATAAACGGTTATGGTCGCATTGGTCGTATGGTCTTGCGTGCTTTGTATGAAGATCAAGTCAATGGCAAACCTAGGCGCGATATCAAAATCGTTGCTATTAATGCGATGGGCGATATCGACATCAATGCTCACCTAACGCAATACGATTCTGCCCATGGTCGTTTTCCTGCTGAAGTAAAAGTTGATGGCGACTGCATGGTGGTTAATGGTGATCGCATCAAGATGTTCTCCACTCGTAATCCATTAGAAACCCCATGGGGTGAATTGGGTGTCGATTTAGTTCTAGAGTGTTCCGGCAAATTTACTTCCAAAGAAAAAGCCATGGTGCACATCTCTCAAGGTGCGAAGAAAGTGCTCATCTCCGCCCCTGGTGAAAAAGATGTGGATGCCACAATTGTGTACGGTGTTAATCAGCAAGTGCTCAAGGCAAGCGACGTGGTTGTTTCTAATGCGAGCTGCACTACAAACTGTTTGGCTCCATTGGTTAAGCCGTTGCTAGAAAAGATTGGCATCGAGTCTGGCTTGATGACTACCATTCATGCCTTCACTAATGATCAAGTCCTTACGGATGTGTATCACAAGGATATGCGCCGTGCGCGCTCAGCGGTTACCAGCATGATTCCGACTAAGACTGGCGCTGCCAAAGCGGTTGGTTTGGTATTGCCAGCATTAGCAGGGCGCTTTGATGGTTTTGCGATGCGCGTGCCAGTAATTAACGTTTCTGTTGTGGATTTAACTTTCGCTGCTAGTCGCGCCACTAGTGTGGATGAAGTGAACTCCATCCTTAAAACAGCTAGCGAAGGTGAGTTGAAGGGAATTTTGGGCTTCAATACCTTGCCTTTGGTGTCAATTGATTTCAATCACGATCCACGTCCAAGTATTTATGACGCTTCCCAAACTCGCGTATCTGCGGATGGCAAGCTGGTGAAGGTTTTGGCTTGGTACGACAATGAGTGGGGTTATTCAGTGCAAATGCTCAATGCGGCCGAAGCATTAATGGCTGTGAAGTAAGCCATTTAGAGTGATTTATCGCTAAAAGTTGCCAAATAGTAGTTTTATTTGTAAAAAAGACCTCAATGGAGGTCTTTTTTCATTATCTTCGTCTATCTTCCGATGAATTGGGTGCTTAGCCCATAGCCTCAAACCTTGGGCTTATTGCGACAATTTTTCTTTTGACAGTGGCCATACATCGCCAAAGAGTGCTCCTGGAGCTTAAAACCGAGGTTTTTGGCAATATCACGCTGTCTTTTCTCGATCGCCTCATCGACAAACTCCTCTACATGACCGCAGTCTAGGCAAACTAAGTGATCATGGTGTTGTCCTTCATTGAGCTCATAAATGGCCCTGCCATCACCCTTACTAGACTCAAAATGACTGCGGAGTAATAAACCGGCTTGTTCAAACTGGGTCAGCACCCGATAAACTGTTGCCAAACCAATCTCTTTGTCATCTTTGGCTAAGGCCATAAAGACGTCTTCAGCGCTGAAGTGGGTGCCACCATTTTGATGAAAGAAGTCCAAGATTTTCATGCGTGGACCGGTTGCCTTGAGGCCAATGTCACGTAAATCTGCTGGAGTGGGGTTTTGGTTCATATTCATGGGTTTGGGAGCTAAAATCAATGTCTTAATGATACGGCCTGCCATGCAAAATTGCCTTCAACTTTTTACTCGTTTCTTGAGCTCCATTTATGGGGTTTTTAGTCTTGCTCGATCAGGGCTGCTAATCGCAATTATTGGTGCAGTAGTAGTTACTGCCGGTTGCACTAGCGCCGTGAATGAAACGCAACGCGCTTGGATGAATACAGTCTTTCGCCCTTATGTCCCTGACGTGGTTCAGGGCAATTTTATTTCGAGCGAGCAATACGCCAAGCTTCAGGTGGGCCAGAGTCGCGAACAGGTTCGCCAAATTCTAGGCACGCCTTTATTGGCAAGTTATTTCCATGCCAATCGTTGGGACTATGTATTTGAATTCAAACGCGCTGGTCAGGTGATGGGTAAAGAGCGACGTGTCACGGTCTTTTTTGAAGGCGATAAGTTGGTCAAATTCCAAGGGGACGCATTGCCTACGGATGTTGAGTTGGTCGCCGAGATTGATAGCTATGCAAAAGCTAAGCGCTCATTCTGGGATGTGATGACTGGATCCAATAAGCCTCCCGTTACGCCACCCTTACAGCAACCTGAGTTGCTGGTGCCAAGCAAAACGGATAACTTGCCAGCTGGGGTAGCTGCACCTGCGACTACTACCAGCAGTTCTTTCTGGGACTTTTTTAGTTTTTCAAAGAAGCCGCCGGAAGCTCAGCCTGAGCTTCAACCTTTAGGTCCTGGCGCTCTCAACGTTCCGCAGGCTAGTGAAGCTAAATAGTTAGTACTTTTGTGTTGATGCCGAGTGTTTTCGGCAACCTTTAATAAGAAACGAAGATACAAATGATGAGAATCGCAATTGCTGGTGCAACCGGCCGTATGGGAAAAATGCTGATCGAGGCTGTGCTCAATTGCTCGGATGCCGAGTTGGTGGGCGCGCTTGAGCACGAGTCCTGTCCTTTGCTTGGTGAAGATGCTGGCGCATTCTTGGGTAAAAAGACGGGCGTAGCAATTACATCGGATATTGCAAAGGCCTTGAGCGGTGCCGAGTTTTTAATTGATTTCACTCGCCCGGAAGGTACGATGGCCCACTTGGCTGCTGCACAAAAAACTGGCAGCAAAATGATTATCGGTACCACCGGCTTGAGCCCAGAACAAATCGATAGCCTTAAAAAAGCCTCCGCAAATATCGCAATCGTATTTGCTCCCAATATGAGTGTGGGAGTCAATGCGACATTTAAGTTGCTAGAGATTGCTGCAAAGATGTTGAACGAAGGCTATGACATTGAAATTATTGAAGCCCATCACCGCCATAAGGTAGATGCCCCATCAGGTACCGCACTCAGAATGGGTGAAGTGATTGCTGATGCGCTTGGTGAAAAATTAGATGATGTTGCGGTGTATGCCCGCGAAGGTCAGACCGGTGAGCGTAAAGCAGGCTCTATTGGTTTTGCCACCATTCGTGGTGGCGATATCGTTGGTGATCACACTGTCTTGTTTGCAGGTGAGGGTGAGCGTATTGAGATTAGCCATAAGTCTTCTAGTCGTCAGTCTTATGCGCAAGGCTCTTTACGTGCCGCACGCTTTTTGCAAGGCCAGAGTTCTGGCTTGTATGACATGCAAGACGTTCTTGGCCTACGTAAGTAAATTTAGTAAATCAGAATAGAAGAAAAGAGTTGTATTGAATGAGTAAGGATTACGATCACCGCAGTATTGAGGCTGCAGCACGAGCTGACTGGGAAAGCGCGCAGGCCTATAAGGTGTCTGAAGGTGCTGTTGATGCTTCCGGTAAGCCAAGGCCAAAATACTATGCCTGCTCCATGTTGCCTTATCCATCTGGCAAGTTGCATATGGGCCATGTTCGTAACTACACCATTAATGATGTGATGGCTAGACAGTTGCGCATGCAGGGCTATAACGTACTCATGCCGATGGGCTGGGATGCCTTTGGTATGCCGGCAGAAAATGCAGCGATCCAGAATAAAGTACCTCCAGCCAAATGGACTTACGACAACATTGCCTATATGAAAAAGCAAATGGCGGCGATGGGTCTAGCAATTGACTGGTCACGAGAGATTGCTACCTGTAATCCCGATTACTATCGCTGGAATCAATGGCTCTTTTTAAAGATGCTTGAAAAGGGTATTGCCTATCGTAAAACTCAAGTGGTTAATTGGGATCCAATTGACCAAACAGTATTGGCCAATGAGCAGGTGATTGATGGGCGCGGATGGCGCTCTGGTGCTTTGGTTGAAAAGCGTGAGATACCTGGCTACTACTTCAACATCACTGCTTATGCGGAGCAATTACTTTCTGGCCTGGATGGTTTGGGTTGGCCTGAGCGGGTTAAGACCATGCAGCAGAATTGGATTGGTAAAAGCCGCGGTGTGCGTTTTGCATTCAAGCACGAGGTCCAAGATGCACACGGCAATTTCGTGCAGGATGGTCAGCTGTATGTGTTTACAACACGTGCCGATACAGTCATGGGCGTTACTTTCTGTGCTGTTGCTGCCGAACATCCATTGGCAACATTAGCCGCTATCAGTAATCCTGAGTTAGCGGCATTTATTGAGAAGTGCAAAACGGGTAGCGTAATTGAAGCGGACCTTGCAACTCAAGAAAAAGAAGGTATGTTCACGGGGCTTTATGTGACGCACCCACTCACAAATGAGTCTATTCCAGTTTGGGTTGGCAACTACGTATTGATGTCCTATGGTGATGGCGCCGTCATGGGTGTGCCTGCGCATGATGAGCGCGATTTTGCTTTTGCTCTCAAGTATGACTTGCCAATTAAGCAAGTGATTGCTTTGCGCTCTCCTTCAGATATGTTCAATACCAGCCACTGGCAAGATTGGTATGCTCAAAAGGATGATGTTGTTTGTTTGAATAGCGGCAAGTACGATGGCCTATCGCATGAAGAGGCTGTTGATGCCGTGGCTCACGATTTAGAAAAGATGGGTATTGGTGAAATTAAAACCACATACCGTTTGCGTGATTGGGGCATTTCTCGTCAGCGTTATTGGGGTACACCAATTCCGATTATTCATTGTGGCGATGATCAGAATCCAGGCTGTGGAGCCGTCCCAGTGCCTGAGGCAGATTTACCAGTAGTATTGCCTGAGGATTGCGTACCGGATGGCAGTGGTAACCCGCTGAATAAACGCGCCGATTTCCTGAATGTGAAATGTCCAACCTGTGGCAAGCCTGCGCGTCGCGAAACTGACACGATGGATACCTTTGTAGATTCTTCCTGGTATTTCATGCGCTATACCTGCCCAGATGCGAAGACGATGGTGGATGAGCGTAATGAATACTGGATGCCAATGGATCAATACATTGGTGGTATTGAGCATGCGATTTTGCACTTACTCTATGCGCGCTTCTGGACTAAGGTGATGCGTGATCTCAATCTCATCACCTTTGATGAGCCATTTCAGAACTTACTGACACAAGGTATGGTTCTCAATGAAACCTATTACTCAGAAGAAGCTTCGGGTAAAAAGACTTGGTTAAACCCGCTGGATGTAGAGCTTGAGTTAGATGAAAAAGGTCGTCCTCACAGCGCTAAGTTGAAAGGCGATGCTTCTGGCGCGCCAGTCATTATTGGCGGTGTTGAGAAGATGTCCAAGAGTAAAAATAATGGCGTAGATCCTCAAGCATTGATTGATCAATATGGCGCGGATACTGCGCGTTTATTTGTGATGTTTGCTGCCCCTCCTGAGCAACAGCTTGAATGGTCTAGCGCTGGTGTAGAGGGTGCTTCACGTTTCTTGCGCCGCGTTTGGATGTATTCCAGCAGTCAGGCTGATGCAATCCGTGTTGCTAGTGAAGTCTTGCCGAGCGATTTAAATGATGCTGAGAAAGAATTACGTCGTGAAGTGCACTCTATTCTCAAGCAGGCCAACTTTGACTATCAACGTCGCCAGTACAACACCGTAGTTTCTGCGGCGATGAAGATGCTCAATGTTCTGGAGCCTGTGAAATTAGGCGACAAGACTTCGGTAAGGCCGGCCGTCTTGCGTGAGTGTCTGAGCATTTTGCTGAGAGTGTTGTATCCAGTGGTTCCTCATTTGACGCATGCCCTCTGGAATGAAATTGCTTACGAGCAATCTTTTGGCAGCCTATTGGATGCACCGTGGCCAGCAGTAGATGAGGCCGCTCTCATACAGACTGAGCTAACCATCATGCTGCAAATTAATGGCAAATTACGTGGTGATATTCGTGTGCCTGCGGATGCCAGTAGAGAACAGATTGAGGCTTTGGCTCTCCAGAGTGAGCCTGCAGTGAAGGCCTTGAATGGTACGGCGCCCAAGAAGGTGATTGTGGTGCCAGGCCGCTTGATTAATATCGTTGCGTAGATCATCACAAATTATTTTGAATAGAAACTAAACACATGCGCGTAAATCAACTCCGACGATCCATGCTGGGGCTTCTCGTGATGGCTCCGGTCAGCGGCTTGATTGCTTGTGGATATCGTTTGCGTGGCATGGTCGATTTACCATTTAAGGTTATTGCGATTACTGGCAGCCCATCACCACCGCTGCGCACGGATTTACAGACTGCAATCTTGACGGGTACGGATGCAAAGGTGGCAATCAATCCTAAAGATGCTGATTTGATCTTAGAAATCACCAGCGACCTCAATGGTCGTGAGATCTTGGCTTACAACTCGAACGGTCAAGTTTCTGCATATCGTCTCAATATCCGTGTTGGGTTTAGGGCATATGACAATGCAGGAGCTGATGTTGTGCCTGAGGCCGAGATTTATATGACTCGCGACATGGACTTCTCGGTTTCGACTGTTTTAGCAACTGATGTCCAAATGCAGCAATTTCTATCTTTGATGCGCAGGGACCTTGCGGTACAGATTCTGCGTCGCGTTTCTGCATCTGCACGCGCACCACAGGCTCGTAGCTTTTAAGGAATGACGGTCAAGTCGCATGGTTAAGAGCGATGCCCTACAGGTTCACTTGAAGTCGCTCAATTCTGCGGCTTCATTAAAACCCCTCTATATATTTAGTGGCGATGAGCCGCTTCTGATGATGGAGGCAATGGACCAACTGCGTGCCAGCGCTAAAAAGATGGGTTACACCGATCGAGAAGTGCTTTTGCAAGAGCGTGGGTTTGATTGGAGCGCGCTCTTAAGCGCTGGGCAAACCATGTCTTTGTTTGGTGATAAGCGCTGGGTAGAGTTGCGTATACCCACAGGCAAACCTGGCCGTGATGGTGCGGAAGCCCTCAAGCAGTTCGCCGCTCAAATCGAGTCGCAGTCAGTGGGGTCCGAAGGACCAGATACGATTTTTTGCATCATTTTGCCCAAGTTAGATGGCAAGACTAAAACCTCCGCTTGGTTCAGTGCCCTAGACGAAGCAGGTATGGCAATTCAATTGGATTCTTTAGATCGAGCTCAATTGCCGCAATGGATTGCAGGGCGCCTAAAGAAGCAGGGGCAAGAAGTGCAGTCAGGTCCTGAGGGGCAGCGCGCTTTGAGTTTTATTGCTGAGCAGGTGGAGGGTAATCTCATTGCCGCTCATCAAGAGATCCAGAAGCTCGGTTTGTTGCATCCGACTGGTGTGCTCACTGAAGAGCAAATTCGGTCTGCTATTTTGAAAGTAGCGCGCTATAACGTTTTTGAATTGACAGAGGCCATGTTGGCTGGCGACCTGCCGCGCTTGAATCGAATGTTAGATGGCCTTAAAGGTGAGGGTGAGCCTTTGGTTCTGATTCTCTGGAGCGTGACTGAGGAGCTTCGGATACTATCGAAACTGAAGGCGGCGAGCGATGCAGGTGAATCAGTTCAGAACTTAATGCGCGCCAATCGTATTTGGGGCAACAAGGAGCGTTTATATCCAATGGCCTTAAAACGTGTGCAGCCTTTGAAGTTACGCAGGGCAATGCAGCTAGCCGCAGGTTTAGATCGTCAAGTTAAAGGCTTGCATGCAGCAGAGTTGCCAGCAGATCCTTGGGATGGTCTGCGTTTAGTAGGTAATTTATTGCGCTAGATCAGTCTAGGGCAAGGATGCAAGTTTAGATAAAACAATATTCAATTAAACATAACAAAGACATGAGTAATTCAACGAATACGATCCAGCAGATGATGCAAGATATTGGCCGGCGTGCTCGCCAGGCATCACGTGCAATGGCGCGCGCATCTAGCGAACAGAAAAATCAGTCTTTATTGCATATCGCTAAATTGATTCGTGAGCGAGCACAAGAAATTCTACGAGTGAATGGGCTAGATGTTGCACGTGCAAAAGCCAATGGTCAGGATGCCGCATTTATTGATCGCCTCACCATGACTCCAAAGACGATTGAGTCTATGGCGTTGGGCCTAGAACAAATTGTTTCTCTAGAGGATCCGATTGGCAAGATCAGTGCATTGAAAAAGCAAGCTTCTGGTATTGAGCTCGGTCAGATGCGTGTCCCGCTGGGCGTGATCGGCATCATTTATGAATCTCGTCCTAATGTGACTATTGATGCGGCGGCACTTTGCCTAAAATCTGGCAATGCCGTGATCCTGCGTGGTGGTTCAGAAGCAATTGATTCAAATACCTTATTGGCGCAGTTCATTCAAGAAGGCTTGGATGCGGCTAATTTACCGATGGATGCTGTACAGGTGGT
>CANFOT010000028.1 GCA_947448625.1 Burkholderiaceae bacterium | reverse complement strand
CCTATCAACACTGAAGCAGACCGTCAGGCCCTATTGGCAGCCCTTGAGAGCGTGGATTTAGTCATATTATTTGCAGATCAGACTCCAGTGAATCTAATTGCCCAAGTTCATCCGGATATCTACGTCAAGGGTGGAGATTATGAAATCGATTCCCTTGAAGAAACTCGCTTGGTGAAGACTTGGGGTGGCAAGGCAGTCGCTATTCCATTTTTATATGAGCGCTCTACAACAACCCTTTTGGGTAAGATTCGTACTAGCTAGCCTTTTAAAACAAGGCGAGCAAGTATTTACAGATTCTGTAAGAGCCAAGCCCAAAGACCACGCAGTACTAAGCCTTCAATAGGTTCAATGGGAAGCGCTGCTAGTTCTGGAAATTGCTTGATCTCATTTGCCAAAATTTTGGCATTGCCACCATCAAGCCAAATACGCTCGACAGGATGGTTCATTGCTTTGGCCAAATAAGCTGCGCGCAGTATCGCTCCTATTTGCGCGGCATCACAACCACCGGTAATTGCTTGGTCAGTTGTTGTGCCAAAGCTCACTTGAGTTCCAGGAGCGCTAGAGCGAACTGCCAATGGAAGTTGTGCCGTATTTTTTTGCAGGCTTTCTTGCATTAGGCTAAGGCCTGGCAAAATCCAGCCCCCGTAATGCATGCCGTTGCCACCTAGTAAATCAATGGTGGTGGCCGTCCCAGCATTAATCACTAGGGCATTCGTGTTTGAGAGTGCTCTTGCGCCAATCAGTGCGGCCCATCGATCTGCACCTAACTTCTCTGGGTCTTGATAGAGCGTACGCATACCCGTATATGGACTGTCTCCGTTCAGTTGCTTCCAGTCAAGATCCTGCCATTGAGGAAATAGGCTGCGCAGATTTTCAATGGCGGCATCTCCCGCTACACAGCAAAATCCAATCACATCTGGCTTAGGTAAAGTCTTTGAAATATAGTCAGATAGCTCTGCGCGAAGCTCGCCAGATTGGAAGGATTTATTGCTAATCGATCCAGAATACGCCCATAGTTTTTTATTACGATCGGCAGTGTTTTGGGTTGACTCGACTGCAGCCCATTTAAGGCGGGTGTTGCCAAGATCAAATACCAAATACAGACTCATGATTGAACTCGTAAAGAAACATCGCCTGCATGGATGGCAACTGATTGTTCATGTTGATTGAGGATGAGTGCGCCGGTCTCATCTACTCCAGCAGATATTCCAATAATGGATTCTTTGCCGGCCCCAGATATGCACACTGACTGACCATTAAATGCATCCCACTGGGCCCAGGAATTTTTAAAATAGCTAAAACCATGTCGATCAAATTGTGCCAAATGTCTTTCAAATGACTCAATCAACTTCAGCCAAATAAACTCAGTATCAGGAATCGATGCTTGATCAGAAACGAGTTGATCTAAAGCTGCAACACCAAAAGATGCATGACTTCCTAAGCTTTCCTCAATCAGCCCTGCATTGTGTAAGTTCAACCCCAGCCCAATTACCATCCAAGTGGGCGATTGTGGATTGCTTTGTCCGCCCTCAATGAGGATGCCGCCAAGCTTGGCATTATTCAACAGTAAATCGTTAGGCCACTTCAGTCGCAGACCCTGTTGATGGAGGGCTGCCTCACTAATTCCTAAGGCCCCAGCAATGCCGGCAATGACTGCCAGGCCAATCACTAGGCTGAGACCACTGAGTTCCTTGGGGCGCTTATGGAAGGGATATGCCAAAGAAAAGCAGAGAGTATCTTCAGGATTAGATAGCCAAGTTCTTCCAGACCTACCTTTGCCGGCAGTCTGCTCATGGGCTATTCGAGCAACGGGGTCAATCAGCTCCCCAGCGCGCCAGCGAGCCAACAAATCATCATTGGTAGATTTGGTAGTGGCGACGCGTTCTAGGATGCAATTCGGACTCATTTACCTATTGTAGAAAGATCTGACCTGGGCTGTCCTAGAATGGTGGAATGCATCACGAAGATCAGCGCCCTCGCAAGTTTATTTGGCCACTCCAGGCAATGCCATTGGCTAGGGCTATTAGCTTGAGCTATGCCCTTTTAATCATTTATGTCAGCCTAACCCCTTTTGATTTCAACTTTGAGAATGGTATCAATGCGTGGGCGTGGTTAGATGCACCCTTGCCCCGCTTTATTACGCTCTTTGATGTTTTGGTCAATATTCTGGCTTATATCCCCTTAGGATTTTTACTGGTCTTTGCCTGCTACCCGCGCTGGCGTAATTTTGTTGCCCTAGGCATCGCACTGAGCTTCAGCGCGGTATTGGCTTTTAGTGTGGAGTCGCTGCAAACTTGGCTGCCTACTCGAATACCAAGTCAAATGGATTGGTGGGCTAACGTCTTCGGTGGGCTGATGGGGGGCTTATTGGCGATTCCCTTGGGCCCTCAGTGGCTCTCTGGCAGCGCATTGCGCCGTCGTTTTGATCAATGGTTTGGTTTGAACTGGGCCGCTTGCGCCTTATTTCTGCTCTTTCCTTGGGCGCAGATCTACCCTCAGAGCTCTTGGTTAGGTACGGGGGTGTGGGGACATGCAATTTTTGCCTCAGTCGACTGGGGGACCATGGTGGTAAATCATTTCGCTCAGGAATCGATCATTACGGCAATCTGTTGGCTTGGTACCGGGCTTTTACTGTCTCTTGGCATGCGAGCTAAAGCACCCCAGTGGAAAATCTTAAATAGCCTACTTTGCTTCACTGTTTTGGTAAAGATTGCCTTTACTGGATTGCAATTCGGGGCAGAATTTAGTTTGCTCTGGCTTACAGCGGGCGCTATTTGGGGGATGCTGCTGGGGAGTCTATTGCTCAGATGGACCCTCCAGTTTTCTGTAGCCAGTAAAGCTTGGCTTGCAATTGCTTGTTTGGTCAGCGCGACGATTGCCATTAATATTTTGCCGGACAATCCGTATTTCATTCTTACCTTGCGGCACTGGTACCAAGGGCGGCTATTACACTTTAATGAATTAATGCAATGGGTTTCAGTAGTATGGTTGCCATTAGCTTTATTTTGGGTGCTCCGAAATAGGACCACTTTTCATTTAAAACCTTGATTGAGATTGTGTATGAGTTTTAAGCACCATGTATTTTTCTGTTTAAATCAGCGCAGCAATGGTGAAGACTGTTGTGATCGCCATAATGCATTTGCATTATTTGAGTACGCCAAAAGTCGTGTGAAGGAGCTTGGTCTATCTGGCCCGGGAAAAATCCGTATTAATAAAGCGGGGTGTTTAGATCGTTGTGCTGATGGCCCGGTGGCAGTGATTTATCCAGAGGGTGTTTGGTATACCTTTGTGGATACTGAAGACGTGGAAGAAATTATCCAGTCACACTTAATTCAAGGACGTCCAGTAGAGCGTCTGCAGTTAGATTAAAAAGATTTCAGAAAGCCGCTTACATGAATAGCCGTACAAAAATCATTCATATTGATGGTGTTGTAGGTCAGATCGAAATGTCGATTGATCTGCCTGATGAATTAAAAAGTAATCCTGAGTTCTTGGTGAGAGGTTTGGCTTTAGTTGCACATCCACATCCACTAATGGGTGGAACGATGGACAACAAAGTTGCGCAAACGATGGCGCGCGCTTTTAATCAATTGGGTTACGTTAGTGTGCGCCCCAATTTTCGTGGAGTAGGGGCAACTGCCGGCGTGCATGATGACGGCGTTGGCGAGATGGAGGATTTGTTGCATGTGACTGATTGGATGCGCACTCCTTCGAGCTGGAATCAATTTCAAGCTACTTCAGCACAAGCATGGACTCAGCATGCAAATACATTGCCCCTAGTAGTTTCTGGTTTTTCTTTTGGAAGTTTTGTTGGAACCCATCTGGTGCAGCGCTTGGCAGAGCTGGGGCGCCCAGCCGAGCGACTCGTCATGGTGGGTAGCGCAGCAGGCAAGTGGGTCTTGGCGCCTGTGCCTGCCGATACGATTTTGATTCATGGTGAAGTGGATGAAACCATTCCTTTAATCGATGTCTTGGATTGGGCGCGTCCTCAAGAATTAACAGTTCAAGTCGTGCCGGGTGCAGATCATTTTTTCCACCGACGTTTACATTGCATTCGAAACATCATTACAGGTGCCTGGTTGGGTATGCCTGATCACCGGAAGCAATAAAGTAAAAAATATAGAAAGATAAATACATGACTGAAGATAAAAAGTCTCTCATTGAATATCCATCTGAGTTTCCAATTAAGGTGATGGGTAAGGCTAATCCAGAATACCTGCCTGCAATTTTGCACATTGCTCGTCAATTTGATCCTACATTTGATGAGAGCAAGGTTGAGCAACGACCTTCTAAGGATGGAAATTATCTGGGCATTACTTTGCCAATTACTGCGACTAGCCGAGAGCAGTTAGATGAGTTGTATCGCACTCTATCTACACATCCTTTGGTTAGCGTTGTTCTCTAAATTGTTTGCATGAGTTTTTTAGTAAAACACTTAGGGGTGGCTGACTACGAAGCTAGCTATCAAGCGATGCGGGATTTCACGCAGCAGCGAGGTAGTGACACTCCGGATGAAATTTGGATCCTGGAGCATCCCCCAGTGTTTACTCTAGGTCTGGCAGGAGATGCGAGCAACTTACACTCCCCTAGCAATCAAATCCCCTTGGTGCAGGTAGATCGTGGTGGTGAAATTACATATCACGGGCCTGGGCAAATCGTGGTGTATTTGCTGCTCGATCTCAGGCGTTTGGGGATTTTTGTCAAAGAGTTAGTGTTTCGCATTGAGCAGGCCTTGATTGATACATTGGCGGATTTTGGTGTTCAGGCTGAAAGACATACTGGTGCACCTGGCATTTATATTGCACAAGAGGGCGCACTTCCATTGGAGTACCGGGGCGCCAAGATTGCCGCTTTGGGCCTTAAAGTCTCCAAGGGGTGCTCCTATCATGGGCTTGCCTTGAATGTAGCCACCGATTTGACAGCTTTTGCCCGTATTCACCCATGTGGTTATGAGGGCTTAAGAACGGTGGATATGCAAACCCTCGGGATCAAGGACAATATGGACATTATTAGCCAAACCCTTTTAGGGCATTTGCAAAAGCAACTGATCTCATCATGACCACCAATAAGCCGGACCTCGATACCACTGCTACTAGCAATAGTCGCCAGGATCTTAATTACGATGCTTCACGTAAGCAGAAGTCGAGTGAGAAAACTGCGCGTATTCCGATCAAGATCGTTCCTTTGGAACAAGTGCTCAAAAAGCCAGATTGGATTCGAGTAAGGGCGGCTTCAGGCAACTCCCGTTTTTCTGAGATTAAAAAAATTCTTCGTGAGAACGAGTTGGTAACGGTTTGTGAAGAAGCAAGCTGCCCCAACATTGGCGAATGTTTTGGAAAAGGTACAGCTACCTTCATGATCATGGGGGATAAATGTACGCGACGCTGCCCATTTTGTGATGTAGGTCATGGCAGGCCAGATCCGCTAGACACAAAAGAGCCTGGTAATTTAGCGCGCACAATTGCCGCTCTGAAATTAAATTATGTGGTGATTACCAGCGTAGACCGTGATGACCTGCGTGATGGTGGCGCAATGCACTATGTTGATTGTATTTCTCAGTCACGAGCCCTCTCGCCAAGCACTCGCATAGAAGTCTTAGTCCCCGATTTTCGCGGCCGCTTAGATAAGGCTTTAGATATTTTTTCTGAGCATGCGCCGCAAGGCTTGCCCGATGTGATGAATCACAATCTAGAAACTGTACCGCGTCTATATAAACAGGCCCGACCCGGTGCTGACTATGCGCACTCTCTAAAGTTATTAAAAGACTTTAAAGAGCGTTTCCCACATATTCCGACTAAGAGTGGCTTGATGGTTGGTTTAGGTGAGACTGATGAAGAAATCTTAGAAGTCATGCGCGATATGCGTGATCACAATATTGACATGCTGACAATCGGTCAGTATCTGGCGCCATCGGGCCATCATCTTCCGGTCCAACGCTATGTGCACCCAGACGTATTTAAGCGCTTCGAAGAAGAGGCTTATGCCATGGGCTTCTCACATGCTGCTGTAGGTGCTATGGTGCGCTCAAGCTACCATGCTGACGAGCAAGCACACGGGGCTGGCGTTGTATAAACCAATGCCCCTAAAGCTTGGGGCAGTTCTAGCGTTTCTATTTTTACTTTCCGCCTGTAGTCCTAAATTGGACTGGCGTATGGTGCAGTCTCCACAAGAAGCTTATAGCGCTTTGTTTCCAGGTAAGCCCGAAAAGATTGAGCGACGACTGCCATATCAGAACCAAGAAATTCCTCAGACCTTAGAGGCGGTAAAGATTGATGATGATATTTATTCAGTGAGCACAATTTATCTGAGTAAAGATCAAATCGCGCTTGCGGCAAAATTGCTAGAGCAACTTCAAAGTAATTTACTAGGTAGGGCTGGGGTTAGTAGGGAAACCGCCGTTAGTGTGGATGCCTCTTATCAAACTGCTAATCGGCAACGTCTATCTGCTAAAGATTATTTTCTGGAGTTCAAATCCACTGGTGCAGTAGAGCAGTCGATGCGAGTTCGCTGGGTCATCAGATCTACACCAGATAACGGAGCTTGGATTTACCAAATCTCAGTTTTGCATGCTGCCCCAGCGCGGATAGATGCAAAGAAGTTTTTCTCGGAAGAGGCGTATTCAAACTTCTTTGATGAGTTTCATCCGGAATAGTTTCCAGGTGAAACCAAAGGTCATATCAAGACTTTTCTAAAGCAGCTACTTTGGCTTCGAGAGCCTCTAGTTTTTCTCTAGTCTTAGAAAGTACCTTAGATTGCAGCTCAAACTCTTCGCGAGTAACCAAATCCATTTTCTGAAAGCCTTGATTCATCATGGCGCGCACATTCTTTTCAATTTCTTGCGCTGGTGAATTGCGAATCGCATCTCCAACCTTGCTCTGCATATCGCTAGCAATGCGCTGAATTTGCTCTAGGATTTCGCCTGGTTTTTGCATGATGCTGCCCACCGTTCTATAAAGAGTTGCATAAAAGACACAGTAGATATTTTAAGTTGTAGTGCCACAAACGGGCAAAAATGACCTTAAATCCAAAAAATGCACCAAAATGTACCGAATTGGTGCATGTTAAGGCACCAAATTTGGGCATAGGCCTTATTTAGGTGAATAGCGCCAAATGAAGAGGGGGCTCGAGATTCATGATCACACCATGCAATAAAGCATTTATCCCTTTTCATGACCAATAAGGAGCTATATATGAAAACGATTCAAAAGACAGCCATCGCTCTCGCAGCATCTGGCTTATTTGCAACAGCAGCATTTGCTCAAACAGCTCCAGCTGCACCTGAGGCTCCAGAGGCTAGCCCAGTTACAGCAAACGTTTCTGTTGTGAGTGACTATCGCTATCGTGGTATTTCACAGTCTAACTTGAGACCAGCTGTTCAAGGTGGCTTTGATTACGCACATGAAAGTGGTTTCTACATTGGTAACTGGAACAGCTCAATTACATGGGTGAATAACTTAAATCCTAATGTTTCTTCAGGCGTTGAGATGGATTTCTATGCCGGTGTGAAGAAAGAATTGATTGGAGAAGGTTTTGCTTCTGACTTAGGTGTTTTGCAGTACTACTACCCAACTAGCGGTAACTTCACTAAGCCTAATGTGAATCCAAATACTACTGAGCTCTATGCGGCTCAAAACTATACATTTGGCCCAGTGACCGGTTTCGTTAAGTTTTCTTATGCTGTAACGAATACTTTCGGATATAACACTAGTAGCGGTTCTTACTATCCTGATTTGACTGCAAACTATGACACAGGCATTTGGGGTCTCGCTGTAAATGCGCACGTTGGCTACCAGAAGATTGCTGGTCAATCTGTTGTTAGTGGTACACCAACAGCTAGCTATACAGACTGGAAGTTGGGTCTAACTAAAGATTTTGGAGGCGGCCTATCTTTGGCAGCAGCCTATATTGGTACAAATGCAGCTAAGAGCGGTAGTACATATGCTTATCAAAGCCCAGCAGGTAAAAACTTGGGTGGTTCAACCGGTGTTCTTAACCTCACAAAAACTTTCTAATTCTTTCCTCTGAACGGAGAAACGTATGAAATTAATTACCGCAATCATCAAGCCCTTCAAGCTTGACGAAGTGCGCGAAGCTCTCTCGGAAGTGGGAGTTTCGGGCATTACCGTCACTGAAGTTAAAGGCTTTGGCCGTCAAAAAGGTCACACCGAGTTATATCGCGGTGCTGAGTATGTAGTCGACTTTTTGCCGAAAGTAAAAATTGAAGCTGCTGTTGAAGATGGCATCTTGGAGCGAGCGATTGAAGCAATTGAAAAATCTGCTCGTACTGGAAAGATTGGCGATGGCAAGATTTTTGTCTCCCCAGTTGAACACGTCATTCGCATTCGCACCGGTGAAACCGGCGCGTCAGCACTTTAAAGAGAGGTTCAAAATGTTAACTTGGATGAAACGACTCCTAGCTGGAAGCGCAATGGCCTTGGCTATTGGTGCAACCAGTGTAATGGTAGCTTCACCAGCTTTTGCTGATGAAGCCAAGCCAGTTGCTGCCGTAGCTGCTGCAGCGGTTGCTGCTGCCCCTGCATTAGTTCCCAACAAGGGCGATACAGCTTGGGTGCTAGTGTGTACAGCATTAGTAATCTTGATGACATTGCCTGGTTTGGCTTTGTTCTACGGTGGTTTAACGCGTAGTAAGAACATTCTTTCTGTACTCGTACAGTGCATGTTTGTTTTCGCGTTGATTACGGTGTTGTGGTCTCTCTATGGATACAGCTTTGCATTTACCGAAGGCGGCGCATTCATTGGTGGACTTGATCGCTTGTTCTTACAGGGCATTACTCCAGATTCAGTTGCCGCTACGTTTAGTAAAGGCGTTGTGATTCCTGAGTATGTATTTATGGCTTTCCAAGCTGCGTTCGCAACGATTACTTGCTGCTTGATCATTGGTTCATTTGCTGAGCGTGCTAAGTTCTCTGCAATCATTTTGTTTGTCATTCTTTGGTTTACTTTCAGCTACTTGCCAATCGCTCATATGGTTTGGTTCTGGCCTGGTCCTGATGACATCAAAGATGCGGCATCACTTGAAGCAATTACAGCGCGTGCTGGTTGGTTGTGGCAGAAGGGTGTTCTCGACTTTGCTGGCGGTACCGTTGTTCATATCAATGCTGCGATTGCAGGCTTGGTAGGTTCATTCGTAATCGGCAAACGTTTAGGTTACGGCAAAGAGGCAATGAAGCCGCATAACTTGGTGTTCGTCATGATTGGCGCTTCACTCTTGTGGTTCGGTTGGTTTGGTTTCAATGCTGGTTCTGCTCTCGAAGCAAACGGCAGTGCAGCCTTGGCATTCGTAAACACATTATTGGCAACTGCTGCTGCAGTATTAACTTGGTCTGTTGCTGAGTGGGTACACAAAGGTAAGCCTTCTATGTTAGGTGGCGCATCTGGTTGCGTAGCTGGCTTGGTTGCAATTACTCCTGCTGCTGGTTTCGTTGGCCCAATGGGTGCTCTCGCAATCGGTGCTGCTGCTGGTGTGGTTTGCTTATGGGGTGTTACTGGTCTCAAGAAGATTTTGGGTTCAGACGACAGCTTGGATGTATTCGGTGTGCATGGCGTTGGCGGTATCTTGGGCGCATTGTTAACCGGTGTATTCGCAGACCCAGCTTTAGGCGGAACAGGTATTTGGGATTATGTAGCGAATGCTGCAGCTCCTGACTACTCTATCGCAAGCCAATTGTGGATCCAAAGCCAAGGCGTGATCGTTACCTTGATTTGGTCAGGCGTGGTTTCTTATATCGCCTACAAACTGGTTGATATCGTGATTGGCCTGCGTGTTAAGGAGGATGAAGAGCGCGAAGGCTTGGATATTACTTCCCACGGTGAGTCCGCTTACGAGTCTTAATTAGCGTTTTTACCCCTCACTAGGCGGCTTTTGTTAGCTGCCTGGTTTTTAAGCGCGGGATCCTCGGATTCCGCGTCTTTCTTTTAAAAATCTTACAATGGTGGAATGGTCCCACATCTCATCACTGCCCTTAGCGGCCCTCTTCTCGATCTTGAGTCGAAGGTATTAGAAGCAACCCCAACAATTGAGCGCTGGTTTAGGCTTGAATGGCAGGAACATACTCCGCCGTTCTACTGCTCAGTTGACCTTCGCAATGCGGGCTTTAAGCTTGCGCCCGTCGATACCAATCTGTTTCCCGGCGGCTTTAATAATCTCTCTCCGCAGATGTTGCCCTTAGCAGTTCAGGCCGCAATGGCAGCGATTGAGAAGATTTGCCCTGAAGCAAAAAATTTACTATTGATACCAGAGCGACATACTCGCAATACTTTCTATTTGCAGAATATTGCGCGCCTGTCTTCGATCTTGCGCCAGGCGGGACTGAATGTGCGCCTTGGTACTTTGTCGGATGAAATTAAAAAGCCGACTTGGATTGATTTGCCAGATGGCAATCGCCTCTTGATGGAGCCTCTTTCTCGCCTAGGGCTAAAGAAGCAACGTTTGGGATTGAAAGACTTTGACCCTTGCTCCATCCTCTTGAATAATGATTTATCCGCCGGTATTCCTCCAATATTGGAAAACTTGCATGAGCAGTATCTCTTGCCAGGCCTGCATGCTGGCTGGCATGTCCGCCGTAAGTCGAATCACTTTGCAGCCTACGATGAGGTCGCAAAGAAATTTGCGAAGGTGGTTGATATTGATCCTTGGATGATCAATCCTTATTTTGCGAGTTGCTCTAATGTCAATTTCCATGAGCGTAAAGGCGAAGAGGAATTACAAGCAGCCGTCGAAAAGATACTGAAAAAAACTGCTAAGAAATATCGTGAGTACGGCATTAAAGAAAAGCCTTACGTCGTTGTAAAAGCGGATGCCGGTACATATGGCATGGGCGTAATGGTGGTGAATGATCCCTCGCAACTCAAGGGATTGAATCGTAAAGACCGTAATAAGATGAGTGTGGTTAAAGAGGGTCTTGAGGTAAGCGATGTGTTGATTCAGGAGGGTGTATATACCTTCGAGAAGGTGAATGAAGCAGTTGCTGAACCAGTTGTATACATGATCGACCGCTATGTAATTGGTGGCTTCTATCGCGTACATACTGATCGTGGCCCTGATGAGAATCTGAATGCACCGGGCATGCATTTTGTGCCTTTAGCGTTTGAGCAAAATTCCATGCCAGATTTGGGTGCCAAGCCTGGTAGCGCCCCACCAAATCGCTTTTATCTATATGGTGTTGTCGCTCGCCTAGCCTTGCTGGCCGCCTCTTTAGAGTTGGAGCGTTCTGACCCTAATGCCGAAGCTGCTTAATTCATTTTCTATATTCGGACATAAAGATGGACTTTCTATTTATTGCCGACCCGCTTGAATCTTTTAAGATTAGCAAGGATTCCACTTTAGCGATGATGCGGGTTGCGCAGGAAGCTGGACACAAGCTCTGGTTTTGTGAAAGCCGTAATGTACTCTGGAGAGATGACTTTGTGGTGGCCGATTGCCAATCTCTCGTTATTAAGCCAAGCGGCACAGCATGGTTTGAGTTAGGCGCTGCTGTAGGTCGCCCGCTTAATACATTTGATGCAATCATGATGCGTACCGACCCACCATTTGATATTGAATATCTCAATACCACTTGGCTACTATCTGCTGCGACGCGTCAGGGCGCGAAGGTATTTAATAATCCGACGGCTATTCGGGACCATTCTGAAAAAATATCCATTACTGAATTTCCTGAGCTCATTCCACCAACTTTGGTGACGCGTGAACTGAGTGCGATTGAAGTGTTTCACCAAGAGCATCAAGATATTGTGATTAAGCCCCTAGATGGTATGGGTGGCATGGGCGTCTTTCGTGTCGGACCGGATGGTTTAAATCTCGCCAGCATTGTAGAAACGTTGGGAGAGAATGGTGCGCGTACCTTGATGGTGCAGCGATTCTTGCCAGAGATTTCTCAGGGTGATAAGCGCGTGCTGCTGATTGGTGGTGAGGTTGTGCCATTTGCCTTGGCGCGTATTCCTCAGGGTAGTGAAATCCGGGGTAATCTCGCAGCTGGCGGCAAAGGTGTGGCAATGCCTTTAACCGATGCTGAGCGCAAGGTGGCTGAGCGTTTAGCCCCTATTTTGAATGCACGGGGCCTGTTCTTGGTAGGATTAGATTTGATTGGTGCTTACGTCACGGAAATTAACGTGACCAGCCCAACCTGTTTTGTAGAGATTACCGAACAGAGTGGATTTGATGTTGCGCAACTTTGGTTAGCAGCGCTCGAAAAGGCATTGACATAAACATGGTTGGAATCGTAATTGTTGCCCATACCCCCGTAGCAAGCGCAATGCTCGGTTTTGCTGAGCATGCCTTTGGTGTGGCGCCTGAGAGAGTTAGGGCTGTTGATGTTCAGCCTCATGAAGATACAAAAGCTAGTTTTGATCGAGTATTAAGGGCTGCCTATGGAGTTAATACTGGCCAAGGTGTTTTGATTTTGACTGATGTGATGGGTGCTACACCAGCCAACGTTGCTTCTAAGCTTGAGGCCCTGGGGCCGCTTTCTGGTCTGAATGCGCCCGTAGTTGTTTTGGCGGGAATAAATCTACCAATGCTGATGCGCTGTATCTCTCATCGGGGCGAGAGCTTAGAAGAGTTAGCTCAAAAAGCGCTTCAAGGTGGTCAAAATGGCATCCTACGTTTGGGCTCTAAAGCCCCACATGAAACTACGGAGAAATAATCCAAGTTATGCCTATCGTTGAAATTGAAATCATCAATAAGCTGGGTTTGCATGCTCGCGCATCAGCGAAGCTGTCACAGCTTGCTGCAGAGTTTCCTTGTGAAATCCTGCTATCTCGCAATGGTCGTCAAATTAATGCAAAGAGCATTATGGGTGTCATGATGCTTGCCGCCGGCATGGGGAGTACAGTAACCCTAGAAACGGCTGGCGATAAAGAGGATGAGGCAATGCAAGCTTTGATTGCATTGATAAATGATCGATTTGGCGAGGGCGAATAAGGGTGACATTTGCTTTGCACGGAATTGCAGTATCGAAAGGCATTGCTATTGGCAAGGCCGTACTAATATCGCGCGCAGCACTAGAGGTTAGCCATTATTTAATTGAAGCAGGCAAAGAAGATGCCGAGGCCAAAAAGTTATTAGATGCTTTTGAACAAGTGCGCCTTGAGCTGGCACAGTTGCGTCAAGGCTTACCTAAAGATGCGCCGCAAGAAATGGCTGCATTTTTAGACGTACATGGAATGATTCTGGCTGACCCAGCCTTAGCCGAGAAGCCCCTGAAGCTCATTCGTACACAGCGTCTAAATGCAGCCTGGGCTTTGACTACAGAACTCAATGATCTCTTGGAGCAGTTTTCCGAAATCGAGGATGCTTATTTAAAAGAGCGGGCAAATGATATTCGTCAGGTTGCAGAGCGAGTGCTTAAAGCGCTTAACGCGCAGAAAAAAGATGCCCTGAGTGATTCTGAATTGCTCTCCCCAAGTGATGTGGGGGTTGACGCAATCATTGTTGCCCACGATATTGCTCCGCATGACATGCTGCGCTTTAAAGAACATGCCTTTACAGGATTTGTAACAGACCTAGGTGGTAAGACTTCGCATACGGCGATTGTTGCGCGCAGCATGGAAATCCCCGCAGTGGTTGGTGTGCGTCATGCGAGTGAAATGATTCGCCATGGCGATTGGTTGGTTATTGATGGTGAGCACGGCGTAGTAGTCGTTGCTCCTGATGAGCAATTGCTCTCTGAATACCGCCTTTTGCAAGAGCAGGCCACTCAAGAGACGCGTAAGTTGCAGGAGCTTAAGCACTCGCGGACTTCTACGGTAGACCATGTTGCGATTGAATTGTTGGCTAACATTGAATTGCCAGAGGACGCAACCCAGGCAGTGGAATTAGGCGCAATTGGAGTTGGCTTATTCCGCTCAGAATTTTTATTCATGGATCGCAAGCAAGCGCTTCCAGATGAAGAGCAGCAATATCAAGAATACCGTCGGGTGGTTGATCTAATGCATGGCCTACCGGTGAATATCCGCACCATCGACGTCGGGGCAGATAAGGCGCTTGGTTCTGGCTCCGATTTATCTGAGACTGGCACTTCACCTTTAGGTTTGCGCGCCATTCGCTGGTCATTAACTGAGCCTGAAATTTTCTTAACCCAATTGCGAGCGATCCTGCGGGCTTCGGCGCACGGTCAGGCGCGGATCATGATTCCGATGCTAGCTCACGTCAAAGAGATTGATGAGACATTGCGTTTGATTGAAAAAGCAAAGCAGCAGCTACATCAACGTGGGCAGGCATTTAATCCCAATATCCAAGTGGGCGCCATGATCGAGATTCCAGCGGCTGCTTTGGTATTGCCTTTGTTTATTAATCGCTTTGATTTTCTCTCCATCGGTACTAATGATTTAATTCAGTACACCTTGGCAATCGATCGGGCAGATCATGCGGTTGCCCATCTCTACGATCCTTACCATCCAGCCATTCTGAATTTGTTATTCAGCATCATTGATCAAGCAAAGCGCGCTAATATCCCTGTGGCGGTATGTGGGGAGATGGCAGGCGATCCATCAATGACTAGGTTGCTGCTTGGATTGGGATTGACGGACTTCTCAATGCACTTTAGTCAGCTACTGTTGGTAAAGCGTGAGATCTTAAAGGCAGATGTCAGCTTGCTGAGGTCTCGAATCGGCGCGGTGCTAAAGGCCATTGAGCCTGCGGAACAGGCCGAGGCGCTGGAAAAACTACTCTCTTAAATTGGGCAGAGCCTGCGGGGTGTATAGGTCTAGTGAGCTTGGCCACAAACTGAGCACTCTGGATTTCTAGAGATTCGAATCTCATCAATCTGAGTATTGAGTGCATTCCACAGCAACATTCTTCCCACTAAAGGCTTACCAAAGCCAATGAGTACTTGCAGGGCTTGTGCTGCTTGCATTGCACCAATAATCCCCACGAGTGGTGAAAAAATGCCCATGCTGGCACAACTTGCCTCCTCAAATCGCTCTTCTGGAGAGAAAAGACAGGCGTAGCAGGGTGATGCTGCATTACTAAAATCAAAGACGCTTAATTGGCCATCAAATTTGAGGGCAGACCCAGAGACGAGCGCTACCTTATGGCTAAAGCAGGCTGCATTAATGAGCTGGCGGGTGGTGAAGTTATCGGTGCAATCCAAAACGAGATTAACTGTTGGTAAGAGCTCTTTCAACAAGCCCTCAGAAGCCTTTTCTGCAATTGCGTTAATCGTTAAGGCGGGATTGATGCTTTGTAAAAACTGTTTTCCGGACTCTACCTTGCTTTTGCCAATAGAGTTTTGGTTATGCATGATTTGTCGTTGCAAATTGGTGAGCTCAACCTTATCGTGATCGACTAGCGTTATTTTTCCAACGCCGGCTGCCGCTAGATAGGGTGCGGCAGCGCTACCCAGGCCGCCAGCCCCAATGATAAGAATGTGTGAGCCAAGTAGTTTTTCTTGGCCTTCGACATCAATTTCCTCAAGCAGTAAATGCCGTGAGTAGCGCAGTAGCTGCTCATCATTCATATATAGACCTAATACTAAAACTTACTCTAGCTTAGAGGCTGAGCGCTTGACGGGCTCACCATTGATAAATGCCACTGCCTGTGAAAGCATAAAGTCATCTGCGCTACCAAGCTCAATAGGCTTTTTGGATTTTTCTTTTTCTTTCTCTTCAGGAGTCTTTTTGGCATTCTTATCTTCAATGCGCTGCAACTCTTCAAGTCGACGCTTCTCGCGTTCTGTAATGAGTTTCTCTTCCGAGGATTGTTTGTTGCGCAAATGCTTCTCGCTATCAATCTCACGTGTAATCAAGACATCATCAGGATCACCATCTTTATTTTGATCTACTGCGATATCTGGCTTGATGCCATAAGCTTGAATCGATTTGCCACTCGGCGTGTAGTAGTAGGCAGTTGTGATTTTCAGCGCTGAATCATTGCTGAGTGGGCGGACCGTCTGCACCGAGCCTTTTCCGAAAGTAGTTTTACCAATAATGGTTGCGCGCTTGTAATCCTGCAATGCCCCAGCCACAATCTCAGAGGCGGAAGCAGAATAGGCATTTACCAAAACTACCATCGGTAATTTTTTATACATCGCCGGCACGCTAGCTAAAGGATCTCCAGGCTCACTCAGACGATACATTGCTGGCGTTGCATTAAATATCTGTTTAGAGTCAGCCGTCTGACCTTTGGTTGATACGATTACGGCATCAGCAGGAAGGAAGGCCGCAGCAACACCAACCGCGCCTTGTAGTAGACCGCCACCATTGTTTCTGAGATCGAGAATAACGCCCTTCATTTTTGGGTCTTGGGTTGCGAGCTCAGTTAATTTCTTGGCAAGATCGGGAACGGTGCGTTCCTGAAAGCTGGTCACTCTGACCCAGGCAATATCGTTATCCAAAATTTTGGCTTTGACAGATTGCACCTTAATTTCAGCGCGAGTAATCGTTACTGGAAAGCTACGTTCTTCGCTTTTTCGGAAGACGGTCAAAGTAATTTTTGTGCCCGGTGTACCGCGCATGGTGCGAACCGCTTTATCAAGTGACATGCCGCGAACTGGCTTGTCATCTAAACGAGTAATGAGGTCGCCTGCTTGTAAGCCAGCGCGCGCAGCAGGGCTATCTTCAATCGGATTGAGTACTTTTACAACGCCATCCTCAGATGTGATTTCAATGCCAAGACCGGCAAACTTACCGCTAGTTTGCTCTTGCATTTCGGAGAAATCTTTTTTATCAAGATAGGTGGAGTGAGGATCGAGACTACTCACCATGCCCTTAACAGCATCGGTTAGAAGCTGTTTATCTTCAATCGGCTCAACATATTCACGTTTAATCTGAGCAAAGACGTTGGATAGTGTGCGTAGCTCATCCAAAGGCAGCGTAGCACCCTGTTGGGCGGTTGCTGATAGCTGGATGGTGGCTGCAACTCCGGCGATGAGGCCAACAGCTACAAGGGCAAAGTTCTTCAAAAATATGCGCATGCTTCTGTTTTACCTTAATCCAAATAAAAATGCTGAATCGGTTTGAGGTTGTCATCGAGCTCATAAACGAGCGGGATGCCATTAGGGACGTTGATTTCCATAATGTCTTCGTCAGAAACCTGGTCTAGATACTTAATTAGCGAGCGAATGCTATTGCCATGCGCAACTAGTAATACACGCTTACCCGCTTTGAGGGCTGGAGCAATGGACTCATTCCAAAGCGGCAATACACGCTCAACGTTATCTTTCAGGCACTCACCCAAAGGAATGTCAGAAGCACTGAGTTTTTCGTATCGTCGATCATTTTGCGGATTGCGCTCATCACCCATCTCTAGGAGTGGCGGGCGTACATCGTAGGAGCGACGCCAAATATGAACTTGTTCATCCCCGTATTGCTTGGCAGTTTCAGCTTTATTTAGGCCTGTGAGGGCGCCATAGTGACGCTCATTCAATCTCCAGCTGTGAACCACAGGCAGCCACATGAGGTCCATGGTGTCTTGTACATGCCAAAGAGTGCGAATAGCTCTTCTCAGTACCGAGGTGTAGGCCACATCAAACTCATAGCCTGCTTTACGGAGGTTTTCACCTGCAGCAAGGGCCTGTTCAGTGCCTTTTGGGGTTAAGTCAACGTCCGCCCAGCCAGTAAAGCGGTTTTCAAGGTTCCAGGCGGATTCGCCATGACGAATAAGGACAAGTTGTTTCATAGAGCCATTCTATAATCCGGTGATGAACTTTCTCACGCAAATTGATAATTTAGCGCTTATCGCCCT
>CANFOT010000027.1 GCA_947448625.1 Burkholderiaceae bacterium | reverse complement strand
TTGTTCATCGTTCCTTCATTTGCTATGTTTGGTATTTCTAGCTACTCGAGCTTCATGGACAAGGAAACTGACATCGTTAAAGTGAATGGCAAGCCAATCACTGCGCAAGAGGTCGACATGGCCGCTAAACGTCAAGCTGAGCGAGTTGGTGGGAATGTGCAGATAGCCCAAAGTCTACCGTTTCGCCAGGCAATTCTCAATGAGCTACTTCAACAACGTATCTTAGGATTTGCCGTTGGTGATTTGCGCCTGCAAGTGGGTAAACAGGAGTTAGTAAATAGCCTCCAAAAGATTCCTCAGATTCGTGCTTTGTATCGTCAAGATGGCACATTTGATGATGTGCGCTTCAAGCAGTTGTTGGCAGGCAATGGCATGAACGAAGAGCAGTTTTATGCAGGCCAAAGTTTTGACTTGAAAATTCAGCAGTTAGTAAACTCTGTTGCTCGTACAGAATTGGCTAACCCAAAATTATCTGAAATTATTTCCTCCTTGTATGAGACTGAGAGACAGGTTCAGGTTCTGCAGTTCAACGCCAAAGACTATTTAGCCAAAGTTAATCCCAGCTCAGAAGAACTCCAGTCTTTTTACGAGGCTAACGCTAAATTATTCGAGCGCCCTGAATATATCGATGTGGAATACATCGTCCTTAAGGCTGACCCAAAAGAAGATTCCAAGGCTTTTAATGAGAAGGCAGACCAGTTCGCGAATATGACTTACGACCAGTCTGATAGCTTAAAACCTGCTGCAGACAAGTTAAAGCTCAGCATTCAATCTCAAAAGGGCGTAACCCGTGGTGGTGCACCCGGCGTATCCAAGGATCACCCTTTGGCCAATCCCAAAGTGGTGCAGTCTCTCTATGGTGATGAAGCCTTGAAGAACAAGCGTAATACTGAAGCGGTGCAAGTTTCACCGGGTGTATTTGTATCTGCCCGTGTAATCACTTTGCACCCCGCACAAATCTTGCCCTATACAGATGTTGCTACTGAAGTGCGCAGACAAGTCAGTCAACGCGCCGCTGAGAAGTTGGCCCTTACCGCTGCTAGTGAAAAATTTGCTAGCCTTCAAAGAGATCCGAAGGACTCTGCCGGCTTTGGTAGTGCAAATTGGATTTCACGAAATAAGCCAGGCAGTTTGGTTGGCTCTTCAATGGACGAAGTGATGTCTGTCAATGTGGATAAGTTACCTGCTGTAGTTTCAGTGCCCGTCCCTGGCGTAGGCACTACGATTTATCGGATCGACCAGGTTCGCCAACCATCCGTTACTGATGCTAAAGCACATAAAGCACAGGCTCAGCAGATTCAAGCTCTGGCAGCGCAATCAGAGTTTGCAGGTTTTATGGGTTACTGGCGCAATAGCGCTGGAGTTAAAGAAATTAACCCACTCAAACCAGCTAGTACGGGAAATGCGGGAAGTTAAATGCTAAGGTGATTTCTTGAGTAGATTACTGTATGGGGCCATTGAGCCCCATACGTTTTTGAAGAGAACGCTCTGCGCTTCAACATTAGGATGCAAGCGGTCTGGTTGAAACAATTCTGGTTTAGTTGCAACACCATCTAAAAAAAACGGTAGCAATTGAACTTGCTCCTGATTTGCAAGTTGGGAATAGAGTCTCTTGAATTGCATGGTGTAGGTTTGCCCATAGTTTGTGGGAATCTGTATCCCACAGAGAAGTACCTTGGCCCCTGACTTCTTACTAATCTGAATCATCTTTCGAAGATTGGCCTCAGTCTGGTTAACAGGGAGGCCTCTTAGTGCATCATTTGCACCCAGCTCAATGATCACAATCCCCGGATTTTTCTGTCTTAAGAGGGCGGGAAGTCGCGTTAAGCCACCAGAGCTTGTCTCTCCACTGATGCTGGCATTAAATACACTCCAAGGGCTTTTATCAATCACTAGACGCTCTTCAAGTAGATTTACCCAGCCTGTGCCGCGCGGTAGCCCATACTCGGCTGAAAGGCTATCTCCGAATACTAGGATTACTGGCTTTACTTGTGCCCAGGAGCAAATACTCATTAAGAGGCAAAATAGACCTGTAATCAGTTTATTGGCAGTTAAAAGTTGAATCCGCATTCTTCCATTCTAGAAAATTTCACATGAATAAACAGTCTAATTCCATTGTTGCCGATCGAGTTGGCAAGCTGGTAAAGACGGCTGATGGCAGCCTATCCATTTTGCACGACCTGAGCTTTCAAATTGAGCAGGGTGAGAGCGTAGCGATTATTGGTGCCTCTGGCTCCGGTAAAAGTACCTTATTAAGCCTGCTAGCCGGCTTGGATCTGCCAAGCACTGGGCATATTAATTTGATGTCGCAAAACCTTAATCTATTGGATGAGGACGGCAGGGCGAGATTGCGGGGCCAGTCGGTTGGCTTTGTTTTTCAAACTTTTCAATTATTGCCACACCTTACTGCTCTAGAAAATGTCATGCTCCCTCTAGAAATAGCCGGCGTTTCCGTGTCAGCAGCTCGGCAGGCCGCACTTGAGTGGCTGGAGAAGGTTGGCCTAAGCTCCAGAGCAAGCCATTTCCCCAAAACCCTCTCTGGGGGTGAGCAGCAGCGGGTAGCGCTGGCTCGGGCCTTTATTAATAAGCCAGCCATCCTCTTTGCGGATGAGCCAACCGGGAGTCTGGATGAGGCAAGCGGAAATAGGGTGATTGAGCTTCTTTTTGAGCTAAACCGCGAGAATTTCTCAACGCTCGTTTTAGTCACCCACGATCCAGCCTTGGCTGCTCGGTGCGGGCGCCAATTAAGTCTTCAAGGTGGTCGCCTAGTTTGATCAAAACCTTATAATCACGAGATGTCATCATTCTGTTGCTTGCCCGGGGCCAATGCCCTTTCAGCCTTCCGCCAACAGCGACTTTTAGCCTCGCTCGCAGCCCAAGGAATTCATCTTGAGTCTATTGAGGCTCAGTATCTTCATTTGATTTGGTCTGAGTCAGAACTCAATGCCAAAGACAGGGGAGTGCTAGAGAGCTTGCTAACTTACGGCCAACCGTTTGTATCGCAGTTGAAAAGTGGTGGATCCTTGTTTGGTAAAGCCTCAAATAAGAATTCTGCCATCACCATTCCCCGCTTTGGCACCGTATCCCCATGGGCGAGTAAAGCCACCGATATTGCTCGTCAGTGCGGCCTCCATATTCTGCGTATTGAGCGCGGAGTCCAATATGCCTGGCAAGGTAAAAAAACTCTCAGCACAGAACAAGATCAACTTGTTTTGGCATCTCTCCATGACAGAATGACTGAAGCTGTCATTGCTAATGTTGATGATGCTGGCGCTTTGTATCAATCCCTTCCCGATAGACCATTTGTCCGCATCCCAGTTCTTACCGATGGAAGGGCTGCTTTAGATAGGGCCAACCAAGAATTAGGTCTGGCACTCTCAGAAGACGAAGTTTTGTATCTTGTCGAGAACTTTATCCGCTTAGAGCGCAACCCAAGCGATGTTGAGTTAATTATGTTTGCTCAAGCGAATAGTGAACATTGCCGCCATAAGATATTCAATTCGAGTTGGACTATCGATGGCGATGATCAGGAGAAGTCTTTATTTGCGATGATTCGTAATACTCATCAGCTACAGCCTGAAGGTACTATTGTTGCCTACTCTGACAACTCAGCAGTGATGGTGGGCGCCGAGTCAGAAACTTGGGTGGCAAAAGGCAAGGACCGTCTTTACGAAAAAGATACGCGCTTAGTTCATACCTTGATGAAGGTGGAGACGCACAATCACCCAACAGCAATTGCGCCTTTTCCAGGGGCCTCTACGGGTGCTGGTGGCGAGATTCGTGATGAGGGTGCTACTGGTATTGGCGGCAGGCCTAAGGCGGGGCTTACGGGTTTCACAGTATCAAATCTGAATATCCCTGGCACTGATTTGCCATGGGAGACTGAGAAATACGGCAAGCCCGAGCGTATTGCCACACCTTTGCAAATTATGATTGACGGCCCATTGGGCGGCGCTGCATTTAATAATGAATTTGGCCGTCCAATTTTAGGTGGTTACTTCCGCGTCTTCGAGCAAACAATTGAAGGTGTTCGTCGCGGCTATCACAAGCCCATCATGATTGCGGGTGGTATTGGCAGTATTGATTCGATTCATACAGCTAAGAAGCAAATTAAAGCGGGCCACCTATTTATTCAATTGGGTGGGCCTGGAATGCGCATTGGCATGGGCGGGGCAACAGGAAGCTCTGTTGCAACTGGTACCAATACCGCGGACTTAGATTTCGATTCAGTTCAACGCGGCAATCCAGAAATGGAACGTCGTGCACAGGAAGTGATTAATTCTTGTATTGCTATGGGGCAGGGCAACCCGATTATTTCTATTCATGATGTTGGCGCAGGCGGTATCTCCAATGCATTTCCAGAGCTAGCTGATGGCGCTGGATTGGGCGCACAATTTCAATTGCGTAAAGTGCCGCTTGAAGAAACCGGCATGAGTCCGGCTGAGATTTGGTGCAATGAATCTCAAGAGCGATACGTGCTTGCAATAGATCCCAAGGATTTGGATTTATTTAAATCACTCTGCGAACGTGAGCGCTGCCCATTCGCGGTGGTCGGAGAAGCAACTACCGAACGTCAATTGCAATTAAGTGACAGCAAACAAACCGTTGGTAGTGATGCCGCTATGCCCATTGACATGCCAATGGAGGTCTTGCTCGGCAAACCTCCTCGAATGCATCGTGATGTGAAGCGTGTGATTCAAGATTTTCAAGAGTTGGATGTCACTGACGCTGATCTATCTCAATGCATTGCCTGGGTTCTGCAACAACCCACTGTCGCCAGTAAGTCATTCTTAATCACCATTGGGGATCGCACTGTTGGCGGTCTCAATGCACGTGATCCTTTCGTTGGCCCTTGGCAAGTCCCAGTCGCCGATTGTGCTGTCACCCTGATGGACTTCAATGGCTATCACGGCGAAGTCATGACTATGGGTGAGCGCACTCCGCTGGCAGTAATCGACGCACCAGCTGCCGCCAAGATGGCTGTTGGTGAAGCAATTACGAATTTATTGGCTGCCGATATCGGGCGTCTTGAAGATGTCAAGCTATCTGCCAACTGGATGGCGGCCTGTGGCTCCCCCGGTGAAGATGCAAAGTTGTATGACTCTGTTAAAGCGATTGGGATGGATTTATGTCCAGCCCTTGGAATTTCAATTCCAGTCGGCAAAGACTCTTTGTCAATGGCTACCGCATGGCATGATGGCGATCAGTCAAAGAAGGTTGTTTCTCCGGTCTCATTGATCATCTCTGCTTTTGCTCCGGTTCGGGATGTTCGCAAAACAGCGACTCCTTTGCTCAAGCTTAAGGATGAGTCCGGATTAGCCCTGGAAACTGAATTAATTTTGATTGATTTAGGTCGCGGCAAGAATCGCATGGCTGGAAGCATTCTGGCTCAAGTACTTAATCAATCGGGTCGATCGGCACCAAATGTTGATCATCCAGAAGATCTCAAAGCTCTGGCAAGCGCCATTATTGAGTTGCGCAAAGCAGATCAATTACTGGCCTACCATGACCGCTCAGACGGCGGTTTATTTGCCTGCATTGCAGAGATGGCTTTTGCATCTCACACCGGCATCTCCATGAATGTCGATATGCTCGCGGTGGATGTTGGTCAAGAAGCTGATTGGGGTGATGCCAAAAATTGGGCGCAACAAGTCTCCGGCCTACGTCATGAACAAACCTTACGAGCTTTATTCAATGAAGAGCTGGGCGCAGTAATTCAGATTCGCAAGATTGATCGTGATGCAGTATTTTCAGTGTTGCGCAAGCTAGGTCTGAGTGCTTATAGTCATGTGATTGCAAAACCAAATAACAATGGCCGCATTGAAATTTGGCGTGATGCTAAAAATATCTTTGCAGAGCCACGTGAAGTCCTGCAAAAGATGTGGGGCAATACCAGTTACCAGATTGCCCGCCTGCGCGATAACCCAGACTGCGCTGATAGTGAATTTGCACTGCTCGATGATATTGCTGATGGGGGCATGTCACCCAAACTAACGTTTGATTTTGCGGACAATATTTCAGCGCCATTTATTAATAAAAATGCACGCCCCAAGTTGGCCATCTTAAGAGAGCAGGGTGTTAACTCGCATGTCGAGATGGCTTATGCCATGAACTGGGCTGGCTTTGATAGTTATGATGTGCATATGTCTGACTTGCTTTCTGGCAAATCTAAGCTCGATGATTTCCGCGGCCTAGTTGCCTGCGGTGGATTTAGCTATGGAGATGTATTGGGTGCCGGCGAGGGTTGGGCAAAAACTATTCTATTTAATACTCAACTACGCGATCAATTCTCCTCATTCTTTAATCGACAGGATAGTTTTGCATTAGGTGTGTGCAATGGTTGCCAAATGATGAGCAATTTAGCGGGAATTATTCCTGGGGCTGAAGCTTGGCCCAAATTTACCCGTAACCAATCTGAGCAGTATGAGGCTCGTTTGGTTATGACTGAGGTAATGTCTTCGCCCTCTATCTTTACTCAAGGCATGACTGGAAGCCAGCTTCCTATCGCAATTGCGCACGGTGAAGGGTATGCCAACTTCAGTCATCAAGGTAATTTAGATGCTTTACATAAGCAAGGTTTAGCAGCCCTTCGTTTTGTAGACCACAAGGGTAATCCTACTGAAACCTATCCAATGAACCCCAATGGCTCACCTGGCGGCTTAACCGGAGTCACTACTCCAGACGGTCGCTTCACAGTTATGATGCCTCATCCAGAGCGTGTATTTAGGGCGGTCCAGATGAGCTGGGCACCAAGGGATTGGCTAAATACTTCAGATGGTGCGAGTCCTTGGATGCGCTTATTCCGCAACGCTAGAGTCTGGGCAAAGTAATTTAATGTCAGATTCATCTATGGCCATGGAGCCCGTCACTTTTTCCGAGAGTGGTGGTGTGCGTTATTTACATTTTGGTAGCGAGTTAATTCAAGGTGCAATGCGTATTCGAGATCCAGATGAAATTTATCTTGAATACAATCAGCAAATGATGGCTTGGTTACTATTTATGGAGACTAAGCCTGGAATGCGGATTGCCCAGCTTGGCCTGGGCACAGGCGCCTTAACGAAATTTGCCCATCGTTACTGTCCTGCTGTAAAAACAACCGTGGTGGAGTTAAATCCAGCTGTAATTGTGTCAGCTCGCAGTATGTTTTTTACTCCGGATGACGATCGCCGCTTGGAGACTTTGCAGGCAGATGCAAAAGCCTTTGTTCAGAATGCAAAATATCACAATAGTTTTGATGCAGTTCAGGTTGATCTCTACGACGCCATTTGTGATGGCCCAGCAGCTAGCACTTTAGAATTTTATAAAGGTTGCTACGATATTCTCAAGTCACCTGGCGTACTAACGGTGAACTTATTTTCGCGCCACAAAAGTTTTGACATTAATTTAAATAATATCTGCGAAGCTTTTGATAATCGAGTTCTGTTATTTCCCGAATCACATGATTGCAATGTAGTGGCAATTGCATTTAAGGGTCCCCACTTGAAGGTGGAGTGGAAAGAGGTTTCCAAGCGCGCTAAGTTAATTATGGAAAAAACAGGTTTACCAACCAATACATGGACTTCTGGTTTAAACCGTGAAAACGCCTATCAAGAAAATATGCTTGCTATCTAAAGGGTTTCGTTGCTTTTAATTCAATATGGCAAGAAAAAAGGCGATCTGTTGATCGCCTTTTTTACATCCCCAACTTAAGGGATTGTTAACCCTTAGATTGTGACGGTATCAGCAACATCACTAAATGTTTTTAACTTATCAAAACTCATGTATTGATAAACTTCGGCAGCCTTAGCATTTAATGCTTTAACCTGATCCAAGTACTCTGCCGGGGTAGGTAAACGCCCCAGCAATGCAGCTACAGATGCCAACTCTGCGGATGCCAAAAATACCCGAGTATCAATACCTAAGCGATTAGGAAAATTACGCGTTGAGGTTGACACGGCTGTTGACCCCTTGCGGATTTGAGCTTGATTGCCCATGCAAAGTGAGCACCCTGGGCTCTCCATGCGAGCGCCTGCTGCACCCAACATACCGTAGTAACCTTCCTCCATCAGGACCATTGCGTCCATCTTTGTTGGAGGTGCAACCCAAAGGCGGGTAGGCATATCTTTTTTACCCTGAAGAACTTGGCCTGCGGCACGGAAGTGGCCAATATTCGTCATACATGAGCCAATAAATACCTCATCAATTTTTTCACCGGCAACTTCAGACAAAAACTTCACATCATCTGGGTCGTTAGGGCAGGCTAAGATTGGCTCATTAATCTCACTCATATCGATTTCGATAATCTCGGCGTAGTCAGCATTAGCGTCGGCTTTTAGTAATTCCGGTTTAGCAATCCATGCCTCCATTGCCTTAATGCGGCGGCCTAGCGTGCGCTTATCTTCATAGCCGTTAGCAATCATCCACTTCATTAAAGTGATATTGGAACGCATGTACTCAATAATCGGCTCTTTATTAAGGTGAACGGTGCAACCTCCGGCAGAACGTTCTGCAGATGCATCCGATAATTCAAATGCTTGCTCTACTTTTAAGTCAGGAAGACCTTCAATCTCAAGAATGCGACCCGAGAATATATTTTTCTTTCCTTGCTTTTCAACTGTTAGCAAACCTTTCTTAATTGCATACAAAGGAATTGCATTCACCAAGTCACGCAGTGTGATGCCAGGTTGCATTTTGCCCTTAAAGCGTACCAATACAGATTCAGGCATATCTAATGGCATAACGCCAGTAGCAGCAGCAAAAGCAACTAGGCCAGATCCAGCTGGGAAGGAGATGCCAATTGGGAAGCGGGTATGGCTATCGCCACCAGTGCCACATGTATCCGGCAACAGTAGACGATTTAACCAGCTATGGATTACGCCATCACCCGGACGCAATGCCACTCCACCGCGGTTAGTCATAAATGGTGGTAGCTCGTGCTGTGTGCGAATATCAACTGGCTTTGGATATGCCGATGTATGGCAAAAGGACTGCATGACAAGATCAGACGAGAATCCAAGGCATGCCAAATCTTTCAGCTCATCACGCGTCATTGGACCAGTTGTATCTTGTGACCCAACGGTTGTCATGCGCGGCTCGCAATAGGTGCCTGGGCGAACGCCCTGGCCTTCAGGCAAGCCACAGGCGCGGCCAACCATCTTTTGTGCCAAGCTAAAACCTTTTTTATTGTCGGGCGGGCTTACTGGAACGCGGAATTCAGATGATGCTGGTAACCCTAGCGCTGCTCGTGCTTTGGCGGTTAGGCCTCGACCTACGATCAATGGAATACGGCCGCCGGCACGAACTTCATCCAAAATTACTGGAGATTTCAGGGCGAAGGAGGCGATTTCTTTTCCATCCTTGAAGGCTTTGCCTTCGTATGGGCGCAATTCAATTTCATCACCCATATTCATTTGCGATACATCCAATTCGATTGGAAGTGCTCCAGAATCTTCCATGGTATTGAAGAAAATTGGGGCAATATTTGTGCCAAGGCAAACCCCACCAAATCGTTTATTGGGAACGAATGGAATGTCTTTACCGGTCCACCATAAAACAGAATTGGTAGCAGATTTACGTGATGAACCTGTGCCGACTACGTCGCCAACGTATGCAATCAAATTCCCTTTTTTCTGCAAAGCCTCAATTTGCTTCATTGGTCCGCGAACACCCGGCTCATCGGGCTCAATACCTGGACGTGGATTTTTTAGCATGATGGTGGCATGCAATGGGATGTCAGGACGGCTCCATGCATCCGGAGCGGGGGACAGGTCGTCCGTGTTTGTCTCGCCAGTGACTTTGAAGACTGTCAATTTCATGCTCTCTGGTACGGCTGGACGGCTAGTGAACCATTCAGCATCTGCCCAACTTTGCATTACAGCTTGAGCGTTTTTATTTCCACTTGCTGCAAGTTCTTGCACATCGTTGAAATAGTCAAACATGAGCAAAGTCTTTTTAAGTGCTTCAGCTGAAGCGGCTCCGCATTCAGCATCCTGAAGGAGCTCAACCAAGGGCTTGATGTTGTAACCACCCAGCATAGTACCCAGAAGTTCTGTTGCTTTAATTCGGGAAATCAGGGGGGATTTTTCTGTGCCTTTAGCGATAGCATCCAAAAATTCTGCTTTGGCTTTAGCCGCTTCATCTACGCCAGCAGGAACCCGGTGGGTGATGAGCTCAAGCAACTCAGCCTCTTTACCTTTTGGGGGGTTTTTGAGCAAACCAACCAGCTCAGCCGTCTGGTCTTTTGTTAAAGGGAGTGCTGGGATTCCGAGCGCTGCGCGTTCGGCAACCTGGGTGTTGTAGGCTTCTAGCATGGTGTTTCCTATTGGGTAAGAGTTATCAACAGTAAAGCTCAGCAGGGCGTATTTCCCTATCCGGTCTATTGTAATTGCTATTTCATGTCTTATATAAGACTTAGTTACTTAAAAAATCAAAAAAAGACAAAAAAATGTTCAACCAGGGGTTAATCTGCCCAACAAAGCTATTGCTCCCATATGAATAGCCACACATAACAAGCTTGATTGGCGGCTATTTAATCATTCCATATTGTAAAAATCAGCAAAAAAACTGATGGATTTCTATGGCGCGCCTTTCAAGCCCTTGCAGTTATTGATTGGAGTGGGAATTTAATCTGTTGCCGTTGCAGTCGTTATAATTACTTTTTCCAACAGAGCTTAAGCGATGACCAAATACGTTTTTGTCACTGGTGGTGTGGTTTCTTCTTTAGGGAAAGGAATCGCAGCTGCCTCGCTTGCCGCGATTCTCGAATCCCGCGGCCTGAAAGTCACCCTCCTAAAATTAGACCCTTATATCAACGTTGATCCTGGGACGATGAGCCCACTTCAACATGGCGAAGTCTTTGTTACAGAAGACGGCGCTGAAACAGACCTTGACCTTGGGCATTACGAGCGCTTTGTTTCGGCAAAGATGCGCAAGAGCAATAACTTCACTACCGGTCAGATCTATGAGTCTGTAATCAGTAAAGAGCGGCGCGGTGAGTACCTAGGTAAAACGGTTCAAGTTATCCCGCATATTACGAATGAGATTCAAGCGTTTGTGGAGCGTGGCGCAAAAGCAAGTCATGATGGTAAGGCGGATATTGCTATTTGTGAAATTGGTGGCACAGTAGGTGATATTGAGTCTCTGCCATTCCTTGAGGCGGCTCGCCAAATGAGCATTCGCCTTCCAAGGCATAGTTGCGCTTTCGTGCATCTCACTTTGGTTCCATACCTGAGCAGTGCCGGGGAGTTAAAAACCAAACCTACTCAGCACTCAGTTCAAAAGTTACGTGAAATTGGCATCATGCCAACCGTTCTTTTGTGCCGTGCAGATCGCCCAATTCCAGAGGATGAGCGCGCTAAGATTTCCTTGTTTTCGAATGTGCGTGAAGAGGCCGTGATTTCTGTATGGGACGTTGACACTATCTACAAGATTCCTGAGATGCTTCAAGCGCAGGGTATGGATGATTTGATTTGTCGAGAATTGGATATCGAAGCTAAACCTGCAGACCTATCTGTTTGGGCAAATTTGGTTTATGAATTGGCTAATCCACAGCACGAAGTCACCATTGGTATGGTTGGCAAGTATGTAGAACTAACCGAGTCTTATAAGTCATTGATTGAGGCCTTGCGTCATGCTGGGATTCACAATCACACTCGCGTCAATATCAACTACATTGACTCCGAGGTGATTGAAAAGGAGGGGGTCGATTGCCTGCAGAATTTGGATGCTATTTTGGTTCCCGGCGGTTTTGGTAAGCGCGGCACCGAGGGTAAGATCGCTGCCATTCGTTATGCCCGTGAAAATAATGTCCCTTATCTCGGTATTTGCCTGGGTATGCAGTTGGCTGTTATTGAGTTTGCTCGTCATGTTGCTAATATTGCTCAGGCAAACAGTACCGAGTTTGATCCAGAAACTGAAAGTCCAGTTGTCGCCCTGATTACCGAATGGGTCGATCGGGAAGGTCGCGTTGAGAAGCGTACCAATGATTCCGACCTTGGTGGAACTATGCGCCTAGGTTCGCAACGTTGCCCTGTAAAAGCGGGCACCTTGGCTCATGAAATCTATGGTGATGAAGTGAATGAGCGTCATCGCCATCGCTATGAAGTCAATAATGTTTATGTGCCTCGCTTGGAGAAGTCTGGTTTGATTATTTCCGCCAGAACTCCTAATGAGTCCTTGCCGGAGATGATGGAGCTACCAAATTCAATGCACCCTTGGTTCTTTGGTGTTCAGTTTCACCCTGAATTCACATCGACGCCACGTGATGGCCATCCATTATTTTCCGCTTTCATTAAAGCGTCATTGATTCATCAAGTCACTCCCCAAAACCAAGCGGCTTAGGAGAAATAGATGAGTGCATTTAAGTTATGTGGTTTTGATGTTGGCCTGACTCACCGATTTTTTTTGATTGCAGGTCCTTGCGTTATTGAGTCTGAGCAATCCGCATTGGATATTGCTGGAGAATTAAAGGGCATTACCGCATCCCTTGGCATTCCATTTATTTATAAATCCTCCTTTGACAAAGCAAATCGATCATCGGGGACTTCATTTCGTGGCCTAGGGATGGAAAAGGGGCTCGAGATTTTGGCACGCGTGAAGCGTGAAATTGGCGTCCCTGTATTAACTGATATTCATGACATTAGTGAGATTGAGCCAGTATCCAAAGTTGTTGATGTACTTCAGACGCCTGCTTTTTTATGTAGGCAGACGGATTTCATTAGAGCCTGCGCTCAAAGCGGTAAACCAGTAAATTTCAAGAAGGGGCAGTTCTTATCGCCTCACGAAATGCTGAACGTGATCGATAAGGCGCGTGCAGCTGCTGCCGAAGCCAATCTCCCGGATCAATTTATGGTTTGCGAGCGTGGCGCATCTTTTGGTTACAACAACCTAGTGTCAGATATGCGTAGCTTGGCAATCCTTCGTGAGGCTAAGGCCCCCGTGGTTTTTGATGCTACTCACTCCGTGCAACTACCTGGTGGACAGGGCAATGCAAGCGGTGGTCAGCGGGAGTTTGTGCCTGTCTTGGCCCGTGCTGCTGTGGCTGTAGGTATTAGTGGTCTCTTTATGGAAACCCACCCAGATCCAGCTAAGGCCCTTTCTGATGGGCCAAATGCTGTGCCACTCAACCGGATGAAAGAATTGCTCGAATCGTTAGTGGCGATTGATTCTGTAGTGAAAAAGCCCGGTTCTTTTTTAGAAGATAGTTTTAAGTAATATCCCAAATTCATTTTATTGAGGAGAAGGTGCATGAGCGCCATTGTTGACATTATTGGTAGAGAAGTTTTAGATTCGCGTGGAAATCCTACAGTTGAGTGCGATGTATTGCTTGAGTCTGGCGTGATGGGGCGTGCAGCAGTCCCTTCAGGTGCATCAACCGGTTCACGAGAAGCCATTGAACTCCGTGACGGAGATAAGGTGCGCTACTTAGGTAAAGGCGTTCTGAAGGCGGTTCAAAATATTAATATTGAAATTGCTGAAACAATCCTAGGTCTTGATGCGAGCGAACAAGCATTTCTCGATCACACTTTGATTGAGTTGGATGGCACGCATAATAAAGCCCGCTTGGGTGCCAATGCAACCCTGGCGGTATCCATGGCCGTTGCGCGAGCGGCTGCAGAAGAGGCTGGCTTGCCTTTGTATCGATACTTTGGTGGATCTGGTGGTATGCAACTACCAGTTCCCATGATGAATATTGTCAATGGTGGCGCTCATGCGAACAACAGTTTGGATATTCAGGAATTTATGGTCATGCCCGTTGGTGCGCAAAGCTTCCGCGAAGCATTGCGTTGTGGCGCTGAAATTTTTCATGAGTTGAAGAAAATCTTGGGTGCGCAAGGCATGCCAACAACTGTTGGGGATGAGGGCGGCTTTGCCCCTAACTTCAAGAGCAATCAAGAGTGCTTGCAGACGATCATGAAGGCAATTGAAGGCGCCGGCTATCAAGCAGGCGAGGACGTACTATTGGCTTTGGATTGCGCTGCTAGTGAGTTCTACAAAGATGGCAAATATCATTTATCTGGCGAAGGCTTGCAACTTACTTCTAGCGAATTTTCCGACTATCTCGGTAACTTAGCTGATCAATTCCCGATCGTATCGATTGAAGATGGTATGCATGAGAGTGATTGGGATGGATGGGCTGATATCACCCAAAAATTGGGTAAAAAAATCCAGCTGGTCGGTGATGATCTCTTTGTGACCAATACTCGTATTTTAAAAGAAGGCATCGAGAAGGGCATAGCTAACTCAATTCTGATTAAGATTAATCAAATTGGTACATTGACTGAGACCTTTGCTGCGATTGAAATGGCTAAGCGCGCCAATTACACTGCGGTAATTTCTCATCGCTCTGGTGAGACTGAAGATAGCACAATTGCAGATATTGCCGTTGGCACGAATGCCGGTCAAATCAAAACCGGCTCTTTATCTCGCTCCGATCGCATTGCAAAATACAACCAGTTGTTGCGCATTGAGGAGAGCTTAGGCGACGTTGCTACCTACCCAGGGAAGTCTGTTTTCTATAACTTAAAACCTTAATCGATAACGACCCTATTTCTTATGCGAATTGTCATCTACTCAATGCTGTTATTGTTAATTGCAATACAGTACCCGCTCTGGCTGGGTAAGGGTGGATGGCTGAAGGTATACGAGATGGAAAGGCAGCTCGAGTTACAGCAAGCTAAGAACAGCCTTCTTAGCTTGCGTAATGCTAAGTTGGCTGGAGATGTTAAGGATTTAAAAGACGGAACGCGTGCCATTGAAGAGCGGGCTCGTGTTGAGCATGGCATGATCAAGGATGGCGAGTTCTTTGTGCAAATTTTGCCAAACGATAAATCAGCGGCGAATACTGTTGATGGCCTCAAGCCAGCAATTATTAAACAATAATGACTACAGCTTAATGCCCGCTAGATGGCGGCCTCGTTGCATCTATCAATAAATCTGTTTTAAAAACCTGTCGGCAATCTACCGCATCAAAGCGATAGGATTTCGAGCAAAAATCACACTCAGTTTCAACGGCACCTTGCTCAGCAAGAATGCTCTCAACCTCATCTTCCCCGAGCATCCTAAGAACGTCAGCCACCTTGGCGCGTGAACAACGGCAGCCAAAGCGAACTGGACGAGCTGGAAAGCTCCGGACACCACTCTCTGTAGACTCCTCTAAAAATAGTCGGCGCAAGATGGTTTCCGGTGAAAGCGTCAATAATTCTTCATTAGTAATCGTTTCACCAAGCATCTGAATTCGGTTCCAGCCTTCAGCAGCAAGCTGGGGATCTAAATTAACGTGCCCGCCAGAATTAGGCAATCGCTGCAAAAGCAGTCCACCGACATGGGTATCGTTCGATGCCAGCCAAATACGGGTATCCAATTGTTCTGAGTTCTGCATGTATAAAGCGATAGCTGCGGCAGCGCTGGTAACGGGCTTAATTTCGGTACCACGGTGCTCTTGGAGGGCCACAATCCCTTGGTAGGGTGGTTGACCGGGCTGCCGGTCGGATGGATCAAGGGTGATCACAAGGCGACCCGTGTTGTCAGCATCCAATAGTTCGCCTAGGGAGGCATTTGGGTCAATGCTGGTGACGTCTACCGATAATTTGACTGTAGCCCGCATTGTCAGATCGGACTTACATTCAACTACGAGAAGTTGAATAGGGCCCTTGCTTTGGGCCTGAATAATTAAGGTTCCATCAAACTTGAGGCTGGCGCTTAAAAGGGTTGCTGCGCCCACAAAGTCGCCGAGTATCCTCCGTACTACCGGGGGGTCGTTACGGCGCTCTAAAACAGCTTGCCAGGCGCTACTAATGGAAACAATTTCCCCGCGGACTGGGGCGCCATCACACATAAATACAAGTAATTCGTTCATACTTGAAAGTATCCACTTTTTTGAGGGTGAGGGTGTTAAATGCTGAAATCCAGGCCTGACCTGAGATAATGCTGTTTATGCATATACGTACACGATTCGCCCCTAGTCCAACGGGCTTCATTCATTTGGGCAACCTCCGCAGCGCTTTATATCCATGGGCTTTTGCTCGCCACAACAAAGGCGATTTCATTTTACGTATCGAGGATACTGATTTGGAGCGCTCTACCCAAGAGGCCGTTGACGTCATCATTGAGGGCATGGCTTGGCTTGGTTTGGACTTAGATGAAGGTCCGATCTATCAAATGCAGCGCATTGATCGTTACCGAGAGGTTATTAAGCGGATGCTTGATGGTGGCCTTGCTTACCCTTGCTATATGAATGAAGAAGAGCTTAATAGGCTACGCGATCAACAGATGGCCAACAAAGAAAAGCCTCGCTACAACGGCCAATGGCGCCCCGAGGAGGGCAAATCGCTCCCAGAAATTCCCGAAGGTGTTTTGCCAGTGATTCGCTTTAAAAATCCCATTGGCGGTTCTGTGATTTGGGATGATGCAGTTAAAGGTCGGATTGAAATTAGCAATGATGAGCTGGACGACTTGGTAATCGCTCGTCCTGATGGAACGCCAACCTATAACTTCTGCGTTGTTGTAGATGATCTTGATATGAAGATTACCCACGTTATACGTGGCGATGATCACGTGAACAATACACCACGCCAAATTAATATCATGAAGGCGCTTGGTGGCATACCTCCGGTCTATGCCCATTTACCAACAGTCCTCAATGACTCCGGCGAAAAAATGAGCAAGCGTAACGGAGCAATGAGTGTGCGTGATTACCAAAAAGCAGGTTACTTGCCGGAAGCAATCTTGAACTATCTAGCAAGGTTGGGCTGGTCTCATGGGGATGCGGAGATTTTTACTAAAGAACAGTTCGTGAATTGGTTCGATCTAGATAATCTTGGTAGATCGCCCGCACAGCACAACCCTGAAAAACTACTTTGGCTCAATCATCAATATATTCAGAATGCTGATCCCGTTGCTCTTGCGGAGGCGACTAAGCCATTTGCTCATGAGCTAGGCATTGACACGGCGAAGGGGCCTGATTTTGTGCAAGTGGTGGAGCTCTTAAAAGACCGCGCTAATACCTTGATAGAAATCGCAGAGGGCGCCAAACTTTTCTATCTCCCAGCTCCCTCCCATAGCCCTGAACAAATTGCAGCAAACATTCCATCGGAAATCGTGCTTGCACTGAAAGATTTGATTGAAGCAATTCAATCTGCAGAGCATACAAAGGCAGCTTATGGGGCAGCATTTAAAGAAGTTTTAAGCAAGCATCAGATCAAAATGCCGGCATTAGCGATGCCAGTTCGCTTCGCCTTATTTTCCACAACACAGACGCCAGCCATTGATTCTGTCTTGGTTGTGCTGGGTAAAGGGGAGGTTCTGGAAAGGCTTTCTAAGGTCGTCTAAAACAGAATTTGCGCTCTCATACAAAAATAGGATAAAATCTTGGATTGTTTTGAGTGTCTTGTAGTTGTTTCGCGAGATTACGGGGGTATAGCTCAGCTGGGAGAGCGCTTGCATGGCATGCAAGAGGTCAGCGGTTCGATCCCGCTTATCTCCACCAAGCATTTACAATAGAGGCATTAAGTTTTAAGTAGTAGTCCAGGTCCCCATCGTCTAGAGGCCTAGGACATCACCCTTTCACGGTGAGTACGGGGGTTCGAATCCCCCTGGGGACGCCAAAAATTTTGGCTAGTTGTGAGAAGTTGTAGTTTGTGACACAAGTAGCAAGCGATGTACTTGGAGCGGTAGTTCAGTTGGTTAGAATATCGGCCTGTCACGCCGAGGGTCGCGGGTTCGAGTCCCGTCCGCTCCGCCAAGCATTACTAAACCCTTATAAGTCAACGATTTATAAGGGTTTTTTCATTCTTAAGGCTGCGCTTAGTTGTGTAGAGCCCTAGCTTCTTAGTGATCTTTCTGAGATTGCCCAATGCACCTCATCTTTACTAATGCACCTTATTTCTCACTAGGGTAACTCCCCGTGATGAGAAATATATTTCACAAGTAATCTAGAAAGCGTAAGTGGGTGGTCAGCAAGCTCCTGGATAAATAGAGATAATTATAAAACTTATAAAAATAGATGGTTTATCGCTTGAAAAATATTAAAAATCATCTCAATGAAATTCTTATTTCATTTATCCTGTATTGGATTTTTGCTGGTTATCTCTGGTTTTTTCCTGAATTGAGAAGTGGCGTTATCACCTATTTCATCTTTCTTCCGGCGGGGGTGAAGCTCTTTGCGGTTCTAGTGTTTCAGTGGCGAGGCGCTGTTGGAACAGGATTAGCAATTTTTTCTCGTCTAATGATTACTGATTCCACGCAGCCGTGGATAAGCTGGTTAATTGTTGCCGTTACAGTAACTATTACGCTCTATGTTGTTGTCCAGTTTGTATTAATG
>CANFOT010000026.1 GCA_947448625.1 Burkholderiaceae bacterium | reverse complement strand
GGCATGTTGGAGGGTGGCGTCAATATCGAGGTAAATGGGTTTACCATCGGCGCAGTCGGCGTTTCCGGCGTTAAATCGACTGAGGATGCCGAAACCGCGAAGGCCGGCATTGCAGCCATTCTGTAAGTTACCTTGACAAATACTGTTCCCGAAATAAATTCTTCTACTGGCGCTACCGAGAGTAGCGCCACCCCAGCAATAATTACCTTTGCTGACTTTGGTTTAGACCCAAAAATTCAAAAAGCGGTATCTGAGCAGGGTTACAACACGCCAACTCCGATTCAAGCGCAATCGATTCCGCATGTTTTGGCGGGAAGCGATTTGATGGGTGCAGCTCAAACCGGTACCGGTAAAACGGCTGCTTTCGTACTGCCGATTATTCAAAAGATTTTGCGACATGCTAGTAGCAGCGCGTCACCTGCTCGTCATCCGATCCGTGCTTTGGTCTTAACGCCAACACGTGAGTTAGCTGTTCAGGTTGCTGAAAATGCGGCAAGCTATTCCAAGCATACTGATTTACGCGCTGCTGTGGTTTATGGTGGTGTAGATATGAAAGAGCAGGTTGCTACATTACGTAACGGTGTAGAGATTTTGATCGCTACTCCCGGTCGTTTGCTTGATCACATTGGATCCAAAGTAGCCAATCTTTCGCAAGTCGAAATTCTCGTGTTGGATGAAGCAGATCGCATGCTCGATATGGGCTTCTTGCCTGACTTGCAGCGCATCATTGATTTGATTCCAGCGCAACGCCAAACTCTATTGTTCTCAGCAACGTTCTCACCAGAAATTAAGAAGTTAGCGCAAAGTTATTTGCGCACTCCAGTGACCGTAGAGGTAGCTCGCCAAAATGCTGCAGCCGATACAGTCAAGCAAGTAGTGCATATGGTGTCAAGTGCTGATAAGCAACGGGCTATTGTGAAAGTGCTTGAAGCGCGTACTCGTCAGGGTTTGTCTCGCCAGTGCATCATTTTTACGAATAGCCGCTTGGGTTGCGCAAGATTGGCTCGCTCATTAGAGCGGGATGGGATTAAAGCTGGAGCGATTCACGGCGATAAGAGTCAGGGTGAGCGCACCCTTACATTGGATGCCTTTAAATCAGGCGCTATTGAGGCGCTAGTGGCAACTGATGTGGCTGCTCGTGGCTTAGATATTCCATCGATGCCTTGCGTGATTAATCACGAGTTGCCATTTAATGCGGAAGATTTTATTCACCGTATTGGTCGTACAGGTCGCGCTGGTAGTAAAGGTGATGCGATTGCTTTAGTCGATGCTAGTGAGAAACGTTTGCTCGACGATATTGAAAAGTTGATGAAGCGGAAGTTGGATGTTCAGCCTTTGCCTGAAGGTAATCCTAGCTATTCGCCAAGCAGAACCTCGTCAAGATCAGATGCGCCGTCAAAAATGTCGGACCCATTTTTCTATAAGCCATATGAGCCGAGTGTTGCAGCTCAGTCCACCCCTAACTCTTCAGGTGCTGAAGAGAAAAAAGTGGGCATTACCCCTGCAAGGCCAGCTGTTGGCGCTTTACTTGGCGGCTTTAAGAAGAAATAATTTTTCTATCCCAAGCCTGGGTGGCTGCTAAAAGCCACTCAGCAATCGAAGTTTCTTTTCCATGCGGTAGATCCCTCAATCCTAAATACCTTGCGGCTTTACGTAACTCTTGTAAAGCCTGCCCTTCATTTTCAGTATGAATGGCGCTCGCCATAGTCTGTTTACTCAGTTTTTCGCCGTGCTCATCAAGTACTAGGGGTAGGTGTAGATAGCTTGGGCTTGCGTATCCCAAGACGTTTTGCAAATGTATTTGACGCGCTGTATTGCTGAGTAAATCTGCGCCCCGCACGATGTGAGTGATTCCTTGCTCAGCATCATCCACTACAACAGCGAGCTGATAAGTGAATAGGCCGTCCCGGCGACGCAATACAAAATCGCCTACCGCTTGATTGATATCTTGAGTTTGTTTGCCAAGGAGCAGGTCTTCAAACTCCACGGTGAGATTTGGGGGCAGGGCGAGCCTCCAAGCCACATCGCTAAATAACGCGTCTGCCATCTGGTATGGGTGTATTTCGTCAGGTCGGCAGGTGCCGGGGTAAACCATCTCCTGATTGCGAGCGGTGATCACGCTGCGAGCTGCTAGAGCGCTTGCAATCGTCTGTCGAGAGCAAGTGCAGGCAAAGGTCATTTGAAGCTCATTTAAGCGCTCCAGAGCCTTTTTATAGAGCTCCTGACGGTTTGATTGCCAGCTAGGCTCCTCGTCCCAGCAGAGGCCGCAGGCCTGTAATTGGCGCATGATTTCTTGATCTGCCCCAGGAATACAGCGGGGGGTATCTAAATCCTCGATTCTGAGCAGCCATTTACCTTGATTTTTCCGGGCATCCAACCAGCTTCCAAGGGCGGCAACCAGCGATCCCGCATGAAGCGGGCCGGTAGGCGAGGGGGCAAATCGCCCGCGATAGCCGTCGGCTGGGGATGAGGGGTTTTTAAGGTTCGGCACAGCTAAAATGATCTCATGGCTTCACCCCGTTTTGTTCATCTACGCGTCCATTCCGAGTTTTCTATTACGGATGGCGTCGTTCGCATTGATGATGCGGTTGCCGCAGCCGAAAAAGATGGCATGGGAGCTTTGGCTCTTACTGATTTAAGTAATTTGTTTGGCTTAGTGCGCTTTTACTCTGCTGCACGCTCTGGTGGAATCAAGCCAATTGCTGGGGCAGATGTATGGATTAGCAATCCTCAGGATCCGGATCAGCCTTATCGTTTATTGCTCCTGGTTCAGAACCATTCCGGCTACCTCAATCTTTGCCAGTTATTAAGTAAGGCCTCTCTGGAGAATCAGTCGCGTGGTCGTGCGGAGATAGATCCAAAGTGGTTTAGTGAGTCAGCTTCAAAAGCCGAAGATAAGGCAGCCAAAAGAACGCTTGCCTACGGATTAATCGCCCTCTCTGGTGGGCGCTGGGGTGATGTTGGTGCTGCATTACTGGCTGACCAAGAAGAGCAAGCTAAAAATGCTGCCAAGCAATGGGTTAAGTTATTTCCAAATGCTTTTTATATTGAAGTGCAGCGTGGCGGTCATCCTCAAGATGAAAAGCAACTCCAGTTAGCCTGTCACCTGGCTAGCGAAATGGACTTGCCTATCGTTGCCACTCATCCCGTGCAGTTTATGCAGAGAAGTGATTTCACAGCCCATGAGGCACGGGTCTGCATTGCAGAGGGTGAGCTCTTGGGCAATCCTCGTCGCACCAAAAAATTTAATGAAGAGCAATATTTCCTTTCTCAAGAGGAGATGGAAAAGCGCTTTGCTGATCTACCGGTTGCGCTTGCAAACTCGGTAGAGATTGCCAAACGTTGCAACCTCTCTTTAACGCTAGGTCAGCCACGTTTACCGGATTTCCCAACACCTCCTGGCATTACGCTCGATGATTATTTATTGCAGCAATCCGAGATAGGATTGAAGCGCCATATGGCCCGCAATTTCCCTGATCCTGAAGAGCGCGCCAAGGAAGAGGCTCGTTACCACGAGCGCCTGGTCTTTGAGGTGAAGACAATTGCTCAAATGGGTTTCTCAGGCTACTTCCTGATTGTTGCGGACTTTATTAACTGGGCGAAAAACAATGGTGTACCCGTTGGCCCAGGTCGTGGATCTGGTGCTGGCTCCTTAGTTGCTTACTCACTCGGCATTACAGACTTAGATCCACTGCGCTATAACCTGCTCTTTGAGCGCTTCTTAAATCCTGAGCGGGTATCGATGCCCGACTTCGATATTGACTTCTGCCAGCATGGGCGCGATCGCGTTATTCAGTACGTAAAAGATAAGTATGGAAAAGATGCGGTCAGTCAGATTGCTACTTTCGGGACCATGGCTGCAAGAGCAGCGATTCGTGACGTGGGTCGCGTACTTGAGCAAGGCTATAACTTCGTTGACGGTATTGCTAAGTTAATTCCAAACAAGCCAGGTCAGTACATGACCATTGAGATGGCCAAGAAGGAAGAAAAGCAATTAGGCGAGCGCGAAAAAAATGAAGATGAGGTGCGTCAGCTTCTATCCCTTGCTCAGCAGTTAGAGGGAATGACCCGTAACGTGGGTATGCATGCGGGTGGCGTATTGATTGCTCCTGGGCGTTTAACCGATTTTTGTCCGCTCTACACACAAGAAGCAAAAGACTCTAAAGATCAAGAGAGTGGCTCAGTCATTAGTCAGTTTGATAAAGATGACGTAGAGGCCATTGGTTTAGTCAAGTTTGACTTCTTGGGCTTAACGACTTTAACCATTTTGGCTGCTGCTGAGAAGTGGATTAAGACACTTCATGCTGATCGAAAAGATTGGAATATTGGTGAAATTCCACTCGATGATGAAAAGGCCTTTGAGGTTTTAAAGAATGCCAATACGGTCGCAGTCTTCCAGCTAGAAAGTCGCGGCATGCAAGGCATGCTTCGTGAGGCTAAGCCTGACCGCTTCGAGGATATTATTGCGCTCGTTGCGCTCTACCGCCCTGGCCCAATGGATCTAATCCCAGACTTTATTGAGCGTAAGCATGGGCGTCAAAAAGTAGAGTATCCAGATCCGCGTATTGAACCGGTTCTGCAAGAAACCTACGGCATCATGGTGTATCAAGAGCAGGTGATGCAGATGGCCCAGATGATCGGCGGGTACTCATTAGGTGGCGCTGATATGTTGCGTCGTGCGATGGGTAAGAAGAAGCCGGAAGAGATGGCGCAGCATCGCAAAATATTTAGCGATGGCGCAAAAGCTGGTGGTATCACCGAAGGCAAGGCCAACGAGATTTATGACTTGATGGAGCGTTTTGCTGGCTATGGCTTTAATAAGTCCCATGCTGCCGCCTATGCGCTCTTGGCATATCAAACCGCTTGGCTAAAAGCATATTACCCAGCTGAATTTATGGCGGCCAACTTATCACTCGCGATGGATGACACCGATAAGGTGAAGATTCTGTACGACGATTGTTTGGCCAATCAGATTCGAGTGTTCTCGCCAGACATTAATACTGGCGTTTATGTATTCACGCCATTACGTGCACCAGATGCTGCTCCTGATTCGCCAATTAGCCATATTCGTTATGGTTTAGGCGCAGTAAGAGGCACTGGTGAAGCGGCGATCGAAGTGATTGTGAAGGCACGTGAGACTGGTGGCCCATTTAAAGACTTATTTGATTTCTGCGCGCGTGTTGATCGCAGGCAGGTGAACCGTCGTGCAATCGAAGCCTTGATGCGCGCTGGTGCCTTTGATAGCTTGTATAAGGACTCAATACCATCCGGCGGAAATGTTTACGATATTCGATCGACTTTATTAGCATCGCTTGCGCGTGCTATCGAGGCAGCTGAACAGGCTGAGGCTTCAATAAATCAGGTTAGTTTGTTTGAGGTGGCAGGGGAAGAGGATCGCCACTTGCCAGAGCTAGTCCGCGAACTACCATGGTCTGAAAAGAAGCGCCTACAGGATGAGAAAAATTCTTTAGGTCTATGCCTTACGGGGCATATGTTTGATGCGTATCGTGAAGAGACTGCACACTTCATTCGCCAGCCGCTGGTCAAGGTGACAGAAGGCAAGGATCAACTGATTGCCGGCATTATTACTTCTGCTCGTATGTTAACGGGCCAGCGTGGCCGCATGATGATTGCGACGATCGATGATGGAACTGCGGCGATTGAGGTAACCCTCTATAGCGACGTCTATGAACCGAATCGCTCTTGGCTTAAAGAAGATGAGTTGCTAGTAGCCAAGGTGAACGTGACTCCAGACAAGTTCTCCGGCGGCATGCGTATTGTCTCAGAGGCGGTAATGGATGTTACTGGCGCTCGCATGCGTTTTGCGCGAAACGTGCACTTATGTATTAACTCTGCTATTGATCTTCAGTCTTTGCGCAGTCAAATCGGCCCCTACTTAATGAGTAATCGAGTACGAGATCCAAAGCTAGGTCCTGCAGCGGCAACTATGCCAAGTGGTAGTGAGGGTATGAAGGGTTTAATGCTCACGGCAACTGTGACAACTAGCGGTGGCGCCTGTCTAATGCAATTCCCAGAAGAGCTGCGTATTTATCCTGACGACGCCTGCTTGCATAGCTTGAATCAAATCCTGTCGGTGAAGCAGCCTAACGCCGTTCAAGTTCAGTATCACTAAACCTATTTCAGGTCTTATCTTTATTTTCTGAGGGCGCTTTGCAGCGCTTCAATCACTTGGCCTGGCTCTAGTTGGTCAAGGCATTCACTCTTGCTACTTGCGCGATCCTCGCAACCAGCTTTTCTGCAGGGAACGCATTCGCCGGGGCCTTGCAAAATCGTGACGTTACCAACCGTTTGCGAACGGGCCCTCAATTGATAAGGTTGTTCTCCAATAAAGCCATTGGGCCATGGCCCAAAGTTGGTTGGTGGTGTTGGACCAAACAAAGCAATCGTTGGGATATTGCATGCAGCTGCTAAGTGGGTAATGGAGGTATCAACTCCAATACAGGCCATTGCTCCGCGAATGAGGGTGCCCGCTTGCGGGATTGAGAGTAAGCCTGCAGTATCGACAATCTTGCTGCGCGTTTCTTGATCAAGCAAAGAAATAATGTCTTGATTTAGTTGTAAATCTTGCTTAGCTGGTGAAGCACTCAGCACAACTTGCCAACCTTGATTTACGATCCAGCTGAGTAAAGCTTGCCAATACGCAAGAGGCCAGCGTTTATACGCGGTTAAAGGTCCAGGGTGCACGACCACATAGGGCGACTGGAGTTGCCCTGCAATGCTGGGTGTGATGGGGTCGCCGGCAGGCGGGGTTACGGAAGTAGGTTTTTTAAAGAGGTCCTGAGTATTTCTATAAAACACCTCAAGTAGCCTCAGTTTTTCAGCAATGACGTGTTGCGCAAAATAATCTACATCTACCGTATGCAGGCAAATAGCTTTTTTCCAAGCATTTTGTTTTTTGCTTTTGCTTTTCTTGACCTTATCTTGCTCAGTAAGCCCTTGAGGGTGGCCCCCAAGAACGCCCACTCTCTGATGGGCTGCTACTAAGCCGTAAAAATAAGCGCGATCACTAGGTTGGGTTACTACCGCCAGGTCGTAACGTTGAAAGAGGCGGAAAAATAAGGAGAAATATTCTTTCAGTTTCGGTCGGTCTGAAGTTTCAATCGTCTGGGTAATATCTGGATTGCCCTTCAGCATATCGAGCTTACCGCGATACCCGAGAAAATGAAATTCGGCATCGGGCCAAAGTTCACGCGCTTGCGAAATGACGGGAGTTGTTACTAGGACATCGCCAATTTGGCGAGTCGCAATGAATAGAACTTTTTTAGGCTTTAGTGCTGAGAACGCAGTCATGGAGCTAATGTAACTCAATCCTCTTATCTGGCCTTAGCCAGAATTTTTTCACGTACACGACGGGCATTTTCTGCAGCATTGGATTGGTCGTTCATGCGATGGTAAAGGTGCAGCACCTCAGTTGACCATGATCCAGACTTGCGAATCAAGCCTCTATTTTGCAGACGAAAGACAAAGTCAGCATCCTCGTGACCCCAACCCGTCATGGTTTCATCAAAGCCACCAATAGCTAAGGCATCTTCTTTCCAGCAGGCCAAATTACATCCCTTGATGCGACGCCAGACAAACTTTTTATAGTTTCTCCAGGATCCATCGCCTAGCTTTATTTTGAGCGGCCAGTATTTATTGATGCCACCAGATAGGCGGTAGCTTAATAAGTTGCTGGAAAATTTCTTAAAGTCCCAACGGGGCCAAGACAGAATATCTTTTGTAAGGGCCTCATTTAGCAGCACTCGACTGCCGGTAGTGAAGCAAGATTTTTTTGCTAATTTGCGATGTTGCGCTACAAAGTCAGGCTGTACAACGCAGTCCCCATCTAGAAATATGAAGTATTCACCTGTAGCCTCTGCACTTGCCAGGTTGCGGATGAGTGCCAGTCGAAAGCCGGCATCCTCATGCCAAACATGCTTGATCTGAAGTTTGGAGCCAAGCTTAAAGGAGTCAATAAAATCTTTTGTAGCGGACTTTGAGCCGTCATCCGCAATCAGAACTTCAAAATTTCGGTCAGTTTGAGTTTCTAGGGATTGCAAAACAAAATCGAGCGCATCGATTCTGTTGTAGGTTGCCACAATGACGCTAATCTTCATTTTTCTGCTTGATTCTGAAGAAGCCATATTTTCATATAGCGGTAATAACTACCCTCAGCATTTGAGATTGCTAAGGCGAGCCCCTCTTGGCCATCTAAGAAGCCGGCTCTCATGAAGTAGGTTCTGATAAAAGCCCACAAGCCATGCAAAATTGCCTTAAGGGGGCTACTTCGGCGACCTTTAGCAAAAGCCTGCTCTGCTGAGGCGGTTGAGTAGCGATCAATTTTTTGTAGCACCTGTGAAAAGTCCATGAAGCTGAAATGCAGCATCGGATTTTCCAGTTTTGCCACCGGACCATTTGGAATTAGGCGTTCGTGAACTAGATCATCCGAGAAGCGGGCGGTGCCGCGTTTGAATAATCGATCGACGTAATCTGGACTCCATCCAGAGTGGCGAATAAAGCGACCGCAATACCAAGATAGACGTGGAATCGAAAAGCAGTCAATCTGGGCCGAATGATGAATGGCCGTCAGAATTTCACTTTTGAGGGCTGGGGTCAGACGTTCATCGGCATCTAAAGATAAAACCCAGTCACCCGTTGCTAATGCTAGGGCGCGGTTCTTTTGGGGGCCAAAACCAGGCCAATCCAGCGGTTGTGCAATGACGGCGCCATGCGTTTGGGCGATTTCCACGGTGCGATCGCTGCTGTTGGTGTCCACCACCACGATTTGCTGGGCGATTCCCTCTAGGGAGGCTAAACAATCGGCCAAATTGGCCTCTTCATTGCGGGTGATGAGTATGACGGATAAGGTGGGCATAATTCATTATATGAATGCTCAAGACCGTACCGCCCTAAACCGCTTAATTCAGTATCTCAAACCCCATATCTGGACGATTATTGGCTCTTTGTTGGCCATGGCCCTGGTTGCTGGAGCTGAGACCTCTATTCCCGCCCTAATGAAGCCCTTGCTTGATCGTGGCTTTACTGGCCAGCTTAATAGCAAGCTGTGGCAGGTTCCAGTTTTCTTGGTAGGTTTAGCCCTGGTCCGCAGCCTTGCTCAATTTCTATCCAATTATTTGCTGACTCGGGTAATTAATTCTGTTCTCCTGAAGTTGCGTGAGCAGATGTTTCAAACCTTATTACATGCATCAACTACTTTTTTTCAGAAGAACTCGGCATCTAATTTGATTAACGCCGTTGTTTTTGAGGTGAACAACGTTTTATCCATTATGGGCGGCATGTTAATTAGTTTGGTGAGAGATTCGCTGACGGTAGTGGGTTTGATTGGGTATTTGATTTATTTGAACTGGCAGTTGACTCTAGTGGTGCTGGTGATCTTCCCTGTGATCGCCTTCATCATGAGCAAAATTAATAGGCGTTTGCGCTCTTTAAATCGAGAGCAGCAGACATTAACTAGTGAATTAGCCTACATCGTTGAAGAATCAGCGGCTGGGTACAAGATTGTGAAGGTGCATGGCGCAGAGAAATATGAGATGCGTCGTTTTATGGATAAGGCTGAGCGTTTACGTCAGTTTGGCCTAAAGTCAGCTGTAGCTGGTGGCCTGAATCAACCCATTACGCAACTCATTGCCTCCATGGCGCTGTCAGTCGTCTTGGTGATTGCGTTGATGCAATCAGCTTCAGAAGGAACTACGGTTGGCGGCTTTGCCTCTTTCATTACCGCCATGATGCTAGTCATTTCACCGATTAAACATTTGGCCGACATTAATCAGCCCTTGCAGCGTGGTTTAACTGCTGCGGAAATGATTTTCTCTCTGATGGATCAGCCTTTTGAGGAAGATGAGTCCCGCAAAGAAAATATGAAATCCCTGGGCAAAGCCAAGGGTGGAATTCGATTTGAAGATGTAGGATTTTCCTATCAACAGGAAGTGGGGCGTAAAGATGCGCTCAGTGGCGTGAATTTGAATATCAATCCTGGTGAAGTGGTTGCTTTTGTTGGCCCTTCGGGTGGAGGTAAGTCAACGCTGGTGAACTTACTGCCTCGCTTCTTTAAGCCCACCACTGGAAAAATTTTCTTGGATGATATGCCACTCGAGGACATCATTCTTGCAGACGTTCGCAAACAAATTGCCTTTGTAAGTCAGGATGTCATTTTATTTAATGACAGTGTTGCGGCAAACGTAGCTTATGGCGCTGTGGGTGCCGATGGAGTTGATCGTGGACGCGTTATAGAGGCGCTAGAGGCTGCCAACCTATCTGCCCTCATGAAAGAATTGCCCGAGGGTATTGATACGCAGATTGGGGATAATGGCAACCGCCTGTCTGGTGGTCAGCGTCAGCGTTTGGCAATTGCGAGGGCAATCTATAAGGACGCACCGATTCTCATTTTGGATGAGGCAACTTCAGCTCTAGATTCTGAGTCAGAGCGTCAAGTGCAAGATGCATTGGAGCGATTAATGGCAGGCAGAACGACTTTAGTTATCGCTCATCGTTTATCAACAATTGAGCATGCCAATCGCATTGTGGTGCTTGAGAATGGCCGCGTCATTGAGAATGGCTCACACGAAGAGTTAATTGCTAAGGATGGTCTTTATGCCAGCCTGCACCGTATTCAATTTTCTAACGCTTAATTCTGCCGAGAGTTTTTGATCCAGAGCCAAGAGCTATTGCAAATATCCGATAGCTTTTTTTGGGTTTTCCAGCCCAGTACTTTTTCAGCCTTGTCAGCCTTGGCGTAATACTCGGGAAGGTCGCCAGGTCTTCTGCCAACTACTTGGTAAGGAATCTTTTGGCCACTTGCTTGCTCGAAGTGATGCAGGAGATCTAAAACACTGATACTGTCGCCGCTACCTAAGTTGAAGGTGTGGCAGCCTGGGTTGCTACCAAGCCAGCTGAGCGCAGCTAGATGACCCTCAGCTAAATCCATAACATGGATATAGTCGCGCTTACCAGTACCGTCGGGGGTATCGTAGTCATCCCCAAAAATACTGAGGGATAGTAATTTCCCATTTACAACCTGCCCGATGACCGGCATTAAATTGTTCGGAATCCCATTCGGATCCTCTCCAATCAGTCCGGATTCATGAGCGCCGACTGGATTGAAGTACCTTAGGCAGGCAATCTTCCATGCCTTATCGCTAACACTGAGGTCTCTGAGAATTTCTTCTACCTGAAGCTTGTTGCGGCCATATGGGTTGGTAGGTTTGGTGGGGTGATCTTCATCATAGGGAAGATAGACTGGGTCACCATACACCGTTGCGCTACTACTAAATACCAAGGTGTTGATACCAGCTGCTTGCATGGCTTGAATGAGGCTGATGCTGCCTTGCACATTATTTGCATAGTATTCAATTGGCTTTTGGGAGGACTCACCTACAGCTTTTAATCCAGCTAAATGAATAACTGCCTCAATTTTTTCGTCACGTAATGCATTGGTCAGCTTTTCGGTGTCCCTAATATCTCCCTCGGTAAAGCCAATTTTCTGAGAGCTAATCTTCTGTATGCGCTCTAGGGTGCCCACATTACTATTGCAGAGGTTGTCATAAATATGAACCCGATGACCAGAATTCGCCAAGAGGACGGCAGTATGACTACCGATGTAACCCATGCCGCCCGTAAGTAAAATATTCAAAAGAACTCCGTAGAAATAATCAGCTCAGAACAATATCGTACTGCTCTTGCCGAAAGCTTCCCTCAGCCTGCAGCTTAATTGGCTTGCTAATAAAGTCGCCTAGCTGGGCTAAAAATTGATTTTCCTCCTCTAGGAAGAGGTCGATTACATCGGGAGAGGCTACGATTCGGAATTCTCGTGGATTAAATTGGCGATGCTCACGTACGATCTCTCGCAAAATCTCGTAACAAATCGTTTGCGCTGTTTTTATTTCGCCTTTGCCTTGGCAGGTAGCGCAGGGCTCACAAGTGATGTGAGCGAGAGACTCCCGGGTACGCTTGCGTGTCATCTCCACCAGCCCTAGTGAAGAAAATTCGCTCACTGAGGTGCGGGCGTGATCGCGCTCTAAATTTCGCTTCAGTTCATGCAAGACCGATTCTTGATGGTCTTTGCTCAGCATATCAATAAAATCGATAATGATGATGCCGCCAAGATTGCGTAAACGTAGTTGACGAGCAATGGCTTGGGCCGCCTCAAGATTGGTTTTAAATACGGTGTCATCCAAATTACGTGCACCCACATAACTTCCTGTGTTGACGTCAATGGTGGTCATCGATTCTGTTTGATCGATCATGAGGTAGCCGCCGGATTTGAGGTCCACTCTTCTACCGAGTGCCTTATTAATTTCGGCATCTACATCAAATAAATCAAATAAGGCGCGCTCCCCGCGATGTAGTGTGAGCTTATCTAGGAGATTGGGCATGTACAGCGTAGCAAACCCTTTGAGTTTTTCAAAGTTCTCTGCCGAGTCCACTCGAATTTTTGCGGTTTCTTCACCGGCGACATCACGCAATACCCGCTCAGCCAAACTCAGATCCTGATATAGCAAGCTAGGTGCGGGTTTATGGTTTACGGCTTCCCGGATTTTTTCCCAGGTGGTTCGCAGGTAATGCATATCGTGCTCGAGCTCGGTATCGCTAGCATCCTGTGCGCTAGTGCGCACAATGATTCCACCTTTTTCATTGGCCGGCATGAGCCCCGCAAGACGTGCTTTGATTGCTTCACGCTCTTCGGGTTGATCAATTCTTTGGGATACGCCGATATATTTTTCGGTGGCTGCATCAGTACCGGCTGGCGGCAGGTAAACCAGGTTGCGGCCAGCAATACTGAGTTGGGTGGTGAGTCGTGCACCTTTGGTTCCCAGTGGATCCTTGAGAACTTGCACTAGAACATTTTGTCCTTCGAAGAGTAATTTTTCGATTTGTGCCTGAGGATTATTTTGTGTGATGTCGGCAACGTGCATAAATGCAGTCCGTTCTAAGCCAATCTCAATAAAAGCAGATTGCATGCCAGGTAGCACTCGAACTACTTTTGCCAAATAGATATTCCCAACAATGCCTCGTTGACGCGTGCGCTCAATTTGAAGTTCTTGAACGGCACCTTGCTGAATTAATGCCACCCGTGTTTCTTGGGGGGTGATGTTGATCAGAATTTCTTCATTCATATGCGGGCAACTTTAGCGAAATCCAATAATTGGTTAACTTCGAAAATAGGTAATCCCATGATACCGCTATAGCTGCCTTTAATTGAGGGAATAAAAGCCCCTCCAAGTCCCTGAATGCCATAGGCGCCAGCTTTACCAAAGGGCTCGCTACTTTGAATGTAGCTGTCAATTTGCGCTTGAGTTAAGTGGGCGAATTCGACCTCAGAAACTTGCACTAGACATAGGGGTTTGGTTTTTGGGTCAATCGTGATGACAACTGCGGTTAGTACTTCATGGACTTTGCCGCTGAGCATTTCCAGAATACGTGCAGCATCGGCGGCATCAGTAGGTTTTCCAAGAATTTCGCCGGCTGGGTTATGAGGCAGGCTCACGGTAGTGTCAGCGCACAAAATAGGTGCCCAAGGCTTGCCGCTTTTTTGCCATCGCGCTAATGCGATGGCGCTTTTGGCAAAGGTGACCCGTTCAACATAATCGCGTGCTTTTTCATTGGGAAGAGGTGCCTCAAGGGTTTCTGTATCCTCACCTGGCGCCGCAATGAGCATCTCAAACCGGATGCCAATTTGCTTGAGTAACTCTTGGCGCCTAGGACTTTGTGATGCCAGATAAATAAAAGAAAACATCAGCTGCTTACTCGCGGTGATAGGGGTGGCCTTGCAAAATAGTCCAAGCCCGATAGAGTTGTTCTACCAATAGGACTCTTGCCATCGCATGGGGTAAGGTCAGGCTAGATAAGCGCCACATGGCTTGAGCGCTTTCCTTGAGGGTTGAATCAAGTCCATCGGCGCCGCCGATTAAAAAGGTGATGTCAAAGCCCTCTTGTCGCCAGTTAGCTAACTGGGTGGCTAGATTTTGTGTCGTGTGATCTTTGCCACGCTCATCCAGGGCAATCACGCGGGAACCCTTCGGTATGGTTGCTGCTATTTTGATCGCTTCTTTGGCGGGCGTCAGGTCTGGTTTAATCTCTTTGATTTCAATGCTGCAATCAGCAGGCATGCGTTTAATGTAATCATGGGTTGCGGTTGCAACCCACTCTGGCATTTTGTGACCAACAGAGACAATCGTTAAGCGCATCGCTAAAAAGGATTACTCTTCGTCATCCTCAGGCTCGCTTGCCTTTACAAGCCCTTTATCAGCTGCTAATTTCACGCGCACAGGCTTGGCTCCCCACATACCCTCAAGTTGGTAATAGGCGCGAAGGGCAGGCTGCAGAATATGTACGACGATATCGCCGCAATCTACGAGCACCCATTCACCAGTCTCCAGGCCTTCGACGGAGATAACTTCACCGCCTTTGGCATTAACTGCCTCTTTAACGGACATGGCCAAGGATCTAGTCTGGCGATTCGAGGTTCCGGTTGCAATGATGACTCGGTCAAACAGTTCGCTGAGTTTAGTGGTGTCGTAAACACGAATATCTTGCGCCTTGACATCTTCTAGGGCATCAATCACGACGCGTTGTAATTTTGTTAAGTCCATAGTTTCTTTAATATTTTTCTTAGAATTTTGTATATAGGGGTGATCTTAGCCTGATTATTTGTATAGGCCTAGATTTGTGATGATTTCTAAAGCATGAGAAGGAATATGCTCGGAGGCAATGGCGCTACGAGAGGCGCTTTTAAGTTGATTGCGTAGTGCGGTTGAGGAAAGGTCTATTGAAAGACTGTTATCAAGATAGATGAGGCCAAATGGGCTTTTTTCAAGGGTATCCGCATCAATAGATTGATGCTTTGCTAATAAAGCATCAATTTTGGGATTCATTTCTGCGGATGGCTCATGATGGGGCCTGCTGGCGACAGCAAAATTCACATAATTAAGCAATTGATCCCATGAGTTCCAGGAGGGAAGGTTCAAAAGGGAGTCCGCCCCCATTAACCAGGTCAAGCTCGCATTAGGCCCAAAACGCGTTCTGAGGGCTTTAACGGTATCAATAGCATAGCTAGGTCCTGCGCGATCAAGCTCGATACGATCGACACCAATTTGTGTGGGTATCTTTAGGTATAGAAATGCTCTGGCCAGATCAATACCAGCTGCTTCAGTAAGTTGAAGGCGGATTTCGGCGGGGCTGGTATCAGAGCTTTTTTGCCAAGGTTCACCGCTGGGGATCAGCAGCAATGCATCGAGGTGTAAGACCTTTGCAAAATGCGTAGCCAGTTTGAGATGGCCAAGATGCGGGGGGTCAAATGTGCCACCCAGAATGCCAATTTTTTTTGGAGTATCCAATTGGGCTGAGATCAAGTTAGGCCAGCCAGTCGCGCGGCTTGAGGTAATGCTCGTAAAGCTTGGCTTCTGCGGTACCTGGTTTTGGTTGCCAGTTGTACCACCACTGCACTACTGGTGGCATAGACATGAGGATAGATTCAGTGCGACCACCAGAGTGCAAGCCAAAAATAGTGCCACGGTCAAATATCAAGTTGTATTCCACATAACGACCGCGACGATATTCTTGAAACGCTTTTTCCTCAGCCGTAAAACTCTCTTTATAACGACGCTCCACAATCGGCAGATAAGCATCAATAAAGGCATCGCCAACGGCGCGAGTCATGGCAAAGCTTTTTTCAAAACCAAGGCTGTTGAAGTCATCAAAAAAGACGCCACCTATTCCGCGGGGCTCTTCACGGTGCTTCAAGTAAAAATACTCATCGCACCATTTTTTAAAGCGTGGATAAAGGTCTTCGCCAAATGGATCTAAGGCGTTTTTAGCTGTTTGATGAAAGTGTTTGCAATCTTCGTCAACACCGTAATAGGGTGTGAGATCAAAACCGCCGCCAAACCACCAAACTGGCTCTTTATCAGGAGCTTGCGCAATAAAGCAGCGCACATTCATATGGGTGGTGGGCACCTTTGGATTATTTGGATGAAATACTAGGGAGACACCCATGGCTTCAAAGCTACGTCCAGCTACTTCTGGGCGGTGGTGTGATGCTGAGGGGGGCATCTGGTCACCGCGCACATGTGAAAACCCTACCCCACCTTTTTCTAAGATATTGCCACCATCCAAAATGCAGGTGCGGCCATAACCCTTAAGCTTGCTATCTTCCGGCTTCTCCCAAGCATCCACCATAAATGTTTTGCCATCGAGTGCACTCATGGCTGTAGTGATGCGATCTTGCAGGCCTAAAAAGTAATCTTTTAAGTCTGTAATATTGATTTGGGTTTGCTCGGTAGATGACAAGGATGAAAAGTTCTTCGTAGTTATTGACTTATTTCACTGCGCGATAACCAATATCTTTACGATATTGCATGCCATCAAACTGAATCTTGGAGATGGCTTCATATGCTTTCTGTTGAGCGCCGCGAACGGTGTCTGATAGACCGACTACGCACATGACCCGACCGCCAGAAGTGAGCAGTTTTCCATCTTGCAGCTTGGTACCGGCATGGAAAGTGAGTTGATCTTCAGTATCAGCTGGTATGCCGGTAATAACATCCCCATTACGAGGGGTATCGGGGTAGTTGTAGGCTGCGAGTACTACACCTAATGCAGTGCGACGATCCCAATCTAACTCCACTTCATTTAGTGTGCCGTCAACCGCATGATCCAATGCCTCCACTAAATCACTACGCAAGCGCGCCATGATGGGTTGTGTTTCTGGATCACCCATGCGGCAATTAAATTCCAAAGTCTTAATCTTGCCGTCTGGAGAAATCATGAGGCCTGCGTATAGGAAACCAGTGTAAGGAATACCATCTGCCTCCATGCCCTTCACTGTGGGCATGATGACCTCGCGCAAGGTGCGCGCATGAATCTCTGGAGTGACAACAGGGGCAGGGGAGTAAGCACCCATGCCACCTGTATTGGGACCTTGGTCAGCATCGAGCAAACGTTTGTGATCTTGGCTGGTGGCTAAGGCCAAAACATGTTTGCCGTCCACGAGAACAATGAAGCTGGCTTCCTCGCCAGTTAGGAATTCTTCAATTACTACCCGTGCGCCCGCATTGCCTAGCTTATTATCGGCGAGCATCATGTCGACAGCTGCATGCGCCTCCGCTAGATCCATTGCTACAACCACACCTTTGCCAGCAGCTAGACCATCTGCTTTAATCACGATTGGTGCGCCCTTGGCATCAATGTAAGCATGCGCCTCTAATGCATTTGAAAATGTCTGGTATTCCGCTGTTGGGATGCCATGACGTTTCATAAACGCTTTAGAAAAATCTTTTGAAGACTCTAATTGAGCTGCTAGTTGAGTTGGCCCAAAAATACGCAAGCCATTATTGCGGAATACATCCACGATACCGGCTGCTAAAGGCGCTTCAGGACCAACTACCGTGAGATGAATCTTTTCACGCTTTGCAAAGTCTGCCAACCCCTGAAGGTCGGAGATTGGAAGATTCTGAATGCCGGCTGCTGTTTGCTTTGCAGTAGCGGTGCCACCATTACCAGGGGCTACATATACGGTTTGCACTTGTGGGGATTGGGCTAGCTTCCAAGCAAGAGCATGTTCGCGGCCACCAGATCCAACTAAAAGAATTTTCATAAAGAGCTAGGAGATATGTTGATGAGGGGTAATTAAAAAAGCAGTCTGATTACAAGGAGGCGTTCGTGAATACTTCTTGAACATCATCTAAGTTCTCAAGGGCATCCAATAGTTTTTGCATGCTTTCGGCTTGCTCGCCTTCGAGCTCAGTTTCAGTTTCTGGGCGCATCGTCACTGTTGCTAGTTCTGCTTTTAAACCTGCTTGAGTAAGTGCGTCTTGTACTTTAGAAAAATCAGGTACGGGGGTGATAACCTCAAGCGATCCATCTTCATGGGTGATGACATCTTCTGCGCCTGCATCTAGTGCGATCTCCATGAGCTGATCTTCATTGGTGCCTGGAGCAAATAACATTTGACCGCAGTGCTTGAACATGAAGGCAACCGAACCTTCAGCCCCCATATTTCCACCATTTTTTGCAAATGCATGGCGCACTTCGGCAACGGTGCGAGTGCGGTTATCCGTCAAGCAATCCACGATAATGGCAGCCCCATTAAGGCCATAGCCCTCATAACGAATTTCTTCGTAATTTACGCCCTCCAGAGAGCCAGTGCCACGCTGAATTGCCCGTTGCACGTTGTCGTTGGGCATATTGGCGTCTTTAGCCTTATCAATTGCCAGGCGTAAACGGGGATTGGTGGCGATATCTCCGCCGCCTAATTTAGCGGCAACAGTGATCTCTTTAATGAGTTTGGTCCAAATCTTGCCGCGCTTTTCGTCTTGACGTCCTTTGCGGTGCTGAATATTGGCCCATTTCGAATGGCCGGCCATACGGGTAAGTCCTTTTGAGTAATGTGGCTTGAAGACCTCATTTTAAGGGCTTCTCTGACCAAGAATGGGAGTCCCACCACTTTTTTTGTTACACTCTCACCTCTTAGTTTGCTTCAATGCAGTTTTTCCACTGCAAACACCTGCCCCGGTGATGGAATTGGTAGACGTGCCGGACTCAAAATCCGGTGCCGCAAGGCGTGGCGGTTCAAGTCCGCCCCGGGGCACCATC
>CANFOT010000025.1 GCA_947448625.1 Burkholderiaceae bacterium | reverse complement strand
TCTAAATTGATAGCAATTTGAATTTTGGTTTCCGAAGTGTTTCGGGTAACGTCGGCTTGCCGCATGCTTCAGTGCGCCGCGAGGCGAAGTGTTGATTGAAGCCTCATAATATCATTCCTAATACAGATATAAATGCCGATTTTGATTGCCAGCATTTATTAACCATTGCTGATTTTTGACTAGAGTCCCTCATGAGCCGCTTTTGGAGCCCCGTTGTTCAGACCCTCACCCCTTACATTCCTGGGGAGCAACCGCAAATGGAGCGGCTGGTAAAGCTCAATACCAATGAGAGCCCTTATGGACCATCCCCCAAAGCGCTAGCGGCCATCAACCAGCAAACCAATGAAGATTTAAGGCTTTATCCCGACCCTGAGGGGGTGACCCTAAAAAAGGCCATTGCTGATCTGCATGGCTTAGACCCAAAGCAGGTGTTTTTAGGCAATGGCTCTGATGAGGTCTTAGCCCATGTATTTTTAGGTCTACTAAAGCAAGCTAAGCCGGTGCAGTTTCCGGACATCACCTATAGCTTCTACCCTGTCTATTGCAAGTTATTTGGGATTGACTACCAAACGGTCGCCCTAGGATCAAACTTTGAGATCCAGGCACAGGATTTCAAAACCCCTAATGGTGGGATTATTTTCCCAAATCCCAATGCGCCAACTGGCCGAGCGATTCCGCGATCAGAAATCGAAGGCCTGCTCAGCAGAAACACAGACTCAGTAGTCGTCATTGATGAAGCTTACGTTGATTACGGCACCGAATCCTGCGTCCCACTTCTTCGCGGAAACACATGCCCCGAAAATCTCTTGGTTGTTCACACTCTATCTAAGTCGCGCGCTCTTGCAGGACTGCGGGTTGGATTTGCGGTGGGTCACCCATCCCTCATTGAAGGTCTTGAGCGAGTCAAAAATAGTTTTAATTCCTACCCACTGGGCAAATTAGCGCAAGCTGGAGCCATCGCTGCAATACAAGATCAGGCCCACTTAGAATCCACGAGTAAGAAAGTGGTACAAACTCGCGAACGCTTGCTTGCTGAATTAAGCGCATTGGGTTTTGATACTTTGCCGTCAACAGCAAACTTTATCTTTACCCGCCACCCAAAACATGCAGGCGTAAAGCTATATCAAGCCTTACGTGATCGCGGACTTATCGTACGTCATTTTAAGTCACCACGCATTGAAGAATTCTTGCGCATCACCATCGGTACCGATGATCAGACAAATGAGTTGATTGCTGCCTTGAAAGAAATTCTGGCTAGCACTTAAGCTAGCCTTGGCCCATTCATTTTTGTTCTTGAATTATTTCTTCAAGCGCATCTCAGCAGCGCGAGCATGAGCCGTTAAGCCTTCACCATGGGCGAGCGTACTAGCCACTGCGCCGAGTGTTTGCGCGCCTGCCTCGCTAACTTCAATCATGCTTGAGCGCTTGATAAAGTCATACACTCCCAATGGAGAAGAAAATCGTGCGGTACGGGCCGTTGGTAAGACGTGATTCGGTCCTGCGCAATAATCACCAAGAGATTCGCTAGTGTAGTTACCCATAAAGATGGCGCCAGCATGGCGAATCAATTCAGCCCACTTGCGCGGCTCGGCAGCACAAATCTCTAAATGCTCGGCAGCGATGGCATTAGCAATCTCGCAAGCCTCAACCATATCCTTTACCTGAATTAATAAAGCGCGATTAGTAAGCGAGGTTTCAATGACTTGCTTTCTAGGCATCTCAGGCAACAGCTTGTTAATACTCGCTTGCACTTTCTCAATAAATTGCGCATCTGGGCAAAGCAAAATCGATTGCGCAAGCTCATCATGCTCAGCTTGAGAGAATAAATCCATTGCAATCCAATCAGGATTGCTAGAGCCATCGCAGAGAACCAAAATCTCTGAAGGACCGGCAATCATGTCGATACCGACGGTGCCAAAGACTCTGCGCTTAGCGGCTGCTACATAAGCATTGCCAGGCCCAACAATTTTATCGACTGCGGGAATCGTCTTTGTACCGTAAGCCAAGGCAGCAACAGCCTGTGCGCCACCAATAGTAAAGACACGATCAACACCGGATAAGTAAGCGGCAGCCAAGACCAAAGGATTGCGAGCTCCATCCGGAGTGGGCACCACCATGATGACCTCAGTAACTCCAGCAACCTTTGCAGGAATGGCATTCATCAAGACGGAAGATGGGTAAGCAGCTTTACCGCCAGGAACATAAATGCCGACGCGATCTAATGGTGTAACTTTCTGACCTAAGCGAGTGCCATCAGCCTCCTCATACTCCCAGGAGTGACAACCAGCTTCAATCTTTTGCTTCTCGTGATATGCACGTACCCTTTGCGCAGCAATATCCAAGGCATTCTTCTGTTCGACTGATAAACCTTCGTATGCCTTTTTTAATTCTTCGCGAGAAATTTCCAGTTCGGCAACAGTGGAAACATTTAAGCGGTCGAATTGTTTTGTAAAGGCAAGAACAGCAGCATCACCCTCACCTTTGACTTGCGCCAATACTTTCACGACAACAGCATCAATTGCCTCATCATCTGCCATCGGCAATGAAAGACTAGAAAGCAGAGTCTCTTTGAACCCTGCATCTTGGCTATTTAAGCGTTTGACTTTGACCTCTGCTGGCATATGCATGTTACTTAAGCAGTTCAAAAAATGGCTGGAGTTGTGTGCGTTTACGCTTATAAGAAGCTTGGTTCACAACCAGGCGCGCACTGATATCAGCAATTGGTTCAACCTCAACCAAGCCATTAGCCCGCAAAGTATTCCCTGTTGACACCAAATCAACAATCGCATCAGCTAGCCCAACCAATGGAGCCAGCTCCATTGAGCCGTACAAATGAATCGTATCGATATGTACACCCTTATTAGCAAAGTGCTCGCGCGCGCAATTGACATACTTTGTTGCGACCTTCAAACGAGATCCCTGCTTTACAGCGGCAGCGTAATCAAAACCTTCTCTCACGGCGACTGACATGCGGCATTTAGCGATGTCCAAATCAAACGGAACATATAAGCCATCTGTACCGCTTTCCATCAAGACGTCCAAGCCAGCCACTCCAAAATCAGCACCACCAAATTGGACATAAGTAGGGACATCTGAGGCGCGCACAATAATTAAGCGTACATCTGGATTGGATGTCTCAATAATCAGTTTGCGTGACTTTTCAGGGTCCTCAAGCGGACGAATGCCAATCTTGGATAAGATCTCGGCAGTTTCTTCGAAGATGCGCCCCTTCGAAAGGGCTAAAGTTAACTTCATGGACTAATTATCCATCAGGCTTACTTGATTCGCTGAATGTTGGCCCCTAGTAGGGTCAACTTTTGCTCCATGCGGTCATACCCACGATCTAAGTGATAAATCCGATCTACCTGGGTTTCACCTTGAGCAGCCAAACCAGCAATCACCAAACTGGCAGATGCGCGCAGATCAGTAGCCATCACAATCGCCCCAGAAAGCTTCTCAACCCCCTGAGCAATCGCCGTATTACCCTCAATGGCAATATCAGCACCCAAGCGATTCATCTCCTGAACGTGCATAAAACGGTTCTCAAAGATAGTTTCAGTGATCGTAGCGTTACCCATAGCAATGGCATTGACCGCCATCAATTGCGCCTGCATATCTGTTGGGAAGGCTGGGTACTCAGAGGTGCGGAAGCTGACTGCCTTAGGTCGACCTTTCATAGAGGCCCTAATCCAATCGGGCCCCACTTCCATTTCTAAGCCTGCTTCTTTAAGTTTGACGATCACAGCATCCAATGTGTCAGGCCGGCAATGCTTTACCAAAACCTCGCCACCAGCAGCTGCAACCGCGCACAAGAATGTACCCGCTTCAATTCGGTCGGCAATCACGGCATGCTCTGCACTATGGAGCTTCTCAACACCTTCAATCACCAATCGATCACTACCGATACCCGTAATCTTGGCACCCATTTTGACTAAAAGCTCAGCCAAATCACCAACCTCTGGTTCGCGGGCAGCGTTTTCCAGAATGGTTGTGCCTGATGCCAAGGTAGCGGCCATCAATAAATTTTCTGTACCCGTTACGGTAATCATGTCCGTCAAAATCGAGGCGCCTTGCAAGCGACCAGTAGACGATTTTGTTTCTGCCTGAATATAGCCACTCTTAATCTCGATAGCGGCACCCATGGCCTTTAGGCCTTTGATGTGCTGATCCACAGGACGCGCACCAATAGCGCAACCACCTGGCAGGGACACTTTCGCGCTATGCATTCTAGCGAGCAATGGACCAAGAACCAAAATAGAGGCGCGCATGGTTTTCACCATCTCATAGGTGGCTTCAGAACTCTTAATATTGGCTGCATTGAGCACCACATGATTGCGATCATGAGCATCAGGAAAAGACACGGCTACACCAATCTCTTGTAAGAGCTTGAGCATGGTCCGCACATCCTGTAAGTCTGGAACATTACGTAGGGTAACTGGCTGATCAGTTAGCAAGCAAGCGCACAAAATCGGCAGCGCTGCATTCTTTGCGCCAGCAATAACTACTTCGCCTTTAAGCGGAGTACCGCCAACCATTCGTAATTTATCCATGAATCTATTCCAGTAAAAAGCTAGTGCAGTAATTTAAGTTGCAGCGTTTTGTGCAAACTCTTCAGGCGTAAAGGCTTTGATGGATAAGGCATGCACTTCAGCCTTCATGCGATCGCCCATAGCGCCGTATACCAATTGATGACGTTGAATCAAACGTTTGCCTTCAAACGCAGGACTCACAATCGTTGCAAAGAAATGTTGGCCATCGCCCTCAACCTTAATGTGGGTGCAAGCAATACCTTTCTGAATATAGCCCTCAATTTGCTCTGGGGTTGGCAACATCACACTCTCCTGATTCCTAATAATTGATAACTAAACACTAATCACTTCACACCGAATACCTTGGCCTTACCCGAGCACCAACTAGTTTCTTAACTTGTAACCCTTTTGCAGCAACCGCAATGCGATCGCTGACACCAAGACAAAGAAGCAACTAACAATTGCCAAGCTACTCCAGGGAGAAATATCTGACACCCCAAAGAAGCCATAGCGAAATCCATCGATCATGTAGAAAAATGGATTGAAATGGGAGACAACTTGCCATGCTGCTGGCAAGGAGTGGATGGAATAAAACACGCCTGACAACATGGTTGCCGGCATGATGATGAAATTCTGAAAAGCAGCCAGTTGGTCATATTTATCTGCCCAGATGCCAGCGATTAAGCCCATGCTACCCAAAATAGCCGCGCCCAATAGAGCAAATGCCATGATCCATAAGGGGTATTCAAATGATGGCATGGCAAACCACGCAGTGATCAGTAGTACACCCGATCCGACCACTATTCCACGAAATACCGCGGCTAAAACATAAGCCGCATAAAACTCTAGGTGACTAAAAGGCGCCAGCAAAACAAATACTAAATTCCCCGTTACCTTGGACTGAATGAGTGAGGACGAGGTATTCGCAAAAGCATTTTGCAGCACACTCATCATGACCAAACCAGGAATCAAAAAGGCTGTGTAATTCAGGCGACCATATACTTCTTTACCCTCTAGCACGTGTCCAAAAATCATGAGATACAACACGGCAGTAAGAACTGGTGCTGCAACCGTCTGAAACGCCACCTTATAAAAGCGCTTAATCTCTTTTTTCAGCAGCGTCGGAAAGCCGCTACCATAGGATATCGAGGACTGGCTTAGGATGGTTTTCATAAAGCATTGCCCGACATAATATTGACGAAGACATCTTCAAGATCGGTTTTACCCTCTCCATCTTTTTTCACTGAGCCATACTGACTTAATAAATTAGCAGTGGTATCTAGGGCAACAATTTTTCCTTGCTTGAGCATGGCAATGCGCTGGCAAAGTGCTTCGGCCTCTTCTAGATAATGCGTCGTTAAAACAATGGTGTGGCCATCTTGATTCAGACGACTAATGAATTGCCAAAGGGATTGTCGCAATTCCACATCAACACCCGCAGTGGGCTCATCCAAAATAATGACTGGCGGCCTATGAACCAAAGCCTGTGCCACTAATACACGGCGCTTCATGCCACCAGATAAGGAGCGCATATTGCTGTCCGCTTTACCAGTGAGATCCAGGTTAGCCATAATCTCATCAATCCAAGCATCATTATTTCGGATGCCAAAGTAACCCGACTGAAATTGCAGCGTTTCTCTTACGGTAAAAAATGGGTCAAATACCAATTCTTGCGGCACCACACCCAACATCCGGCGAGCATCACGAAATTGACTTTGAACATCAGCCCCCATGATTGCAGCATGGCCACGATCAGCAGTCACCAAACCTGCCAAAATAGAAATCAGAGTTGTCTTGCCGGCGCCATTAGGGCCAAGCAAACCAAAGAACTCACCCTGCTCAATCGACAGGGAAACATCATCTAGGGCCTGCAGGGCCCCATAATTTTTTGAGACGTTTTTAATAGAAATAGCAGCGTGCATACTATGACAGGCCCAACAATTCAGTAACGCCATATACCCCAGCAAGCACTTTTAATTTGTCCGGTGCATTTTGTATGGCAATCTGATGGCCATCAGCCTGTAGCTTTTTTTGCCAGGCCAACAAGACTGTTAATGCCGTAGAGTCAAAATCTTTGAGGCTCATGCAATCTACTGTTCTTAGTGCAGCCAAATTGAGTAGGCCCTCTTTTTCTAATTGCAAAACATTCTCTTGCGTAACTGAAACAGGCATTAAAAATGGCATCTTCGACTGGTCTTTACTTAATCTTGGTCTAATCGTTAATTAGCTGGCTTGGCAGCTGCAAGCTGCTTATTGCGTTCTTGCAAAAACTTCACAAGACCATCAACACCATTCTGACTAATTTGATTAGCAAACTGATTGCGATACGCCTCCACCAGCCAGACACCCATGATGTTCATGTCATAGACTTTCCAGCCATTGGCTGTCTTCTCCAAACGGTAGTCGAGTGGCACTGGATCGCCGCGGCCAATCACCACGGTCTTGACGATCACTTCTTTATCGTCTGAAGCGGCACGCAAAGGCTTAAATTGGATCGTCTGATCACGGAGTTGACTCAAGGCGCCAGAGTAAGTACGAATGAGTAAATTCTTGAACTCACCAATCAGTTGGGTCTGCTGTTCAGGGGTCGCTTTTTTCCAATTAGGGCCCATCGCCATTTCAGTTGTGCGGCGCATATCGGTATAAGGAACAATTTTCTTTTCGACCAAATCTACGATACGCTGGATGTTTCCTTTTTGAATCTCTGGATCAGACTTTACAGAAGCCATCACGTCAGAGACAACGTTCTTGATCAAGCCATCCGGCGTGGATTGATCCACTGCTTGAGCACTCACGCCACCAATGGCAAAAAACAAGCCCGCTAGCGCTGCTCCAAAATACTTTTGAATGGTTTTAAGGCTTTTCATGTGTCCTCGATCGAAGCTGGTCATTGAGGCTCATTTTAGCCCTTTACCAAAATCTAGCAGGGCTCTAGCGTACTTATTCGTAGGGATTTTGGTAAAGAGGCATCAGAGGCTCTTCATCATCGCGCCCCTCATTGATCTGATAGATACGTCTTTGGATATAGGCATCACGCATAAAGCTGTACTTATCGATTGCCGCCCCATCCAATAAATCGCCCGCCTCATAATAAGTATTGCGGGCATTTACTACACGCAAGCCCGTAATGCTATTGCGCAAGCCAATGTCTTTGACATAACTAAACAGGTAATCAGACTCTAAATCAGCCACTGTACCAAAGGTATCTCGCACGTTGCTCGGTCCAAAGAAGGGCAAAACTACATAAGGGCCAGATGGGATGCCCCAAACACCAAAGGTTTGACCCCAATCTTCCTTATGCTTTGGAAGTCCACCTGGCGTTGCCATATCAACCAGGCCGCCCAGACCAAAGGTGGTATTCACAACAACCCGCATCAAATCACTAAAGGCATAGTCTGGCTTGCCTTGCAGCAAATTCTGTAAGGCAGTGTAGATGTCACTGTAATTGCTAAAGAAGTTGTAAATGCCATCACGTACAAATTCTGGCAAGACAAAGCGGTAGCCAGCAACCACGGGCTTGAGCAAATAGGCGTCTAAACCTTCGTTAAATTCAAAAACGGAGCGGTTAAATGGCTCCCAAGGGTCCTGTGGGGAAGGCTCCACTCCAGCAGGAATAGATGCACAACCCACCATAGCCGCAAGCAGGCTAAGTAGTAAGCAGCGCTTGAGCTTTTCTAACAGCATTATTTTGCCGCGCCCTTATCCTGACCGCTATCGGCAGCTTTGTTGTACAAGAACTGACTAATGAGATTTTCAAGAACAACGGCAGACTGTGTCTGGGTAATCTTATCTCCAGCGGCCAACATATCATCCGAGCCACCAGCCTCAAGGCCAATATATTGCTCACCCAATAAACCTGAAGTCAAAATCTTTGCTGAAGAATCTTTAGGAAACTTGTAAACATCCTCAACTGTCATGGTGACAGTTGCCTGATAGGTCTTGTCATCAAAAGAAATATTAGCGATGCGCCCAACAACTACCCCTGCACTCTTGACTGGTGCACGTGGCTTGAGTCCGCCAATATTATCGAAACGCGCAGAGATTTTATAAGTAGGCGCAAAAGAAACAGCATTCATATTGCCGACCTTTAATGCAAGAAATAACGCAGCCAACAATCCAATGGCTACAAAGATTCCGACCCAAACATCGATTGCACTTTTTCTCATAAGAGTTCCAGTTTATTCTTTCTAATTCGAGAACATCATTGCGGTTAGCAAGAAGTCCAAAGCTAAAACCGCTAAAGAAGAAATCACCACGGTACGGGTGGTTGCCTGCGATACGCCCTCGGGCGTTGGCTTTGCTTCATAACCCTGATACAGGGCAATAAAAGTCACCGCCACACCAAACACCAGGCTTTTAATCAAGCCATTACCGATATCGGAGAAGAGATCTACGCCACCCTGCATCTGCGACCAGAAGGCGCCAGAATCAACACCAATCAAAGGAACGCCCACAAAGTAACCCCCCATAACCCCCACTGCAGTAAAGATCGTTGCCAGAATCGGCATCGCAATAATGCCCGCCCAAAGACGAGGCGCAATCACACGACTCAAGGGGTCAACTGCCATCATCTCCATAGCACTTAATTGTTCACCAGCCTTCATCAGGCCAATTTCAGCAGTGAGCGATGTGCCAGCACGGCCAGCAAATAACAAGGCCGTAATCACGGGTCCTAATTCACGCGTCAGAGACAGGGCAACCAATAAACCCAAGGCCTGCTCTGAACCATAGCGATTCAAGGTGTAATAACCCTGCAAGCCTAAAACAAAGCCGACAAACAAGCCGGACACTGCAATGATCACAAATGAATGGTTGCCTACAAATAGAATCTGATCGGAAACTAAACGTGGCCTCTTTAATAAAAATCCAGAGCGCCAGATCACTGCAGCAAACATTCGCGCAGCAAGTCCAAGACTCGTCAAGTTGCGACGAACAAAAAATCCGAGATCGCCGAAAAGATCCAAGGCCTTATGAAAGATGCTCATTTCAAGCGCACTCCAAAATCTTCTGAAAGAGTTTGCCCTGGATAGTGAAAAGGGACGGGGCCATCTGGCGATGCATCCAAGAACTGACGGACAAAAGGGTCTGTTGAGCGACTTAACTCTTCTGGGTTGCCTTCTGCACCAATGCGACCATTCGCAATGAAATAAACGTAGTCCGCAATTTCAAAAGTTTCTTCAACATCATGTGTAACTAATAGACTGGTTGCACCTAAGGCTTGATTCAAATCTCTGATCAAGCGCGCAGTAATGCCCAAAGAAATGGGATCTAAGCCAGCAAAGGGCTCGTCATACATGATCAAGGGTGGATCAAGCGCAATCGCTCTTGCTAAGGCAACTCGGCGTGCCATGCCGCCAGAAATTTGCGAAGGCATTAAGTCCCGTGCACCGCGCAAACCAACCGCATTGAGCTTCATGAGTACTAAAGAGCGCAATAACTCTTCACTTAAATTGGTGTGCTCACGCAAGGGAAAGGCCACGTTTTCAAAAACGCTGAGGTCAGTAAACAGGGCGCCAAACTGAAAGAGCATTCCCATACGACGACGGGCAGCCATCAATTCAGTGCCGTTCATTTTTCCAATATCGCAGCCCTCGAATAAAACTTGGCCAGACTGTGCTGTGAATTGACCACCAATCAACCTCAAAATGGTTGTCTTGCCACAACCAGAGCCACCCATCACTGCGACGACTTGGCCGCGACGGAACTCCATATTGAGTCCCGATAAAATTTGTCGCTCACCAGGAGCATAGGAAAAGTTGACGTCCTTAATTTGAACTACAACTTCGCCATGGCCAGCGCTAGCGGTTTTTTCCCTCACGTCTACCGAATTGGAGTGGCTACTGTTCATATCCTCGATATTATCGGGGAAGAACTGAAGACCCCATTAAATACTCGTCTACTGCCTGAGCAGCTTGACGGCCTTCACGAATCGCCCAAACTACCAAAGATTGTCCGCGACGCATATCGCCAGCAGCAAATACCTTCGGAACATTGGTTTGATAGGCATTTTGACCATCAACAGTGGCTTTTGCATTACCGCGTGCATCTTTTTCAACACCAAAGGCATTGAGAACTTGAGCTGCAGGCGATACAAAGCCCATTGCCAAGAACACCAAATCTGCCTTAATTTCAAATTCAGAGTTTGGCATTTCTGTCATCTTGCCGTCTTTCCACTCCAGGCGCACGCAAATCAACTTCTCTAATTTGCCATCTTTACCTTCAAAACGCTTTGTAGCAACAGACCAATCGCGCTCACAACCTTCTTCATGCGAAGAAGATGTACGCAACTTAGTCGGCCAATATGGCCATACCAAAGGCTTGTTCTCGACTTCTGGTGGCTGCGGCATTAATTCAAACTGAGTAATCTTAGTGGCACCATGACGATTGGATGTTCCTACGCAATCAGATCCAGTATCACCACCACCAATTACCACCACATGCTTACCAGCTGCAGAAATTTCATTTTTGAAATCACCCGCGTTTTCTTTATTCTGTGGAATCAAAAATTCCAAAGCATAGTGAACACCCTTCAACTCACGACCAGGAACTGGCAAGTCACGTGGCTGCTCAGATCCACCACTAATAACAACCGCGTCAAAGTCTTTCATCAACTGATCAGGGGAAACTGTTTTCGTTGAGTAATTTTTTACTTCAGCGCCAATCGCTTCTTTACCAACAAATACGCCAGTTTCAAACTTCACGCCTTCAGCTTGCATCTGCTCAACACGACGGTCGATCAGCCATTTTTCCATTTTGAAATCAGGAATACCGTAGCGCAATAATCCGCCAACACGATCATTCTTTTCAAATACGGTAACGTCGTGACCAACGCGTGCTAATTGTTGCGCAGTTGCCATACCAGCAGGGCCGCCGCCAACAACGGCAACCTTCTTACCGGTCTTAGTCTTAGATGGTTGCGGCTTAACCCAACCATTCTCCCAGCCCTTATCAATAATGGCGTGCTCAATAGATTTGATACCAACTGCATCGCTATTAATTCCTAAAGTACATGCAGCCTCACAAGGTGCCGGGCAAATACGGCCGGTGAACTCAGGGAAGTTATTGGTAGATTGCAAAACATCCAATGCATTCTTCCAATCACTATGGAACACCAAGTCATTGAAATCGGGAATGATGTTATTCACAGGACAACCGTTATTGCAAAACGGGATACCGCAGTCCATGCATCGCGCACCCTGCACTTTGGCTTCATCATCCGTTAATGCTGCCACGAACTCTTTGTAATGATGGAGGCGTTTTGTAGGAACTTCGTAGGTTTCATCTACGCGCTCAAACTCCATAAATCCAGTGACCTTACCCATATCGAATCCTTAGTATCTTTTCTTAATGTCTTTATTGATTAAGCAACTTACGCAGCTACAGTAGTTTTGTTTTGCGCTTTTTCCCACAACTCGCCTAGAGCACGTTTGTACTCAGTAGGAAGCACTTTCACAAAACGACCTCGAGCATTTTCCCAATCAGCCAAGAGTGCTTTTGCACGCTCCGAACCGGTATGGCGGAAATGACGCTCGATCAAGCCCTTCAGAATTTGTTCATCAGTCATGCGCTCGCCACCATCCTTCACATCAACAGGGGCATGCCACTGTGATTGAGGCATCTTGGCAATCTGCTCGGCTGAAGGCAATACTTTTTCCAAAGTCGCCATACTGGTATTGCAACGCTTATCGAAGAGGCCATCTTCGTCATAGACATAAGCAATACCACCGCTCATACCTGCAGCAAAGTTACGGCCAGTTGCGCCCAATACAACCACAGTACCGCCAGTCATGTATTCGCAACCGTGATCGCCAGTACCTTCAACAACGGTTGTAGCACCAGAGTTACGAACTGCAAAACGTTCGCCAGCCACGCCGTTAAAGAATGCTTCACCACCGATTGCGCCGTAGAGAACAGTATTACCAACAATGATGTTCTTTGCTGTATCGCCACGGAACTCATGTGGGGCACGCACAATCACACGTCCGCCAGATAAGCCCTTGCCAACGTAGTCATTACCATCACCAACTAGATCCAAGGTAACGCCGCGCGCCAAGAAGGCAGCAAAACTTTGACCAGCAGTACCATTCAGCTGAATGTGGATAGTGTCATCAGGTAAACCAGCATGACCATAGCGCTGAGCGATTTCTCCGGAGAGCATTGCACCCACAGTACGATTTACATTCTTCACTGGAACAATGAAAGAGACTTTCTCACCACGCTGCAATGCAGGCTCGCTCTTCTCAATCAGAATGTTATCGAGCGCACTGCCTAAGCCATGCTCTTGAGTCAAGATCTGATAGCGCGGAACATCTTTAGCTACATTAGGTTCAGCAAAAATCTTGCTGAAATCCAAGCCATGCACTTTCCAGTTCTCAATACCTTTGCGGGTATCCAAGAAGTCAACACGTCCGATCAAATCATCAAAATTACGAATACCGAGTTGAGCCATGATCTCGCGCACTTCTTCTGCAATAAAGAAGAAGAAGTTCACAACATGCTCTGGCTTACCAGAGAACTTTTTACGCAATTCTGGATCTTGAGTTGCAACACCCACAGGGCAAGTATTCAAATGACACTTACGCATCATGATGCAACCCTCAACAACCAATGGTGCCGTAGCGAAACCAAACTCATCCGCACCCAACAATGCACCGATCACGACGTCACGACCAGTCTTCATCTGGCCATCAGCTTGAACACGAATACGGCTACGCAAACCATTAAGCACTAATGTTTGTTGCGTTTCAGCCAAGCCCAATTCCCACGGGGAACCAGCATGCTTAATAGAGGACAGTGGTGATGCGCCCGTACCGCCGTCATGTCCAGCGATCACTACGTGATCCGCTTTCGCTTTCGCAACACCAGCAGCAATCGTGCCAACACCCACTTCAGAAACCAATTTGACAGATACGTCAGCAGCTGGATTCACGTTCTTCAGATCATGAATCAACTGGGCAATATCTTCAATGGAATAAATATCGTGATGTGGAGGAGGTGAAATCAAACCAACGCCTGGCACGGAGAAACGCAACTTACCGATGTAGTCGGAAACTTTGCCACCTGGCAATTGACCACCTTCACCAGGCTTAGCACCTTGAGCCATTTTGATCTGAATCTGATCGGCAGAGCGGAGGTATTCAGTGGTGACGCCAAAACGTCCTGAAGCAACCTGCTTAATTCTGGAGCGTAATGAATCACCATCGAGCAAAGGAATATTTGCTTCCACTACATCGCTACCCAAAATGCTTGCTAAAGTTTCACCCTTCTTAATAGGGATGCCTTTAAGTTCATTCACATAACGATTTGGGTCTTCACCGCCCTCGCCAGTATTGGACTTACCACCAATACGATTCATGGCAATTGCCAAAGTAGCATGTGCTTCAGTAGAGATAGAACCCAAAGACATCGCGCCCGTTGCAAAACGCTTGACGATCTCTTTTGCAGACTCTACTTCATCCAATGGGATAGCCTTAGCTGGATCAATCTTGAACTCAAACAAACCGCGCAATGTCATCTGACGCTTAGTTTGGTCATTGATGATGTTGGCGTACTCTTTATAGGTCTGATAACCCTTTTCAATTCCAATACGAGTCGAGTGCTGTAATTTCGCAATCGTGTCTGGAGTCCACATGTGATTTTCACCACGAATACGGAAAGCGTACTCACCACCAGCTTCAAGCATATTGGTCAACACTGGGTCGTTACCAAATGCGGACTGATGCATGCGCAAAGCTTCTTCAGCCACTTCAAATACGCCGATACCACCAACGTTTGAAGGGGTACCTTTGAAGTATTGGTCAATCACATCTTTATTCAAACCAATTGCCTCAAAAATCTGTGAGCCGGTGTATGACATGTAAGTAGAGATACCCATTTTGGACATCACTTTTTGTAGACCCTTACCAACCGCTTTCACAAAATTCTTCACAGCTTTTTCTGCAGACAAATCACCGGACAGGCCTTGAGCCATCTCAGCTAAAGCCTCCATTGCCAGGTATGGATGGACTGCTTCTGCGCCGTAGCCAGCCAAGAGCGCAAAGTGATGTGTCTCGCGAGCACTACCTGTCTCAACGACGAGGCCAACGCTAGTACGCAAGCCTTTCTCGACCAAATGTTGATGAATCGCAGATGTTGCCAGTAGCGCTGGAATAGCCACATGGTTTTCATCAACCTGACGATCGCTTACGATCAAAATGTTGTAACCAGAACGCACTGCATCTGCAGCTTCAGCACATAAAGAAGCCAAACGAGCCTCAATCCCCGCTTTACCCCATGATGCTGGGTAGCAAATGTCCAACTCATATGAGCGGAACTTGCCGTTAGTGTAATGACCAATATGGCGAATCTTCGTCATATCGTCAAAATCCAGGATCGGCTGACTTACTTCCAAACGCATTGGAGGGTTGATATTGTTGGTATCCAACAAATTCGGCTTTGGCCCAATGAAGGACACTAAAGACATCACCATATTTTCGCGAATGGAATCAATCGGAGGATTGGTCACCTGCGCAAATAATTGCTTAAAGTAGTTATAGAGTGGCTTGTTCTTATTAGAGAGAACCGCCAATGGGCTATCGTTACCCATGGATCCAATAGCCTCTTCACCGTTCATAGCCATTGGTGCCATGAGGTACTTAATGTCCTCTTGGGTATAACCAAAAGCTTGTTGACGGTCTAATAATTTTGCTGCTGGGCGAATAGTAGCTTTTTCATCTACTAAATCGGCCTTGCTAGCATCAACTTCATCGAGCTTAACGCGAACTGCATCAATCCAACTCTTATATGGCTTAGCTTTAGAAACAGCATCTTTTAATTCGATGTCATCAATAATGCGGCCCTGCTCCATGTCAATCATGAACATCTTGCCTGGTTGCAAGCGCCATTTTTGAACAATCTTGCTCTCAGGAATTGGCAGTACACCAGCCTCAGAACCCATGATGACTAAGTCATCATCCGTCACGTAATAACGCGCTGGGCGCAAACCATTTCGATCCAAGGTCGCACCGATTTGACGACCATCTGTAAACGCCATTGCAGCTGGGCCATCCCATGGCTCCATCATGGCGGCATGATATTCATAGAATGCACGGCGATTTTCATCCATCAATGCGTGTTGCTCCCAAGCCTCTGGAATCATCATCATCATGGCCTGTGCTAATGGATAGCCAGACATTACTAATAACTCTAAGCAGTTATCAAAACATGCTGTGTCAGACTGGCCTGGATAAATCAGTGGCCATAATTTTTTGAGGTCTTCACCCAATACTGGGGAGCTGATAGCGCCCTCACGTGCATTAACCCAGTTGACGTTACCTTTGACCGTATTGATCTCACCGTTGTGCGCAATCATGCGGTACGGGTGAGCCAATTCCCAGGCTGGGAAAGTATTGGTGGAGAAACGCTGGTGCACCAATGCCAACGCGGACACTGCGCGCGGATCTTGCAAATCTTTGTAATACGCGCCCACCTGATTTGCCAACAACAAACCCTTATAAACAATGGTGCGAGCAGACATCGATGCTACGAAATACTCTTTACCGTGCTTCAAATGTAAATCTTGAATTGCATGGCTTGCGGTTTTACGAATCACGTACAACTTACGCTCTAGTGCATCCGTTGTCATGATGTCGCGCCCACGACCAATGAAGATCTGACGAATAAATGGTTCGGTCATTTGTACTGTTGGAGACATCGGTAGCTTGACATCAACGGGAACATCTCTCCAACCCAAAACAACTTGACCCTCTAAGCGAACAGTGCGCTCTAACTCTTGTTCGCACGCTAAACGGGAAGCGTGTTCTTTCGGCAAGAAAATCATGCCGACGCCATATTCACCAAACGGCGGCAACTCGACGCCTTGCTTAGCCATCTCTTCGCGATACAAAGTATCGGGAACCTGAATCAAAATTCCGGCGCCATCACCCATCAATGGGTCAGCACCAACTGCGCCCCGGTGATCTAAGTTCTCAAGAATTTGCAATCCTTGGGCAACAATCTCATGTGACTTCTTGCCCTTAATGTGAGCGACGAATCCTACGCCGCAAGCATCATGCTCGTTTTTTGGGTCGTAGAGACCTTGAGCGATTGGACGAAGGTCTGTATTCATTTGTGTAGTCATGGTATTTCCGTTTGCCATTAAGGCCTGATTACTTTTGGAGGATCCAATATAGGGGAATACCCATGCTGATGCAATAGAAATAAAATGAGTCTGTCCCATTTAATAATAGGAAGCACCAAAATGAATTCCAAATAAGGGGACAGACTCAAAAATTTATGCGGGTTATATAAACCAGCAAACAGCCAAATAACGATCTAAGCCAATGAATTTATTGAGATTAATTTCTTGGGGCGTCCGCGATGGCGAATCAGCGCTTGATCAGGGTCGTCTTTAAATAGCGTTTTAGCATAAATATCACTCACCCAAGGCTTGGATCTAATCAGCGCCTCAGTAATTTGGCGATCCTCCCAATGGGGCGCGCCCTCCTTAACAAAGGCAGCCCAAGTCATTTGCCGCTCAAAAGGAGTATTACCCAATCTCCAAAAGTGTTGGTGATCTACCAACCAGGGTTCTGCATTACCCCCTATGTGGGAGGCAAAACTAGTCCAAGCAGAATCCTGGGGGCTCGTTTCGAAACCCGCCCTGACAGGATTTAATTCGATATAGCGCTGACAGCGCAAAAAATAATCAGGATCTATTAGTGAAGAGCGATAGCGCCCTTCCCAAATAGTTCCAGAACGCTGGTGCTGCTGGTTGAAGTACTGGGCATAACGCCTACCCAAGGATTGCATAGTCTTTGCAAGCGAATCCGCGCCTTGAGGCGTGATTAGGAGGTGAACATGATTTGGCATTAAGGCAAATGCATGCACAGCGCTACCAAATTGTTTTGCCGCTTCGCGCAACCAGTCTAAATAGATACGTCGATCGGCATCACTAAAAAACAGTATTTCTCGGTTATTGCCACGAACCATCACATGCATTACTTGGCCGGGAATAATGGTGCGCGCTTGCCTTGCCATTGCTAAAACGAACTACTGCAGTTCGCGTACACCGCCATTATTTGAAAACTCTGGAATAAACCAGTCCCCATCAACCTGGGTAACACCCGCAGGTACTTCGCGCCCTTGTTGCGGCTCATCTTTCAAGGCAGTGCTCATATAAGATATCCACATTGGCAAAGCAAGGCCACCACCAGTTTCACGATCACCTAGACTTGCTGGTTTATCAAAACCAATCCATGCAATAGCCACTACCTTCGGGTTATATCCCGCAAACCACGCATCGTGCGAGTCATTAGTTGTACCAGTTTTACCGGCAATGTCATTACGACCCAGCTTGGCTCTTGCACTGCCAGCAGTTCCAGTCTTTATCACCTCTTGTAGCATGCTGTCCATCACAAAGGCGGTTCGCGCATCCAACACACGAGGCGCATCTTCACGTGCATGAGCTGGCTTTGCTTCAAATAATACGGTGCCCTTTGAGTCAATCATCTTATTGATCAAGAATGGATCGACACGATAGCCACCGTTAGCAAAGACACTATAGGCAGAGGCCATTTGCAAAGGCGTTACAGAACCTGCACCTAAGGCCATTGTTAAATATGGGGGATGCTTCTCTGCCTCAAAACCGAAGCGCTGAATATATTCTTGTGCATATGAGGGGCCGATAGCGCGAATCAGTCTTACGGAAACTAAATTCTTTGATTTCGCCAAGGCCGTGCGCAAACGCATCATCCCCTCATACTTACCATCGTAATTCTTGGGCTCCCAAGCTTGGCTCCCAGTTTCCATACTGCCAATAGAGAGTGGCGCATCGTTCACCATCGTGCTTGGAGAAAAACCTTTTTCAATTGCAGCGGCATAGATAAATGGCTTAAACGAAGATCCGGGTTGGCGCTGCGCCTGAGTAACGTGATTAAATTGATTGCGACGGAAATCAAAACCACCCACCAAAGAGAGGATCGCGCCCGTCTCTGCGTTCATGGAAACAAAGGCTGCCTCTACTTGAGGTAATTGCGCTAACTTCCAAACACCACCATCGGATAAGAGTCTAACGATGGCTCCAGGGCGTAAACGTTTTTTTGGTTGGGCGCTATCAGTCAAAGAGGCAGTGGCAAGCTTCATGCCCTCACCCTTTAAGCTGATCGTATCTCCAGTCGAAATCATGACCTGCATTTCTTTTGGTTTGATATCGAGCACGACACCGGACTGCAAGTCATCTAACTGTGGATAGGCCAACAAAGCTTCATCAATTGCACGCTGACGCTTGACGTGATCTTCTGGCAAATCAATAAATCCCTCAGGACCACGATATGCGTGACGTAAATCGTATTCAAAAATACCGCGACGCACTGCTTTGTATGCAGCATCCTGATCTGCCCTCAAGATCGTGGTGTATACATCTATTCCCTGCGAATAGATTGCCTCGCCATATTGTGTAAATAGCAATTGACGCACCATCTCTGCCGGAAAATCTGCACGGGTACTAAATTCATTCCCAAGACCACGGATATGCAACTCTTCTGCCATGGCGATTTGATACTGCTCCGGCGTGATGTATGACAAATCACGCATGCGCTGCAAAATATATTCCTGACGAATCTTGGCGCGGCGGAAATTGCTTACTGGGTTGTATGCTGAGGGGGCCTTTGGTAAACCTGCCAACATCGCAGACTCAGCAATCGTGATGTCTTTTAGCTCTTTACCAAAATAGATTTGGGCTGCACTAGAAAATCCATAGGCTCTTTGCCCCAAAAAGATCTGATTCATGTAAATCTCGAGAATCTTGTCTTTACTTAATTGGGACTCAATTTCCCAAGACAGGAGTACCTCATAAATCTTGCGACTGAAGGTCTTTTCATTGCTGAGGAAGAAGTTACGCGCCACCTGCATTGTGATAGTTGATGCACCCTGAGATAGATTGCCACGTAAGTTGGTGAGGGCAGCCCTCAAGATACCCACGTAATCAACGCCACCATGGGAATAAAAACGATCGTCCTCAATAGCCAAGACTGCATTGCGCATGCTCATTGGGATTTCATTTAAAGGAATCACTTTACGGCGCTCCTCCCCAAACTCACCAATCAGGACTTTGTCAGCTGTATAGATACGTAATGGCGTTTTGGGGTTGTAATCGACCAGTGCTGAGATCTTCGGTAAATTCGGCTTTGCTATTAAGAAGGCATAACCCAACAACAGGGTGATAACCACTGCAAAGACCATGCTGATTATCAGCAGGGCTTTAATTAAGGGATTGCTTCCCGACTTGGATGCGGAATGCTCCGCTCTTGGCTGACCAGGACGTCTATCAGGCTGTCGGTTAAACCGCCGGTTTAAGGGCGGCTTGTCTTTGGGGGGTAGAGCCATAGAGTCAAATTATAGGGCGCTTACGTAATTTTCATTAAAGCTCCAAAACCCGCGTTTGAAATATTTTGGGGCGGATTTTTCTGACAGAGAATTCCACCCGTACTGATCGTTTTTACTATCCGCGGGGCGAACAATATGGCATGCCTCCACGCCAGATCTCCCCCCAGTCTTTTGATGACATTCTGAGTGAGCTGGGGGATGACCCCGCCATTCCAGATCCCCATGGAATTCGCAAAACTTCGCCTCCCCCAAGGTTGGATCAAGCACCCCAAGCCAAGACTGCAAAGCCGACTTTTTCGGCTAAAAGCTTAGAGCTTAAGGGGCTGAATTTGACCCCTGCTATTGTCTTTGGTGCCATCTTATTGGTCTCTGGGGCCAGCCTCTTTTTCTACTTTGAATCCAATAAATCTGGGGCTGAACTAGAAATAAG
>CANFOT010000024.1 GCA_947448625.1 Burkholderiaceae bacterium | reverse complement strand
CTTCAGGCTATCTCTGCATTTGGTGTTGCAGGAGGGGCGGTATGGGCAGCCTGGAGAGTCCCCCTTCGCAGCTCCCTCAAAGTCCTCCCTTATGGCATTGCCATGGGTCTAGTGGTCTGCATAATGGCAATCTACAACTCAGATATGCTACCCAACACTACGATCTGGACTATTGGGAAATTTGAAATCTCGCTGAATTTATTGCCAGCATATTTTTTATTGATCTTAGTTGGCTGGCTTGCCGGTTACTTTGTAGTGCCAATGAATGCATTGCTTCAGCATCGCGGTCACGTTCTCATGTCCGCAGGTCACTCGATTGCCGTTCAAAACTTTAATGAAAATATTTCTGTGCTGATGATGCTCTCGATCTACTCTGGATTGATTTGGCTTGACGCACCAATTCAAGCAGTGATTATTGGCTTTGGTGTTGTAGTAAGCGTGATCATGTGGGTTGTCATTAAACGACATGCAGCCAATCAAGCTGAATACGACTCAATGCATTTAATTGGCGAGCACAAGCACTAAGCGCAGCGCTTAACTATTCTGCAAAACAGATTTAGCGAGCAAGAGATCTTGCCATAACAAAGCCTTGTCTTTTGGTCTAGCAATCAGTTGATTGAGCTCAAAAGTAGCAATCAGAGGTAGGTCTTCAGCTCCGTCAGCATTCATAGCCAAAACTGTTTCCCGAAGTTCCGGTAGCGCATCACGCTCACCCGACAATTTTTGAGCAGCCGCACCGCCAAACGCTAACGCGACAATCGGCGTTCCATCCTGCGGCAATGTTGCAGGGTTAAAAATTTCGGTCGGACTCCTCCAGGACCACTCCTGTGGGGCAAGACCAAGAACCCGAATCACATTTTGAAAAAGTATCGCTGCATCGCCTTGTGGTTGACTACCAAAAAACCACCACATTCCCAAAGATGCCCTCTCCCGCACTTGTGTCATGTCAGATGCTGCATCAGCCGGGGGGCCAGGACGAACAGCAGCCACCTCAACAACAGTGTTTGCTTGAGTATCCACCGAGATTGCATCACGTGAAGTCCATTCGGTGATACCCATCTCTTTAAGAAAGACGGAATTTGTGCTGATGTTCATATCTCAAGCTTAATCGATTTAGCCAAAACAAGAGCGTCTTCGCGCAATCCGCTAGTGATATCGACTGGGTAATAGTTTTTACGTAAACCAATTTGCTCATACCCAAGGTTTTGATAGAGCTTTAGGGCCGCCTCATTGCTAGGACGAGCCTCTAAAATAATTCGAGGCATTTTTTGTTCTGCCGCCACGCCCTCTATCGCAGTCATCATTTTTACACCAATACCCAAGCGACGTAATTTTGGTGAAACGGTGATATTCAGTAGATGCAACTCATCTACCGCGGGAAACAAGATGCAGTAGGACCAAAGAATCGCGGGATCCAAATAGCTGCCTTTGACACTGTCTGCCAATTGAGGTCTCACGCAATAAGCCCAATATCCCGCAGCAAGTGAATCAGAGAAATTACCCCTCGTCCAAGGATGAAGATGTGAAACAGATTCAATGGCCAATACAGCATCCAAATCTGCGGGGGTCATTGGTAAAAATGAAAGCTCAGATACGCCTTGCGTACTGGACTGCAATGGGTTGATGTAATCAACCATGGTGATGACCACGCTCCGCAGAAGTTAGTGCAACCTTATTGCGTACATAGAGCGGTTCCAACAAATGGATGTCTTGTTGCAAGCCTTTGCTCCACATATCCTGCGCACAAGCTAAAACCCCCAGGGCATTAATCCCAACATTGGCATCAAGATGCGTTTCAGGCAATGGAAGTGATGTTGTCGTAAACAAGCGATCACCAAACTCTCCAATCGCACTTCCCGCCAGAAACTCAATATTGGAAAGCTCTACACCCTCTGGGGCGCTCAACTGAATTTCCCCTTGACGCTGAGGTAATTGATTTGATAGAAACTGATACTTTGCCCAGTAGACTTCATCCATGCGAGCATCAATAGCAACAACGAATGAATGGGCACCTGAAGCAATAAACAAGGGCGTCTGAACGACTTGGCTAGCAATTGCGTCCAGACTCGCTACAGGAAGTACGGGAAGCTTAGCTGCGGTTGCCAGGCCTTGTACAACAGCTACACCTAGGCGCACTCCCGTGAAGGCTCCAGGACCACTCCCAATGGCGATGGCGTCGAGCGAAGATAGCCCGATCGACGCCTCGGACAGTAACTCCTCAACCCACGGTAGCAACAGCTGGCTTGCGCCAGCCGATACTTTTTGATGGCGGACCAAGGGAGCGGCATCATTTAAAGATAAAGCCACCGAACACCATGCTGAGGAGGTGTCGATGGCCAATATATAGGTCAATTTGGACTCTCTAGATACTTATGAACTCAGACCCGTAATGATATCTGGTGGAGCCTGAACTAACTCGATCAGTACACCTTCACCGCAAAAAGGAAACTGCTCATTTCCCTTGGGATGTATAAAGGTGATGTCATGGCCACCAGCCCCATTGCGAATACCACCAGGAGCAAAGCGAAGACCCTGTGCGGATAACCACTCTACCGCCTTAGGAAGATCGTCTACCCATAAGCCAATATGGTTCAAAGGAGTTTGATGAACAGCAGGTTTCTTATCAATATCAAGCGGCTGCATGAGATCCACTTCAATCTCATGAGCACCCTTACCGATAGCGCAAATATCTTCATCTACATTTTCACGCTCGGATACAAAAGTGCTTTTGTATTCAAAGCCTAGCAAATCGACCCAAAGTTTTCGAAGGCGATCTTTATTTTCACCGCCGATAGCAATTTGCTGAATCCCTAGAATCTTAAATGGTTTGGTCATGGCAATCCTTATTCAAATCGAATGATCAATTGATCTACCGCCAAGCTTTCTCCAACATTGGCGCAGATATCAGCCACCACACCATCTTGGGCAGCAACCAAAGTATTCTCCATCTTCATCGCCTCAATCGCGGCCAGTTTCTGACCTGCAGTCACTACCTCACCAACCTTCACAGAGATATTGGTCAGCAAGCCAGGCATTGGAGACATCACCAACTTTGAGGTATCCGGCGGAATCTTAACCAGCATGCGGCGTTGTAACTCAGCGCCCAGCGGACTTAGAACCATGCACTCATAATGTGCGCCATCTAAAACAAGCGCGTACTTAACGGCCTTGCGCTCTACTTGCGCGGTGATCTTGTGAGTACCATTAATGGTTGCACGCAGACATATCTCACCTGGACGCCAATTGCTGACGATGTTGTAGCGACTAATATCACCTACTTCTTCTATATAGACGGAGTAAATACCATCCTTAAGCTCAACCCGAATCGGAACTTCTTGGATATCTTCACTTGAACCTACGCGAGACCCAGTCACAACAACAAACTTCTTCGCAATTGTCATTTCATGACCAGCCAATTGACCATCAATCATTTGGATGTGCTCAAGATAGCGATAGCGCATGAATGCTGCCAAAGCGGCTAAACGCTTGGGATCTGCAGGCTGAACAGAATCCTTTTTGAAACCATCTGGATACTCTTCAGCAATAAAACCGGTAGTGAAGTCGCCAGATACAAAGCGTGGATGCTGTAAAAGAGCCGCCTGGAAAGGGATATTTGAATGAATGCCCCGGATCACAAAGTCGTTGAGAGCGGAGCGCATTTTTTCAATGGCCTCAGTTCGATCTTTACCATGAACAATCAGCTTCGCAATCATGGAATCGTAGTACATTGGAATCTCACCACCCTCATAGACACCCGTGTCTACACGGACACCATCAAATTCTTCAGGTGGACGATATTTAACTAAGCGGCCAGTGGATGGTAAGAAGTTACGAAATGGGTCATCCGCATTAATACGACATTCCATTGACCAGCCATTGAGCTTGATGTCTTCCTGCTTAAATGCCAAATTTTCGCCGGCAGCCACACGAATCATCTGCTCAACTAAATCCAAACCAGTAATGCCTTCGGTAACAGGATGCTCGACCTGTAAACGGGTGTTCATCTCCAGAAAGTAAAAGGACTTATCTTTACCAACCACAAACTCAACGGTACCCGCAGATTGGTAGTTCACTGCTTTTGCCAATGCAACAGCTTGTTCGCCCATTGCTTTACGGGTAGCGGGATCGATAAATGGGGATGGCGCCTCCTCAATGACCTTTTGATGGCGGCGTTGGATTGAGCAATCACGCTCCCCCAAATACACCACGTTGCCATGTGAATCGCCCAGTACCTGGATCTCAATATGGCGCGGACCTTCAACAAATTTCTCAATGAAGACCCGGTCATCTCCAAAGCTGTTCAGCGCTTCGGTACGACATGCGGTAAACCCTTCAAAAGCCTCTTTGTCGTTAAAGGCCACACGCAAGCCCTTACCACCGCCTCCCGCCGATGCCTTGATCATGACTGGGTAGCCAATGCCTTGGGCAATCTTGACCGCATCTTCGGCCTTTTCAATTGCCTCGTTAAATCCAGGAATCGTATTGACCTTTGCCTCTAAAGCAAGCTTCTTCGAGGCAATCTTGTCACCCATTGCCGCAATAGACTGATGCTTAGGGCCAATAAAAACAATCCCTTCTTCTTCGCAGCGACGCGCAAATTGCTCGTTCTCCGATAAGAAGCCATATCCCGGGTGAACAGCCTGTGCACCTGTATCCTTACAGGCTTGAATAATCCGATCCATTACCAAGTAAGATTCGCGTGATGGGGCAGGCCCAATGCAAATGGCTTCATCGGCCATCTGCACATGACGCGCCTCTTTATCCGCTTCAGAATAGACGGCCACCGTCTTAATACCCATCTTCTTGGCGGTTTTCATCACACGGCAAGCAATCTCACCGCGATTAGCAATCAAAATTTTCTTAAACATTTTCGTAGTCATGATTTTTCGGCGCCTTAAAGAGGAATATTGCCGTGTTTACGCGGTGGGTTTGTGAGCTCTTTATCTTTAAGCATTGCCAAAGAACGTGAAATACGTTTACGGGTTTCATGCGGCAAGATCACATCATCTATGTAACCCCGGCGGCCAGCCACAAAAGGATTCGCAAACTTTGCTTTGTATTCAGCTTCACGAGCAGCAATTTTTGCTGGATCAGATTTTTCCTCTCGGAAAATAATTTCAACGGCGCCCTTGGGGCCCATCACCGCAATTTCAGCAGAAGGCCAGGCAAAGTTCACGTCACCTCGTAAATGCTTTGATGCCATCACATCGTATGCACCACCATAAGCTTTGCGAGTAATCAGCGTGACTTTAGGCACGGTGCAATCAGCATAGGCATATAGCAACTTGGCACCATGCTTAATGATGCCGCCGTATTCTTGGGAAGTTCCGGGCATAAAGCCAGGTACGTCAACCAAAGTAACTACTGGAATATTGAAAGCATCACAGAATCTAACGAATCGAGCAGCCTTTACGGATGCCTTGATATCCAAACAGCCAGCCAGAACTAAAGGCTGATTTGCGACGATACCAATCGATCTGCCCTCCATGCGGGCAAAGCCGATCAAGATATTTTTTGCGTAATCAGGCTGTAATTCAAAGAATTCGCCATCATCAACAATCTTCCCAATCAACTCTTTCATATCGTAAGGTTGATTTGGGTTGCTTGGAACTAGCGTATCCAATGAGAAGTCTGGCTCTTCAGTACGCATCGCCCCATTAATCATTGGCGGCTTTTCCCGATTTGATAATGGGAGGTAATTGAAGAAACGACGAAGCATCATGATGGCGTCAACATCATTATCAAAAGCCAAATCACAAACGCCGGAAATAGTGGAATGTGTTACAGCGCCACCCAACTCTTCAGCCGTTACATCTTCATGAGTCACGGTCTTCACCACCTCTGGGCCAGTCACAAACATGTAAGAGCTGTCCTTAACCATAAAGATGAAGTCAGTCAAAGCCGGGGAATACACTGCGCCGCCAGCAGATGGACCCATGATTAAAGAAATTTGCGGAATGACACCTGATGCAGTTACATTGCGCTGGAAAATTTCAGCATAGCCACCTAGAGAAGCAACACCCTCTTGGATACGTGCACCGCCAGAGTCATTTAAACCAATAACCGGAGCCCCTACTTTAATCGCCTGATCCATGATCTTGCAGATTTTCTCGGCATGAGCTTCAGATAGGGAGCCACCTAAAACAGTAAAGTCTTGAGAGAAAACAAACACCAAGCGGCCATTGATCATGCCGTAACCAGTGACAACGCCATCGCCGGGAACAGTTTGATCAGCCATACCAAAATCGTGGCAACGATGCTCAACGAACATATCCCACTCTTCAAAAGTACCAGCATCCAGCAAGAGCTCAATGCGCTCACGTGCAGTCAACTTACCTTTGGAATGTTGAGCGGCAATACGCTTTTGCCCGCCACCTAATCTGGCAAGCTCGCGCTTTGCTTCAAGCTGTTGAATGATTTCCTTCATAACTACTCCTTAGAAAAATTCGTGTCCCATTGCTTCGAGAAGACGTCTCGCAGCAACAGAAGCGGCCATGGTTCCTTGATTTACCTCGGCACTCAGACCAGGTAACAGTGTTTGCACTCCCGGGTGATTCTGAAAAGCATTCTTGAGGCCCGCATCAATTCGATCCCACATCCAGGCACCTGCTTGTTGCTTGCGGCGAGATAGCAATTCTCCATTCGCGTTTTGAAGCTTCTGAAAATGCAGAATTTTTTCCCATAGCTCAGGGACGCCATTACCCTCCAAAGCGCTCAAGGTCATGACGGTGGGATGCCAATACTCTTGATTATGAGAGGCGTGATCTGGATTTCCCTGAAATCCCAAGAGACGCAAAGAGCTCGTGATAAATAATTGTGCCCGCATGGCAGCATCTGGATCAATATCCACTTTGTTGATCACGATCAGATCAGCAATCTCCATGACGCCTTTTTTTATTGCCTGCAGATCATCACCAGCATTGGGCAATTGCAATAACAGAAACAAATCAGTCATGCCTGCAACGGCAATTTCACTTTGGCCCACACCTACAGTTTCGACAATCACGATGTCAAATCCTGCCGCCTCTGCAACCAACATGGCTTCCCTGGTCTTTTCAGCAACGCCACCTAAGGTACAAGATGAGGGGCTCGGACGAATAAATGCGTTATCTAGAACCGACAGTTTCTCCATGCGAGTCTTGTCGCCCAAAATGGAGCCGCCGGATAGACTTGAAGACGGATCAATCGCCAGAACTGCAACGCGATGACCTTTTTCGATCAGATACAAGCCCAAAGTCTCAATGAGGGTTGACTTGCCAACCCCCGGTACACCAGAGATGCCCAAGCGAAATGACTTTCCTGTCTTTGGCAATAAGGCATTAAGAACCTCATCGGCACGCTTACGATGATCCATGCGAGTGGATTCAAGCAAGGTGATGATCTTGGCCAAGGCCCTACGTTGCGCCGATGAAGGCACGCCAGTGAGGTCATTTACCAAGGCTTGGTCAACTGCATTGAGCATGCTGATATTTGTGATCTAAAGATTAATCAGGCTTTACAGATTTGCGAATCTGCTCAAGCACATCCTTTGCCGATGCTGGAATCGGAGTACCTGGGCCGTAAATACCCTTGACGCCAGCTTCGTACAAGAAATCGTAATCTTGTCTAGGAATCACCCCACCAACGAAAACGATAATGTCATCAGCGCCTTGCTTCTTCAATTCAGCAATGATGGCCGGGACCAAAGTCTTGTGTCCTGCAGCCAATGTAGAAATGCCTAGGGCATGAACGTCATTCTCAATCGCCTGACGGGCACACTCCTCTGGAGTTTGGAATAAAGGCCCGATATCCACATCAAAGCCTAAATCAGCAAATGCAGTAGCAACCACCTTCGCGCCGCGATCATGACCATCCTGTCCAAGCTTGGCAATCATCACACGAGGGCGGCGACCAAAGTCTTTTGCAAAATCCGCAATTTCTACCTTCAATTTTTCCCAGCCTTCTGCTGAGTCATAAGCAGCTGCATACACACCAGTCACCTTTTGAGTATCGGCGCGATGGCGCCCGTAAACTTTTTCTAATGCATCGGAAACCTCGCCAACCGTAGCGCGCAAACGAATCGCCTCAACAGCTAATTCCAATAGGTTGCCGGTATTTTCATCTGCCGCCTTAGTCAATGCCACTAATGCTGCTTCAACTTTTTTAGAGTCACGTTTCGACTTGATGTCTTTCAATCTAGCGACCTGGCTTTCACGGACCTTGTCGTTATCAATCATTAATACATCAACCAAATCTTCTTTGCCGAGCTTGTATTTATTAACGCCAACGATGACATCGGAGCCAGAATCAATCTTAGCCTGCTTCTCAGCAGCAGCTGCTTCAATCTTGAGCTTAGCCCAGCCACTTTCCACCGCCTTAGTCATACCCCCCATAGCATCGACTTCTTGAATGATTTCCCAGGCCTTATCAGCCATCTCTTGGGTGAGATTTTCCATCATGTAGGACCCAGCCCAAGGATCAATCACGCTAGTGATATGAGTCTCCTCTTGCAGGATCAACTGGGTATTCCGAGCGATACGACTGGAGAACTCAGATGGCAATGCAATTGCTTCGTCAAATGAATTGGTATGCAAGGATTGCGTGCCGCCAAATACAGCAGCCATAGCCTCTACGGTGGTTCGAACAACGTTGTTATAGGGGTCTTGCTCAGTCAAGGACCAACCCGATGTTTGACAGTGAGTACGCAACATCAGTGACTTTGGATTCTTTGGCTCAAAGGACTTCATGATGCGCCACCATAAGAGTCTTGCAGCACGTAACTTAGCAACCTCTAAGTAAAAATTCATGCCGATAGCAAAGAAAAATGAAAGGCGACCAGCAAAGCCATCAACATCCAAGCCTTTCGCCAAAGCTGTTTTTACATACTCCTTGCCATCGGCTAAGGTGAATGCCAATTCAAGAACTTGATTAGCGCCCGCCTCTTGCATGTGGTAACCCGATATAGAGATCGAGTTAAATTTCGGCATGTGCTTGGCGGTGTACTCAATGATGTCGCCAATGATGCGCATTGAAGGCTCTGGTGGATATATATATGTATTACGCACCATGAACTCCTTCAGAATGTCATTCTGAATAGTTCCAGACAGAAGCTCCTGTTTAACACCCTGCTCTTCACCGGCAACGATGTAACCCGCCAATACGGGCAATACAGCACCATTCATAGTCATCGATACAGACACTTTGTCTAATGGAATGCCATTAAACAAAATTTTCATATCCTCAACAGAATCGATAGCGACACCTGCTTTACCAACATCACCCGTAACGCGCGGATGATCAGAGTCATAACCACGATGCGTTGCCAAGTCGAATGCAACTGAAACACCTTGACCACCCGCATCAAGCGCCTTGCGATAAAACGCATTGGATTCTTCTGCTGTTGAAAAGCCAGCGTACTGACGAATAGTCCAAGGACGGACGGAGTACATGGTTGCCTGAGGTCCACGTATAAATGGTTCAAAGCCCGGCAAGGAATGTGTGTACTGAAGACCATCAATATCTTCGGCGGTATACAAAGCCTTGAGATGAATTCCATCCGGCGTATGCCAACCTAATTTATCAACATCACCTTGAGGCGCTGACTTTTGGGCTGATTTTTTCCAAGCATCAAGATTGCAATCTGGCACATTGGGCCAAGTGCTAGAAGAATTCGTTGTAGGTTTTTTTTCACTTGTACTCATAAAGCACTCCTGGTTGGCTTTATTGCATTGTTGCTAAATTTGTAGGGCTATTTTGCTTGACATTTTTTTATTTGTCTAGATACTGTATACATAATTATGAATACAAAACTAATTAACAGGCCTCTATCAGAAGATGTTGCTGAACGCCTCCGGGAGCAGATCTTCTCCCATGAATTGGCCCCTGGTAGCTGGCTTGATGAGCAAAGTCTCGCTTCGGCCTTTGGAATAAGCCGAACACCCATGCGTGAAGCCATAAAGGTTCTGGCCTCTGAGGGCCTAGTGACAACCAAAATGAATAAAGGTGCCTACGTCACAGAGGTAGATAGGCGTGACTTAGAGCAAATCTTTACCGTTCTATCACTTCTTGAAGGTCAAGCAGCTAAGGAAACGGCAATTAACGCTACAGAAGAGCAATTAACCCAACTGGATAACCTGCACCACCGATTAGAAAAGGCGGCTGCAGATAGAGATACAGAGCAATTCTTTGAAATTAACGTCAAATTTCATGATTTGATACAAGAAATTGCGGGGAACAAGTGGATGAACGGCGTGATTGTTGATCTGCGTAAGGTTCTGAAGCTCCAAAGACGAGACTCCTTGAGTCGATCGGGTCGTTTATTAAGTTCTCTGATCGAGCATCGGGAAATCCTTCAGGCCATACTCAAAAAGGATCCTGCTGCCGCTGAATCAGCCATGCGAAATCACCTCGCCAGAGGACTAGAGGCAACCAAATAAGGAAGTATTGGAGCTAGCAGCCCAAAATGAACAAAAGCTTAGGGGTTAAGCTAAGCCTTTGAAAAATGCGGAGCGTTTTCCGGTCTATTTCTTAACTACGAAATTTCCTGGCAATGTCGCAACATAGGCGGCGATATCGTGCATATCCGCATCGGAGAATGACTGAACCTGAGAACCCATAATGGCGTTATTACGGCCGTACTGAGGATTTCCGTTCCCTACTTTATACGCCTTTAAGGCGTAATAGAGGTAATCAGCATATTGGCCAGCCAACTTTGGATAGGCGGGCAAGATTGGAGCATTTAGTCCGGCGCCATGACAAGAAGCACAATTTGCCTTCTCTACAAGAGCCTGGCCTTTTTCAGCGCTAGCTGCTTGAGCCAAGCCAATGCTGGATAACAAAATGGCGGTAATTAGTGCGAATTTCATAAACGTGCCTCTAAATATCACTTCAATGGGTTATTTGGTGAGCTGGCAGTTTGCGCAGCATAGTATTCGCCAAGGTCAGCCATGTCTTGATCTGACAAGCTGGCAGCAATTGAACGCATAGTTGGATGCTTTCTTTCGCCCTTTTTGTAGGAGGATAGAGCGCTGGCGATATAAGCGGCATTTTGACCGCCCAGCATTGGCACTTTGTATACCAATGGATAGTCAGCACGATAGTCAGGAATGGAGTGGCAACCAATGCAAAGCCAAACCTTACCTTGTCCAGCCTGTGCAGAACCTTTGGCATCTTCAGCTTGAGCAGCAAATCCAGCAAAAGCTAGACCAGCGCAGAGGGTCAATTGGGAAAGAATGAGGTGTTTTTTCATAGAAATGATTATTAACTAGTTTGATTTAAATCAATTTGGAAAGAGTATAGCGGAGACTGACCCAGACCCCACCCCAACCACTTAAATTAGGTGAAAAACACGGAAATTGCCCGCCCTTTTACCTATACTTGACGGCTATTTAACGATAAATTGATTATTAGTACTGATGACAAAGACCAAATCCCGTTTTGATGGCTCGAAGAGCTATGTTGCTACTGATGACCTGAAATTAGCGGTTAATGCCGCTATTCAACTACAGCGGCCTCTGTTAATTAAAGGCGAGCCCGGCACCGGTAAAACAATGTTGGCCGAGGAAGTGGCCGCAGCCTTAAATATGCCCCTCATGCAGTGGCACATTAAGTCAACTACTAAAGCCCAACAAGGTCTATACGAATACGATGCAGTAAGCCGATTAAGAGACTCCCAACTTGGCGATGAGAAAGTGAATGACATTCGCAACTACATTGTTAAAGGGGTACTTTGGCAAGCGTTTGAAGCAGATGAACCCGTTGTTCTATTAATCGATGAAATTGACAAGGCGGATATTGAATTTCCAAACGATTTACTACGCGAAATCGACCGCATGGAGTTCTACATATATGAGACCCGTGAGCTGATTAAGGCTAAACACCGACCGCTGGTGATCATCACATCGAATAACGAAAAAGAATTGCCGGATGCATTTTTGCGTCGCTGCTTTTTTCATTACATCTCCTTTCCAGATGCGCAAACTATGCAAAGCATTGTTGATGTACATCATCCAAACATCAAACAAAGCTTACTGGACGCCGCACTTAAATCTTTTTACCAGATCAGGTCTTTGCCTGGCTTAAAGAAGAAGCCTTCTACTTCTGAATTAATTGATTGGTTAAAGCTGTTATTAGCAGAAGATATTCCGGCTGAGGCACTGCATAGCAGTGAAGAAAAAATCGCAATCCCACCACTGCATGGTGCGCTACTTAAAAATGAGCAGGATATTCACTTATTTGAGCGACTAGTCATGATTAATCGAAATCACCGCTGATCTCATGGCGTAACCAACAATCATGTTGATTCAATTTTTTCTCAAGCTAAAAGAGGCTAAGGTACCTGTTTCTGTTCGGGAATTTTTAACCCTACTAGAGGCTTTAAAGGAAGGCGTCATTGAGCCTTCGATTGATGAGTTTTATCAACTAGCGCGCATGACACTGGTAAAAGACGAGCAGCACTTTGATCGCTTCGATCAAGCCTTTGGCTCTTACTTCAATGGCGTTGAGAAAATCATGGCATTAGCTCCTGACATCCCATTGGACTGGCTTGAGAAAAAATTACAACGCGTATTAACTGAAGAAGAAAAAGCTGCACTCAAAAAATTAGGCGGGCCTGAAGCATTGCAAAAGCGCCTACAAGAGCTCATGAAGGAGCAAAAAGAATGGCATGGCGGCGGCAATAAATGGATCGGCGCAGGAGGTTCATCACCTTTTGGTCATAGTGGTTACCACCCAGAAGGCATCCGCATTGGTGGCGATAGTGCCGGCAATCGGACTGCCATCAAAGTCTGGGAGGCGCGAGAATTTAAAGATTACGACAGCGATCTCAGTTTGGGAACTCGCAATATCAAAATGGCCTTGCGTCGCTTGCGCCGTTTTGCCAGAGAAGGATCTAGTCTAGAGCTAGATCTCGACAAAACCATACAGTCAACTGCTGCAAATGCAGGAATGCTCGATATCCAAATGCGTCCTGAGCGTCATAACCAAGTCAAAGTTTTATTGCTAATGGATGTCGGTGGGTCAATGGATGATCATATTCAACGCATCTCGGAACTATTTACTGCGGTCAAAACAGAGTTTAAGCACCTGGAGTACTACTACTTTCATAACTGTGTTTATGAGCATTTATGGCAAAGCAATCGCCGCAGACGCGATCAGGTAACTGGCACTCAAGACATCATCAATAAATATGGCCCCGACTACAAGCTCATTTTTATTGGAGATGCAACCATGTCTCCGTATGAAATACTGAGCCCCAATGGTTCTGTTGAATACAATAACCGAGAGACTGGCGCCACATGGATCAATAGACTCATCGATCACTTCCCTCACTTTGCCTGGCTTAATCCAGAGCCAGAATCAGTTTGGCAGTATCGACAGTCTATCGACATCATGAAAGGTCTTATGAAAGACCACATGTATCCAGTGACTTTGAATGGTCTCGAGAATGCGATGCGTCAACTGTCGAAGTAGTAAAGTAAGATTTACTGAAGCCAGCCTTTTACTACCTTTCTTTTTTTATTTTATTTATCTTTTTTCTACTAAAACTCTATGACAAATCACATTAGTGACCGCCTCAAAACTCTGGGGATAGATTTACCACCACCCGGACCGCCAGCCGCCTCTTACGTTATGGCTGCAGTGACTGGTAACACTGTTTTCCTATCTGGCCATATTGCCAAGAAAGATGGCAAACCTTGGGTTGGAAAGCTTGGTTTAGATATGGATACAGAAACCGGCAAGGCTGCTGCAAGGTCCATTGCAATTGATTTGATTTCTACCTTACAACATCACTTGGGATCACTGGATAAAGTAAAGCGAATTGTGAAGGTTATGGGCCTAGTAAACTCCACGACTGAATACACAGAGCAACACTTGGTTGTTAACGGTTGTTCCGAACTTCTCTTTGAAGTGTTTGGCGAGGCTGGTAAGCATGCGCGCAGCGCTTTTGGCGTAGCGCAAATTCCCTTGGGCGCCTGCGTTGAGATCGAGCTGATTGCTGAAATTTAAAGTTAGTTCAGACTTAATTTGTACCGTTGGATGTCTTCTGGTGTATCGACATCCACTACAAATGCCTTATTGCTGGTGTGCATAGCCTTCACCTTGCTGGGCTGAGCATCCATGTAGATTCGACAAACCATTCCAGGGCTTGCAAGAATATCTGATACGGCTTTTCGTGAGAAGAGAACTGGATTGCCACGCTTCCCACCCACCATTGGGAGAATGATTTCCTGGCCACTCACTCGCTTAAGGTATTCATCAAGTAATTCTTGAACTTCCTTTTTGCCCACCTCCGGCTGGTCCGAAAGTGCAACCAAAAGAACATCGAATTCCCCCCGAAGGGATTCGAGGCCTAGGCGAACAGATGATGGCTGACCCTTTTCTGGAGCGGGATTCTGAATCATTCTCATCGAACAAACCAAAGAAGCATTGATGCTTTCCATCTCAGCCTCAATTGCCTGACTATGAAAGCCCGTCACCACAATATATTCAACCGGCTTGAATCCTTGGATTGCGCTTGAGAATCGCCGCAAAAGAGTGTGGCCCTCTTTACAGATCAGAGCTTTGGGATGCACGCCTAAGCGACTGCCCTCACCGGCGGCAAGTAACAGAACCGCAAGGCGTAATTCAGAAGCAGCAGCAGATGGGCTAGAACTTGTCATTAGAGTGATAATAAATGGATTGGTAGCATAAAAAATAAAGATAAGAAATGAATAGTACTGATTTAAGCGTATTAAAAGCCGCCGTGGACTGGCTCAATTCTGGTCATCGAGTGGCCATTGCCACTGTAGTGCAAACATGGGGCTCCGCGCCAAGACCAATAGGCTCCTGGTTAGCCATCAGAGATGATGGTCAAGTAACGGGCTCGGTTTCCGGTGGATGCGTTGAGGATGACCTTATTCGTCGAGTTCAAACAGAAATCTTGACTAAAGACTTACCTGAAATGGTGGTCTACGGCGTTAGTCAACAGGAGGCTGCTCGCTTTGGCCTACCTTGTGGCGGCACACTTCGCTTGCTCGTCGAGCCAAAACCGGAATTGGAAATTCTAGAAACCATTTTGGGCTCGATCTCCAATCACCAAATTACCTCAAGGACAGTTGATTTAGCGACCGGCAAATCCAAGCTTGAATCGGGCACTCGCAATGAGGCTTTTATTTGCAATGAACACTTAATGAAAACGACTTATGGCCCACGCTGGCGAATGGTCATTATTGGCGCGGGGCAGCTTTCTCTTTATACGGCCGACTTTGCCCTCGCCTCAGATTTTGAAGTCATTGTGATAGATCCACGAGAAGAATACGCAGAAGGTATTAATCGCGAACATATTCAATTTATCAAGGGCATGCCAGATGACGTGCTGCTAGAACTTGGGGTGGACTCTCACACGGCTGTTGTTGCCTTAACGCACGATCCTAAGCTCGATGACATGGCGCTAATGGAAGCATTAAAGTCCCCTGCTTTTTATGTTGGCGCATTAGGAAGCAGAGTCAACACCCAGAAGCGCAAAGCACGTCTGCTGGAATTTGATGTAACGCAAGAGCAAGTAGATCTACTTCATGGGCCAGTTGGCTTGTTTATCGGGGCTTTAACCCCTCCTGAAATTGCTATATCAATTTTGGCTGAAGTGATTGCCGTAAAGTACGGCGCGCCTATTCCGAAAAAGATGTAGAGGGAAATAAAAAAACCCGATCAGTTATTGACCGGGTTTTACTTGGAGCTCTACATTCAAGCCTGCGCCTTAGTTGGCCTTAAGCTTTCCATCCTTAAGCCGAGGCTCAACAAAGTGTCCTTTACGAGCACGATTCCCAGCAAATGATTTCAAGGTTTTGGCATCGAGAGTTAAATCCGTCGGCTTACCCGCACGTCCAGCGCCAGAATACGTCGCGCCATCTGGGCCAACCGCAATCGCAGAAGCTAATTTCTCTTTGTCATCCAAGCCCATCAGGATCACGCCTTTGCCGCCGGTAGGAAGCCGCTTGAGTTCATCCAGTGGGAATACTAATAACTTCGAACTCTCGGATAGGCAAGCTACCTGTTTCATGCCAGACGTAACTTTAGCCGCCCCAAGAGGCGCATCTCCCCCAGGGAATTTGCTATCAATGCCGACAAAAGATTTACCGGCCTTATTACGGGTAGTCATATCCGCCACGTTTGCGAGGAAGCCGTTGCCCGATCTTGTCGAAATTAATACTAAGTCATCAGACTGGCCGGCGTAGTAAGCCACCATTTGCGACCCAGTTGCTAAATTCACGAAACTAGTTAGTGGTGAGCCATCACCCCTAGCGCCTGGCAACTCGCTTACGGGTACCGTGTAAACGCGGCCATCACTACCGAAGCCCTGTATTACATCGACTGTACGGCACTCAAATGTGCCATACAAAGCATCGCCCGCTTTGAAGCCAAACTGAGTTGCATCATGCTCATGACCCTGGCGTACGCGCACCCAACCTTTTTGAGACACGATGACCGTTACCGGCTCATCCAATACTTTAGTTTCTGCAATAGCACGCTTATCTTCTTGAATTAAGGTGCGACGATCATCACCAAAATCTTTCATGTCAGATTCGATTTCCTTGATGATGCGCTTACGCAGAACGGTATCGCTCTGTAATAGGCCTTCAAGATCGTCACGCTCAGACTTCAGCCCCTTCAACTCTTGTTCAATTTTGATGCCTTCAAGTCGAGCTAACTGACGCAAGCGGATATCTAGAATATCTTCCGCCTGTCGATCGCTAAGCTTGAATTCTTTAATAAGGTCTAACTTAGGCTCGTCGCTATTGCGAATAATCTTAATGACCTTATCAATATTCAAAAGGACAATAAGGCGTCCTTCCAAAATATGCATCCGGTCGTTGACTTTACCTAAGCGGTGCTGAGTACGTCGTGTAACTGTGCCAACCCTAAAAGAAATCCACTCAGCAATAATCTCTTTGAGCCCTTTTTGACGAGGACGTCCATCGGTACCAATCATCACCAAGTTCATTGGCGCATTGGATTCCAATGAGGTGTGAGCCAGTAGTAGATTTGCAAATTCATTAACGTCAATGTTTTTGCTCTTAGGCTCAAATACCAGTCGTACAGCTGCATCTTTACTGGATTCGTCACGCACTCCATCGAGTACGTTCAAGATGGTGGATTTGAGATTGTTCTGCTCGGGAGTTAAAGTCTTCTTGCCAACTTTAACCTTTGGATTGGTAAGCTCTTCAATCTCCTGCAGTACGCGCTGCGATGAAGTGGATGGCGGCAGTTCATTGACAACAATCTGCCACTGACCACGAGCCAACTCCTCAATAGACCAACGAGCGCGGACTTTTAAGCTGCCACGACCCGCTTCATAAATCTGAGCGATCTCTGCGGGAGAAGAAATAATCTGGCCGCCACCTGGATAGTCTGGACCAGGCATGATTTCAAGTAACTCTGAAGTGCTCATTTTTGGAGACTTCATCAAAGCAATTGCAGCACTAGCGACTTCACGTAAGTTATGCGAAGGAATCTCAGTTGCCATACCAACAGCGATACCAGATGCCCCATTCAACAGAACAAAAGGCAAGCGTGCAGGTAACAACTTAGGTTCTTGAAAAGATCCGTCGTAGTTTGGCGCAAAATCGACCGTACCTTCATCGATCTCGCTAAGCAATAGACCAGCGATTTTGGTCAGACGCGCTTCGGTATAACGCATTGCTGCGGCACCGTCGCCATCACGTGAACCAAAGTTACCCTGACCATCAATCAGCGGATAGCGCAATGAGAAGCTCTGTGCAAGTCGCACTAATGCATCATAAGCAGACTGATCACCATGGGGGTGAAATTTACCTAACACATCACCCACTACACGTGCACTCTTTACCGGCTTAGCATCGGCCCGCAGACCCATCTCGCTCATAGAGAACAAAATGCGGCGTTGAACTGGTTTCTGACCATCAGATACATCCGGCAAGGCGCGACCCTTAACTACGCTAATTGCGTAATCGAGATAAGCGCGCTCTGCATAGACGGCCAGCGTTAGACTATCTTTGTCATCCTCGTTGAGTTCAACAATTTTTGGATCGTGTGGATCGTTTGGGCCACCAGCCTCTAAAGTGGTAGCTTGCTCTACCTCAACAATATTCACCTCAACTGGCTCACCAGAAAATAAATCCGCCTGCTCGGTTGACCCAACATCACCCGGAGTTTTTTTAATTGCCATTAGATATCTGCCTCCACTTCATTGCCGCGCTCTTCTAACCAATCTCGACGCGCCCCGGATTCTGACTTACCCATCAACATATCCATTGTTTTAATCGTTTCATCCTCTGTCCACGCGCCCAATGTCACCGGCAATAAACGACGGGTATCTGGATTTAAGGTGGTGTCCCATAACTGCTCTGCACTCATCTCACCCAAGCCTTTAAAGCGCGAGATTTGCCAAGCAGATTCTTTTACACCATCTTTGCGCAACTTATCTTCGATCGCTTGAAGCTCATTTGCATCTAAGGCATAAATCTTTTGCGCTGGTTTTTTGCCACGCGCTGGCGCATCCACCCTAAATAAAGGTGGTCGAGAAATATGGATGTGCCCCAATTCGATTAATTTGGGGAAATGCTTATAGAACAGAGTGAGCAACAATACTTGAATATGCGCACCATCTACGTCCGCATCAGACAAAATGCAGACCTTGCCGTAACGCAAGTTCGATAAATCAGGGGTATCGTTAGCGCCGTGCGGATCTACACCAATCGCAACGGCAATGTCATGCACTTCATTATTGGCAAACAAGCGATCACGCTCCGCTTCCCAGGTATTGAGAACCTTGCCACGCAAAGGAAGGATGGCTTGATATTCTTTATTGCGGCCCATCTTGGCTGAGCCGCCTGCTGAATCACCCTCAACCAGGAAGATTTCATTTAAACCAATATCTTCGCTCTCGCAATCAGTAAGCTTTCCTGGAAGGACGGCAACACCAGAAGACTTTTTCTTCTCAACCTTTTGGCCGGCACGTGTTCTTGCTTGGGCTTGCTTAATCACCAGGTCTGCCAATTTACGACCGTAATCTACGTGCTCATTGAGCCAAAGCTCTAGTGCAGATTTAGAGTAACCAGAAACCAAACGTACTGCATCTCTAGAGTTCAAACGTTCTTTAATTTGCCCTTGGAACTGTGGGTCTAATACCTTCGCGGACAAAATGAATGAAGCACGTGCAAACACATCCTCAGGCATGAGCTTCACGCCTTTAGGTTGTAAAGCATGCATCTCAATAAAACCTTTAACCGCATTAAAGAGACCTTCGCGCAATCCACTTTCATGGGTTCCGCCGGCTGGAGTCGGAATCAAGTTCACATAACTCTCGCGCACTGGGGCGCCATCTTCTGTCCAGGTCACTACCCAAGCTGCGCCCTCGCCTTCAGCAAAGGAATCATCATCACCATTACCGGTGGCGTATTGCTCACCTTCGAATGGCGGAATCACTTCTGCACCATGACCGGCTTGAGCCATCGCTTCGTTTAAATAGCCGCGTAAGCCTTGGGCATACTGCCAAGTTTGGCTCTCACCAGACTTTTCTTGAATTAAGGTGACTTTGACGCCCGGCAGCAAGACCGCCTTAGAGCGCAACAAACGGATGAGTTCTGGCATAGGGATAGCGGCACTATCAAAGTACTTACCATCTGGCCATGCGCGTACGCGGGTACCGTGCGATTTATCTTCTTTACCAGCAGCGCTGGTTTTGAGTTTTTCGATCACTTTGCCATCAGCGAAGGTCAAAGTAGAGATCTGGCCTTCACGCCATACAGTGACTTCCAGGCGCTTCGATAAAGCATTCGTTACCGACACACCAACACCATGCAAACCGCCGGAGAAGGCATAAGCACCACCAGTACCCTTTTCGAACTTACCGCCCGCATGTAATTGGGTAAATACGATTTCCACCACCGGCAACTTCTCAGTTGGATGCATTCCTACGGGAATTCCGCGACCATCATCTTCCACGCTCACGCTGCTGTCGGCATGCAAGGTCACGATGATTTGCTTACCAAACCCGCCTAAGGCCTCGTCAGAGGCGTTATCCAACACCTCTTGAATAATGTGTAAGGGGTTATCGGTTCGGGTGTACATTCCCGGCCGTTGACGGACGGGTTCGAGTCCTTTCAGGACCTGAATTGATGATTCGCTGTATTCGGAAGTTTTACGGGTAGCCATGCGCGCAAATTGTAGTCATGTCTGAACAAAAACCTGAATTTTCCTGAATTACCCCTATATTCATGCCAAAATTGCAGGATGGGAGCCTTAAGTCATATTCGCGTTTTAGACCTCAGCCGTGTTCTTGCCGGCCCATGGTGCGCACAAAACCTTGCCGATCTGGGTGCAGATGTCAT
>CANFOT010000023.1 GCA_947448625.1 Burkholderiaceae bacterium | reverse complement strand
CACCCTCATCACGGTTGTTTTAAGTTTATGTAATGGAGTTCGCATGGCGACCGGAATTGTTAAGTGGTTCAATGATGCAAAAGGTTTTGGCTTTATCAAACCTGATGATGGTGAAGAAGAGTTGTTTGCGCATTTCAGCGCGATCACAATGCCTGGGTTCAAGACCCTCAAGGAAAACCAAAAGGTAACGTTTGATATTACCCAAGGTCCTAAAGGCAAACAAGCTACTAATATCCAAGCAGCTTAATCTGCTTTAGATCATTATTAAAAAACCTAGGACTGGTTCCTGGGTTTTTTTTCGCCCGTCTTTTCCTGCCTAGTGAGCCCTACATTAAAATTAGCTTTACTCACACCCATCACTCAGAACACCATGCGTTTACTTAATTTCTCACAATTCATTCTTGCGCTTACGGCGATCGCCAGTGTTTTTTCAACAGCAGCATTTGCGCAGCAGAATGTTGGCCTACCCACAATCGAACTCAAGGCTGGGATTTATCACATTCAGGCGGAGTTGGCTGACACACCGAAAGCCCGTGAGGTTGGGCTTATGAATCGCACCAGCATGCCAAGCAACTCCGGCATGCTGTTTATCTTTGAGCAGAAAGCGGGACATTGCTTCTGGATGAACAACACTAAGATTCCGTTATCGATTGCTTTCATTGCCGATGACGGCAAGATTGTGAATATCGAAGAAATGCAAGCGGAGACCACTAACAACCATTGCCCTAAAGCAGCCGTGCGTTATGCATTAGAGATGAATAAGCAATGGTTCTCCGAGCGAGTAATCGTGCCGGGCACAGTCATTCAGGGATTACCAAAAAAATAAGACGTCTAGTTCTTCAATATAAATTGCGCCGCGGCTTTAATGAGCGCCGCCTCTATTTGATTAAAGCCATGATAGGCCTTAGAGCCGCAAACATCGCCCTCACTCACCCCGCCTTCCATCGAAACAAATTGGGCGGCCGATTGATTCGGTCTATTTTTGATAATACTTTCTGAAGTAGAAAACGGGGTGTTTGCGCATCCATCTTCCGCATGATGGATGGCCAATACCGGAACACTGACATCAGCATCTATTGAAGCGGATCGATAGGTACCAGCTACGATCACCCCAGAAATCAACTTTTCTTGGTCTTTGCCGCCATTTACAAATTCAGTGACACTCACGGTTCCCATGCTGTGTCCAAAAATCCATATGGGCAAATGTAACTTGTCTTGGTAATATCGCACTACTCTGAGGATTCTCTGCTGGTGATCCCGAATAGATCGAGAGTGCGATCTGCCGCTGCCCAAGTCATAGGGAGTATCAATCAGCACTGCATCAATCCCATACTGAGCCCACAAATTTTTGGATCTCACGAAGGTGTGGAAGTTATTGGTAGAGCCATCATCGCTCAAGCGCAACATGCCGCCACCACCAGGAAACAATAAAACGACTGCCTTTGCATTTTGAGCTGGAATGAACTGCGTTCTTGTGGGCGCATCATCCTTATAAGGCACATCAAAAATCTGTGCGCTTGCCAGGGTTGAGCATGTGATGCCCAGAAGAAAAATAAATTGGGTTAGCTTCATGCCCTCTTTTTACACGGATTCAAATGAAAAAACCACCCGTAGGTGGTTTGAGCGTTTGCACTGAATTTATTTACTCAAAGTGGCAAACATAATGCACTGGACACTCTGCACGAATGATGAAGTAACCACCCTTTTCCACTTCCCAGCTTTGACCAGCCTTGAACTCTACCTCTGGGGCGCCGTTAATACTAACGAATGCATTGCCTTCGACCACTTCCATAATCTCTTTGGTACTGAGATCAAAACGCAAAGTGCTTGGTAACACTACGCCAACAGACTTACGAACGCCATTTGGCATCGTGACGGTATGGGACACGCACTTACCATCAAAAAATACATTGGCCTTTTTACCTACAGAAACTTGATCAAATTGCATCTTTATTCCTTCTAATCTAAATTGCTAAATAGTTGATATTTATCTTAATTACTTGGCACGTTTACGTCTTGCAGTTTCCGCAATGCGCATACGCAAAGCATTGAGTTTGATGAATCCACCAGCATCAGCTTGGTTATACGCACCGCCATCATCATCAAAGGTAGCAATAGTCTGGTCAAACAGCGTATTTGCTGAGTCACGCGAGATCACGGACACAGATGCCTTGTAAAGTTTCAAGCGTACAACACCATTCACCATCTGTTGAGTGTGGTCAATTAAGGTTTGCAAAGCGAGACGCTCTGGCGCCCACCATAAACCGTTGTATATCAAGCTAGCGTAACGTGGCATCAAATCATCCTTAAGATGAGCTACCTCGCGATCCAAAGTAATACTCTCAATACCGCGGTGAGCTTTTAATAAGATGGTGCCACCAGGGGTTTCGTAGCAGCCACGGCTTTTCATACCAACAAAGCGATTCTCAACCAAGTCAAGGCGACCAATGCCATGCATGCCACCAATACGATTAAGTTCAGCCAATAATTCATGTGGCTTGTAAGTCTTGCCATTAATCGCTACTGGATCGCCAGCGCGGAATTCAATTTCAATAATTTCAGGGCTATCTGGAGCCTTCTCAGGAGATACCGTCCAACGCCACATTGACTCTTCTGCCTCGGCATTTGGATTCTCGAGATGACGACCCTCGTAACTGATGTGCAATAAGTTAGCATCCATAGAGTAAGGGGATCCGCCCTGCTTATGCTTCATCTCAACTGGGATGCCATGCTTTTCTGCATAGGCCATCAGTTTTTCACGGGAAAGCAAGTCCCACTCACGCCACGGAGCAATTACTTTAATTCCCGGCTCGAGTGCGTAGTAGCCCAACTCAAAACGAACTTGGTCATTACCTTTGCCAGTAGCGCCATGAGATACAGAGTCCGCACCAGTCTGGCGAGCAATTTCAATTTGACGCTTAGCGATTAATGGACGTGCGATAGAGGTGCCCAATAAATATTCACCTTCGTAAATCGTATTGGCTCGGAACATAGGGAACACGAAGTCACGAACAAACTCTTCGCGCAAGTCATCGATAAAAATATTTTCCGGCTTGATGCCAAACTGCAGTGCCTTAGCGCGTGCTGGCTCAAGCTCTTCACCCTGACCCAAATCAGCCGTGAAAGTAACAATCTCACATTGATAGGTATCTTGAAGCCATTTCAAGATCACACTAGTGTCAAGACCACCGGAATACGCTAAAACTACTTTTTTAATATCAGACATGATTTCTATTCAATCAAAAATTAATCAACAAGCAACTACAACAAATGACTTAAAAAATTAGTTCAAACGACCACAGAGTAAATACTCCATTAAGGCCTTTTGAACATGCAAACGATTTTCCGCCTCTTCCCAAACAATACTTTGGGGACCATCAATGACTTCTGCAGAAACCTCTTCACCACGATGCGCAGGCAAGCAGTGCATAAACAAAGCGTCTGGTTTAGCTAAAGACATTAACTCTTCATCGACCATCCAGTTTTTAAAAGCGGCCATACGAGAAGTATTTTCATCTTCGTAGCCCATGCTGGTCCAAACATCGGTAGTCACCAAATCAGCACCTCTACAAGCATCCTCTGGATCAGCGCAAATTGTCAGGTGCTTTAAAGCATTAGCAGTCAATCTAGAGTTGTCCAGCTGATAGTCGACTGGAGCAGAGAAGCGAATTTGAAAATCCAAACATTCAGCTGCCTGTATCCAGGTATAAGCCATATTGTTGGCATCACCCACCCAAGCAACTGTTTTACCTTGAATCGGGCCACGCGCCTCTACGAAAGTAAAGATATCAGCCAGCACTTGGCAAGGATGGTACTCATTGGTTAAGCCATTAATCACTGGGACACGAGAGTTAGCTGCAAAGCGCTCAATGATCTCTTGGCCAAAGGTGCGGATCATGATGATGTCTGTCATCCTAGAAATCACCTGTGCAGCGTCCTCTACAGGCTCGCCACGACCCAACTGGGTATCTCGGGTGTTTAGGTATACGGCGTGACCGCCAAGCTGGTGTATTCCCGCCTCAAAGGATAGGCGAGTTCGGGTGGAGTGCTTCTCAAAAATCATTGCTAGAGTGCGATCGTGCAATGGATGCCAAGTCTCGTAACTCTTGAACTTGGTCTTGAGCCAAGCAGAGCGCTTCAGCAGGTAATCGTATTCTTCACGCGTCAGGTCGGCAAACTGCAAGTAATGCTTAACCTGGCCGGGCACTTGAGGCTTTGCCAAAGATGTCATTGTTGAGCTTTCTACTAGGGTTTTAGCTTGCATTGTTTATTGGGCATCGAACTGCACGAAAATAGTTCCTAAAGTCATCTTAAGGCCTTCTCAGACTGTTAAGCTAGAGGGCCAAGCAATACTTATTCCTTACAACGATTCCTACGCCAACTTGATCCACAAAAAGCTTTTCATTCAAGGCATTACAACTTCTGGCAAACCTTTTCGCCCCAGCGACTGGGCCGAACGTCTTTGCGGAGTAATGGCCACTTTTCGCCCACCAGGCGATGCTGGCGATCCCCGCTTCACTTACTCGCCCTATGTCAGACCAGTGGTTATTGCAAAAGTGAAATGCGTTGTTATTGATACCAGACTGAGAGATCTTGATCCGAGGGCACTCGACTTTGTCATGAACTTTGCCAAAGACAACAGTCTGCCAATCGAAGAAGCCTGCGAATTCGAACCCAACCCGCAACCCCAGTCCTAAAAACAAAAACCCGCTCTGATAAGGAGCGGGCTTAGGCTCAGATTACTCTAAAGCCTGCCTAAAACTATAAAAGTCTTACGCTGCCATTGCCTTAATAGCTGCAGACAGACGTGACTTCTGACGTGATGCAGTATTTTTGTGAGCAATCTTTTTGTCAGCAATCTTGTCGATTGTTGACTGAGTTGCTGCGAATACTTTAGCGGCAGCATCCTTATCGCCAGTTTCAATCGCTTTGCGAACTGCCTTAATGGAAGTGCGAAGCTTTGAACGCAAACTGGAGTTGTGCTCATTCTGTTTTACTGCCTGCCGTGCGCGTTTACGCGCTTGTGCGGTATTGGCCATCTTTAAACCTTGCTATATAAAAATTACAAAATACGGTTAACTAAAATTCTGTGTGGGTTCGCCAAATTTGTAAGCTGACTCACCAAAACCCAAGATTTTACATTAAAGGACTAAAAAAGCCCAGCCGCTTGATAAATAGGGGAAAATTAGCCTATGAATCTGCTTTCAGCTGCTGCCAAGGTTAGCTCCCTCACGATGCTCTCCAGGATTACCGGACTCCTCCGGGAAACCCTGATTGCCCGTAGTTTTGGGGCCTCCGAGTGGACCGATGCCTTTAATGTGGCCTTCAGACTACCCAATTTGCTGCGCCGACTCTTCGCTGAAGGGGCCTTTTCCCAAGCATTTGTACCCATTTTGGGGGAAATTTCGAGCCAAGGGGGCGTAAAACAGTCCCAAATCCTCGTAAATGCCGTTGCCACGCTCTTATTTTGGGCTTTACTGCTCACGGTACTCCTAGGGGTTATTGGCGCCCCCTTATTGATTCTGGCCATTGCTACTGGCTTTAAAGGCGGGCCTGCATATGAGGCCAGCGTAGTCATGACCCGCATCATGTTTCCCTACATTGGCCTGATTTCAATGGTTTCCTTGTCTGCAGGAATTCTCAATACCTTTGGGCGCTTTGCAATCCCTGCATTTACCCCTGTTTTACTCAATTTAGCCCTCATTGGCAGCGCTATATTTTTAGCGCCGCATCTAGACCAACCGATTTATGCCCTGAGTGTTGGCGTTCTTATGGGTGGCTTCTTACAACTCGCAATACAGGTCCCCGCACTTTCTCGCCTAGGGCTTTTGCCTAAAGTAGGCCTTTTGCCAGGCGCCATCAAGGCAGCCATTAAAAATCCAGATGCGCGACGCGTCATGAAATTAATGGGGCCCGCCGTGTTTGCAGTTTCGGTCGCTCAAATTTCCCTGATTATCAACACCAATATCGCCTCTCGTTTGCAGGCAGGTAGCGTATCTTGGCTCTCTTATGCCGATCGCCTGATGGAGTTTCCAACGGCGCTCTTAGGCGTGGCCCTAGGCACGGTCTTACTACCGAGCCTGAGCAAAGCAAATGCAAAAAATGATTTGGTGCACGCTGGTGAGCTCTTAATTTGGGGATTGCAACTTACCTTTTTACTTGCGGCGCCTTGTGCGATCGCACTCTTTATTTTTGGAGAACCACTCGCAGCGGTTCTCTACCATTACGGCAAATTCAGCGCCTTAGATGTCTTGATGACACAGCGTGCATTGGCGGCTTATGGTGTTGGACTCATTGGACTCATCTTAGTGAAGATCTTGGCGCCTGGCTTCTACTCGCGTCAAGATATTCGTACGCCTGTAAAAATTGGCCTGCTAGTTTTAGTAGCCACCCAGTTAGCTAATTTAATTTTTGTTCCCTGGTTAGGACATGCTGGACTAGCACTCTCAATTGGCACTGGCGCCTGCCTGAACGCAACGCTACTGTGGGTAGGTCTACATCGACGCGGCGCACTTCCGAATGCTGCATGGCCAAAGTATTTAAGTCAACTACTGCTTGCTTTGATTCCTTTCTCCCTCCTCTTGTATTACGCAGCTACGACACATGATTGGATTGCACTTCAACAAACCCCTTGGACTAGAGTTGGTTTGGTGGGCGCTTGGCTGACTGCCGCCGCAATAATCTACTTTGGAGCATTAGGTCTTGTCGGCATTCGCTGGCAAAAATTCCTGCGTCATGCAAAATAGCTCTTATGCCAACACAACAACTCGACTATTTCACCTCACTAGTTGCTGAGGACGAACACTTCCCTTTAACTGAAGCTGCAGTAGCGGTAGCGCAACATGCCTACCCTGACCTTAATGTGCAAGGAGTGCTCGATCAGATCGACCAATGGGGCAACAAACTCAAGCAACGGATTACCTCAGATACGCCACCCATTCAGCGCCTGCAACTACTGAAGCATTTCTTTTATAACGAGTTGGGTTTTGGCCCAAACCCGAATGACTTTTATGCGCCCGAGAATTCTTACCTACATCAGATTGTTGAGAATCGCCGTGGCATTCCGATATCCCTAGCCATTTTGATGATGGAACTCGGCCAGCAAATTGGTTTAAATATTCGTGGGGTCTCCTTCCCGAATCACTTCATGATGCGCATCTCCTTGCAGCAAGGTGAAATCATCATGGATCCGCTGACTGGTGAATCCCTCTCCAAAAATCAATTGCAAGAAATGCTCGATCCCTACCTAGATGCCAAAGGCTATCGTGGCGAGCTTAGCCTGCCACTCAATATTTTCTTGCGCGCCTCCAGCCCTCGAGAAATCCTCTCGCGCTTTATGAGAAATCTCAAAATGATTTACTCAGAGCATGAGCGTTGGGAGCGTCTACTGGGGATTCAAGAGCGTCTAGTGATTTTGCTATCAGATTCCGCTGAAGAAGTTCGTGATCGCGGTTTAATCTTTGCTCAACTAGAATACATACGCCCTGCGCTAGCTGATTTGCATCATTACTTGAGCGAGATGCCTGGCGCAGAAGATGCTACAGATATTCGTGAGCACATCGCCACACTAGAGAGCCAAACCAAGCTGCATTAAGCAAGAGGTTCGGTAATCTTCATAGAGATTACTTCCAACTTCTTATCCTTCTCTTTTTGCTTATTTCTTTTTGCGTTGAAAAATTTTATATGCAGCAGCCAATACAATCGGAATGGCAGCAGCGCCAATACCAATCAGCACGATGATATTCAGGTTTTGGCGAATAACGGGAATGTTGCCAAAGAAGTAGCCAGCAAGCACCAAGCCAAATACCCACAAAACTGCACCAGTGATATTGAATAACTGGAAGCGCGAGAAATTCATTTCCGACACACCGGCAACAAATGGGGCGAAGGTGCGGATGATCGGTAAAAAACGTGCCGCGATAATCGTTTTACCACCATGCTTCTCATAAAAAGAATGGGTTTTGCGTAAAGCTGCTTGATCGATCCAGCGTGACTGACTGCTAAATATCCGGTGACCAATCCAACGGCCAATGAAGTAGTTCACTGTATTTCCAGTAATGGCAGCAATCAACAATCCAATACACAGAGTCCACAGATTGAAATGCTCGGTAGCGCAATAAGCACCGGCAATAAACAACAATGAGTCTCCGGGTAAAAAAGGAGCGACCACCAAACCGGTCTCAGCAAAAACAATGGCGAAGAGTAAGCCATAAGCCCAGTAGCCGTATTGCTGAATCACCACATCTAAATGGCGATCAATATGTAGCAGTAGATCACTGAGTTGCAATAAGGTATCAATCAACTTGGGCTCCAATAATAGGGTCCAAGGATATTAACAGGCTGTCAATACAGCTTGCTAGGTTTCGTTTCTATAATGAGATATGCAAACTGAACCTCACATTCAGCCTACGCATCAAACTGAGCAGCCACCCATACTTTGTATAGTTGGCCCCACAGGCGCAGGCAAAACCTATCTAGCCATGTCTTTAGCGGAATACGCCAAAACTCTTGGCCTCACCGTTGAGTTAATCAGCATGGATTCTGCCTTGGTTTATCGCGGCCTCGATATTGGTAGCGCCAAGCCAACAAAAGTAGAGCAGGCAGCGGTTCAGCATCACCTCATTGATATTTTGGATCCTACTGAATCCTATTCAGCAGCGCATTTTGCGAAAGATGCCAAGCGCCTATGCACGGAAATTCGTGCCCGAGGCAATATTCCCGTAGTGGTTGGCGGAACGATGTTGTACTGGAGAGCTTGGGCACATGGACTTTCTTCATTACCGCCGGCCAATCCAGAAATTCGCGCCCGCCTAGATGAGCAAGGCAAAGTCATTGGCTGGCCTGCGATGCATACTCAATTAGCGAAAGTAGACCCCATTGCTGCTGCACGTTTGCAACCCAATGACTCTCAACGAGTTCAGCGTGCCTTGGAGGTTTATGAAATTACAGGCAAGCCCATGTCAGAACTGTTGGCAGATTCGCCAAGCGAAGATGGCAGAGAGGGGTCGGCCATTCCCGAATGGATTGATCTAATATCCTTAGAGCCCAATGATCGCGCCCGCCTTCATCAAAACTTAGAAAAACGGTTTGACGAAATGCTTGCTGGGGGACTACTGGAAGAAGTGAAGGCCTTACGAAGTAATCCAGACCTGCACGGCGACCTTCCCGCTATTCGCTCCGTTGGATATCGACAAGTATGGGAGTATTTGTCTGGAGAAGTAGACCAAACTGAAATGCGTTACAAAGCGCTTGCAGCCACTAGGCAGCTTGGCAAAAGACAGTTGACTTGGCTGCGAGCGATTGCAGGTAGAAAAACGTTCGATCCCTTCAACCCAAGCGAGTTGAAGGCAGCCCTAGATTACTGCAAAGCCAGTCTTAAATAACGATTGTTTGCGGCGCGCCAGCTGGACGTTCTACAACCTCGCCAACAGTCCAAGCGCTTAAACCTTCAGCCGTAAGGGATTTGATAGCAGCATCAGCTTCGCTGGAAGACACAATCACTACCATGCCAATGCCGCAGTTAAATACACGCACCATTTCAGCATCAGCCACGCCACCCTTCATCTGCAACCAGCGGAAGAGTTCCGGCATTTTCCAACTATCGCGATGCAATACGGCCTGAGTATTTTCTGGAAGCACGCGTGGCACGTTATCCACCAAGCCACCGCCAGTAATGTGGGCCATACCCTTCACATTGATCTCAGCAATCAGTTTGAGAAGTGGTTTAACGTAAATTTGTGTAGGGGCCATCACGACATCACCTAAAGGACGGCCACCCAGATCATCCGTTGGCTTTGCACCAGCACGCTCAATAATTTTGCGGACCAATGAGTAACCATTGGAATGAGCGCCACTAGAGCCAATTGCCAAAACCACATCACCAGGGGCAATCGTTGCACCAGTAATGATTTTGGATTTCTCTACCGCGCCAACAGCAAAGCCCGCCAAATCGTATTCACCTGGAGGATACATACCAGGCATCTCAGCAGTCTCGCCACCAATCAGCGCGCAACCCGATAACTCGCAGCCTTTAGCAATTCCACCAACTACAGTTGCCGCAGTATCGACAGTGAGCTTGCCGCAAGCAAAATAATCTAAGAAAAAGAGGGGCTCTGCACCCTGGACCAAAATATCATTCACACTCATCGCCACTAGGTCTTGACCGATCGTATCGTGACGATTCCACTCAAAGGCCAACCTGAGCTTTGTACCAACACCATCAGTACCTGACACCAAGACCGGCTCTTTGTAGCGCTTTGGAACCTCAAATAGGGCTCCAAAGCCACCAATGCCAGCCAGCACGCCTTCGCGCATGGTTTTCTTGGCTAAAGGCTTAATACGATCCACCAAATCATCCCCAGCGTCGATATCGACACCAGCGTCACGGTAGGAAAGGCCTTTTGAGGAAGAATGAGTAGATGATGTCATGGCAGAGATAGAAGATTAGTAAGAAACACTACTTGGTCGGTAGAATCATTGAATTCTAGAGGATTCGAGCGCGATGGCTGAAATTTTTACCCCTTTTCTGACTGCATTTATTCTGGCTTATGCCCTACGCCCAGTTTGCTTGTGGCTTGAGAGGCATCGCATACCCCGTGCAGCAGCAGCTGGGATTGCCATGATTATTGGTCTGGCGGTCGTATTTTCGATCTTAACCCTCTTTATTACCCTCCTTAAAACTGAAATTCCCCTAATTAAGGCTCAATTTCCGACCTGGATCCAAAATACCCAGTCCTGGCTTGGGCCCAAGTTAAGCGAATTTCACATTAATGTGGATTGGGGCACCATCAAGTCCAGCGCCACCCAAAAAATTGCCGACCACCTCAACGATAACTCTGATGCGCTCATGTCTTCGACCCTGGAGACGGTTCTGACTTCAGGAAGCTCAGTAATTGCTGGCTTCGTGAATGCTGTACTAATCCTATTTGTGATGTTTTATCTGCTGATTGACTGGAATCACTTCTTTAAACTCATCAGAAAAATCGTGCCCTTGCGCGCGCAAGAAACTGTCCATCACCTGGCTATGCACGCTGATGGTTTGCTATCGCAATATCTCCGAGGCATGCTGATCGTCATCTCCATCATGTCTATTTTCTATAGCGTTGGCTTAAGCGCAGTCGGCATCAAAGGTGCTGCAGCATTAGGCGTCTTCACCGCACTCATGATCGTGATTCCCTACATTGGCATTACCTTGGGATTTACTTTGGCGATCCTCGCAGCCCTTTTGCAGTTTGGCCCCGGGGGCGAGATCGTTGGTGTCCTGGTTATATATGGGCTCGGTCAATTCATTGAAGGCTTTTTCTTAACGCCACGCTTAGTTGGCGAGCGGATTGGACTTCATCCAGTTGCAGTGCTCTTTGCTTTGCTTTTGTTTGGAAAATTATTTGGATTTTTTGGGGTGCTGTTGGCGTTACCAACTAGCGCTGTAGGCTTAGTACTCCTTCAGTACGGCTGGTCTCGCTACACCCAAAGCCCGTGGTACCAAAAGTAAATTTCTGTAGCAATGAATAAACCCTCACTACCAAGACAGTTCGCCCTAGATATTGGTCACACGCCCAAGCCCAGCCTGGCTAATTTTTTAGCCGGGGAAAATCTGGCGCTGCACTCCACCTTATTGGCCCTAGCCAAATCCTGGGAAATTATCAGCCCCAGAATAGTCGGCGAGAACCCCCTCAATCAGCGCTGGATATATTGGTGGGGTCTAGAAGGGTCTGGCCGCAGCCATCTACTCAGTGCAATGGGCAATGCTGCTCGACAACTTGGGCTGGAGCACTTTCCGCTAAGCCCCAATGAACCAATATCCTGGGTTCGCCTAGAGGAAAAGCTATCCGCCCTGAGCGCCAGCGAAAAACCCTCTGTAATTACAGTAGATGACGTTGAGAGCCTTGATGAGCGCCTGGTAGCCTCTTTATTTCGGATTCTGAATGAAATTCAGGGTAGCCAAGCAATTCATATCTTCATAGCTGGTAATGCCGCCCCAGGCGCATTAACCCTCAGAGAAGACCTGCGCACCCGTTTGGGATGGGGTTTGATCTTTCAAACCCATCTTTTAGGTGATGATGAGAAAATAGAAGCATTACAGCAGGCGGCGCAAGCGCGCGGCCTGGTTTTATCACCGGATGTATTGCCTTGGTTGCTAAATCGCTTTTATCGCGATATGCCCAACCTCATGGCTCTAATAGATGCTTTAGATGCTTATTCACTAGAAACAAAACGTGCTGTCACTTTGCCTCTTGTTAGAGAGCTCTTGCAGCCTAAATAAATATTAATGACCCAATTAGCACTGTTCGACTTAGACCACACCCTCCTTCCCTGCGATAGCGATTACGAATGGGGGCAATTCTTGGCGCGCATTGGCGTTGTGGACAGCAAATACTATGCTCAGCAAAACGAGCGCTTCTATCAAGATTACAAAGACGGTAAATTGAATATTCAAGAGTTCTTACGTTTTGCTTTAAAGCCACTCTCGGAACATTCTCGCGCACAGCTCAAAGAATGGCATGACGCCTTCATGCAGGAAGTCATTACTGGCCAGCTGCGTCAACAGGCAATTGATCTAGTCAAGCGCCACCAAGATGCGGGCGATCTTTGCTGCGTTGTCACCGCTACCAATAGCTTTGTTACTAGGCCCATCGTAGAAATTTTTGGTATCGAACATCTTGTTGCTACCGAACCCGCCACCGTTGGAGGCAACCCTCTCGCCAACTTCACTGGCGAAGTACAGGGCATTCCAAGTTTTCGTGAGGGTAAGATTCAGCGGGTGCATGATTGGCTTGCCACACAAAACTTAGCCCTTGATCAGTTGCCACAAAGTTATTTTTATTCAGACTCTCTGAATGATTTACCCCTCCTGGAAAAAGTCAGCAATCCTGTTGCTACCAATCCGGATGCTCGCCTACGTGAAGAAGCCTCAAAACGTCACTGGCCCATACTTGAACTGTTTGCATGATTACCAAATTTATTAAACGTATTTTGCGTCGCGATCCAATGGTCCGACATACCGCCATCCATACCTCTGGTGCGCCTAAACGGATCACAAAAAAATCTCACCGGATTGACCCGAATTTGCTTTCGAAAAATGCCGTGAAAGTGACCGAGACATTGCAACATGCTGGCTATGACGCCTTTATTGTGGGGGGTGCAGTTCGAGATTTAGCTTTGGGTATTGGACCCAAGGATTTTGATGTGGCAACCAACGCTACACCCGAGCAAGTACAAAAGCTATTTCGCAAGGCGCGCCTCATTGGGCGCCGCTTTCAGATTGTTCACGTCACCTTCTTTGGCAAAGGTCAGCCAGAAATTATTGAGGTATCGACCTTCAGAGCCTTGCTGGAGAACGCTGGAGAGCATGTAGCCGAGAATGGCCGCATCTTGCGCGATAACGTCTGGGGCAGCCAGCATGAAGATGCTGCACGTAGAGATTTCAGCATCAATGCGATGTACTACGATCCCGCTACTGAAACTGTGCTCGACTATCACGGCGGCATGGCGGACATGCAGAAGAAAACCTTACGCATGATTGGTGACCCTGCTAAGCGCTATCGTGAAGATCCGATTCGCATGCTGCGCGCCATTCGTTTTGCCGCCAAAACGGGCTTCACTTTGGATGCAGCAACACGCGCGCCCATCGCCAAATTAGGTAAGTTGATTCATGATGTTCCATCTGCCCGTCTCTTCGACGAAATCCTCAAGCTACTGATGTCTGGTTACTCATGGGCGGCGATTCAAGGCCTGAAGGATGCGGGACTGCACCATGGCCTCCTACCTTTACTTGATCACATCCTTGATAAGAATGCAGCCTCTAAAGAGGCGAATGATTTTGTTCGCATTGCTCTTGCCAATACTGATCAACGCATTCAATCTGGCAAAAGTGTTTCGGCGGGCTTCTTATTCGCCACCCTGCTTTGGCCAGACCTCCTAGGCAACTGGAAAAAGAATATGGCTAAAGGGGTTTCCAATATTCCCGCACTGCATGATGCAATGGATGAGACTATTGCTAGCCAAAGCAGTGGCATGGTGATTCAGCGACGCTTCGAAAGTGATATGCGAGAAATCTGGTCTATGCAGCCTCGCTTTGAGAAGCGTGTTGGACGCTATCCTTATCGCCTAATTGAATCTCCACGCTTTAGGGCGGGTTATGACTTCATGCTCCTTCGTTGCGCCACAGGCGAGAAAAATCCAGCCCTAGGTGAGTGGTGGACTAGCTTTATTGCAGCCGACCCAGCGGGCCAAGAAGCCTTAATGGCAAGCGTCAAAAATGAGACTGGCAATAGCGCTTCGCCCACCAAACGACGTCGTCGTAGAAAAGCCAAGGTAGCCGCGCCTACTGAAGGTGCAGCAGACTAAGCAGACTTGAGAAAAATTCAGTAAAGTAGGTTCAGTAGTTTCCTGTGGTTATCTCTTGTTTGGACTGGGCATGGCTCGAGCTTTTATTGGATTTGGCGGCAATATCGGTGACACGCGTCAGCTTATTACTGACGCGATTGTGTGCCTTGCACAGCGTTGTGAACTACAAATTCTAGCCAAAAGCTGCTTCTACCAAAGCGCGCCCTTTCAAGCTACGGGCGGCGACTATATCAATGCAGTGATTGAAATTGAAACGCAATTAAGTCCTTATGGCTTATTGCATGTCTGTCAAGCCGTTGAGCAGGAGTTTGGGCGCGAGCGCCCATACGCCAATGCGCCCCGTACGATAGATCTTGATATTTTGTCCTTTGAGGGTGTCTCTCAAACAGATAGCGAACTCACCCTCCCCCACCCCAGAATCATTGAACGCTCTTTTGTCCTCCTGCCTTTGCTAGAAATTGCCCCCGATTTCTTTCTGCCCAACTGGGGTGAACTCAAGGCCTATTTACCCAAAGTGGCCGATCAGAGGATCGAAAAACTCTCTTGCCGCAACTGTAATTGCGGCGAAAAAGACGTTTATAGCCAATCTGCGCATTAATTCATTAAACTCAGGCCATGGGTTACTTACAAGGCGAAAAGCCAATTACGATTTCAAAACTCCTCTCGATGCGTGCTGAGGGCGAGAAGATAACGATGCTGACGGCATACGATTCCACTATGTCCGCCCTGCTGAATCGCTGCGGTGTGGAAACCATCCTGATTGGGGATTCCTTAGGCAACGTAATTCAAGGCCACTCAAGCACTACGCCAGTCACTGTTGAGCAAGTGGCGTATCACACAGAATGTGTAGCTCGCGCCAATTCTCATGCCTTTGTGATTGCGGATCTTCCCTTCGCTAGCTATGGTGACCCCGTGCAAGCATTGGATTCAGCAGCAAAACTCATGCGATCCGGCGCCGATATGGTCAAGCTTGAGGGCGGTGATTGGCAAATCGACATCATTCAATATTTAGTGGAGCGTAGCGTTCCTGTTTGTGCGCATCTAGGGCTGCTACCCCAATCAGTTCATGTCTTAGGTGGCTACAAGGTTCAAGGCAAATCTAAAGACGCTGCAAGCTTGATGCTCGAACAAGCGCTTGCTTGCGAACAAGCTGGTGCGCAAATGGTTGTGCTCGAAGCTATTCCCTCATCACTGGGCAAGCTGATTACGGAATCACTCTCTATTCCTACAATTGGAATCGGTGCAGGGATAGATTGCTCTGGCCAGGTATTGGTACTACAAGATATGTTGGGGATCAGTCCTGGAAAGCCACCGAAGTTTGTTAAAAACTTTTTGGATGGTCACGCCTCAATTGAGGCGGCAGTCAAAGCCTATGTTCGAGAGGTGAAATCCGGAAAATTCCCCGGACCCGAACACGGCTTTGCTGGATAAGCTTGAATTGCTTGAATTACTAGTTAGCTAAAGAAACTCTTTACACCTTCAAACCAACCCTTTTGGTGTGGGTTGTGTTTATCGCCACCAGATTTCAGGCTGTCATCAAATTTCTTGAGCATTTTCTTTTGCTCGTCTGTCAGCTTGACAGGAGTCTCAACGGCGATATGAACAAAGAGATCTCCGACCATCGTGGAGCGCAAGCCTTTGATGCCCTTATTGCGCAAACGGAATGTTTTACCAGTCTGAGTTCCTTCAGGAATTGGAAATTCTACGCGCCCAGATAATGTTGGCACCTCAATGTCGCCACCAATCGTTGCAGTCGCAAAGGAGATTGGCATCTGCACATGCAAGTCACTGCCATCACGCTCAAATACATTATGGGGTTTTACCCTCACCTCTACATACAGGTCGCCCGATGGCCCACCATTCACGCCTGGCTCGCCGTTACCAACTGAACGCACACGCATGCCATCATCAATTCCTGCGGGAATCTTAATTTCGAGTGTTTTTTGTTCTTTATGTTTACCGCTGCCATGGCAAGTCTTGCATGGCTTAGGAATATATTCACCTGTACCGCGACACTTAGGGCAGGTTTGCTGCATTGAGAAGAAGCCTTGCTGAACACGTACTTGACCATGGCCATCGCAAGTAGTACATCTCTCAGCCTTGCTACCAGGCTCAGCGCCAGTCCCATGACATGGCTTGCAATTACTCCAGCTTGGCACCCGAATTTGAGTGGTGTAACCCTCGGCAGCTTGCTCGAGAGTGATCTCCATGTTGTAACGTAAATCAGCTCCCTTATACACTTGCGGCCCGGACTGGCGTCCGCCACCCTGACCGAAGATGTCACCAAAGATATCGCCAAAGGCATCAGCAAAACCACCGCCACCAAAGCCGCCGCCGCCAAAACCACCCGACTGATCAAGACCCGCATGCCCATATTGATCATATGTGGCGCGTTTGTTCGGATCGGTCAAGGTTTCGTAAGCTTCTTTGACTTCCTTGAATTGCGCTTCCGCTGTCTTGCTATCGGGATTGCGATCGGGGTGATGCTTCATCGCCATTTTGCGATAAGCTTTTTTTAGCTCCTCATCGCTGGCACCTTTTGCAACACCAAGGACTTCGTAATAATCGCGTTTACTTTTAGACACAAAATTCCTCTCAACAACCTGAATGACACAAGTCGGCACGAGGCCGACTTGTTATTTAAGTACTTCTAAACTACGTTAATTACTTTCAATATTAGGGATTACTTCTTGTCATCCACTTCTTTGAAGTCAGCATCTACTACGTCAGCATCTGGGGCCGCACCTTGTGCGCCACCAGGAGCTGCGCCAGGAGCAGCACCGCCAGCTTTTGCTTGTTCAGCAGCCATGGCTTTTTCGCCTAACTTCTGACTTGTTTTACCCAAAGCTTCGGTCTTAGCTTCAATAGCAGCTTTGTCACTACCCTTGATTGCCTCATCCAACTCTTTCAAGGCTACTTCAATGGCTTCTTTCTCAGAAGCCTCTAAAGCGGAACCATGCTCTTCTAAGGCTTTCTTAGTTGAGTGGGCCAAAGCATCAGCCGTATTTCGTGCTGTTACCAATTCCAATGCTTTCTTATCTTCATCAGCATTCGCTTCAGCGTCTTTCACCATGCGTTGAATTTCTTCTTCAGTCAAACCAGAATTTGCCTTGATAGTGATCTTGTTCTCTTTGCCAGTCGTTTTATCTTTTGCGGTGACATGCAAAATACCGTTAGCATCAATATCAAAAGTCACTTCAATTTGTGGCATACCACGTTGCGCTGGAGCAATGCCTTCCAAATTAAACTCACCGAGCAATTTATTGGCAGCAGCCATCTCACGCTCACCCTGGAAGCACTTGATCGTTACAGCAGGCTGATTATCTTCCGCTGTGGAATAAACCTGTGAATGCTTAGTAGGAATGGTCGTGTTCTTCGGAATCATCTTGGTCATCACGCCACCCAAGGTTTCGATACCCAATGACAATGGAGTAACGTCCAAGAGCAATACGTCTTTGCGATCACCAGACAATACAGAACCCTGAATTGCAGCACCAACCGCAACCGCCTCATCTGGGTTCACGTCTTTGCGTGGCTCTTTACCAAAAATCTCCTTAACCTTATCTTGAACAGCGGGCATACGGGTTTGACCGCCAACCAAAATCACGTCGTCAATATCAGCTACATTGACGCCAGCATCTTTGATTGCGGTTAAGCAAGGACCAGCAGTACGGTTGATCAACTCTTCAACCAATGACTCCAACTTTGCGCGAGTCAACTTCAAGTTCAAATGCTTAGGGCCGCCTGCATCAGCAGTCACGTATGGCAAATTGATCTCGGTTTGCTGCGCGGATGACAATTCGATCTTGGCTTTTTCAGCAGCATCCTTCAAACGCTGCAATGCCAAGACGTCTTTGCTCAAATCAACGCCTTGCTCTTTCTTGAACTCGGCAATGATCCAGTCAATGATGCGTTGATCAAAGTCTTCACCACCCAAGAAGGTATCGCCGTTAGTAGAGAGCACTTCGAACTGCTTCTCGCCATCTACGTTAGCAATCTCAATAATAGATACGTCAAATGTACCGCCGCCCAAGTCATACACGGCGATCTTGCGATCTACCTTATCTTGCTTATCCAAACCAAACGCCAATGCAGCAGCTGTTGGCTCATTGATAATGCGCTTTACATCCAAACCAGCGATGCGACCAGCGTCTTTAGTTGCTTGGCGTTGGCTGTCGTTGAAGTAAGCAGGAACGGTAATCACTGCTTCAGTCACTTCTTCACCGAGGTAATCTTCGGCAGTCTTTTTCATCTTGCGCAGAATTTCTGCAGACACTTGTTGTGGTGCCATTTTTTTATCACGCGCCTCAACCCAAGCATCGCCATTATCTGCTTGAACAATCTTGTAAGGCATCAAGCCGATGTCTTTTTGCACTTCAGCATCTGTAAATTTACGACCCATCAAACGCTTCACAGCGTAGATAGTGTTTTTAGGATTGGTTACTGATTGGCGTTTTGCAGGCGCACCAACCAATACTTCGCCATCTTCAACGTAAGCAATGATGGATGGGGTTGTGCGACCGCCTTCGGCGTTCTCGACAACTTTAGGCGCGTTGTTTTCAACAACAGAAACGCACGAGTTCGTGGTTCCTAAGTCAATTCCGATAATCTTTCCCATAATGGCTCCAAAAAATTAAGTTATGTGTAATTTCGTCAAACTGCTAATAAATCGATACTTGATAAATGGGGTCGAAAAGAGAGAATTCAAGGGTTCAAAAGCAAAAAAGGCAGAAATCTGCCTTTTTTGTCTCTTTTTCCGTCAAAAACCCCTGATTTCGAGGTTTTAATTGCTTATTTGGGTGCGCTAACAGTTACTAGAGCTGGACGCAAAATCCGATCGGCAATGGAATACCCCCTCTGCAATACGGAAACCACGGTATTCGCCTCCTGATCTGAAGGCACTGAGGCAATCGCCTGGTGGTGGTGCGGATCAAACTTATCACCCACAGCAGGATTAATCTCCGTCATGCGGCCTTTTTCAAACGCTGAGAGCAGTTGCTTTAGGGTGATTTCTAAACCCTCTTTAAAGGCTTTAGCATCTACCGCCTCTGCGTTCAAGGCTGCGTATAAGCTGTCTGTGACGGGCACGAGATGCTCAGCAAAGCTCTCAATCGCAAACTTATGTGCCTTAGAAACGTCTTCAGCAGCGCGGCGGCGAATATTCTCACCCTCGGCTTTGGCACGCAGATAGTTATCTTGCATCTCCGTTAGCTTTTGATTTAACTCGGCAATTTCCTGCTCTGGAGTTTTTACTTCAGCGTCTGCGGAAGCTGCATCAGCACCACCTTCAGCCTGAGGATCGAGGGTAGTATTTTCCTGCTCAGGGGATGGATTTTGATTTTCTTGGGTCATAGGTGCAAATTCACTTTTCTATCAGAATGGCTACTTCTCAACAATATGGGGTCGATTAAGGTAATTTCAAGTCCGCTGGGGTTTAAGTAATGTTGGCTTTAGCCAACTCAGCCAAGCGGTCACGCTCTTGCAAGACTGCATCAGACTCCACACCCAAACTCCAGCCAGACAAATGCTGCTGAGCGATGTCGTACATTGCCTCAATCCACTTTGGATTGCTATTAAGGCAAGGAATATAGCGGTAATCTTTACCGCCATGCTCCAAAAAGATCTCACGCGCTTCCATGGCAATCTCCTCAAGAGTTTCCAGACAATCCGCCGGAAACCCTGGGCAAAAGATATCTACTCGCTGACAACCTTCTTTACCGAGCTTTTCAATCGTTGGGGCAGTGTAAGGCTTAAGCCACTCTGCTTTACCAAAGCGAGACTGAAAGGTCACCAAATACTCCCCAGGCACTAAACCCAAAGACTCGCCAAGCAAACGACCTGTCTTTAAACACTCGCAATGATAGGGATCACCCTTCATTAAGTTACGCTTAGGCAGGCCATGGAAAGACATCACGAGTCGATCGCCAGCAGCAAAATCTGGGCGGCCATCTTTATCCCATGCACCAAGCACTTGGTCACGCAGTGCAGTAATGTAAGCGGGGTTATCGTGATAGTGCTTGACTAAACGGAGTTCTGGTTGATTGCGCCATGTTCCGAGAACACGAAACACCTCATCAAAGCTCGATGCAGTAGTGGTTGCCGAGTATTGCGGATACAGCGGCAATAATAGGAGACGCTCCATCCCCTGTGCCTGAAGGGCCTCAAGGGCTTGCTGAGTTGATGGTTGACCATAGCGCATTGCTAAATCCACCAATACGACTTGACCGTGATCTGCGAATTTCTCGCCCAACTCCTTAGCTTGTAGCCGGGAATAATGCATCAACGGTGAGCCTAATTTTGGCAGCCAAATTGAAGCGTACTTCTTTGCAGAAGCACCGCTACGTATCGGCAAAATAATGCCGTTCAAAATACACCACCAAATAATGCGGGGGATTTCTACAACGCGAGGATCAGATAAAAACTCTTTTAGGTAGGCCCTCACCGCTTTAGCAGTTGGCGCAGAGGGGGTACCCAAGTTCAGCAACAACACTGCTGTCTTGGAAGGGCGTAAGTGGGGATTTTGACTCAAGGAAGATCCGTCTTAATTAAATAGAGCTATAAATGATGATTGTCATCAGGAGCTCATTGGCGAACTCAATGCGCCCGATAACAACTTGGAGGTAATGTCGACGATCGGGATGACTCGATCGTATGCCATGCGAGTAGGCCCAATGACGCCGAGGGTTCCGACAATCTGCCCATCAACGCTGTAGGGTGCGCTAATAACTGCCAGGTCTTCATACGGCAGCAGATCACTTTCGCCACCAATAAAGATCTGAATACCATCGGCGTGACTGGATACATCTAGCAACTGCATGAGTACTGACTTTTGCTCAAGCATGTCAAACATCTTACGCAGCTTATCTAAATTGGTACTGAGGTCACCAACGTTCAGTAAGCGTCGCTCACCCGATAACAGCATATCGCCTTGACCCATACCGTAGTCACTTACACCACTGTGCAATGCTAAAGCCATCAAGCCAGAGATATCACTACGCAAATTATCCAGATCGGATGCTAGATGTGCTCGCACCTCGGCAAAGCTCTTGCCAGCGAACTGCATGTTGATGTAATTCCCCGCCTCCACCAACTGACTTGGTGTGTAGTCCTGCGTGGTTGGGAGGATACGATTTTGGACATCTCCCTCAGGAGTCACCATGATGAGCAGTATCTTGCCTTCGCCAAGCCGCAAGAACTCGATGTGTTTGAACACTTGCGCACGCTTCGGCGTCATCACTACCCCAGCGAAATGGGTCAAATTAGACAGAATTTGCGCTGCGGAGTTCATCACCCTTTGCGGGGAATCTGGCAAAAGCCCTTTTTCCACCTCACGGGCGGCAATTTCTTCCAAGGGGCGAACTGTCACCATGGTATCCACAAAGAGGCGGTAGCCCCTTGGGGTTGGGATGCGGCCAGCCGAAGTATGAGGACTAGTAACCAGGCCCATTTCCTCTAAATCTGCCATGACATTACGAATCGTGGCCGCAGAAAGATCCAATCCCGAGAATCGAGACAGGGTGCGTGAGCCAATAGGCTGGCCCTCTTCGATATAGCGCTCGATGAGGGTTTTCAGTAAGGCGCGGGAACGATCATCCATAGTGGAAGGGATTTTATGCGTATGGTTTAATCGTTATATGTTAAGCCCATCCCCAAATTCCAGCAAAAAGGCATTTAGCCGGGTTGCGCT
>CANFOT010000022.1 GCA_947448625.1 Burkholderiaceae bacterium | reverse complement strand
TCGATTTCATAATCTCCACCCTTGACGTAGATATCCGGATGAACTTGGGCAATTAGATTCACTGGAGTCTGATCTGCAAATAATATGACTAAATCCACGCTCTCAAGGGCTGCCAATAGGGCCTGACGGTCTGCTTCAGTGTTGATAGGCCTGTCATCACCCTTACCCAGCATCTTGACGGATGCATCCGAATTCACACCCACCACAAGACTTGCACCCAAGGCGCGAGCTTGGGCTAAATAGCTGGCGTGTCCGCGATGCAGAATATCAAAGACACCATTCGTAAATACCAACGGTCTCGGAAGTGCAGCAATACGAGCCTCCAACTCTGCCGGAGCGCAGACTTTGGACTCGAAAGAAGGTATAGGTAAGGGGCTCATAGCGTCATATTAATGGCATTGAGCTAGCTCCAACGATATTTGCCAGAATGTCTTAGACTTGAGCATCCCCGCACCGTCCATAGGTTGAATATGATTCGCATCATTCCAAGGTACTTACTGGCATTACTTTTACTTGTACCCACCATAAAATCTTTAGAAGCTGCACCTCCAGCAATACCCAGCTGTAGCCCGCTGCTTTCGCACACCTTTCCAAGACTGCAGGATGAGGTACCTCAGAATCTATGCCAATACCAAGGCAAAGTGATTTTGGTCGTCAATACAGCGAGTTTTTGCGGCTTTACCAGCCAATATGAGGGCCTAGAAAAGTTATACGCCAAATACAAAGATCGTGGCTTCGTTGTCCTAGGATTCCCATCAAATGATTTTGGGCAACAAGAGCCGGGCAGCAATAAGGAGATTGCTGACTTCTGCAAAAATACCTACGACGTAAAGTTTCCCATGTTTGCCAAGAGCTCAGTCAGTGGAAGCACTCCAAACCCACTATTTAAAATGCTGATTGCTAAAACTGGCACAACACCTAAATGGAATTTTTATAAATACCTCATCGATCGCAACGGCAACGTAGTGGAAGCATTTAGCAGCATGACTAAACCAACTAGCATGAGCGTTATTAGCGATATAGAGAAACTTCTTGGAGAGAAACCTTAGTGGGTAAGAAAAAAGTTGCAATTGTTGGCGCTGGAATATCTGGCTTAGGATGCGCATATGCATTAAGGCAGCACCCGGATCTAGACATTACGATCTTTGAGGGCGGCAATCATATTGGCGGTCACAGCAATACCGTTGACCTCACGCTAGACACACCTCAAGGAAAAATCACCCATGGCGCAGATACTGGATTTTTAGTATTCAATCGAAAAACTTATCCTCGCCTAGTTCGCCTGTTCGAAGAAATTCAGGTTCCAATTGCACCATCAGAAATGTCTTTTTCAGTATCGATTGATGTGACTGAAAAATCTGGGAAATTTAAAAAAATTGAATGGGCCGGCAATGATCTGAACTCTTTCTTTGGGCAAAGATCGAATGTATTCTCGCTGTCATTTTGGCGAATGGCTTATGACATCCTGCGCTTTAACCGTCTTGCTACCAGACTTGCGGAAGAGCAGATCACTGCAAAACTTGAATATCCTGAGCCAGCTGAGCGAATTAAAGATTTTTTAGATCGCAATCGTTTTAGCGCCAGCTTTAGGGAAAACTATTTCCTGCCGATGATTGGCGCAATTTGGTCCTGCTCTGTTGAGCAGATGCTGGAGTTTCCGATTCAGACCATGGTGCGCTTTTGTCATAACCACGGTCTTTTGCAAATCCAGAATCGCCCGCAATGGCTTACCGTCAAAGGTGGTTCTCGTGAATATGTAAAACTTTTAGTAGCCGCCTTGGAAAAACATCAAGTCAAGTTTGTGCGTGAATCTGTTTCTCGAGTCAATGCAAGTCAAATAGAAAACTCTCCTGTAGAAGTAATTACAGCCTCTGGATCACACCAGTTCGATGAGGTAATCATGGCCTGTCATAGCGATCAGACTTTAGAGTTAATCCATGGCATTGGGCAAGATGCCCGAAATATTTTGGCCTCAGTTCCTTATCAAAAAAATCGCGCCCTTTTGCATACAGACACTCAGTTCTTACCTGCCAATGAGCGCTGCTGGGCAGCCTGGAACTACACAGCAAAAGCTGGTGCAACACCAAATGCGCAGCAACACGTTAGCGTGAATTATTTAATCAATCGCCTACAGCCTCTACCTAAATCATTCGAGGGTAAGCAGATTATTGTGAGCTTGAACCCGCTGACTGATCCAAATCCAAAATTAGTGCACGAAGAAATTCATTACTCACATCCAGTATTTGATATGCGCGCAGTCCAGGCGCAAAGGGAGCTCCCCTTAATTCAAGGAAATTCTTCAGTTTGGTATTGCGGCGCATGGACAGGCTTTGGGTTTCATGAAGATGGTTTGCGCTCTGGCGAGCTAGTAGCAAAGGATCTTATAGAAAGCATCTCTCACCACGACCATCCAAATCCTATTAAAGACACTCAGTAAATGAATTTGCCAACGATTAATTTTGGAGTGGTAAAGCATCGGCGTTTTCGCCCCGCTCAAAATTCATTTGGCTATGGTGTATTTACTTTGTCCATTCCGATGCGTGCGCGCAGGAATGATCCGACATTACTCAGCAAGCATGGTCTAAAAGATCGGCAATTTGGACTTTTTTCCTTTTTCGATCAAGATCATGGGGTGGGTAATGAGGATAGTCTAGCCTGGATCGAATTGATCCTGCGAGAAAATCACATCAACCATATTGATGGGGAGATTTGGCTGCAAACTTTTCCGCGAGTACTTGGCCATGTCTTTAATCCAGTCAGCTTTTGGATCTGCACGCAAGCCAACGGGCAAGTTAAAGCGGTACTAGCCGAAGTCAATAACACCTTTGGTGAAAGACACTGCTACTTACTTCATCATGACTCTGGCAAAGCCCTGCAATCGGGCGAGACTCTCGTTAGTAGGAAAGTATTTCATGTCTCACCCTTCTGTGACGTGCGCGGGGAATATCACTTCCGTTTTTTATTCCCGCAGGACAGCAATTCAAAGCGAAACACTGTTTGTCGAATTGAGCTCCACGAGGATGGTGCGCCTTTGATTAATACCAGCATTAGCGGCCTAGCTCAGCCCTTGAACAAAAACACTCTGTACCTTGCCTTTCTGCGCTTCCCCCTTATGAGTCTGGGTGTCATCGGCCGAATTCACTGGCAGGCATTGAAATTATGGTTAAAAGGTGTACCCTTTCATTCAAAACCTAAACCACCAGAACTTGAAGTTACTCGATGAATCGCCCCGGTCAATCACTGCTATCTCGCCTCACCTTCTCTCGCGCTGAGGGGGCCGCATCCAAATTACAGCAAGATCATGTAAGTACGAAAACTGTATTAGGCCTTCTAACGCAATTACGTAGCGGATATCTTGTACTCACTCTACCCAATAGAGAAGTCAGAGAATTTGGCAATAGCTCAGACCAACTGCATGCAGAAATCCAAATCTTAGACTGGTCTGTATTTAAACAAGTTTTATCTCATGGCGATATTGGCTTTGCCGAGAGCTATATTCGAGGTGAGTGGGATACGCCAGATCTCAAAGCGGTTCTGGAATTAGCTATTCGGAATCGCACCATCTTAGAAAAAGCAATCTATGGAAGCTGGCTTGGCTCTCTAGCGTATCGCCTAAAACACTGGTTCAGGGATAACTCCAAATCTGGCAGCCGCAAAAATATTCATGCGCACTATGACTTAGGCAATGCTTTCTACACGCTCTGGCTAGACCCCAGCATGAGTTATTCGAGCGCATGGTTCTCAGCGGGTGACAAGCAGCCTTTGATGGATGCTCAACGCGCCAAAATCCAACGCATTCTGGACTCGATTCACGCCAAAGCCGGTGATCAAATCTTAGAAATAGGTTGTGGTTGGGGTGGCTTTATGGAAGAGGCCTTACGTAACGGCAATCAGGTCACTGGCCTGACCTTATCAACAGAACAAAAATCTTTTGCAGACTCCAGACTTCAAAAGGTCGCCGCAGAAGTCAGTAATGTACAGAAATTCGAGGTGCGTCTTCAAGACTATCGAGACTGTACAGAGCAATTTGATGGCATCGCCTCTATTGAAATGTTTGAGGCGGTTGGTGAAAATCATTGGACCGAGTACTTCCAGACGATTGCCAAACGACTGAAAGCAGGTGGTAAAGCATGTATCCAAACTATTGTCATAGCAGAGGATTTGTTTGATCGCTACCGTCAGAGTACTGACTTTATTCAGCAATATGTTTTCCCGGGGGGCATGCTTCCATCGCCTTCCAAATTTAAGGATGCCGCAGCTCGTGCAGGTTTGGAGGTTGAAGCAGAATTTGCATTTGGCGCTGACTATGCCAAAACACTATGCCTTTGGCGTGATAGCTTTAACCGCAGGATTGAAGAGATCTATCACCTTGGCTTTGATGAGGCATTTATTCGGCTCTGGAATTTTTATCTCATGTATTGCGCTGCTGGATTCTCTGAAAAGAATATTGATGTTGTGCAGTACACCCTCAAACATCAAGATGTCAGTTGCTCTCGCAATGCCCAACACCCATGAAACAAAAAGGAATCAATTCTTTTGCAAATCAACGGATTTGGGTCATTGGGGCCTCCAGCGGAATTGGTGAGGCCTGCACAAAAGCATTCATCAAAGCTGGCGCAAAAGTTGCACTCTCTAGCCGTCGTACCGAGCGACTTAGTACCCTTGCACAATTTGGAGGGCCAGAGAAAACCTTGGTTCTCCCGCTAGATGTAACGCAACAAGAGCAACTCAATTGCGCCTATCAAGACATCCAAGAGGCCTGGGGTGGATTAGATCTACTGCTCTTTGTATCAGGCGTGTACACACCCTTACGCGCTGATAATTTTAATTTTGATATTGCGCAGAAAACGATTGATGCCAATTTACTGGGGCCTATGCGAGCGGTTGGACTGGTCTTGCCTGATATGCTCAAAAGCCATACTGGCCATATTGCCATCGTAGGAAGCGTAGCAGGGTATAGCGGACTTCCAAAAGCTCTAGCTTATGGTCCGAGTAAGGCTGGGGTTATTAATTTTTGTGAAACCCTGTATTACGATTTACTTCCCCAGGGCGTGAGCGTACATATGATCTCCCCAGGATTTGTAGCTACTGAAGCTACCGCTCAGAATGATTTTGAAATGCCGGCACTGATTACTGCCGATGAAGCCGCAAAGGAAATCTTGGCGGGCATTCAGTCAGGTGAATTTGATATTCACTTCCCTAAGCGGTTTTCAGGATTCCTAAAGTTCCTCAGAATCCTACCCTACCCACTCTATTTTTGGATCGTACGACGTTTCGTCAAAATCTAAGATTTTGAATCACTTGTACTTATCCTTGCGGATTTTTTGCTCCAAATAATCCATCACTGCAATCGCCTTAGCTTTAGTTCCAGCAATTGATGGAGAGGTTACATAGCGACCCTGCATCACAATCGTTGGCACACCATCAATGCGATAGGCATCAGCCAGCTGTCTTGCAGCGCGCGCTTTAGATACAACGGCAAATGAACGATAGGTAGCCAAGAAAGTATTGCGATCGATGCCTTGGGAGGCCACCCAATCTGCAATCTCATTTTCTGTCATGAGTCGCTTATTTTCTTTATGCATGGCGTACATGACTTTTTCATTCATTGCCTCACCCTTGCCCATTGCCTCTAAGGTATAGAACAGCTGGCTGTGTGGCATGAAATCATCGCGGAAGGCAACTGGCACCCTACGGAAGATCACATCCTTGGGTTGGCGCTTTACCCATGCACTAAGCTCTGGCTCAAAGTCATAGCAATGCGGACAACCGTACCAAAAAAACTCGATGACCTCGACCTTACCCTTAGCCTCAACAGGCTGAGCCACCGGCAGAATGCGGTAATCAAATCCCTCTTCGACCTTGGGGCTTTGGGCAGCCGAAAGACCCGAAAAAGAAATTGTGAAGCCGAGGACGGCAACGGATAAAAAGACTCGCTTGGACTTAGATAATGTAATCATGATTTGCTAGATTTAATAACACTCGGTTTAATGCCCATGCCATTTAGCTTATCGCGCACGGGATTGCTTTCTTCAACACTGTTATAGGGGCCAACACGAACGCGCCAAAGTGTATTGCCCTCACTACTGATCTCACTCAATTGAGACTGAATACCCTGAATTGCCAGACTCGCCTTTTGCGCATCTGCGTCGGCGCGCTTATTAAAGGCACCCACTTGTAAGAAGTAAATTGCATCTGTTTTAACAACTGGAGTCACTGCAGCCTCTACAGGCCTCTTGCCATTGGCCAAGTCTCCAATCGGATCTGGTGCATTCGCGGCAGGCGCCGAAGATTTGCCATGTAAAGGCTTGTTTAGATCCAAGGCCTCTGCTGGTGCGGCTGCCTCACCCTCTGCAGGCGCCACGCCCGACTTAATTGTTAAGGGAAGATTTGGGGCCCTCATTCCAGGGCGCTCTTGAGGCGTATTCTTAGAAAGATAAAAGGCAATGACAAAGGCAACCCCTAAGCCAACTCCAAGCCCCAAAATAAAGCCAAGAATAGTGCCGCCATACTCTGGGCTCGAAGACTGGGTCCTTGGAGCGAAGCTCGTGTGTTGATTGATTTTTTTCATCCTGTCCCAATCCTTCTTTTCTTACTTCTTAAGCGCCAGCAAGTACGCACAGCTTACATCTTTACGGGCGCAGAAACACCCAATACTTTTAATCCATTTTCGAGCACCTGGCGAGTCGCCGAGAGCAGTGCAAGACGGGCTAATTTCAATGCAGGGTCATCCACTAAAACGCGATCTGCGTTATAAAAGGTATGGAAGTCGCCCGCCAAATCGCGCAAGTAGAACGCTAAGGCATGCGGGGCTAAATCTGCAGCTGCGTCAGTGAGCATTTCTGGGTATTCAGCCAAACGACGCAACAAATGATCAGAGGCTTTGCTTTGCAATAAAGAAAGGTCTGCATCCTTGAGGTCGCTTACCTGTCCGCCCCATTGGGTCAAGATTGAGCAAATACGTGCATGAGCATATTGCACATAGAACACTGGATTCTCATCATTTTGTTGCAATGCTAAATCAACGTCAAAGACAAATTCAGTATCGGCTTTTCGAGAGATAAGGAAGAAGCGTACTGCATCTCTTCCGCGCTGCAGTGCCAGCTCACGCTCATCAGCAGTCATCTCTGGCGTAACACCACCAGACCATTCAACCAAGTCACGCACGGTTACATATGAGCCTGCACGTTTAGAGATTTTGACTTCCTCACCATGGCGCATCACTGTCACCATCTTGTGCAACACATATTCAGGGTAGGATTTTGGAATATCCCAACCGCGCTTCTGTGCCACGCCCTGTAAGCCTGAACGGACACGAGCAATCGTGCCATGGTGATCACTTCCTTGGACATTAATCACTTTTTCAAAGCCACGATTCCATTTGCTGGTGTGATAGGCGACATCAGGCACAAAGTAGGTAAAGCTGCCATCAGACTTGCGCATGACGCGATCTTTATCGTCACCATCATCTGTTGTCTTCAGCCAAAGTGCGCCCTCAGACTCATAGGTCTTACCAATACCCTGCAACTCTTCAACAATCTTTGCAACGCTACCATCGGTATACAAGGAGGACTCTAAGTAATAGCAATCAAACTTCACACCAAAGGTTTTTAAATCGATATCTTGTTCATTGCGCAAATACGCTACGGCAAATTGACGAATGGCTTCAAGCTCATCTTGATATTCAGGCGAAGCCTTGAAAGCAGATGCAATCTCTGCAATGTATTCGCCGTTGTAAGCGCTCTCTGGCCAAGCGGCATCACCTGGTTTAAGTCCATTTAAACGAGCCTGCACTGAGAGCGCTAAATTCGCAATCTGTACGCCAGCATCGTTGTAATAAAACTCGCGGTGCACCCTGATGCCTTGCGTTGCCAATAAATTGGCCAAGGCATCACCTAGTGCAGCTTGACGACCATGGCCAACGTGCAAGGGGCCAGTGGGATTAGCAGACACAAATTCAATCATGGCGCTAGAGACTGGGGCCGCTTCTGGAGCTAGCTGACCAAACCGGGATCCTGCCGTGAGAACTTCCTGCACCACAGCAGTTTTAGCGATGTTGCTAAGGCGAAAATTAATAAATCCAGGTCCTGCGATTTCGCAAGAGGCAATGAGATCGCCATATCCGGGTTGCTGTTCTAAACGCTCAACTAGCGCTTGCGCCAATTCCCTGGGATTAAGCTTCCATGCCTTAGAAAGCTGGAGAGCAATATTACAGGCGACATCCCCGTGGTCAACAGCCTTGGGGCGCTCTAGGCGAGGTGCCGGGGCATCGCCCAAACCACGCTCCTGAGCCAAGGCCTGCAGGGTCATGCTCAGCATTTCAATTAAACGATTTTTATTAGTTAACAACATAGTTAAGTGAGTTTATCAGGTGGTAAGCTATCGAAATGATCTATCAATTTCGCTCTAAAGCGGGTGCTGACGTCATCATGCTAGCCGATCTGACGCAGCGGATATTCGATATTTTGGGTCGATCCTTGGAGCCCAGGGGGATTATTACGGTTGAGCAACTACCAGCTCTGATCATCGCCCTAGAAACCGCCATTCTGAAGGATTTGGAAGATCGGGCTAAAAGTAATCCGGCAGATCAAGAAAATACTGAAAAACCGAGGCTTGCCGACAGGCTTGGGCAGCGCGCCTATCCCTTCCTCGAACTTATGAAACAGGCTAAAGCCAAAGATGAGCCAGTGATGTGGGGTGTTTAAAGCCACCACCCCACTAGGTAAGCCCTTAGTCGATAGAACTAGCTAACTGGCGTCGGATATCATCCAACGACTCATTACGACGCTTAGCAAGATCCTCAATTTGATCTGTAGAAAGCTTGCCGACGTTGAAATAACGTGCATCCGGATGCGCGAGATAAAAGCCGCTAACGCTCGAGGCTGGGTTCATGGCCATGGATTCAGTCAAGGTCATACCAATATCCTCGGAACCAATTACACGCAATAAATCCTTTTTGACCTCATGCGCTGGGCAAGCTGGATATCCTGGCGCCGGACGGATACCACGATATTCCTCATTGATCATTTGATCATTCGTCAAAATCTCATCGGTCGCATAACCCCAAAGATCAGTACGAACACGGTGGTGCATCAACTCTGCAAATGCTTCTGCCAAACGATCGGCCAAGGATTGCAACATGATTGCACTGTAGTCATCATGCTTAGCGTGAAACTCAGCAACCTTTTTCTCCACACCATGACCAGTCGTCACGGCAAAGCAACCGAGGTAATCAGCGACATGTGATTCTTTTGGCGCAACATAATCTGCCAGGCAACGATTGGGTCGACGTACGCCATCCACCACTGGACGCTCGGACTGCTGGCGTAAGTTATGCCAAACAAACAATGGATGCTCGCGCGATTCATCGCTATACAAAACGATATCATCACCTATCGTGTTCGCTGGATAGAAAGCCACTACAGCATCGGCTTGCAACCACTGACCCTTGATTAACTTATCCAATAGCGCCTGGCCATCCTCAAAAACTTTACGAGCCTCTACGCCAACTATTTCATCATCCAAGATTGCTGGGAACTTACCAGCCAAATCCCAGGTCTGAAAAAACGGTGTCCAGTCAATATATTTAGCAATATCACTGAGAGCGAAATTCTTGAAAACACGACGCCCAATAAATTTCGGCTTCTCGGGCACATAGCTGGCCCAATCAATTAATTCACGATTCTTACGTGCGGCCTCTAGTGAAACCGTTGGAGATGCTTTTTTATTGGCATGCTGCTCACGTATGCGTACATAGTCATCACGCAAGTCTTGAATAAATTTCTTAGAACTTTCATCAGAGAGCAAGCTCGATGCCACTGAAACAGAGCGCGATGCATCAGGCACATAGACTACCGGACCATCGTAATGGGGTGCAATCTTCACTGCGGTGTGCACACGAGAAGTGGTAGCGCCACCAATCATCAGAGGGATTTGACGTTCACGGAAATAGTCATCACGTTGCATCTCTTGAGCAACATAGGTCATCTCTTCTAGGGATGGTGTAATCAAACCAGAAAGGCCAACGATATCCGCTTTTTCTTCCTTGGCGCGCTTCAAGATTTCCGCACAAGGCACCATTACGCCCATATTGGCAACTTCGAAGTTGTTACATTGCAAGACGACTGTCACAATATTTTTTCCAATATCGTGCACATCACCTTTAACGGTAGCCATGACGATCTTACCCTTGGCCTTCGCTTCGCCACCCGAAGCAATATGCAAGCGCTTTTCTTCCTCAATGTACGGAATCAGAATCGCAACTGCCTGCTTCATCACGCGCGCACTCTTTACCACTTGAGGCAGAAACATTTTGCCGGCCCCAAACAAGTCGCCAACGACGTTCATGCCGTCCATCAGTGGGCCTTCAATCACCTCAATCGGCCGGCCGCCTGCACCCATAATTTGCGCACGCAGCTCTTCAGTATCTTCTTCAATAAAGGTAGTGATGCCATGCACCAAAGCATGCGTTAAACGCTCACGAACCGGGGCTTCACGCCATACCAAGTTCTCTACTTGCTTTGCGCCACCACCTTTAAATTGGTCCGCAATATCTAGCAAACGCTCAGTTGGTGTTTTGCCATCTTTTTCTTTAAAGCGATTAAGCACCACATCCTCAACGCGCTCGCGTAATTCAGGATCTAAGTCTGCGTAGACGCCAAGCTGTCCTGCATTGACAATACCCATGTCCATGCCAGCCTGAATGGCGTGATACAAAAACACCGTATGAATGGCTTCACGAACGCGATCATTACCGCGGAAAGAGAAACTAACATTCGAAACGCCACCACTCACTTTCGCGCCCGGCAAATTTTCCTTAATCCAACGAGTGGCATTAATGAAATCTACCGCATAGTTGTCATGCTCCTCAATACCAGTAGCAATTGCGAAGATATTAGGGTCAAAAATAATATCTTCTGCTGGAAAACCAATCTCATTCACCAGAATTTGATAGCAACGCTGACAAATTTCAGTCTTACGCTTAAAAGTATCAGCTTGACCTACTTCATCGAATGCCATCACCACAGATGCTGCGCCGTAACGACGAATCAAGCGCGCTTGTTTTCTGAAAGGCTCTTCACCCTCTTTAAGTGAGATCGAATTAACAATCGGCTTACCTTGAATACATTTCAGACCTGCCTCGATCACACTCCATTTGGAGGAATCAATCATGATTGGTACACGAGCAATATCTGGTTCTGAAGCAATTAAATTCAAGAAACGCGTCATCGCCGCCTCAGAATCCAACATCGCCTCGTCCATATTGATATCAATGACTTGAGCGCCATTCTCAACTTGCTGTCTTGCAACTACCAAGGCTTCATCAAATTGATTATTCAAAATCATGCGCGAAAAGGCTTTGGAACCCGTAACGTTAGTACGCTCTCCAATATTCACAAAACCGACTTCAGGCGTGACATTGAAAGGCTCTAAACCCGAAAGCTTCATTGCCGGCATTACTTTTATGGCTTTACTCATTCTGATACCTCCGCGCTCTCGCGATAGAAGGCGCGTGGCTTGCGTTTAGCGACTGCATTAGCAATCGCACGAATATGGTCTGGCGTTGTTCCACAGCAACCACCAACAAGATTCACTAAACCATCTTTTGCAAATCCATCTACTAAGCTAGAAGTAATTTCTGGGGTCTCATCAAAGCCAGTGTCGCTCATTGGATTGGGTAAGCCGGCATTGGGATAGCAAGACACAGCGGCGTCGCAGATGCGCGCTAATTCAGCAATATAAGGACGCATCAGCGCTGCACCTAAAGCGCAGTTCAAACCAAATGTCAGGGGCTTGATATGACGCAGGCTATTCCAAAATGCCTCAACTGTTTGTCCAGACAAAATACGACCAGACGCATCGGTAACCGTGCCTGAAATCATCACGGGCAAACGTTCACCTGTTTCTTCAAAGAATTCATCCAGCGCAAATAATGCTGCTTTGGCATTGAGCGTGTCGAAAATAGTTTCGACTAGAAATAAATCGACACCGCCCTCAAAAAGACCTTCAATCTGTTCACGATAGGAAGCTCGCAATGCATCAAACGTCACATTGCGCGCACCTGGATCGTTTACATCCGGAGAAATGCTCGCCGTCTTTGGGGTAGGCCCAATGGCACCGGCTGCAAAACGGGGCCTATCTGGTGTGGAGTATTTTTCACAAGCAGCGCGAGCCAATTGCGCGGATATCACATTCATCTCACGCGCCAAGCCAGCCATCTTGTAATCCTCTTGAGCAACAGAGGTGGCACCAAAAGTGTTGGTCTCAATAATGTCTGCGCCTGCATCAAGATACTGCTCATGGATCTTGCTGATGATTTGAGGCTGTGTGAGCACTAAGAGTTCATTATTTCCCTTAATGTCACCAGGATGATCTTCAAAGCGGGTGTTGGAAGGCAGACCACGGTAATCCGCTTCAGTCAATTTATATTGCTGAATCATGGTGCCCATGGCGCCATCCAAAATCAGAATGCGCTGCTTTAGTAGCTCGGGAAGTGCCTGACCACGGGTGTAGGGCTGGGATAAACCATTAGATTGCATTGCTTAACCGGGATTAATCTCTAGAATCTCTTATTGTATTGGCAATAAGCCACTTTTATCTGACCCGGAGCCCCTCTATGTTTGGAACTATCCCCGAATTCAATCAAAGCCTTGAAATGATGAAAACCATGTGGGGTCAAGGGGCAGCTGGACAAACCCCAGGCCAATTTCCCTTCACCACAGACGCCTCTAAGGCGGCAGGAGGTTTTGGATCAGCTTTTCCAGGGCTTGATACGGATGAGCTTGAAAAGCGCATCAAAGACCTTAAAAGCGTTGAAAACTGGCTTAACCTCAACCTCAATATCTTGAAGTCCACCATTCAGGGTCTAGAAGTGCAGCATGCCACTATGATGGCGCTCAAATCCTTTGGAGATGCTGTTTCAGCAACTGCTGCGGCTGCTAGCGGCGGATCCCCCGAAGACTCTGGGAATAAGACTTCTAAACCACGCAAAACCGCAACACGCCGTCGTCGCAAAGCTGGCGACTCAACTTTCCTCGACGAAGTAGGTAATTCAGATGAGCGATAGCCTCACCCATGGCAAACGTCATTTGATGAATATCTAATTCACGCTTAAATAAAACCGGCACTATCTCACGAGCAGTTGCCGGTTTTTCACATGCACTAAGCGTTTCCGCTAAGCGCTCATCATGATGTAACTTCAGCTGATCAATCCGGGGCTTCATTCCTGTAAATGGCTTGCCATGTGATGGCAGCACCAAAGTGTCATCAGGCAATGGAAGGTATCGATCCAACGAACTGAGATAGAGGCCTAGAGGATCCGCATCTGGATCGGCGTCGTAAACACTGACGTTGGTTGAGATTCGCGGCAACAACATGTCACCAGAAATCAATACGCCTAGGTCTTTGCAAAATAGTGAAGCATGCTCAGGCGCATGACCAAATCCCATGATTACTTGCCAATCATGTCCACCAATTAAAATCGTTTCGCCATCAATGATGCGGCGATATTGCCTGGGCACACCTGGAACCATATTGCTGTAGTAATTCGAGCGAGCACGAATTTTTTCTAAATCTTCTGGTGCACTTAAACCATGCTTCTGAAAATGATCTGCAGAACCACCGCCACCAGCACGCGCGCCAACGGCAGCCCCACCCTCTTTATGACTAAGCCATTGCGCCGTCAAATAATCTGTCATGGAAATCCATAATGAGACATTCCATTTTTCGCAGAGCCATTGTGAGAGCCCCACATGGTCTGGATGCATGTGGGTAACGATCACCCTTAGCACTGGCAGCCCTTCTAGTTGAGTAGAAAAGATCTGATCCCAAGCTACTTTTGTCTCTTCGTTGGCAATACCGCAATCCACAATTGTCCAGCCTTGAACGCCCTCAAACTGATCACGCAGTAGCCACAAATTAATGTGATCCAAGGCAAATGGCAGGCGCATCCTCAGCCAACGAACGCCAGGCGCTACCTCGATTGAGCCGCCCACTTCCGGCAATGCATCTGCTAATGGATAATGGATAGGACTAAGATCGCTGGATTGATTTTTGGTATTCATCTGTTTCTATTCTAGGCTAGGTTTGGTTTGACAACAGTTCCATCACCCTGCATCAACTGGTGCGACATTAACCCTGAAAATGGTTTTTGCCGTGGCTGCTATCGCACACTATCTGAGATTGCAGACTGGTCTGAACTTTCTAACTCTGACAAGCTTGAGGTTTGGGAAAAGCTGAAAGCTCGTAAACCTCAAGCAGCACAGTAAACATTATTTATTTACATCCACAATTAAACGACCGCGAACATTTCCAGCCATCAGTTCTGCGGCGTACTTTAAAGAATCCTCTAGACTAATTTCGTGAGAGATCTCTTCTAAAGTTTTGAGATCGACCAACTTACTTAGCTGCTCGTAAGCAGCAATGCGTTTTGCTTTCGGCACAGTCACACTATTAATTCCGTACAGAGTCACACCGCGCAAAATAAATGGTGCAACTGTCGATGGAAAGTCCATTCCCTGGGCAAGGCCACAAGCGGCAACAGCGCCATCACTTTTAGTTTGTGCACAGGCATTAGCCAATGTATGACTACCGACACTATCGACCACTGCTGCCCAATGCTCTTTTGCCAAAGGCTTACCAGGAGCTGATAATGCAACGCGATCAATTACTTTGCTAGCACCCAAATTTTTCAGATAATTAACTTCAGACATACGGCCCGTACTTGCAACCACCGTAAAGCCCAACTTGCTCAAAAGCGTAATAGCAAAGCTACCGACACCTCCAGCAGCACCAGTTACCAACACTTCGCCATCGCTCGGTTGCAAACCATGCTTTTGCAGGGCCATCACACACAACATTGCTGTGTAGCCAGCAGTACCAATAGCTAGGGCCTGCTTAGCAGTAAATCCCTTTGGTAAAGGAATCAGCCACTCTGACTTTACGCGTGCTTGCTGCGCTAGACCACCCCAATGGCCCTCACCAACACCCCAGCCATTCAGCAACACCATGTCGCCAGCCTTAAATTCTGGGCTGGCGCTCTCCAAAACCTCGCCCGCAAAATCAATCCCTGGAACCATGGGAAAACTACGGACTACTGGGCCCTTGCCAGTAATAGCTAAACCATCCTTGTAATTCAGCGTGGAGTAGAGCACCTTTACCCTGACATCCCCCTCAGGCAGGCTAGCCTCATCGACCTGAGAAAGCTCAGCACGATAGCCCTGATCATCCTTCTTTACTAAAATAGCCTTAAACATGTCTCTTCCTTTTAAAAGCACCGCATTCTCCACAGCAAATACGTAATAGGTTTATCCTAACGAGCATTGCTGATTATGGGGGTTTCCATGAAAAAAATTCTACTATTAACTACGATTTCTGGCCTGGCCTTAGTTGGCTGCTCATCAAGCCAAATTAATATGTCTATGGGCAATATGCGCCTAATTACCTCCAGTGCAGCACCACAAGATGTAATGGATTTTGCCAACACGGCTTGTAAGAACGATTTCTACCAAGGCGCAAGCTTCCTATCCAAGGCTGCCAAGGAATATCGCTTTAAATGCGTTAAAGCCGAAGAGAATGAAGTCCTGATCCCAATTCCAGGCACAACCATTCCTGCTGACGCGCCTGAAGCGGTAAAGTAAGCCAAGCAAGATGGCGCCATTTACCTCACAAGAACTCCGAAAAGGTTTTGGCTCTTTCGCAACCGGGGTCACAGTCATCACCTGCCTGGATTCTGATCGGAATAGCCATGGCATCACCATCAGCTCCTTCAATACCGTATCTTTAGAGCCACCACTCATTCTGTGGAGCCTAAAGAAGCACTCTCGCCTAATGCCCAATTTTGAAGTGGGTCACAAACAACTGATTCATGTGCTCGAGCGTTCGCAAGAGGCGATGGCAATGCACTTTGCTACCGTCAAAGAAAATCAGTTTGCCAGCATTCCACACAGGATAGCGGCCAGTGGACTTACCCAAATTGACGGATGTGCAGCTTACTTTGAATGTGAAACCGTTTCGGTTCATACCGGCGGAGACCATAACATCATCGTTGCTAAGGTACTTCATCTGAAGCATAACTCCGAAACTCAACCCCTGATATTTGCACACAGCAAATTTATGGGTTTAGATTCGCTATTCTAAAAATATCAAAATAGGAATTCTCATGATGCGCTTATGGGGAAGAAAAAGTTCTATCAATGTGCAAAAAGTTTTATGGTGTCTTGCAGAATTGGGATTAAAAGAAGGTCAAGATTTTGAGCGCATTGATGCCGGCTTACATTTTGGGAAAAATCGCACCCCAGAATTCTTAGCACTCAATCCTAACGGTTTAGTGCCCACCCTAGAAGATGGCGATCTTGTGCTTTGGGAATCTAATACCATCCTGCGCTATCTTCGCGGCCAGTATGATCAAGCAAAACGTTTTCCAGTTGATGTTGGTGCCCAATATCAATCTGAGAAGTGGATGGACTGGCAAGTAGGCACCATGTGGCCAACCTTACGCACTGCATTTCTAGGGCTAACTCGCACACCCGAAAATGAGCGCAACTATGAGGCCATTCGAAAGTCGTACCAAGACACCAATGCATTACTTGTATTGCTAGACCAGCAATTAGCAATCCATCCGTATTGCTCAGGGGACTCTTTCAACATTGGAGATATCCCACTGGCACTCTGTGTAAGCCGATGGATTCTGTTAAATCAAACCTTCCCAGATCAAACTGGGCCACGCCCATCTTTACACAACATCGATTTATGGATGAGGCGTATAGAAGTAGAGACTCAATATAGCGCGGTGGCAGAAAAAGAGCTCAATATCGTGAAGTAGGTCTGAGTACCCAGCCCCTAAGAATTTAGGGGTCTAACTCGAAAAGGGTGAACTCGGTTCACCCTTTTTCTTTGCCGTCTTAGTAAATAAATTACTGTTGCTTGAATTTCTTCTGATGATGATCAGCGCCAATGAACAAATACATGGCCGGTACAACAAATAGCGTGAACAGCGTACCAATCGAGAGGCCAGTAAAGATCACGATGCCCATGGATTGACGGCCGGCAGCGCCAGCACCGGAGGCAATAACTAGTGGCACTACGCCCAACACCATTGCCGCAGTTGTCATCAAGATAGGACGTAAACGTACGCTACTTGCCTCTACGATGGCGTCTAACTTGCTGCGACCAGCTTCTTGCAGCTCATTGGCAAACTCAACAATCAAAATACCGTGCTTACTAATAAGCCCCATCAGGGTAACAAGACCAACCTGGGTATACACATTGAGGGTTGTAAATCCGAGATTGATAAAGATGAGTGCGCCAAACAAAGCAAGTGGCACTGATACCAAAATCACGATTGGATCGCGGAAACTTTCAAACTGTGCGGCCAAGACGAGGAATACGATCAAGATCGCAAAGAACATAGTCACCAAGAAGCCACCAGACTCTGCCATGAACTGTCGGGATGGACCAGCGTAGTCCATGGTGTAACCATTCGGCGCGACTTCTTTCAGGGTCTGGCGCATAAACTCCAACAAATCTGCTTGAGAAATAAATGGCGTACTCACACCAGAGATTGTTGCTGAGTTCAACTGCTGAAAGTGATTGATAGATTGCGGAACTACCTTTTGCTTAATGCTTGCAATCGTCCGCGCCTGAATCATCTGTCCGCTTGGAGTGCGTATGTAGTAATCCAAGATCTGATCTGGATTTAAACGATCTACTTGCTTGACTTGTGGAATAACCCGATAGGAACGACCGGCGACGGAGAAGTAATTGACGTAACCGCCACCTAAGGCAGCCGAGAGTGCGCTACCCACTTGCTGCTGAGTCATGCCCAGTGCAGCCACTTTTTCACGATCAATTTCTAAAACATCTTGTGGCTTATCAATCTTCAAATCGGAATCTACAAAAAAGAAGTTACCGCTGCGACGGGCTTTATCTAAAACGGCTTGCGATACTTCATTGAGTTGCTCATAAGACTCAGTAGTATTGATTACCACTTGAACAGGCAAACCCTGTGCACCAGGCAAAGCTGGAAACTGAAAAGCGGCTACGCGAGCACCAGCGATCACATTCCACTTATTCTGCATATCTTCTTGAAATTTCGTGGCATTACGACTGCGCTGGTCCCAATCCTTCAGCAACACACCACCAAAGCTACTAGTTGGACTAGTAATCTGGAACATCTGCTCGTACTCAGGCTCTGCTGCTGATATTTGATAAATCTGATCAGCATAGGTTTGCATTTGATTGACCGTACTGTTAGGTGGGCCTGAAGCCTGCATCAAAACAATACCTTGGTCTTCTGTTGGCGCCAATTCAGCGCGTGCAGTAGCGTAAAGATAAGCAACTCCGCCCAGCAAAATCACCCCCATCACAATGATCACCTGCCAAGTACTCAAGAGCTCACGTAAAGTGCTTTGATAGCTGTGATGAACCTTTTCAAAAATGCGGTCAATCTTTTGCACAAAAGGAGATGCCTCTTGCTCTTCGGTAAAGATTCGCGAACACATCATCGGTGAAAGTGTTAAGGCAATCAATCCTGAAACCGCTACTGCGCTTGCCAAGGTAAAGGCAAACTCTGTAAAGAGCGCACCCGTCAATCCACCCTGAAAACCGATTGGAATATATACCGCAATCAACACGATGGTCATTGCCAAGATAGGTCCGCCCAACTCACGCGCAGCGATTAGAGAGGCCTCTAATGGAGATTTACCTTCCTTCATATGGCGGTCAACGTTCTCAACCACAATAATGGCATCGTCGACCACCAAGCCAATCGCCAGAACCAAGGCAAGCAGTGTTAGCAAATTAATCGAGTAACCTAGAACCTGCATCAAGAAGAAGGTGCCAATTAAAGAAAGTGGCATCGCAATCACTGGCACTGCAACAGCACGTGCGCTTCCCAAGAATAAGTAGATCACTACTGTCACAATTAACAACGCTTCTAGCAGGGTAGCCACCACCTCATCAATCGAAGTAGTAATGAACTTAGTGGAGTCATAAACTACCTTGCCCGACATGCCGGTTGGCAACTGCTTCTGAATATCTGGCACTGCTGCACGAACACGCTCAGCAACATCGAGTAAATTGGCTTGAGGCGCTACCTTGATAGCAATAAATACGGATTTCTTGCCGCTGAACGCTACATTGGTGTTGTAGTCCTCGGAGCCCATACTCACTGTTGCCACTTGATCCAAATACACAATATTGATGCCATCTTTTTTGATGACTAACTTGCGGAACTCATCAAGGGTATGCAGGTCAGTACCAGCAACCAAGTCCACAGCTACCATGTCACCCTTAGTGCTACCCACTGCAGATAAGTAGTTATTAGCAGACATGGCGCTATAGACATCATCAGCACCCACACCAAGGCCGGCCATCTTCTCGCGATCGAGCCAAGCTCGTAAAGCAAATTTTCTACCGCCAGTAATCTCGGCATTCTGCACACCATCGATAGAATCTAGTTTTGGCTTAACGACTCGTAATAAATAATCGGTAATCGCATTGTTTGGAATGTCATCGCTATAAAAACCCATATACATAGCTGCGGTCGACTGGCCTATTTGTACAGTCAAAACAGGCTGCTGGGCTTGTGGTGGCAATTGATTCTTGACCGAGCTAATCTGCGTCTGAATCTGCGTTAATGCCGCATTGGAGTCGTAATTGAGCTTAAGAGTAGCGGTAATAGTAGAAAGACCGCTCACGCTCATAGACGACAAATAGTCGATGCCTTGAGACTGGGCAATCGCAGTCTCTAATGGCTGCGTAATAAATCCTGCAATAGTCTCTGGATCAGCACCATAGTAAGCAGTCGTAATCGTAACGATCGCATTTTGTGTTTGCGGATATTGATTGACCGGCAAGGATCCAACGGCCTTCAAACCAAAAACCAAGACCAAAGCACTTACTACCAGTGAAAGCACCGGTCTGCGGATAAATATGTCAGTCCAATTCATTTAGGACTTATTCCTGTGGCTGTGGGTTTGGTGAATTTGAAGGCTGCACTTTGTTATTCACAATTAGTGGAGTGCCATTCTTCAGCTTGAGCTGACCGCTAGTGACAACCGTCGCCCCCTCTTCAACACCTTTGAGAATCGCGACTTGATCGCCACGTGTCGGCCCCGTGGTCACAAAGACTTGCTGGGCTTCAAGCGCAGGCTTGCCCTGCTTATCCCTCTTACCTGTTGGCTTAGCAATAAAGACTGTTGAGCCGTAGGGGTTGTAGGTGACAGCCGTCTGGGGCAAAGTGAGCATCTTCACTTCATCGCCCAGCTTGATGCTTACATTGGCAAACATGCCCGGCAAAATCTTTTTATCCGGATTGGCTAACTGGGCTTCAATCTGAATATTGCGCGTATTGGTGTCTACCTTAGGGCTCACTGCAGTAATTTTTCCGGTAAAGCTAGCATCCTTAAATGCATCTGTCGTCACCACGATTTCTTGATCGACCTGGATCTGCTCAGCATTACTTTGTGGGAGATTAAAATCCACAAAAATAGGGTCTAAGGTTTGGAGGGTGAGCAACTTATCGCCTGGATTAACGAACTGACCAGGATTAATCATCACAATACCAACGCGCCCACTAAAGGGGGCTTTCAAATTCTTCTTAGCAACCAGAGCCGTTTGTTGCTCTACCTGAGCCTGCTTGGACTTCGCATCCGCTTTACTGGTATCAAATACATTTTTACTGATCGCCTGAATCGCTAACTGCTGTCTATCACGCTCATTAATTACTTTAGCCAAATCTGCCAGCGCTTTTAATGAATTGAGCTGCGCAACATCAGAGGCATCATTCAATTTAATGAGTAAGTCGCCCTCCTTCACATCCATACCAGATTTAATGGGTACGGTCTGAACCAGGCCACCAATTTCAGTGCTGAGATCAACGCCTCTGTAGGCGCGCACATTGCCAACGCTGGAGAGCTTGGGCTGCCATGCTGTCGTTTCTATCACCATTGTAGAAACCGTTGCTGGCGGCAAACCCATGCCAGCAATGAAATTCTTGATCATGAAAGTCTTGAGCTGGTTAAATCCAAAGATCAAGCCGAGTAATAAAAATACACCGCACAACATAATGGTCATACGTCGACCCAAGGTAGTCATAGACTGCAGCTTAGCGTAGGCCTTGCTGCGCATGTAGCGTTCACGCAAACCTACCCACAAGCCTTTTACTTTTGCCCAAAGTGCAATGAGTTTCTCGCGAAGCTTCCACTCTACTGCCTTCGCAAGCATCCAAGCCCACAAGGCAAATGCTGCAGCAGTCACTTTGGTTTTAATTGTTTCCAGAAGTTTCATTTTGATCTTTGTTCGCTATAGCTTTTGGTTGAAAAGCTGGGCCAGTACGATTCCACCAACCACCCCCTAGTGCTGCAAATAATGCTGCCGTATCAGAGAACCGAGTTGCTTGTGCAGACACCGACTTGACTTTAGCAATTTGGTATTGATTTTGATAATAGAGAACGGCTAAGTAACTTGCGGTTCCCAGCTTATATTGCTGCTGCACTAGGTCTAAAGTCTCGTAAGCGTAGCGCTCTGCATCGGATGCAGACTTCAACGCTTGAGCGCCAGTCTCTAGAGCACGCAAGGCATCCGCAACCTCTTGAAAGGCTTTAAGCACGGTTGCTTGATATTGATAAACCGCTTGTTCGTAATTAGCTATGGCGCCACGGCGTTGAGCCAGTAACTGCCCGCCCTGAAAGAGCGGCTGAAAGATGCCCCCAGCAATAGACCATAAAGTAGCATTTGGTCCAAACAAGGCTGAGCTTGTTAATGCTGCAGAACCAATCGCTCCCGTGATATTAAATTGCGGCAATAAATTTGCAGTAGCTACACCCACCAAAGCATTGGTGGCCTTGAGTTGCGCCTCTGCTGCACGGACGTCAGGACGCTGACGTACCAAACTCGATGGCACGGAGAGTGGCAGCTTTTCTGGCAAATGCAAAGACTTCAAATCAAACTGGGTGATATTGGCATTACTAGGTAACTCACCCACCAATACCGCCAACTGATTGCGCGCAAATGAAAGATTGCGTTCATAGGTAAATAAATCGACCTGCGAGTTAGACACCAAAGTTCTTTGTGATGTCACATCGACTCTAGACACCGTTCCAATAGCCAATTGCTTCTCTGTAACTTCCGCTAAATTGGTTTGCGCCTTCAGAATTTCTTCCGTAGCTTGCATCTGCGCTCTCAAGGCTGCTTCACGTACAGCGCCGGTGACAATATTAGCTGTCAAAGAAAGATATGCGCCCTCTAACTGAAACTGCGCAATCTCCGCCTGCGCTCTCGCACCTTCAACTGCGCG
>CANFOT010000021.1 GCA_947448625.1 Burkholderiaceae bacterium | reverse complement strand
AGCTGTAGGGGAATCGCCAAGCTGGTTAAGGCACTGGATTTTGATTCCAGCATGCGAAGGTTCGAATCCTTCTTCCCCTGCCAAAAACTGTAGATACGACCAAAAGACATCCATTCGACCCTTACCAAAAATCCAAAACCACTTATGTCCGCCCCAATGAACGCTGATTTACTGACTCTTTTCACAGGCAATGCAAATCCGGTTTTGGCCCATGCAGTAGCCAAAGAGCTCAAGCTCCCGATGGGAAAAGCATTTGTAGGCCGTTTCTCTGATGGTGAAATTCAGGTAGAAATTCAAGAAAATGTCCGCGGCAAGAATGTCGTAGTTATCCAGTCAACTTGTGCTCCAACAAATGATAGTTTGATGGAGCTCATGATCATGATTGATGCTCTCAAACGAGCATCAGCAAGCCGTATAACCGCAGTGATCCCTTACTTCGGTTACGCCAGACAAGATCGTCGCCCACGCTCCGCCCGGGTCGCTATCTCTGCCAGAATCGTTGCGAACATGCTCCAGTCTGTTGCTGGCGTTGAGCGCGTTTTAACCATGGATCTTCATGCTGACCAAATTCAGGGCTTCTTTGATATTCCAGTAGACAACATCTACTCATCCCCTGTATTACTTGCTGATCTTCAGGCTCAGAAGACCCAGAAAGACCTTCTCATTGTTTCGCCAGACATTGGTGGCGTTGTTCGCGCCCGTGCAATGGCTAAGCAATTAGGCACAGATTTAGCAATTATTGATAAACGCCGCCCTAAAGCCAACGTGTCAGAAGTAATGCACTTAATTGGCGAAGTAGAGGGCCGTCACTGCGTGATCATGGATGACATCATTGATACCGGCGGAACCCTCTGTAAAGCTGCTGAGGCTCTTAAAGAGCGTGGTGCCAAGGGTGTTACTGCCTACTGCACCCATGCCGTACTCTCTGGCGGTGCCGTAGCCCGCATTGCCGCCTCCGAACTGGATGAATTAGTCGTTACTGACACAATCCCATTAACTGCAGAAGCATTAAAAGTGGCGAAAATTCGTCAACTGAGCGTTGCCCCCATCCTGGCTGAAACCCTTTCCCGCATTAGTAAGGGTGATTCAGTGATGTCGATGTTCGCTGAATAAGCCAAAAATAGCGTTTCTACCCTGTTTTTGGCAGTTTTTAGGGCATTCTAGGCAAAAACTCTTATTCCCACGATATAATCAAAGGCTTTTCTGTTTGGTCGCGAACGGAAATTAACCTTTATTTTAGGAATTGAATATGAAAGTAGTAGCCTTTGAAAGAAGCGTACAGGGAACGGGTGCGAGCCGCCGTCTGCGCAACTCCGGTAAAACTCCGGGCATTATCTATGGCGGTGCAGATGCCGCAACTGTAATTGAGTTGGATCACAACGCACTATTCCATGCTCTTCGCAAGGAAGCATTCCACTCATCTATTCTCGATCTCGAAATCGGCGGAAAAGCACAAAAAGTGTTGTTGCGCGATTACCAGATGCACCCATTTAAGCCTTTGGTTCTGCACATCGACTTCCAGCGCGTTTCTGCGACTGAAAAAGTTCATATGCGCGTTCCATTGCACTTCATCAATGCTGACACTTCAGCTGCAGTGAAATTGCAAGGCGCTGTCATTAGCCACATCTCAACTGAATTGGAAGTTTCTTGCTTGCCATCAGACTTGCCAGAGTTCATTGAAGTGGATCTGAACAAAATTGAAGTTGGTCATGGCATTCATGCCAAAGACATCGCATTACCAAAAGGCGTTACATTGGTATTGCATGTTGAGCAAGAAAACCCAGTATTAGCTAATGCACGTATCCCAGCAGTGAAGTCTGCTGATACTGAAGCAGCTCCTGCTGCTGCGGCTCCTGCTGCAGATGCCGCAAAAGATAAAGCTTAATTATTTAAGCCCCATCCTTGCGACAGAGAAAGCCCGCTACCAAGCGGGTTTTCTTTTTTATGGAAATGCTTTTATCCTTAAGCACTAATCATGACTAAATTAATTGTTGGCCTTGGCAATCCAGGCGATGAACACGTAGAAGATCGGCACAATGCCGGCTTTTGGTTTGTCGACGCTCTTGCCAAACAATTAAACGTCCGTTTTGAAACGGAAAAACGCTTTCATGGGAAAGTGGCAAAGTCTAAATGGGAAGGTGAAGATCTCTTCTTACTCAAACCAACCACCTACATGAACCTCAGTGGTCAAGCAGTAGGCGCCTTATGTCGCTTTCATAAGATTGAACCCAAAGATGTATTGGTTGTTCAGGATGAGCTTGATCTCAAGCCAGGCACCGCACGCATCAAGCTAGGCGGCGGCACTGGCGGGCATAACGGCTTAAAAGATATCCAAGGCCATCTAGGAACGCCAGATTACTGGCGCTTGCGCCTTGGAATCGGTCACCCACGTGACCTTGCTGCAAAAGGTGCACGCGTCATGGATGTGGCCGACTACGTACTAAGAAGACCTTTGCAGGCGGAGCAAAGACAGGTTGATGCCAGCATTGAAGATGGCTTACAGATTCTTGGGTTATTTATGAAGGGTGATACTCAAGCGGCAATGCTGGAGTTACATTCAAAAACAAATTAAGACGTATACGAACTCTCATTAGAGAGCGCTACTTAGTAGCTAGTGCTTTTTTAGCAGCCGTTAACAATTGATACTTCATCATCAATTGATCCTGACTCTCCTTAACTTCAGGGTTTAATGGAATACAGTCAACCGGGCAGACCTGCTGGCACTGTGGCGCATCATAGTGACCCACACATTCAGTGCACTTATTAGGATCAATCTCATAGATCTCTAGACCCATATAGATTGCATCATTGGGGCATTCTGGCTCACACACATCACAATTGATGCATTCGTCCGTAATCATTAAAGCCATCTTGTTTGACTGCCAGCCTTACTCTTTATTTTGATTGGCAGCTGCAATCTTTTTGACCAGCCACTTTTCTACAGATGGGAAGACAAATTTACTGACATCCCCACCCATCGAAGCAATTTCACGAACAAAGGTTCCAGAAATAAACTGGTATTGGTCTGAGGGGGTTAAAAATAAGGTCTCTACATCTGGTAGTAAATAGCGATTCATACCAGCCATTTGAAACTCATATTCAAAATCAGATACGGCGCGCAAGCCACGCACAATAACGCGCGCGTTATGTTCACGGGCAAAGTCCTTTAATAGGCCAGTAAAGCCAACAATCTTTACGTTGGAATAATGACCAAGCACTTCTTTAGCGATTTCAATGCGCTCTTCTAAATTGAAGAAAGGGCGCTTGCTACGACTATCAGCAACACCAACAATTAGCTCACCAAAAATACTTGAGGCGCGACGGACTAAGTCCTCGTGACCACGAGTAAAAGGATCAAATGTTCCAGGGTATACAGCAACAGTCATAACGCTCCTAAGGCTTTATCAGCTACAGGCAAGAGTTTAGCCCCTTCTAGAGCGAAATAGACAAGCTTTTACCTGACCAGCCTCTAAGTACTTTCCACAATGCCAGTCCGGCACTAGGGCCTCAATCTGCTCACGTGAGCGACTGGCAGGAAACTCCACATAAATCCCCCCGCCTGCACTGTCATCACAAACGCGAGCAGCCTCTGTCAGGGCCTGATTCAATAAACCCTCTTCCTGAAAAGGTGGGTCTATAAAGATCAAATTACTGGAGCGATCGGCCTGTTGCCTTAAGAATTCTAGGCTATCTCTATGCAAAATCTTCACTGCTCCAGGGGCAGGAGAGGACTGCAGTAGAGCAAAATTAGCCAACAGGCTGGCATAAGCCCTCTTCTCTCTTTCCAATAGAGTGACTGAATTGGCATGTCGTGAAGCAGCCTCAAAACCTAAGGCGCCAGTACCAGCAAACAAATCTAAGCAACTCAAACCCGCCAAATCCTGTCCGAGCCAATTAAATAAAGTCTCACGAACGCGATCAGTACTAGGGCGTAGACCAGGTAAATCCAGCACAGTCAGTAAACGGCTTCGCCATACCCCGCCAATAATGCGAATTTTCTTAGGCAGCTCCGGACGCATTCCCGGCCTTGCAGACTTATTGATTTTTAGCCCCCAAAACTACAATTTTCATCCGGTCCATGGCCAAGTATTTTTGGAATGCTGTCTTGACTTGATCTAAGCTCACCGCCTCAATCTGCTTAGTCCAAACCTCCATGGTATCGAGAGGTAAATCATTCCAAGCAATGGATGAGACGTTATCGAGCAACTTGCGATTGTTATCAATTCTCAAAGAGTAGCCATTCACCAAATTCGATTTAGCGGCATCGAGCTCAGATAGCGTAGGCCCATCAGCAATGAATTGCGCAATAGTGCTGCTCATGACTTCCAGTGCCAAAGCAGCCTGGTCATTCTTAGTTTGTAAGCCAGCCTGAAAAATCCCCGCATCCTTACCAGGAGCAAAGTAACTAAAAACGCTATATGCGAGTCCACGCTTTTCACGAACCTCGGACATGAGGCGCGATACAAAGCCACCGCCACCCAAGACATAGTTCCCCACTAATAAAGGGAAGTAGTCTGGATTACTACGAGTAACCGCGGTCATTCCCATGGCGATATGGGCCTGTTGAGAATCAAATGGGATAGTAATTTCACGCTGACTCAAAGGCTCGATTGGTGAACGCTCAAATTCTGGCAATTGAGCGATCCCAGGGCCACTAGACTGAGGAACCCTCTGCAATAAACTCTGAACAATTTCAGTGGCTTCGGCTTTACTCACATCACCCACAATGCTGACTATCATCCGATCGCCGCGATAAAACTGCTTATGAAACTGCTGCAGATCCAGCGCGCCAATATTGGCAATACTTTGCACCGTTGGTGAATTTGCTAATGGGTAATTTCCATAAACCGATTTTCTGAAACGACGATCCAAGACAGATTCCGGCTTCGTCTCCGACTCTAGCAATGCAGTAGTCATTCTTTGCTTCTCGCGCGTCAAGATTTTGGCATCATAAGTGGGCGCGCTCAACATCGTTGAAGCCAATAGCACAGCGCGATCACGTAAATCTTTTCGACTCAAAGTCCGAATACGCATGACAGCGCGCTCACCGCTTACAGAAACGCCAAGATTTGCACCTAAGTCGGCAATCTCATCAGCAATCTGCGCTTCATTCAGAAAGCCCCTCTCAGACTTAGCGCCATAATTCATCAGCTGGCCAGCCACGGTTGCTAAGCCACTCTTAGACCCTGGATCATAGCGATCGCCTGCATCAATACTAATCTCAATATCGACCATGGGTAGCACTTTGGTTTGGACTAGATAGGCTTGCGCGCCTTTGAAGGAGTCTAGCTTTTCAATCGGCAATATTGCGTGAGCAGATGCTAGCAATCCAGCCATCAATGCAATAGCAAGCGAGACCTGCTTGATTAATTTATTGAGCAACACGATTGCCTCCCTGCTTACTGTCACCAGACTGACGTGCCTGCGGATCTAGCACTGCAATAGTCAACCCCTCATCCACCAAATATTTTTTTGCAACAGCTTGTACTTGTGTGGGAGTAATTGTTTGCATCTTCTCTAGCATCACATCAATATCTCGCCAAGAGAATCCAGCCATCTCCGTACTACCTATTTCCATTGCCTGACCAAAGATCGAGTCACGCTTATAGATTTGATCAGACAAAATGCGCACCTTGATGCGCTTCAACTCAGATTCCAAAACACCCTTGTCAGCAATTTCTTTTAGAACCTTACGAATACTGCACTCAGCCTGCTCGACTGTTTTACCTTTAGCCATACTGGTGCTAATTAAAAATAGTTCTGGACCCCTAGCAATCATGTCATAGCCGACACCCACATCATTCACTACGCGTTCTTGCTTCACCAGTGTGCGGTTCAAGCGGGCATTGTCATAGCCATCCAGCACTGCAGCCAAAAGCTCTAGTGCATAAGGCTCATCATCATCTAACTTGCCTACTTGGAGCTTAGGCACCTTCCATGCCATTGCCAGTTGGGCACTATCCGCAGGCGCCTTCACTTGCGCCCGCTTAATGCCTTTTTGTGGAGGCTCGATCTGCGGTTTACGAACTGGCAACTCTTTTGCGGCAGCAGCCCCATAGTATTTTTCCACTGACTGCAAGATGGCTTTAGGGTCAACGTCGCCTGCGATGACTACGGTTGCATTATTTGGCTTGTACCAACTGCGATACCAATCACGTGCATCTACAGCTTTCATATTGATGAGGTCATTCATCCACCCTACTACCGGATGACGATAGGGTGAACTCATATAAGCAGTAGCCATGAGTGATTCATTTAACAAGCTACTGGGATTATCTTCAGTACGAAGACGACGTTCTTCCATTACGACCTGAATTTCTTTCAAAAACTCCGCATCATCAAAGTTGAGGTTGGACATACGATCCGCCTCAAGCTTGATTACCTCATCTAACTTAGACTTTTCAACCTGCTGAAAATATGCGGTGTAATCACGAGAAGTGAAAGCATTTTCTCGCCCACCCACTGCCGCAACCAAACGAGAGAATTCGCCTGACTTTACTTTGTCAGTGCCCTTAAACATCATGTGCTCCAACACATGGGCCACCCCAGTTTTACCATTCACCTCATCCATCGAGCCAGCGCGGTACCAAACCATATGTGCAACCGTAGGCGCCCGATGATCCTCGCGCACAATCAACTTAAGGCCATTGGAGAGCTGAAACTCATGGGTATTGGCTTGGCCTGCATCTGTGGCTGCCCAAGCGCTGGGACAGCAGAGCATCAAATAGAAAGAAAAATGCAATAAAGTGGAGCGCATCTGTAAGATCACCTATCCCAAGAATTAAATTGATAAGATGCAAGGATTAAATTGTATCGATTATGTTCGGCCTACGTAAAACCCTCGGATCCCTATTCAAATCGAATCAGACTGATGAAGCCTGGTTTGATGCCCTAGAAGAATCGCTCATTTTGAGCGACGTGGGCCTACCTACGACTGAACAACTGATTAGCAAACTTCGTAAAGCCGCTAAATCAGAAAAGGCGAATAGTCCAGAAGACCTCAAGCAACTGCTTATTCAAGAGGTTGCAAGCCTCTTGAAAACTCTGGAGCCCAACCCCAATCCTTTATATGTGCATGAGCAAAAGACCATGCCTGAGGTATGGCTAGTGATTGGTGTCAATGGTGCAGGCAAGACCACCACTATCGGCAAGCTCTGCAAACTCTTTCAGTCGCAAGGTAAATCTGTCTTACTGGCAGCTGGCGATACTTTCCGTGCAGCAGCACGCAACCAACTTCTTGAATGGGGTGGCCGAAATCAGGTTGATGTCATCATGCAAGAGAGTGGTGATGCTGCAGCGGTAGCGCACGACGCCATTCATGCGGCGATTTCTCGCAAGAGCGATATTCTGATTATTGATACCGCTGGAAGACTAGCCACTCAAGACCACCTCATGGAAGAGTTGAAGAAAGTCAAAAGGGTGATCGGCAAGGCCCTTCCTGGGGCGCCTCACCAGACTTTGCTTGTTCTTGATGGCAATACCGGTCAAAACGGTTTAAGCCAAGTAAAGGCCTTTCATGCTGCCTTAGGGCTTTCCGCCCTAATTGTGACCAAATTGGATGGTACCGCTAAAGGAGGTGTGATTTGTGCACTCGCCCACACCCTCAACAATGGGTCAAAACCAGCAGTATTAGCCTTAGGCAAAGGCGAGGGAATTGATGATTTAGCCCCCTTCACAGCAGCTCAATATTCTTCTGAATTATTCAATTAAATCATAGACTTATAGAAGTAAAAAACTATTAGCACTCTCTTGACAAGAGTGCTAAAATAGACATCTATTAATACCTAAACATATAAAAAGAAAATGGTTCAAAAGAAAGCATATAAACCGCAATTGCAAGCCGGGCAAACATTGCCAGCAGCGCAGAATGCTGCGGCTTCGCTTGCCTTTCCGATGCTGCCTTCCCTTGGGGTTGGCACTCTCGACTCCTATATCTCGTACGTTAATCGCGTACCGATGCTCAGCGCCGCAGAGGAACTTCACCTTGCGCAGGAATTTCGTCGCACTGAAAATGTCGATGCTGCGAAAACTTTAGTTCTCTCGCATCTTCGTTTAGTGGTGTCTGTTGCTCGTCAGTATCTAGGTTATGGCATTCCCCATGCCGACTTAATTCAAGAAGGCAATGTCGGCTTGATGAAGGCTGTCAAGCGCTACGACCCAAACCAAGGTGCACGCTTAGTATCTTATGCAATCCATTGGATTAAGGCGGAGATTCATGAGTACATTCTCAAGAATTGGCGCTTGGTTAAAGTGGCGACAACGAAAGCGCAACGCAAGTTGTTCTTTAATTTGCGCAGCAATAAACCCACTTTAGCCGCTCTGACACCGAGTGAGGTTGAGGCTTTAGCTAAGGCTTTGGATGTTAAGGGCTCTGATGTTAAAGAGATGGAAATGCGCCTTGCCGGTGGCGATGTTGCACTTGAGGGCGATGACACTGATGATGAATCTGCTTACGCACCAATTCAATGGCTAGCTGATAACAGCCAAGAGCCTACGGAGATGATGGCTGCTGCTGCGACTGATGCATTACATGGTCCTCAATTGGATCAAGCGCTCATGGCTTTAGATGAGCGTAGCCGCAACATTGTGCAATCACGTTGGCTGGCAATGGATGCCGATGGCAATGGTACAAAGACATTACATGATCTTGCCAGTGAATATGGCATATCCGCAGAACGCGTTCGTCAAATCGAAACTGCCGCCCTCAAAAAGATGCGCGGCCTCCTGCAAACAGAGGCTGCTTAAGTAGCCTCTCTTACCTCGTAGTTTCTATTTCAGCAATTCTTTCAAGTCTTGCGCCAAGATCTCAGCACCTTGCGCATGCTTGATATAAAGGCGCAAATGACCCTCTGGATCAAAGGCGTAGCTCCCTGCCGTGTGATCCATGGTGTATGAGCCAGGACTCGTACCAGACACCTTTTTGTAGTAAATCTTAAAGTCCTTGGTCACCTTCTCTAAAGCCGCCTCATCGGCTGGACGCAAGCCCAAGAAACGTGAATCAAATGCCGGTACATACTGTTTTAGTATTGCTGCGGTATCTCGCGCGGGATCTACCGTCACAAACAACACCTGCACCTTATCGGCCTGCGGGCCAAGCAAAGTCATTACCTGTTGCATCTCAGTGAGAGTCGTTGGGCAAATATCTGGGCACTGGGTATAACCAAAAAACATCACCACTGCCTTGCCTTTAAAGTCAGCCAGCGTTCTCACCTTGCCATCGGAATCAAGCAAGCTAAAGTCGGTACCAAATGCTTTGCTGCCTGTAATATCCACATTCTTAAAGCTGGGCTTTGGACTACAAGCAACTACAGCCAGACCTAATAATGAGAGCATCAGCAAACGGGAAATGCTGGAACCCAGCTTAGAAAAGTTCATATTCGTCTTAAATGAAATAGTGATCGATTAATAACGCGGCAAAAAGCAGAGACAAATATGTAATTGAGAATCGGAAAGTCTTTTTTGCCAACTCATCGCTGTAAGAAACAAACAAGGCAATTACATACGCAAGGAACATCAAGCCCAAAATGATTGCAGAGATTAAGTACACCACCCCACTCATGCCGTAGATATAAGGGAGCAAAGTCGCGGCAATCAAAATCAGGGTATAGAGCAAAATGTTGAGCAATGTAAAGCGCTCTCCATGTGTGACCGGCAACATGGGTAATCCACTTTGCACATAATCATCCCGGCGATACAAGGCTAGCGCCCAAAAGTGTGGCGGAGTCCAAACAAAAATGATCAGGACCAAGAGCCATGCCTCTGCCGATAAAGTATTAGTTACCGCTGCCCACCCTAAGGCCGGCGGCATTGCGCCAGAGAGGCCTCCAATCACAATATTCTGTGGTGTTGCAGGCTTAAGCAACCAGGTGTAAATCACAGCGTAACCAACAAAGGTTGCTACAGTAAGCCACATGGTTAATGGGTTGCAAAAGTTCCATAAAATAATCATTCCCAAGCCACCGAGAACAATGGAAAAAATAGTGATGTGAAAAGGTGTGACCTCGCCAGTTGCAGAGGGCCTCCAAGAGGTGCGTTTCATCTTGGCATCAACTGCTTGCTCGATCAAACAGTTCATCGCAAACGCTGCGCCTGCCAACAACCAAATACCAACAATGCCACCAATTAGAACTGGATAAGGAACCATACCAGGAGTAGCCAAGAACATACCAATCACGGCACAGAACACTGCTAGCTGAGTGACGCGGGGCTTAGTGAGAACCCAGTATTGACGCCAACGTGGCATAGCTACAGGGGCAGAGGAAGTGGGGCTACTCATGATGATTTAACCATCCTAATATGAATCGGGGCACTCCAAGAGGACCATTGGGCAAGACGAACTAAACAGAAAACCAATGCAGCAGAACCAGCGGTATGCATTAAAGCTGCAAGCAATGGCCACTGAAAGACCACATTGGAGATGCCTGTCAGCGCCTGAAGAATTAAGAGGCTCAGTAATAGCTTAGCAATACGGCCCATGCCTGGCATTGCAGGATTGCTTAGTTGGAGAGCGCCCATCCCTAACAAACCGAGACTTGCTAAGGCAATCAAAGCAAAAATGCGATGGGCCCAATGAATCGTTTGCAAAGCGACAGGGGTAATAGATTCACCTTGTGCGTTGAGGCCCAACTGACGCCATAAAGTAAAGCCTTCTTGCCAAGCTGTTTCAGGCCAGAGAGACCCCATGCAGGTCGGAAAATCAGGACAGGCCAATACAGCGTAATTTGTACTTACCCATGCTCCCAAAAATATTTGAGTGCATAAGGCGACTGCGGCAAGTAGGAGTAACTTTGCAGACAGTGGCTTAATTTGAAAGCGAAGAACTGATGAGGATTGTTCCTCCCACTGCTGCTGTGCATAGGTAGTTAAGCAAGCAAGCAATACCAAAGCCAACATTAAATGAACGCTCACAATGATGGGTTGTAATTTGAGCGTCACCGTCCAAGCGCCAAATACCCCTTGAACGCAAACTAAGAGCAACAAACTAAGGCTACCCAGCAAAGGCTTCTTGCCAAGTTTTTTTAACTTGCTCCAAGCCAATCCCACCTGAATCAAAATCAAAATACCCACCGTCATCGCCAAATAACGGTGAATCATTTCAATCCAAGCCTTAATTACTGTGACTGGCCCAGTGGGCATATTGGCTTCGGCAAGCCGTATTTCCCCAATAGCATGCCATGGGTTGGATGTGCCATAGCAGCCTGGCCAATCTGGGCAACCCAGACCAGAATCGGTTAGACGAGTAAATGCGCCGAACACAATTAAGTCAAAAGTTATGAAGACCAAAACCCAATTCAATTTTTGGAACAGGTTATAGCCCGACCTAGTCCAGAGGTATGTCAAAGGCAGGCCTGCAAAGACAATGGCGATTAAACCCAACTCTGCAAGTAACAATAGGTTGCTCATTGCAAGTGCTCACCTTTACGGTTGAGGCGCAGTAGTTTTTCTAGATCTTTTTTAATGCTACCAAACTCTTTAGGGGAGTTCGTCACTGGAAAGACCATCATCTTGGCAGGACTTGGATCAATCAACTGAATCTTCTGGCCTGCGCCATCACGATTAAGCCAAGTCTCAAACTCAGCCCTTAGCTTCGGGTCGGCTGGCAAGGTCAGAATCTGAAATCCTGCTGTTTTTTGATCGTAAGCCAGCAATACCTCTGGATCTACTGACTTACCGTCAGTATTGATCCACACTAACTGCACGCGATCGCTCTCGCGTCCAACAGCAACGCGTAGCTGGCGCATTAAAAATAAAGCCTCGAGACAGGATTCATTTTTTACAGCGCATTCTCCCGCAGGCCTAGCCACCAACAAGGTCCATTTGCCTTGAAAGGGAATATCAAACCACGCAGGATTCAGGTCTTGGACGGGCTGTACCAAAGCTCCAAAATTCGTCTTTCCACCCTCTGGCTTAAATACGTAATATGCCAAATAGGAGGCTATTACGGGTGCAGCACAAGCAAGAAGTAAAAGAAGCATTTGCAGGCGGCCGCGACGGGTCTGCGCATCAATAGCTGATGCATCTGTTTGCGAAGCTGGGATCAATAATTCTTTATTACTCACACTCTATCTCCATTTACACCGAGCTCTCGCCGATAGTTCATGAGCCCGTTGACGAGCCAAAATAAAAATCCTGACAAGGCCAGTGCAAACCACTGAAAGGCATAAGCATAATGGCGATCCACACCGTTTGTTGGGGAGGGCCAATTTCTGACTAAACCATCTTTCTTAGCCGAGTCAGATTCTCGAACGATGAAAGGTAATTGCTTCCGAGTTTGAGCTTCATGCGCTAAATCAAAATTTTGCTCTATCCGGGGCTTACTGACAACAGCCTGTTTTTGTCCTAGCTCATACACCCTTCCAGGGTGGGGAAAAGCAACCCCCTCAATAGTCACAGCTTCATTGCTTGTTTCGACTGGAGGCAACTGAATACGATTTTCGTTGTTACGGGGAGCCCATCCTCGATTTACCCACAATACAGTCTCCTGACCATCCAATTTCAAGGGCATCATCAAATAAAATCCAGATTGCCCCACACTGCCAGCACCACCCTCCGGGATAGGGCGAGGGCGGTTATCAAGCCAAACGGCTTGATCCTCAAGAAAATGCCCACGGGCAATTATTCGGCGCTCTGTAGCCTGCTCTAAGGTCAAACTATCGGTATTGGCATTTAGCATAGGCATTTGCAGCTTGGCAACGAGGGACTCACCTAGGCGAATCTTTTGATCGGCTCGATTCAACTGCCAAATACCAGCGCCACAGCCAAGCAAAATCACCATCAGGGCTGATAAAGTAGCGACTATTCGACTAGTAATTAAGCTAGAAAAGATCTTCACAGGAGTGCTTTGAGATGAAATGGATTGTTCCAGTTGCATTGCTAATGATTGTGGGAAGCTTAGGCTCAGCCCTCTACTTCATGATGAAGGATAAGGGCGGTAGCTCAAGAATGGTTCAGTCCCTCATGCTGCGTATTGGACTTTCAATACTTCTATTTCTTGGCATCTTAATTGCTCACTACTTTGGCTATATTGAAGCTACCGGTATTCGAGTAGGCACAAACTAAGTAACATAAAGCAGCAATCCAAAACAAATCGGGGCTTAACGCCCCGATTTTTATTTGCTTACATCCAATAAACAGCGATGTAGAGGCCTAACCAGACAACGTCAACAAAGTGCCAATACCAAGCGGCGCCTTCAAACGCAAAATGATTGTCAGCAGTAAAGTCACCACGAATCATACGACGCAGCACAATTGCCAACATCAAGCCGCCCAGGAACACGTGGAAGCCATGGAAACCCGTCAACATAAAGAATGTGGAACCGTAAACGCCTGAAGTCAACTTCAAGTTCAAGGCATGGTAAGCATGGTAATACTCGTAACCCTGGAAGCATAAGAAAACAAAGCCTAGCCCAACAGTTGCAGCCAAGCCCATGATTGCCTGCTTCATATGATTTTCGCGGAGCGCATGATGAGCATAAGTAACCGTCACACCAGAACTCAAGAGCAGCAAAGTATTGATCGTTGGAATCGGCCACGGACCCATAGTAGTAAATTTCTCTACTAAACCTGCAGGACCATCATTAGGCCAAACTGCCATGAAATTAGGCCAGAGTAATTTGCTCTCAACATCACCCATCCAAGGCATCGCAATATTGCGCGCATAAAACAAGGCGGCAAAGAATGCACCGAAGAACATGATCTCAGAGAAGATGAACCAAGCCATCGACCAGCGATAAGAAATATCAACGTTCACACCGTTCTTGCCGGCATTGGACTCAGCAATCGTGTCGCCAAACCAGTTATAGAGCACAAATAGAACCCAGAGAACGCCTACCGCAGTGACTGGGGCACCCCAGGCTGCATGATTTACCCATCCAGACATACCGGCACCAAAGGCTAGCAAACCTAAGGCCGCTCTAGCTGGGTGGCTAGATAAGCCAGGAACAAAATAGTAAGGGGTTGAATTGGATGACATCTTATTCTCTCTATTCAATCAAAAAATAATCAATGGGACACAACTGCTTTAACTATCAGGAGGAGTATGCCCATAAAAATTAAGGCACCAAGCACTCCCGCAATAATAATGTGGATAAAACTTAATGAAGCTACATCTTCCTGCAATCCTGACTTTTTACGCACACCCAAAAAAGCCCACAACACGGCAACCATGGATTGTATAAAACTACTTTTCTTGCTCATGACACCGATTTCGATTTAGGGGTTGTTGAGCCTGCTGGCTGTTGCCCAACTCCCAACTCAAAGAAGGTGTACGACAAAGTGATTGTTTTCACATCCTCTGGCAATCCAGCATCAATCACAAACACTACTGGCATTTTTTTGACTTCATGAGCCGCCAAGGTTTGCTGCTGAAAACAGAAACACTCTAATTTCGTAAAAAACTCCATTGCGCTTTTTGGCGCATAACTCGGAATCGCTTGAGCCTCAACAGGGCGATTCATATTATTAGTGACTTCATACACAATCTCAGTCATCTCACCAGGATGCACTTCCAAGTAATTCTTCACTGGACGGAAGGTAAATGGACCACGGCTATTGGAATCAAACTCAATTGTTACCACTCGTGAATAGTCCACTTGAGTATTGCCTACCTTATTAGGGCTATACGCCCTAATACCGTAATCATTCTTACTGGTCACCACATTAATTCCAGTAACCTCACACAAGGCTTTGTACATCGGCACCAACGCATAACCAAAACCAAACATCATTACTGAGGCAATCAGTAGCTTCAACAAGATTTGGCGGTTAATGGAGGCAATAGCAGGCATAAATAGTGCTTGAGTGTTAACTCAATACGCCCCGCTTAATCACAATGCCAATAAAGAACACAATAGCAACGCTTAAAAGGATAAAACCCAATCTGCGATTACTAGCAGATTGGGATTTTTGTGCGGCCGCTTTAAATTCCTGCGGCATTTAACTCTTCAGCACTAGGAGGAGTTTCAAATGTATGGTGTGGCGCTGGTGATGGCACAGTCCACTCCAAACCTTTGGCACCATCCCATGGCTTCATTGGCGCTTTTTCGCCTTTGCCGTTGTAGGCTGGTATTACAACAAAAACCAAGAAGTAAACCTGAGCCAGACCAAATCCAAGTGCGCCAATAGAGGCAACCATATTGAAATCAGCAAACTGAGTTGGATAGTCGGCATAACGACGTGGCATACCTGCTAAGCCCAAAAAGTGCATTGGGAAGAAGGTGATGTTAAAGAAAATCATCGAAGCCCAAAAATGGATCTTGCCACGAGTTTCGCTAGCCATGTAGCCAGTCCACTTTGGACACCAGTAGTAGAAACCGGCAAACATTGCAAACAATGAACCAGCGACCAATACGTAGTGGAAATGAGCTACAACGTAATAGGTATCTTGCACACCAATATCAATTGGAGCCATCGCCAAGATCAAGCCTGTGAAACCACCCATTGTGAATACGAAAATAAAGCCAACAGCCCACAACATTGGCGTTTCGAATGTCATCGAACCTTTCCACATCGTTGCTACCCAGTTGAAAATCTTCACGCCAGTTGGAACTGCAATCAACATCGTGGCATACATGAAGAACAGCTGGCCAGTTACAGGCATACCGGTTGCAAACATATGGTGAGCCCAAACAATGAATGACAAGATCGCAATAGATGCGGTTGCATAAACCATTGAGCTGTAGCCAAACAATGTTTTTCTAGAGAACGCAGGAATGATTTCGCTCACGATTCCAAACGCTGGGAGAATCATGATGTAAACCTCTGGGTGGCCAAAGAACCAGAAAATATGCTGGAACATGATTGGGTCACCACCGCCTACCGCGGAGAAGAAGGAAGTACCAAAATGGCGGTCTGTGAGGACCATCGTAATTGCACCGGCCAATACAGGCATAACGGCAATCAATAAATAAGCAGTAATTAACCAAGTCCAGCAGAACATTGGCATCTTCATCAACGTTAAGCCAGGGGCGCGCATATTCAAGATGGTTACGATGATATTGATCGAACCCATGATGGAAGAAGCACCCAACAGGTGAAGTGCAAAAATACCCATATCTAAACCAGGGCCCATCTGTGAAGTCAATGGGGCATACAAAGTCCAGCCGCCAGCAGGCGCGCCGCCAGGAGCCAAGAAAGAACCGAACAATAAGCAAGCCGCTACCGGAAGAATCCAGAAACTAAAGTTATTCATTCGAGCAAAGGCCATATCGGATGCGCCGATTTGCAAAGGAATCATCCAGTTTGCAAAGCCTACGAAAGCCGGCATGATCGCACCGAACACCATCACTAAACCGTGCATGGTAGTTAATTGATTAAAAAACTCAGGACGCAAGAACTGCAAACCTGGTTGGAACAATTCCAAGCGGATCCCCAAAGCCATCACACCACCAGCTAACAAGCTGATGAAGGAGAAGATCAAGTACATCGTACCGATATCTTTATGGTTCGTTGCGAACAACCAACGACGCCAGCCATGTGGCGTGTGATCATCATGTGCGTGCTCATGTGCTTGATCGTGGGTGGTAGAGACTGTGCTCATGGATTACTCCGGTTTAATTTAATCTGTATTAATAAATGAATTACTTGCCCGCGCGGGTAGTAATAATGTCTTGGGTCTGAATCACTTCACCCGTCTTATTACCCCATGCATTACGGGTGTAGGTAATCACTGCAGCAATATCGCCATCAGAAATCACGCCAGCCCACTTTGGCATTGCATTTTTACCATTTAGCAAAATGTTGTACTGGCCTTCTTTAGGTCCATTAACAACCTTGCTGCCGTCTAACGCTGGGAATGCTCCAGCACCCTTGCCGTTAGGCTGGTGGCATGCTGCGCAATTGGCTGCATACACCTTGGCGCCACGCTCTTTTTGCTCATCCAATGTGTAAACCTTGGATGGATCATCTGAAGCAGCACCCATTTCTTTTTTCTTCTGCTCAACCCACTTGGTGTAGTCATCCTGTGACACTACATTCACCACGATAGGCATAAAGGCATGCTCTGCTCCACATAATTCGGAGCATTGACCGCGGTAAACGCCGATCTTGTCAGCACGGAACCAGGCGTCACGTACAAAGCCAGGGATCGCATCTTGCTTCACACCAAATGCAGGGATGGTCCACGAATGGATCACGTCATTCGCTGTAGTAATAATGCGAATCTTCTTACCAACAGGAACAACCATCTCGTTATCGACTTCCATCAAATAAGTATTTGATTTTGGAGCCAAGTTGTTGATTGCTTCGCGTGGAGTAGACAAGGTAGATAAGAAGCTAATACCTTCACCCTCACCTTTGATGTAGTCGTAACCCCATTTCCACTGATAACCAGTGGTCTTAATTGTGATGTCTGAGTTAGTCGTGTCTTTCATTGCTACAACAGTTTTTGTTGCTGGCAAAGCCATACCAATCACGATGAGTAATGGAATCACCGTCCAAATAATCTCAACAGTGGTGCTCTCATGAAATGAGGCAGATTTGGCTCCCAATGACTTGCGGTGCTTCAGGATGGAATAGAACATCACCCCAAAAACGCCGACAAAGATAAGCGCGCAAATCACCAACATCATCCAATGCAACCAATGGATTTCTTGCATGATTTTGGTTGCTGGGGCAGTGAAATTCATCTGCATGACAGCGGGGCCGCCCTGCATATCCTCAACTGCATATGCAAATGCAGTCCCGAAGGCTGCTACTAAATAGAGCGAAGCCCTAGTGACTTTTCCAAATAAATTCATCTTATTCTCTGTTTATTGTCGTGAACTTCTGTGGCAATACAGCCCCAGATAGCCCAAAAATGCGGTATCAAGCCAAAACATCTAGCGCTGATTATAGGGTTAATTAAGCTCAACAACAAACCGGGCTAGCCTAGCTTGCGTCAATCTTAATAAAGGTTTAAAAGATAGTAAGCACTCACACTTAAGCAGAATCACTCCTAGTCTTGCGCCCAATTTGATTTGGATCAATATAGGCGACATGATCCTGGGCCTTAGCAAGGTGCTTACCCAAAGCCCACGCGTGCCCATAAACAACTTCTAAGGTGAGTTTTTTAGGCAATGGCGCGCCAAAAGCAGTATTTTGGTCTTTGGACTCAAGTAAATTTAAGGCCCTTGCGTCGGACAGCAAAACGACATCGGACTCATAGTTCAGACCCAAAAATTCCATATCCATCACTGGGTCAGAAAAACGCTCGCCCAGCAGCGCATCCCCCATATCGTGCATATCCCAAGGACTAGCCAAGCCCTTCAAAGGCAACTGCTGAGCTAGGCCATCTAAGCGCAACTCTTTGGCGGTGTCGGGACCCAAATAGCTCACTGCGAGTAAGCCCCCCTCTTTAAGAACTCGCCAACACTCCTGCAAAAAATGCTTTGGGTCGGCTAAATCCTGCATGAACAAAACGCTGAATACCAAATCAACCGAATTATCGGGAAGATTGATTCGACCTGTTTTCTTGTAGTCATTCAAAGAAATCAAAGGGGTAGATTTCATTCTTGAATTCCAAAAACGAACCATCCTCAACTTAAATAAAGCAAAACTAGATAACTCGCAATCTGGCGCACTATGAAATCGAACCCCAGGAAAACGTTTTGTCAGAAAAGGGGCATGTGCTCCAGGGAAATCAGGTATGACTAAGACGTCTTTTACTTCCAGCTTCACGATATCCAATTTCTGCAACATACGGTCTGCAATTTCATCCTGAAGCCATCTGATTGATTGGGTCATTGGCTCAGTATACTCAGCGGCCGATGCGTCTAATAGAGAATATTTTCCAAGCAATTTGTACGCACCTATTGCCCAGCGCTTGTATTGTTTGCGGGGTATTTCAAAAGCACATTCTCTGTGTTCCTTGCGCCAACTTATTGGCCACGGAACAACTATCAAATTATGAATGTTGTCAGCGATGCGGCCTCACTCTAATGAAAAGTGAGATTGCAGAACAACGCTGCCTGGAATGCAAAAGCAATCCCCCTTACTTTGATGAAACCTACTGCCTCGATCGCTATGACGGTAGACTGCAATCTGCTTTGCATCAACTCAAATATCAAGGTCGCCTTGCTTGCGCACATGGGCTTGCGTCAGCATGGAATCAACTGATGACGGATAGCCTAAAAAATCTACAGGCAAACTATTTACTGCCAGTACCGCTGAGCCAGGTCAAGCTGTGCAATAGGGGATTTAATCAAAGCTGGGAATTAGCAAGGCGTATTGATTGTGGTGAGTCCCTGCGAAAAAATCCCCATATTTTGCTGCGTCATCATCACAATCAGCATCAGGCAAATGAAAACCGCGTCAACCGCCAACTCGCCATTCAGGAAATGTTCTACATCAACCCAAAATACAAAGGGCTTCTAGGTTCTGGAACCGTCATCGTATTTGATGACGTCATGACCAGCGGGGCCACCTTAAATGAAATCGCTCGCGTCTTGAAGGACAATGGCGTATCTAGAGTAATTAATTGGGTGCTATTGAGAACACTGCGCCCAACCCATAGAAGCTAAAACAAAGATCAGCACATGTTTAATATTGTTTTATTCGAACCAGAAATTCCACCCAATACAGGCAATATTATTCGCCTATGCGCAAACACTGGCGCAAGATTACATTTAATTGAGCCGCTGGGTTTTCCAATGGAAGATGCCAAACTTCGGAGAGCAGGTCTGGACTATCACGAGTTCGCCAAAGTGAAGGTACATAAAAACTGGGCGCAATTCATTGCAGATGAACAACCTAAACCTGAACGTATTTTTGCATTGACCACCAAAGGGACTGGGAAGTTTCATGATGGCCATTACTTGCCTGATGATTACTTTGTGTTTGGCTCAGAGACCAAAGGAATAACAGAAGAAGTCAGAAGCGCTATTCCAACGCCCAATCAAATGCGCTTAGCAATGCAAGATAGCAGTCGCAGCTTGAATCTCTCAAATACGGTAGCGATTGTGGTGTATGAAGCGTGGCGCCAAAACGGATTACTTGGCGGAAATTAGAATGCTTAACCTTCGACCTTGGGATCGCGCCCCATCAGTTTTTTAACAGCTTCATGCGGCGAGAGTTTTCCAGATAACACTTCACCCATCATTGCAGTAATCGGCATCTCAACCCCTAATCGCGTAGCGAGATTACCAACGGCTGAAGCGCATAAAACACCTTCTGCAACATGGCCTAAGTTGCCCAAGATTTCAGGTAAAGATTTTCCTGCGGCAAGCGCCAAGCCAACTCGACGATTGCGAGAGAGGTCGCCAGTGGCAGTCAAAATCAAGTCGCCCACTCCAGTCAATCCCATGCAGGTTTCAGGCCGACCGCCTGCAGCCTTTACTAAACGCATCATTTCCGCAAGACCGCGCGTTAACACCGCAGCACGCGCATTCAAACCAAGATCTAAGCCATCGCCAATACCAGCCGCAATCGCTAAAACGTTTTTAATGGCGCCACCTAATTCAACTCCAACCAAATCATCACTGGCATATATACGCATATTGCCGTGATGGAAGGCGCCTTGAACAATGTCACACAAGGTGCTTGATTTACTAGCCACAGTTAATGCGCAAGGCATTCCATTGCCCACTTCTTGTGCGAAACTCGGCCCTGATAAGGCACCGTAAGAATGCCGCAGTCCATGGTTATGTAGCTGATCTTCACGATCAACCACCTGATGTGGCAGCAAGGTAGTGCTGGGCTCCAAGCCCTTGCATAACCAAACAATATTAAGTGGGTGTTTGGCGCAGCGCAATACCTGCGCCACCGTTTCCGATAAACCCGACATTGGGGTAGCAATCACCAGAAGATCATCTTCAGAAAGGCGTGCAACAGCTCGCTCAAAACTAGGTTCTAATTGCAATCCCTTGGGCAGAATAACGCCAGGTAAATATGCCGCGTTTTGACCCGCCTTCTGAATGCCCTCTAACTGCTCAGCACTTCGTGACCACAAACAAACATCACCAGCTTGAAGATGGCGCGCAGCCTGCGCAGCCATAGCAGTACCCCATGAACCAGCTCCAAGCAGCGTCACTTTCATGATCTGTGAGCTTTAACTAAATAAGCTTAGTGAGGAAGAATGATTTTGCTTTCATCTGCAGAATCACTTTCTGGGGCAGCAGCTTGCGCAGCCTGCATGATGCGATGCTCATACATGCCGTGGAAATTGATCTCATTCAAATGAATCGGCTGGAATCCAGCGCGGCTAATGGTGTCAGCAATATTAGAGCGTAAGTAAGGGTACAGAATCGTTGGGCAAGCAATACCCAACATTGGATCAATTTGTTCTGGGGGGATATGGTTAAATTCAAAAATACCTGCTTGCTTTGCTTCAACCAAAAAGAGCACCTTACCCTCAACTTTAGCGGTTACCGTTGAAACTAAAGCAACCTCAAAAATCTCATCACTCAAGCGATTCACTGCAACATCTACATCTACCTCTACTTGTGGCTCTGCTGCAACCAATAAAATTTGTGGAGCATTTGGTTGCTCTAAAGATAAATCTTTTAGATAAATCCGCTGAATGCGGAAACCAGGTTGTTTTGAGTTATCAACGCCGTCTGGGGTAGAAGTAGTTTGTTCAGTCATAAGAAACTTTCTGAGTAAATTTTTAAGCTAATAGTGGATCTAGTTGGCCAGCACGATCAAGGGCAACCAGATCGTCATAACCGCCAACATGGGTTTCACCAATATAAATTTGAGGCACAGTACGACGCCCCGTACGCGTCATCATGATTTCGCGCTGAGCAGGATCTCGGTCAATCAAAATCTTCTCTAGATTTGCAACGCCTTTTTTCTGCAAAAGCTTCTCTGCCATAACGCAGTAGGGGCAAACTTGAGTGCTATACATCGTGACTGGTGACATATCTGGGCTCGCTGAATTATTTGACTAATGGCAGGGCTGCAGCCTGCCAAGCCTGAACACCGCCATCTAAAGTGCCGACTTCAGCAAAGCCCAGTTTTTGTACTTCGGCAATCGCTTTACGGGAGCTCGCACCAGTTTCGCAAACCAAAATCAAGGGGTTCTTACGGTCCAACTTCAGCTTTTCAATCCTTGCGGCAATCTCGCTGGCTGGGGCATGCTTTGCGCCTGGCAAATGACCCGCTTTAAACGCCTCTTCTGGACGCAGGTCCAAAACAGCTGCTTTACGGCGATTCATCCAAATAGTTGCTTCGGTAGGCGATAAGCCTTTTCCGCTGATTAGCGTAGATAATGTGGGAAGGAAAAGCGCTACGCCCGAAACTAGTAGAAGGGCGATAAGCGCTAAATTATCAATTTGCGTGAGAAAGTTCATCACCGGATTATAGAATGGCTCTATGAAACAACTTGTCCTTATTCGTCATGGCGAATCCGCCTGGAACCTTGAAAACCGCTTTACTGGCTGGGCGGACGTTGACTT
>CANFOT010000020.1 GCA_947448625.1 Burkholderiaceae bacterium | reverse complement strand
TCCATCATTGGGGCAACAGCTAATCGCTTCCTCTGGACCCCTTTATTTAAAGGGTTCTCAGGTCGGTCACTTTGTGTAATTTTGGTCATTTGCACAGAAACTGTACGGAAATTGCACACGCTGTGTATGCGTTTTGCACGACGAATGGATGGGGCTTGCTCATGTTTTTTACAGCCTGAATATATCTACGAATACAGAATCCCTAATTATCCCGTATTCGAAGGATGTCTACAGATTACCCAAATGTTCTGCAGTTTTATGCCACGGGGAACCCTTTGTCATTCGTGGATTGCTCCGGATGCCCCAAGGAGAATCCATCTGTAGGTAGGCGCTATCGCCTACCTTTTGACAGCCCCTTAAGAATATTTAGCTAATTCAGTAAGCGCTGAAATTAGAATCACATTACTAAAAGTGATTCTATATGAGACTTTCAGACGGTGGAATCTGATAGTTATCCTTTCTAAATAACTCCAGGCATGCATCCACCACCCTTGGCTCATATTTAGTGCCACGCCCCTGCTCGATTTCCGCCAAAGCGGCGTCGATTCCTAAAGCAGCTCGATATGGCCTATGTGCAGACATCGCCTCAACTACATCAGCCACAGCAATAATGCGAGCCTCCATCAGAATTTGATCGCCCTTCAGACCTTGAGGGTAGCCACTGCCATCAATTCGTTCATGATGCTCTCGAACAATTTCTGCAACGGGAACCATGAAATTCAGATTTTTCAGAATTTCATACCCAATGGTGACATGGGTCTTGATGAGCTCATACTCAATATGGGTTAATCGAGTTGGCTTTGATAAAAGTTCTGCAGGAATACCAATTTTGCTGATGTCATGAATTAATGAAATCAGATTGAGATTATGCGCATCGGCTTGAGAAAGCCCCAACTTTTTAGCAATTTCCTGTGCAAGTAATCCAACTCGCTGCTGATGGCCAGCAGTGTAGGGATCGCGCATATCGACCGCTTTTGATAAAACCAACAAAGTATCTTCCATCGCCTTTTCAAGGCGCTTAGCATAAACACCCAATAATTCTTGATTCTTGAGGTCATTCGTAATATCAAATGATATCCAAATAGACTCATCACTACCTTTGGCTATAGGGCCACCGCCAGTTAAATACCAACCCAGTGAACCATCCTTATGTTTGAGCTCTAGAGTTTTTTGAGTGATGGAAATTTTTTCAAAATCAACGCTCTCTATTTGACGTCCAAAATCATCATAGGTCACAGTATCAGGATAGAGAATTTCACTTGATTGACCTAGGAGCTCCTCAACCTTGTAGCCAAAATTTTCAGCAAAACGCTGATTAACCCATTCAAACTTATGCGCTTTAGTTTTGGCTATACCAGCAATACCGCTATTTAAAATATTGGTTTGTTCTTGGAGTAGATTTTTAAGTCTTTTTTCAGCCGCCTTCTGGGCGGTAATATCCCTGATTGTGATAACCGCACCATTGACAGTACCGCCAAACCCAAGAATTGGAGCGTAGTTATAGCTACCAACCCAAGACTCGCCCGACCCCTTTGGGCTCAAGGTTAATTCCATGCCTTCCCCTGACTCGCCATTAAGGGCCTTGGTTGCAGGCCAGTCGGCAATACCAGTGACTTTTCCATCAACATCAAACACATCAAAGATTGACTCATAACCGCTGATCATTGACGGGCAATCTTCTTTTAATTTCAAGCGATGGAACTTAATGAAAGCATCATTCAGATTAGTTATCAGGCCATTTTTATCCACCATCAACATAGCAGCATTCATACTATTAAACGCAGCCAGCAACTTTGCCTGGGAATTCCTTTCCGCCTCTTGACTTAATTTGAGCTCGTGAATATCGGTACAAGTACCAAACCACTTTTCAATCTGATGGTCGGTGTTAAAAGCCGGAATTCCTCGAATAAGCCACCAGCGATACTTGCCATCCGACCTACGCAAACGGCACTCTAAAGAATATCTAGCGTTATTTTTTACAGCGTTCTGCCAGGCATCCCAGGCAATGCCTTGATCTTCAGGATGAAATGGTTTATTCCACCCATGTCCCATGCTCTCCTCAGGACTGAGCCCCGTGTATGCGTACCACTCATCGTTAAAAAAGATATTGTCACCAGATGCTGTTGTTACCCACACAATCTGAGGAATCGAATTAGCTAGTTGTGAAAACTTGATCTCATCTAATGCTAAGTTCTGCTGATATAAAACAGCAATCTCATCTCTTTGCTTTGCAATGAACTTGGCGTCCTGTTGACTGCTGTCACGCGATTCTATTAGTCGCCGCTGAGAGTCGCTGAAGAAATATCCCATGATCAAAAATACAAGCATTGGGAATATATTTTGAAGATTGTCGATTTTCCATGAAAACTCCGTGGGAACAAAGACATACCAGACCAATAACAGGCTCACTACCGTAGAAACAATACCACCCCAAAATCCTGTAAACCTCGCCATGAAAAAAACGGTGGGGAAAAAGAGGAACCATACATAGGGATCAATAAATTGCCATAGTTGGTATTGGAGAGCCCCAACAGCAAGAGGAATAATGATAGCCAAAGCAAGGTTCATTAATTTCATCGAGAATTCCAATCAATTCACAAATGAGGGTAGCTGGTTATGTACTCCAAAAGCCATTTCTCGACCACCTTCAACTCCCGCCCTTAGTCTGCCTATCAGCATTGATAGAAGTAGAGGCTGATGCGTAATCAAGAGCTTCTTGTGACACAGTTAAACAATGATGAGTTACCTCAATCAATGCGGGATTACCTAAAATTTTCGCTGCCTGGTGTGCGGCTTGTGCAGACTCTAAAGCTAAGCGTACAAACTCTTCGGCCACAATAGTTTCTCTAACTGCATCTGAAGTAGTTTTATCGGCCAGTTGGGACATCGCATTTAATTGTCGATCGGCACTCAAATAGGCTGTACGTAAATTCGCCACTTCCTTGCGCAAGGACGCCACCTTATCGTACAAATCCTGAGTGTAGGGGTCTAAAGTTTGATCGGGCATGCCGTATCCTTCTTTTTCATAACATCTTAGATGCACTAGTTAACTATACGCCTCCAAAAGTCAATAAAAAAGCCTATATTGGGACTTTTAACCTTAAATACCCGCCCCCCCCTATTTGACCCGCGTGACTTGAAAAATACCTATACTTTAAGTGTCGCCATGGGAAAAACTTTGGAGCAATTTAATTCCAGATTTTCTAGGGTACATAGATTGGAATGCAATCAAATTACTATGGTATTAACCCACTTCAAACCGAGCGAAAAATGATGACGTCAGAGAATCGTTTAGATAAAAATCAAGAACTCTTAGATCGCATTGTTAACTCATTCCAAATTCGGATGTTTTGGAAGGATAAGGATTCTCGATTTATCGACTGCAATCAAGCCTTCGCTGAAGACGCTGGGTTCAGCAGCCCTACGGGAATAATTGGTAAAACTGAATTTGATATGCCTTGGACGAAGGTGGAGGCAAAGTATCACCTCGAAACCGATCGCACTCTTATGGCAAATGGGGAGCCAATACTTTCATTTGAGCAGGCGCTTACTCGCTCAGGAAACCGAAAAAGCTGGATCCTGACATCCAAAATCCCCACTCGAAACAATAGCGGTGAAATTAACGGGATCTTGGTGCTCTACCAGGATATGACATTTATCAAAGAGCTGGAGAAAGAAGGCTACAAAGTAAATCGGGCATATCAGTTATTACGCAGCGCCAATAAAGCCATTATTTCGGCTACCGATGAATCATCACTGTTTAAGCAACTATGTGATTCCATTGTTGACCATGGCTACAAAATGGCTTGGATTGGGAGCTTGGAGTCGGATCCAGCAAAGACAGTTCAACCTACTATCTCAGCAGGCTGTGAAGACCATTATTTAGAAAGCATCAAAATTACCTGGGCAGATGATGTCTTTGGCCATGGGCCAACTGGAACCGCCGGCAGAGAAGGTCGAGTTATTGTTAATCAAAATTTCTTAACAAACCCAGACATGCTGCCCTGGCGAGAAGCGGCCATCAAACATGGCTACCAGTCCAGCATTGCACTACCCTTAAAAACTAAATTGGGGTCTATTTTTGCAGTTCTCACAATTTATGGTGCAGAACCGAATGCTTTTGATGAAGACGAGGCCTCAAAGCTAGATGAGCTGGCGCAATTACTGTCTTATGGCCATGAAGCACTACTTGAGCGAGAAAAGCGTTTTGATGTGATGGTTAAATCGGTTGCAGCCCTGGCGGCAACTGTCGAATCTAGAGATCCCTACACTGCGGGACATCAAAACCGGGTGGCTAAAATTGCTTTAGCAATTGCGCAAGATATGGGCTTAGATCCAGATACCTGTAATGGAATCAAATTAGCTGCCTCCATACATGACATCGGGAAGATGCAGGTTCCTATTGAAATTTTGACTAAACCCACCAAGCTCTCAACACTGGAGATGGATATGATCAAAATTCATCCACAAGTTGGTTATGAAATACTCAAAGACATTCCCTTTCCTTGGCCGGTTGCAGAAATGGTTCACCAGCACCACGAGCGCTATGATGGCTCCGGATACCCCCTAAGGCCTCAAGGGAGCAGAAATCGTGCTCGGAGCCCGCATTATTGCTGTAGCCGATGCGCTTGAAGCCATCTCTTCTCATAGGCCATATCGACCTGCACGAGGAATGGATGTGGCAATGAAGGAACTAGAGACTCAGTGAGGTATTTTATTTGACCCAAGTGCTGTTGATAGTTGCATCCGCCTTCTGAGTACAGGTCAACTCCCAACTTAAGCAAGATCAAGCTATAAATAAATTATTGCTTAACTTAATTAAGACCCACACCAAAGTTCTAATAAGCCCAGAGGTAGAACCCACATCATGAGTGGCACTGAGAAATCGATATAGAGTCATGCGCTCATGCATCGAAAGCCTTTAAAACATTCATTTACTTATGAATTTAATAGGTATTTAAGTAAATTGATAGCAGAGAATTTATTAGCTTTAGAGATAGTATCCATGAAAATATCCATTAATAATCAATGACTTATATTTTTTATATTAGATAATCATACCATCATTAATTATAGTATTTATTAACAAAAATATCATTTAGGAGAGTACAGTTATGGGAAGGAGTATTCAAAATGGCCGAAAAAGAGATCGATTCCTACACACAAAACCTGCTTGACAGGATTGTGTCAATGACTCGAGAAATAGATAACTTACGAACAGCCTATGTGGTCGTTAATGAGAGATTGAATAATCTCACCACTCTAACGGAATACAACGTCAAGGAAATACTTGAAGAGGCGGCGAGAGTAGAGGATTTTGCAAAGCTAGCGGTTGAAGCAAGTGAACTAACCGAAGAGTCTGCAATGATTACGAAAAATAACAAGCTAATTGACGCCGCAAAGAAATCGACACTAGCTGCTTGTGCAGTACACCATCTAGCAATCGACCTAAGATCTACTAAACTTGCCAACATTCGAAAGGGATTAAGCTCATAGTCACCTACCAATGTGACATTGAAGATCTAGATGCTACTGCTCGTCCAAATCCAGACTCGCATGGTAGCCAGCCTGATTGAGCAAGTGAATAATGTCTGACGATTCAGTATTCAACCTCAGCACCTGCACTCGACCTGACTCCCAGTCAACATGGATGCTGCTGATATCCGATAAAGACTCCAGCGACTTTGTAATTACCTGAATACAAGAGGCCGAGGAAATTCCTTGAACATTTAAATTAATTGAAGCCATTGATTTTTCTCCCGCTGCACCGCTTGCATCACTCGTTGATCTTATCGCCTGGGGCCGCTGCTTGTATAGCAACCAATTGAACGCCGTCCCTAAAATTCAGACCTAGTAAAGCCAGAGCAATGAAGTCGAAAACATATTCAACCGTCTGAACAAGGAAATACAACAGATCAAACTCGCCTTTTTTAGCCATATTACTCAATGTATAGGCAGTGGGAAATAAGATGGCAATGCAAATCAGCAAGATCCAGAGCATTCTCTTCTTCTTGCCCTCAATCACTCTTCCCTGCCTATGTTTTGCAAGAGATAGGCCTAGCAACCCAGTGACCACCAAAATCGGAATTAGCCAAAAGAACCCCTGGAGCACCAGCAACTTCACGCTGGCAACAACATCCCCGGCATACCAATACTGCGTGACCAGAGAGGCCACAAAGAATGAAGAAATCATTGCAATCAGTAGAGAGCCAAACATTGCGTGAAATACAGCTTTCATGAGGCAATCCTATCTTGCAAACGCTACTCTTTCAGGCAAATTAAGCTTCCATCCCTAATTACTACGCCATCCCTTAGCAAGCCATTAAGGGCAATTCTAGCCATCCTCATCGCCAACTCTTGAGAGCCATCGAGCCGCATTGAGGCCTCATAGAGCAAGAGATCCTCCTCCCAGCCAAGGACATCGCCCTCGTCCTCTAGGATTCCGATTAATAATTCTCTAGGGGTTAGATCTGAACGTTTGGCGTGAATAGATGTTTCAGTATGACTATGTCTCATCATTACCTCCGTTTTGCATTTGTTAGGCGCTATCAACCTTAAGACAAATTACCCATCAACCGTAACTTCATTATGAAACTTCTTCAGAAAAATATCCAAATAAAAAATTGTCCGCTTATATTGGGGAAAAATCGATAAAGCCAAGCGGGACATGGGTATAAATTAACTTCACACGCAATAGTGTGCCTAGCGGAAAATCCTCCAGGCTATGCACTAACTTACCCTCAACCGGGGGATCAAAAATCCGCACCCACGTACCCTTGTCATTTACTCCTGAAACAACCCCATCGAAACTCTGCCCAATTCGAGGCTTTAGCAATAGAGCAGCTTCAGATTTACGTAGCTGTCGCTCCACCTTTCTAGCCGCATCTTCTTGCAATGTGCAATGTTGCGCTAAGTAATTCAGCTCTTGGACGCTATATGGGGGCGGCTTTCCAGCCAATACTGACTTGATTAGACGCAATGTAATGATGTCTGGATATCGCCGGTTAGGTGCTGTGGAGTGCATATAGTCGCTCACCGCCAAACCAAAATGGCCAATCGGCTCCTTGGATGGTTTTTCAGCGATATATTCTCCCGACCCCATTAACTTCACAATCTGCAAGGACAAATCAGGAAATCTAACTGGATCTTCGCGGTGCTGCTTGGCCAGAAACTTTTCAAGCGCCTGTGCATTGGGCTGATCTGGCAAAACATAGCCATGCTCTAGAGCCAAAGCAACAATACGCAACCACCTCTCAGGAGATCGCACCACCCTACGAATCGAGTAAATGCCTGCATCCCCAAGGAACCGTGACGTACAGCCATTGGTGGCGATCATGAACTCCTCAATCAATTGGCGAGCCCGATTGTGGGGTTGCTGTTTAATTTCAGAAATAGCTTCACCATCAAAACTGGCTCTAGGTTGAAAAATATCAAACTCCAAAGATCCATGTTCATGGCGCTTTACTCTGAGAACCTGCGCAAGCGCATCTTGTTTTCTGAGCTGCGCATCCATACCAGCCACTATTTGCGCAGGCGCGGGCAAATCTCCTTTGCCCTCCAGCCAATCTGACACCGCATCGTAAGCCAGCTGTGCTCGGTTATGAACTAAAGCCCTATAAATAAATGACTTCTCTAGAACAGCCTCTTCCGAGAAATGCATTTCACACACAAGGGCTAAACGATCTTGACCGGGGTTTAGGGAGCTCAGATTATTGGACAACTTCAGGGGCAGCATTGGAAATACTCTTGCCGACGTATAGACCGAGCGGGTATTCATTAAGGCATGCTCATCTATTGGCGAATCTTTACCAACCAAGGCATCAACATCCGCAATAGCCACTAGAAGATTCCAGCCACCATGATTGGCCTTTTTAGTGACAGTGAGTTGATCCAAATCTTTTGAATCATCATTGTCTATTGAGCACCAGGGCAGACTTCTTAAATCCACAATCGATGGATCGTTGTCAATGGCCGGCTCATTAATTTGGTTTAACTGCTCCCGTACTTGAAATGAAAATTCTGGCTCAAGTCCACGAACCATCATAATTCCCACTGCTATACGGGAAAGCTCTTCTCGATCGTTTTTATGATTTCTTGACCTCAAGCTGGGATTGATCGCGGTATGCAAAATAATTAAATTCCCTTGTTAATGGATGCCCAATTGATGAATCGATCTATCCAACTTTTTATAAATTTTCGACTACCCTCATTTATATTTCCGGCCCCGTCAAAAAATCCATCCTTGAATTGCAAGAACATCTCGGGTTGACATAAAGTAGGCATGTCCAATACCGCTAAAACACCTCGTAAATGTTGTTGAGCAATCGCAGTACCAACAGGACTTGGTGAAATTCCAATAATGGCCGTTGGCTTCTTCGCCCATGCATTTTGTCCATAAGGCCTAGATCCATGATCTAAAGCATTTTTAAGCACCCCGGGAATTGATCTGTTGTATTCAGGGGTAATAAATAGGACCGCATCGCATTGATGAATATCCGCCTTTAACTTCCGAACTGATTCCGCTTGATGCTCATCATCATCTTGGTTATAAAGGGGTAAATTTCCAATATCTACGAACTTAAAATCAACACTGGTAGGAGCCATCTTCACGATAGCATTGGCTAATTGCTTATTAATGGATTCTTTGCGCAAACTACCTACTAGTATCGCTATTTGTAGATTTCCCATTTCACGCTCCATCTTGCTGATTGAATAAAGGGTGCGTTACCTTGACCTCGTTTATTCACTCTACTCTTTTTAAGCTGCAATTCAACTGCTGATGAAAATATTTTTAGCCATAGATCATAAGATGCCGCCTTATTTGGCTTGCCATTGAAATTATTTTGGCGTATACATGAGGACTAAGTTCTGGAAAAAGGTGTGGGGATATGGATACCGCATTTCACCCTCTGCAAGATTTATTTGAACAGCTTGGCCTACCATCCGATTGCGATGCAATCATGCGATTTATTACCCTGCATGCGCCCCTTGATCCGCAAATACTATTAGCCGAGGAAAGTTTTTGGTCCCCAGGACAAAAGGATTTTTTGAGAGAGGAGCTATTAAAAGATGCTAACTGGGCTGAAGCAATAGACCTACTCAATAGCCAACTCAGAAAACTTCGCTAGAAAGCTAAGCGTAGGTGCGCCTTGTGAAAAGAATCGTCGATATTTTTGATAAAGGCTGGTCCCATGAAATTCTATGGACCTATATTATTGAACTAGGGGACGCTTATCAGTCTCCAATAGCTGAGGCATTTGAAATCGAAGCATTGCGATTGGCGATAGAAGAAAATCGGGGAGACTTAAAGGATATTTTTGCTAGGGCAAGAGAATGACCTAAACCCACCACTTCTACCCTACCTGGGTACACCATATCCATACTTAACTAAAATATCCCTAGCCTTTTGCGATTGCATAAATTGATATAAGTCGATGGCCTCTTGCGGTGCGCCTTTGATGACCACCATTCTTTGCGTAATGGGCTCATAAGACTTGTCGCCTAGAAGGATGTAGTTAGTCTCTTTAGATATTTGCGGAGATTGCGCTAACGATAATGCGGTAAAACCGATATCGGCTGCTCCAGTAGCCACAAACATCGTTGCCGCGCTAATGTTGTCACCGAAGACCAATTTATCTTTCACCAAATCCCATAAACCCGCAGCCTTTAAATATTCCACCGCAGCCCTGCCATAAGGGGCTAATTCTGGCTTGGCAATGGCAACCTTATTGGCTTTTGCCAGCACACTGACAAGTTCAGTCTTTTCATTTTTCAGTTTGATCCCAGACGCATTGCTCGCAAGTAGTGCGAGTTTTCCAATGGCATAGACTGCGCCCGCGTCTAAAGTCTTTCCTTGTCTATACAAATCCAAGGGGAAATGCTCATCCGCAGAAATCAGGAGCTTGTATGGAGCACCATTCAGAATCTGTGTCGTGAAGTTTCCGGAGGAGCCGTAGACTATTCTCAAATCGGGTTTACCACTTGCTTTAAATGCGGCATTAATTTCAGTAAAAGCCTCTTTCATATTGGCGGCCACTGCTACCGAGGTAGTTTGGCCGACAGAAATGGAAGCGTACATCCATAAAGATAAGCAGAATAGGTACTTGAATAGCTTCACTGCATTTTCTCGATCAAGGTTAGTAAGAATAGTTTACCGATATGCAAACTCAAGCTAATTGCCTCTGGCTAATAAATGCCCTGCCCTCACCCGTAATCGGATCTGTAAATGCAATTTCCTTTGCCAAAAGCTGTAAAGGCTTTGAAAAGTCCAGGTCATACTCTTGATATGGGGTTAAAACGGGGTAAATCTGATCATGTTGAATGGGAACGCCCAAAGAATTTAGATGGCAACGTAATTGGTGTTTTTTTCCGCTACCTGGCGTGAGTCGATATTTGGCCCAAGACCCCATCACCTCGAGTAGTTCGATATGAGTATCAGTATTGAACTCGCCCTCCACCTCTTTCATCTGCAAGAAGTGCTCGGACTCTTCTAAACGACTGCGATAGGTCATAGGTAATCTCTCACCCAGATCTTTGGCGTATGGCGCAATTGCCTCATACGCCTTTGTTACCAATCGGTCTCTGAATAAATTCTGATAGGCACCCCGCTCATGGGCTTGCACTGAAAAGACAACCAAGCCAGCAGTATCACGGTCAATCCGATGTAAGGGGCTTAAATGCTGCAAGCCCGTAGTCCTTCGTAAACGGTTTAGGAGCGTTTGCTGCAAATAGAGCCCGCTTGGCGTGACAGGTAAAAAATGGGGCTTATCGGCAACTAAAATATGTTCATCTTGATAAAGAATGACTTCCTCAAATGGAATCTCTGGCTCGCGAGCTAAACGTCTGAAATACAGCAGATGAGAATTGGGTTGGTAAGCATCCTTAGCCGCGACCCGCTCACCCTCAGCAGTCATTACGAGGCCCTCGCTAAATCGAGACTCCCACTCGGAAGCTTCAATATGCGGAAATTGACTGACAAAGAATTCTAGTAGGCACGCATAAGGCTGGCCCGCCGGCAAATATACCCGCGATGAAGATACCCCCTCGGAATTAACTTTCATGAGCCCTGAATTTATTGCAATTAATTAATACCGTAGATTATCCACCCCCCAATGGAGACATTCATTTTATTGACGATCAGTTTGAATGCCATAAAGCCCTCTAAAATAGGCTGGCACCCAATAAAGACCAATTAAATCTATGTTTGAACTCTCTATATTCGATATCAGCCTTTTAATTAGCTGCGCCCTAATGGCTGGCTTGGTAGATTCGATTATCGGCGGAGGTGGCATGATTCAAGTGCCAGCCCTATTTGCCGTTTTGCCAGGATTTCCACCTGCCACCCTCCTCTCCGTCAACAAGTTGGCCTCTATTGTTGGCACGATTGGCGCAGCTATTCAGTACAGCAGAGCGAATAAAAGCCCTTGGGGGCTGGTCATTATTTCATCCCTATTCGCCTTCTCTGCATCTGTAGTTGGCGCGTATTTAGTAACCCAATTACCAACTCAATGGCTGCGTGGCGCACTGCCATTCCTGCTATTGGCCCTGCTGATATTTAATATCAAATCCAATGCTGGATTAATTCATGCGCCCAAACACCAGCACCGCAAACAAAAAGCCATTGCCTCTGCTGGAGCGGGAGTGATTGGGTTTTACGATGGCTTTCTAGGGCCTGGCGCCGGAGCCTTTTACAAACTGTTCTATACCCGAGTCTTGGGGTTTGACTTTCTTCGTTCGGCAGCACCTGCAAAATTTCTTAATATCGCATCGAATTTCGGGGCACTTTGCGTCTTTCTATATCTCGGCTATTTTGACTGGAAGTTGGGTGTCTTGATGGCAATTGCCAATCTCGCTGGCGGTCAAATTGGCACAAGTATCGCCATTAAACACGGCAATGCATTTATCCGTAAGGGTTTCTTTATCCTGGTGACTATTCTGATCATCAAAACTTTTTACGATGCCTTTTTAAAATAAACCCTTAAAAGAGGCTGGGTGTAGATCACTTATTTTTTATAGATTTATACTGATTTTCATAGTAAATTAGTAGTGAGAAGTTGCAATTTATTCACCACAAAATAGAGGGACAAATGAAAATACTATTACCAGTTGACGGCTCAAAATCCTCCATTAATGCAGCCAAATATGTAGGGAAATTAGCCAAGAACTTGCGCAGCAAGTGCACAGTCACATTGATCAGCATTCATGATGACATTGGTCTCGGTCATGTAAAACAGTTTGTTGCCAATAGCGTGATTGATGACTATCTGAGAGAAGTGAGCGAAAAAGAGCTCAAGCCTGCTCAAAAAGCACTGGATACTGCCGGTGTAAAACACAATATGGTGATTAAGCGCGGTAATGTTGCCGCTGAAATCATTGCCCTAGCAAATAAAGAGAAATTTGATCTCATCGTGATGGGCTCTAAAGGTAGAACTGGAATTATTGATGCCATTATGGGTTCGGTGGCTCAAAAGGTGGGCAATGCGGCCAAGCAACCGGTTTTATTTATTAAGTAATGACTAAGGCTAATTCTTAGGTTCATTTTCGATTGGCCGTCTCAATGACGGCCTTTTTTATGGGGTACTAAATGAGTATTTTGCTGCTCTTATTCGCGCCTGCCATCTTTGCCGCGTATGTTCTCATTCGTCTACAGATTTGCCTGTCAAGAGCGCGCTATCTCGTGGATACCTATGGCATGGATCGCAAAAAACTACGCAAGCTCAAGTGCGGCGAGCTAAAAGAATTACGAGAATCGATCGACACACTCAGACACGCCAATGACGCCTTTGGATTGGAAGCTCTTGTTAGGCCATACCGATCCTAAGAGCCTCTACTCGCCTACGAAGAGGCGCCCTTTAAACCAGAGGGCTACAGTTACTAAGCCAATCATTATTGGAACCTCAACTAGGGGGCCAATAACGGCTGCAAAGGCTGCCCCTGAATTAATTCCAAACACTGCAATTGCCACCGCAATCGCCAATTCAAAGTTATTACTAGATGCAGTAAAGGAAAGAGTGCAACAGCGCTTGTAATCTATCCCCATCTTGCCCGTTACAAAGAACGTCAGCAAAAACATAATTAAGAAAAACACTAACAATGGAATAGCAATCGTCAGCACATCCATTGGCAAGCTCAAGATCAACTTACCCTTTAAGCTAAACATCACCACAATCGTAAATAGCAAGGCGATTAAAGTTAATTTACCAATACGAGGAACAAATTGCTCGTGGTAGCGCTCCTTAGAAATATATTTAAGCATGCATACTCGAGTCAAAATTCCAGCAATACAAGGGATACCCAAGTAAATAAATACAGTTCCCGCAATCTGACTCATGCTCACGCTGACATTGGAAGATGCCAAGCCAAAGTACGGTGGTAGCACAGTTAGAAAGAAGTAGGCATACACACTAAAGAAAAGGACTTGAAAGATAGCGTTAAACGCTACTAAGCCAGCAGCGTACTCAGTTGAACCTTTCGCAATATCGTTCCAGACAATCACCATTGCAATACAAGGCGCTATACCAATCAAAATGAGGCCAGCCATATATTCAGGCTGATCTGGCACAAAAGTGATTGCCAAAAAGAACATGAGCGCTGGTGCTACCACCCAATTCATTAAGAGAGAAACAAGGAAGATGCGTTTGTCTTTGAAGACGTCAGGCAAATCTTCATAACGCACTTTTGCAAATGGCGGATACATCATCAATATCAATCCTATGGCAATAGGAATATTTGTCGTCCCGACTTGAAATGAATTAATTAAACCCTCCACCCCAGGAAATACATAGCCTAGACCAATACCCAGCGCCATAGCTGCAAAGATCCATACCGTTAAGTAACGATCCAAAAAAGAGAGTTTTTTAGTTAGGGTATTCATGCTTTTGTATGCACTTCCTTTAGGCTCATAGAATCTAATTTATCGAGCGGCATTGCGGCCAGGATATCAAGTCGCTTCTGCAGGCCATTCATTACGGCAATAAAAGCGGCCTTCTTTTCAATATCAGTTCCCTGCACTCGCGATGGATCCGGAAAGCCCCAGTGCGCCGTCGCAGGCTGGCCCGGCCAAAAAGGACATGCCTCACCTGCTGCATTATCACAAACCGTAATAATGAAATCCATCTTCGGTGCATTGGGTTCACCAAACACATTCCAGCTCTTCGACTTGAGTAGTGTGCGATCCATACCTAACTCCTCAGCAATATCAGCGGCAATCCGATTTACGCTAGTGCCTGGCGTTGATCCTGCTGAGTAGCCAATAAACTTTCCGCTGGGGTGAGTTGAGGCTAAAGCCTCACCTAATATCGAGCGAGCAGAATTATGCGTACAGAGAAACAAAATGTTGTAAGTCTTCATGCAAGTCTTGCTTTCTTTGTTGCTTTTTCAGAGATACAGGACTTGCCGCCGCAGCAACTCTCTAACAAGAAATCGCTTAGGGAATTTACTAAATTGGCATTGGGCCGGTAAATCAAGTTTCGACTTTGGCGCTCAACCAAGAGCAGATTTGCCTGCACCAACTCTTTCAAATGAAAGCTTAAGGTTGCATTGGGGATGCCCAACTTCTCAATGATTTGAGTTGGCGTTAAACCAATGTCACCGCGCTGAACAATTAGACGAAAGATATTGAGTCGGGACTCTTGCCCTAGGGCCAAAAAGGCAGAAATAGCATCTGTATTTTTCATATTTCCAATTATATAGAAATATATATTATGGATTAATGACAGAAAAACAGGGGCATGAGCCCCTGCCCGCCTGCCTGCCTGCCTATCTACTTATCTACCTCTTTAATTTGCCAAAGGCTGCTGCCATCGCATTATTTACTGGAGGGGCGCTACGTCGATCCTCTTGAGGTCTTTTGTCTGAAGATCGCGGGGTACCCGGTCTATTAACCCTTGGTTCTGATTTATCGCCAGAACTCACTCTTGGAGCCTCATCAGTGAGCCGCATCGTTAGGGCAATCCGTTTACGTTTTTCATCCACTTCAAGCACTTTTACCTTAACAACCTGCCCTGCTTTTACTACCGTGTGCGGGTCTTTAACAAAGGTATTGGCCAAAGCAGAGATGTGAACAAGGCCATCTTGGTGAACGCCAATATCCACAAATGCGCCAAAGGCTGCCACATTGGTGACAACACCCTCTAAGATCATATCCGCCTTGAGATCGCTGATTTTTTCGACACCATCTTTAAATGTTGCTGTTGTGAACTCCGGACGCGGATCGCGGCCCGGCTTTTCTAATTCTTTAATGATGTCGGTGACAGTAGGCACACCAAACTTCTCATCAGCATATTTTTCTGGATTGAGTCCTTTGAGTATTCCAGAGTCCCCAATGACTTCTTTCACACCCTTCTTGATGTCTTTCAGAATCTTTTCTACCAAAGGATAGGATTCTGGGTGGACTGCTGATGCATCCAGTGGGTCGGCGCCATTCATGATGCGCAAGAAACCCGCGGCTTGCTCAAAGGTCTTTTCACCTAAGCGTGGCACGCTACGTAAATCTGCTCGCGTCTGAAAGGCGCCATTGCTATCTCGGTAAGTCACAATACCCTCGGCAACCGTACTACTCAAGCCAGAAACCCTTGCCAGCAAAGGCGCTGAAGCTGTGTTTACATCTACCCCTACTGCGTTCACACAATCCTCAACAACAGCCACCAATGACTTGGCTAGCTGAGTCTGCATGACATCGTGCTGATACTGACCAACGCCAATCGACTTCGGATCAATCTTGACCAACTCTGCCAGAGGGTCTTGCAATCTTCTGGCGATTGATACCGCTCCACGCAATGACACATCCATACCCGGCAATTCTTTTGAAGCGTACTCGGATGCAGAGTAAACCGATGCTCCCGCTTCTGAAACAACAATTTTAGTGAGCTTGAGTTCTGGCTTCGCTTTGATTAAATCTTGTGCCAACTTATCAGTCTCTCGCGAGGCGGTTCCATTGCCGATTGAGATTAAGGTCGCCTTGTGCTTCTCAGCCAATCTTGCAAGTGTATGCAATGAGCCATCCCAATCATTCTTGGGTTGGTGCGGATAGATCACATCGGTATCCACCACCTTACCGGTCGCATCGACTACAGCAACCTTTACACCCGTTCTCATGCCAGGATCTAGGCCAATGGTGACCTTAGGGCCTGCAGGCGCAGCTAGCAATAAATCCTTGAGATTGCGAGCGAAAACATTAATCGCTTCAGCCTCTGAACGTTCACGTAAAGCACTCATGAGCTCAGACTCCAAATGCATTGAGCACTTAATGCGCCAGGTCCAACGCACGGTCTCTGAAAGCCATTGATCCGCTGGACGGCCTTCATTTTTAATCTTGAACTGATTAGCAATTCGGGATTCACACGGATTGTGGGGCGCATCCCATTTCGGCTTTTCCTCTTCAGTATCTAGGCGCAAGTTAACCATCAACATTTGTTCGCGGCGACCTCTAAATAAGGCCAATGCGCGATGCGATGGAATCGCAGAGATAGGCTCGGAATAATCAAAGTAATCAGCGAATTTTTCACCCTCTAGCTCTTTACCAGCAATGACTTTGGATTCCACGACACCATGTTCTTGTAAATACGTTCTGAGCGACTGTACTAGTCCAGCATCCTCAGCAAAGCGCTCCATCAAAATCTGCCGAGCGCCTTCAAGAGCTGCTTTGACATCAACTACGCCAGGATTCTCGCCTTGATCGGACGTAAATGCATCTTTTAGATATTTAGCTGCTTCAGCTTCGGGATCCAACATCGGATTGGCCAATAAATCATTCGCTAAAGGCTCCAACCCAGCCTCTAAAGCAATTTGAGCCTTAGTGCGACGTTTGAGCTTATAAGGGAGATAAAGATCTTCTAGGCGCGTTTTATCCTCAGCCAGCATGATGGATTTAAGCAACTCCGGCGTCATCTTGCCCTGCTCTTCAATCGAAGCAACAATCGCTTTACGACGCTCTTCCAACTCCCGCAAATACCCCAGGCGATCTTCCAGCAAACGTAGCTGCGTGTCATCCAAACCACCTGTTGCCTCTTTACGGTAACGGGCAATAAAGGGAACGGTTGCACCCTCATCCATTAAAGCAATGGCAGCGGCTACTTGAGCGGGTTTAGCGGATAACTCTTGGGCAAGGCGTTGTTCAATGGATGGCAGCATGAGGGTCTATTTTTACTATTATTTTTGGAGTATGGATTTCAATGAAGAACAAAAGCCACCCGGAGGTGACTTTTGTTATGCGGCTTGGAGTGGCTTAATCGCGTGAAGCCTTCTTACGCTCATGCTCCTTGAGGTAGCGCTTACGAATACGAATACTCTTCGGCGTTACTTCAACTAATTCATCATCATCAATAAATTCAACAGCGTACTCGAGGTTCATTGCGATTGGCGTTACTAAGCGAACAGCTTCGTCAGTACCAGAGGCGCGAACGTTGGTTAATTGCTTACCTTTAATTGGGTTAACAACTAAGTCATTATCACGGCTATGAATACCAATTACCATGCCTTCATATAAAGGATCACCAGGGCTCACAAACATACGACCGCGGTCTTGCAATTTCCACAAAGCGTATGCAACTGCTTCGCCATCATCTTGACTAATCAATACGCCGTTATGACGCTCACCCAAGATGCCATCTTTTGCAGGTGCATATGAATCAAATGTGTGACTCATTAAACCGTTACCGCGAGTCATGGTCATGAAATCGCCTTGGAAGCCGATCAAACCACGCGCAGGAATACGGTACTCAAGGCGCGTACGACCTTTACCATCGCTCACCATATCCAACAGCTCACCCTTGCGCTTACCCAAATCTTCCATTACGGAGCCTTGAGTTGTATCTTCCAGGTCAACGGTTAAGTTCTCGTACGGCTCCATCTTCACGCCATCTACTTCGTGGAACACAACACGTGGTCGGGAAACTGCCAACTCGTAACCTTCGCGACGCATAGTTTCTACCAAGATGGTGAGGTGCAATTCACCACGACCTGACACTTCAAATACGGTGTCATCGTCAGTTTCTTTTACACGCAAAGCCATGTTGGATTTCAATTCGCGATCTAAGCGCTCGCGAATTTGACGGCTAGTAACAAATTTACCTTCACGGCCAGCTAATGGGCTCGTGTTCACCATGAAGTTCATGGTCAAAGTAGGCTCATCAATCTTGAGCATTGGCAATGCTTCAGGAACATCTGGGGCGCAGATTGTTGTTCCAATAGCTAGGTCTTCAATACCATTTACCAATACGATGTCACCGGCTTGAGCTTCGTCTACCAACTCACGCTCTAAGCCACGGAATTTCAAGACCTGGTTGATGCGGCCTTTACGTGGAGTGCCTTCAGGTCCGTCGATATAAACCACATCCATTAATGGCTTTACAGTACCGCGGTTAATACGGCCAACACCAATCTTGCCAACGTAAGTGCTGTATTCAATCGAAGTAATTTGCAATTGCAATGGACCTTCTGGATTGTCATCACGTACTGGAACGTTTTTCAACACGGCGTCGAATAAAGGACGCATATCGCCTTCACGAACATCATCTGTCAAACCAGCGTAGCCATTTAAGCCTGATGCGTAGATCACCGGGAAGTCCAACTGCTCCTCAGTAGCGCCTAACTTATCAAACAATTCAAAAGTAGCATTAATCACGTAGTCGCAACGTGCACCTGGACGGTCAACTTTGTTAATCACCACGATTGGCTTTAAACCTAAAGCCAAAGCTTTTTTAGTTACGAAGCGAGTTTGTGGCATAGGGCCTTCAACCGCGTCAACCAAAAGCAAAACTCCATCAACCATGGAGAGCACACGCTCTACTTCACCGCCGAAGTCGGCGTGTCCTGGTGTGTCAACGATGTTGATGTGTGTACCGTCATACTCAACCGCACAGTTCTTGGACAAAATAGTAATGCCACGCTCTTTTTCCAAGTCATTTGAGTCCATGACGCGTTCGGTCATTTTTTCGTTTGAACGGAATGTGCCAGATTGGCGCAAGAGTTGGTCAACCAAAGTAGTTTTACCGTGGTCAACGTGGGCGATGATGGCGATATTACGAAGTGCGCGTTTAGTCATGTGAAGCTTCTAAAGTTAATGATAGGGTTAGTTAAAGTGAATGAATTAATGTGCTGAGGAAATTAAACGCTTCGGGTGCAATACACCTGAGCGCCAATCGCCGGTACCAATAAAGTTATGTGGGGCAGCGGTAGCGCGATAAATGCGCACCAAAGCCTCTATGGAAGGTAGATTCAGAGGAACGCGCTGACCCATCTCGAGTCGCTTCGCTTGTTGCTCATCTACCGTTAAATGCGGCAATGTCTGCAAGAGTGCATCTACAGGCAGAATATAGCTAGAGCTATCTTGCAAGCCTTTTTGAATAGACTCGATTGTGAAAGACTGTTCAAGTGTTAAGTGACCCACTTCAGTGCGACGCAAGCCTACTAAATGTGCGCCACAACCCAAAGCTTTACCAATATCTTCTGCTAATACGCGGATATAGGTCCCTTTGCTGCAGCTCACTTCTAAAGTTGCTTCCGGCCAATTAACCTGAGTCCAGCGAATTGCATGAATCGTAATGTTTCGTGGAGCGCGCTCCAACTCAACGCCAGCACGGGCATATTCATACAAAGGCTTACCATCGCGCTTGAGCGCAGAATACATTGGTGGAATCTGACTAATTGGACCAGTAAATACTGGCAACAATGCATCTAATGCGGCTTTAATAGCAGCATCATCTGAAAATGCAGGTAAAGGCAGCTCTTCAATGATGAGACCTTCCGCATCACCAGTATCAGTACGCTGACCAAATTTCACTTGAGCGATATAGGTTTTATCAGCTTCCAATAAATCCTGAGAGTACTTCGTTGCTTCACCCAAACAAATCGGCAGCAATCCAGTAGCCATTGGATCTAGAGTGCCGGTATGCCCTGCTTTTTCTGCATTGAATGCGCGCTTCACAGCCGTGACCGCACCCTGCGAACTCATGCCAGCAGGTTTATCAAGCAAGACAACACCATCGATACGTACAGACATGGCTATTTACGCGTTCTCGTCTTTGCGATCACTATCCACCGCTTGATCGATTAAACGCGACATTTCAATGCCGTGCTCAACAGAGCTGTCATAGTGGAAATGGAGTGTTGGCACAGTATGAATATGCAAACGCTTGAACAATAAAGAGTGCAAATAGCCCGCTTTATCCTGTAGCGCCTTCAATGCAACCGCGGGCTCTGCACCCAAAACGGTAAAGAAGACTTTTGCGTGAGCCAAATCAGGCGTCAGTTCAATACTTTGTAAAGTAATCAAACCTAAGCTTGGGCTACGCAATTCACGAGGAATCAGCTCGGCCAGGTCTCGCTGAATTTGATCGGCGAGACGCTGGTTACGATGAGGGCTAGTTTTATGCATTAGCTGAGCAGCTCTTAAAGGGTTCTGGCAACTTCGGTAACTTCAAAGACTTCGAGTTGATCGCCTTCTTTGATGTCGTTGTAACCTTTTAGTGATAGACCGCACTCAACGCCGGCGCGAACTTCTTTTGCGTCATCTTTAAAGCGCTTGAGAGAATCCAACTCACCAGTCCAAACCACAACGTTGTCACGTAAGAGGCGTACGCTAGAGTTACGCTTAATAATGCCGTCAAGCACCAAGCAACCCGCAATTGCGCCAACTTTAGACACCAAGAAGACTTGACGAATCTCCACCATACCGGTGATTTCTTCTTTCTTATCTGGCGTCAACATACCGCTCAAGGCTGCTTTCACTTCATCCACCGCGTCATAAATAATGTTGTGATATCGAATATCCACACCATTGTTCTCAGCCAACTTACGTGCTGCACCATCCGCACGAGAGTTAAAGCCAATAATGACCGCTTTAGAAGCTACTGCTAAGTTCACGTCAGTTTCAGTAATGCCACCCACTGCTGCGTGAACGATTTGAACCTTCACCTCAGCAGTTGATAACTTTTGCAGTGACTGTGACAAAGCTTCTTGAGAACCTTGTACGTCAGCCTTAATGATCAGAGGCAACAACTTGGCTTCAATAGCACCCTCTTCCATGTTTTCCATCATGGTTTCGAGCTTGAATGCCTGCTGTTTAGCCAACTTCACATCACGGAACTTACCCTGACGGAAGAGTGCGATCTCACGAGCTTTACGCTCATCAGGCACCACTTGTACTGACTCACCAGCTGCAGGCACTTCAGATAAACCTTGGATCTCCACAGGAATGGATGGACCAGCCTCATTACATGGCTTGCCGTTTTCATCCAACATCGCACGAACACGACCGTAGGTTGAACCAGCCAACAACATATCGCCACGCTTGAGGGTTCCAGACTGAACGAGCACTGTAGCAACTGGGCCGCGACCCTTATCTAAACGCGCCTCAATAACGAGACCTTGTGCAGGCGCATCTTTAGCTGCCTTAAGCTCCAGAATTTCAGCTTGCAAGAGTACGTTTTCAAGCAAGGCATCAATACCGTCACCCGTTTTTGCGGAGACGCCAATGAATGGCACATCGCCACCGTATTCCTCTGGAACCACTTGCTCAGCAACCAACTCTGTTTTAACGCGCTCTAAATTGGCTTCTGGTTTATCAATCTTATTGATCGCTACAACGATCGGAACTCCACCAGCTACTGCGTGGTGAATCGCTTCTTTAGTTTGCGGCATCACACCGTCATCTGCCGCAACAACCAAGATCACAATATCCGTTGCCTTGGCACCACGAGCACGCATTGCCGTAAAGGCTTCGTGACCCGGAGTATCCAGGAAGGTAATCATGCCACGTGGTGTTTCAACGTGATAGGCGCCAATGTGCTGAGTAATACCACCGGCTTCGCCAGTAGCAACCTTAGCAGCACGAATCTTATCGAGCAAAGATGTTTTACCGTGGTCAACGTGACCCATTACCGTGACCACCGGTGGACGTGGCAATAATTCTGCATCATGACCAGCGATACCTAGATCTAAATCTGGATCATCTAACTTAGCAGCATGGGCAGTGTGACCCATCTCTTCTACGATGATCATTGCAGTATCTTGATCTAAGATCTGATTAATTGTCACCATCTGACCCATACCCATCAAGAGCTTAATAACTTCTGCACTCTTCACGGCCATTGCATGAGCTAACTCAGCAACAGTAATGGTTTCTGGTACGTGAACATCACGCACTACTGGTTCCGTTGGGACTTGGAAGTTGGTGTCAACGTTGGCTTCAGCAATTTGACGCTGCTTTCTTCTGCCACCACCTGAACGCCAACCACCTACACCGCCAGAGCTGTCACCACGAGTCTTGAGGCCGCCTGGTTTCTTGGCGCCTTCTTCTTGCCAAGTAGATGAAGTCTCTGCAGACTTAATCGTCTTACCGCCAACCTTAGCAACCGCTTTTTTCTTATCGTCAGCACCTTCAACCTTGGCAGGTTTATGCAAAGTGCCTTTTTTAGCCTCTTCGGCAGCAATTTCACTTGGTGCCTTGAGAACACGAGCTGGCGCACTCATCATGTCGCGAATGGCCAAAGCTTCAGCTTCTGCAGCGGCACGACGTTTTGTAATATCCGCTAACTGCGCCTTATTGGCATCAGCAATTTCTTTTGCAGCCTTATCGGCTTGAGCTTTTTTATCGGCCGCCTTAGTTACAGCTTCTGCAGCAGCAGATTCCTCATCAACAGACTTAACCGCCTTTTCCACTACAGGCTCGGCTACAGTTGCAGCGCTTGCGGCAGCTATAGCAGCAGCCTCTTTTTGGCGAGCATCTTCTGCCGCCTTCATTTCAGCCTCTTGACGAGCCAATAACTCAGCTTGACGTGTAGCTTCAGCTGCGCGTTTCTCTAACTCTTCAGCAGACAGAATAGGCTTGGCAGGAGCTGCAGGAGCAACTTCTTTTACCGCTTCAGCTGGAGTCTCTTCAGGAGCTTTATCTCCCGCTTTAACTAACACGCGTTTTTTGCGAACTTCAACTTGCACGGTACGAGTGCGCCCAGCAGAGTCTGCCTGGCGGATCTCTGAGTTTTCGCGCTTGATTAAAGTAATCTTCTTACGACTACCCGTATCCGCACTGCCATGCTCTTTTTGCAAATGCTCAAGCAGGACAGTCTTGTCCTTTTCGGTAATGCTGTCGTCCTCAGAACCTTTTTCGATACCGGCCGCCTTCAACTGCTCCAGAAGGTCTGGCGCGGTACGTTTTAATTCTTTAGCGAGTACTTTTACTGTTGTTGCCATGCACTACTTCCTCTCATGAAGTAAACCAATGTTCGCGCGCTTTCATGATGAGCGTTTTCGC
>CANFOT010000019.1 GCA_947448625.1 Burkholderiaceae bacterium | reverse complement strand
TGGTGGCATTCGCGCTATAGGTCGCAGTAGCGTTGTTATCTACATCAGTCGAGGTTACTTGGCCGCTAGCAACAATCGTGCCATCTTCAGTAACAGAACCTTTTTGCACATCGCTCGTAATGACCGGATCATCGTTAGTACCCTTAATGGTGACGGTAACTGGCTGAACAACCTGAGCTCCATAGTTATCATTAATAGTAATATCGTAGGTGATAGTAAGAGTTTCATCCTTTGCCAGGAATGAAAAGTGGCTATCATCAAACTGTTGGTTATTGGCTGGGTCAAGAGCTGGAGTATTGAAGTTCCATGCAACGGTTCCTGTGCCTGTTCCTGTGCTATCTACACTTTTTGTACTATCTAATTTTCCGGCGTCTTTTAAAAGATTCGCCAGTTCCGCTGGTACGTCTACTGTGATCACATCTCCACCGGCATCCTTGATGACATAGGAGGCCATGCTGATGGAAGCGCCATGGGTATTTGTTAGGTCTACATCAGTAAAGGTGATATGACCTGTGGCTGCATCGTATACGGTTGGATCTGGCTGCCCATCAGTGACTGTCTCGATGAATGAGAGATTGGTTCCAGAGATGCTTGTCCCAGCAGTAGTGTCAACGGTATTTGCAGAAATCAATGGTGCATCATTGGAACCAACAATTGTTACCGTCACATCTTGTGTCGCAACCCCACCATTGCCGTCATCAACCTGAATAGTATAGGTAAGGTTTAGTTGTTGACCTTCACCCAAAAATGCAAATTGGTTATCTTGAGCATTAAAGCTCCAAGCGATTGAACCTGTACCAGTGCCACCAGCTGATGTTACGGTACTATCAGAAGTAAGCGTTGGTGACGCAAACACTCCAATTAATGCGGATTTAATTGCACCGACTTCGGTTGAAGATAAACTTGCTAGATCGAATGCGGTTCCGGTTGAACTTAAATAAGAAACATGACTAGGCACTAGCACTAGGTCATTATTAGAATCCAGACCTAAAGGGCCTAATGCCAGGGACACGGTATGAGTATTGAGCAGATCAACATCAACAAAGCGAATCTCGCCACTAGCTGAGTCAATGATTGTGTTATCACCCGGCTGACCATCTATAACTACTTCAGCAAAAGTAGCATTCGGAATTAAAGTACCTGATTCAATAGTCGCAGAAATGGCGCCGCTTGTAGAAATGGATCCATAATTAATGATCGGCAAGTCATTCGTACCCGTGATCGTCATCGTAAATTGCTGGGCTTGAGATGCTAATCCCGATACTGAATTTGTTACTACAACATTATAAGTAACTGTTAATGTCTGCCCCATTGATAAAGCATCAAAAGTTTGATCAGGAACAGCAAACTTGAGGTCTATAGTATTGAAGTTACCCGTAAGGTTTGTTACAGGATCTGGCGTCGCACTGACTATCTTGTCAACTAGAAAAACTTTTTCCGCAAGAACTTCACTGCTTGGATTTGGTGTTAACGCTGTCTTTAGCGCAATCAATTCAGAATTCGAGAGTGAACTTCCGTCAACATTGCTGGCAACTAATGAGTTAATAGTAATCGCAATAATCTGCTTATTATTCGGACTCGGATCAAAGTACTGAATCTGAGCAACATCACCTATTGGCAATGGTGCAAGAGGATTAATTCCAGAGGTTGTGGTTGTCTCATCAATGGTTCCCGGCAACTCCACAAGAGTTGTTGCAACGGGTGCCTCTAAAGTAGGTGCTCCGATAACAGGAGTACCAGAACCATCATTCAAAGTATTAGGCGGCACAGGAGTTCCAACGCCATCAACCCCAGCCAGAGTCACGTTATCCGCCGTTGTTGGCGCTGTTGTTCCCGAAGTTGGTATTGGGCTAGTTGTGGTTGGGGTTGTTGCTGGCGCGCCAGAATCACCGCCGCCCGCTGGAGTTACCCCTGCATTGGTAGTTGTAGTCGTTACTGTCGTAGATGTGCCATTACCAGCTACGTTACCTGCAGATGCAGTAGTGACAGCACGCGCACCCCCGCCTGATGATGTAGTTACTGATGAGCTACCTTGAGTCGAATTAGTAACTCCTGGCGCGTTACCTCCTGAAAGCCCTCCTCCATCAGTCGTTGTGCCACCTGCAGCCAATACTGTTGGTGCAAGATTGACGCCTGCAGAACCAAGGCCTGTTGCGCCATTTACAGCGCCAACTAAATTTGGGTTACTGTTAAGAGATCCAGCAGTGCCCGTAGCTAGAGTTCCATTTGTTAATACTGAATTAGTGCCAGCAGCGATTTGATTGGTGACGCTGTTGTTTGGATTGCTTGTGTTATTGAGAAGACTGGGGCCATCCTGCGGTCCAACGTTATTCGTTGCGACTGGCGCATCTGCTCTAGCTTGAACAGGTGCTTCAGGACCAGCCTGTTGCAGAGAGGTAATGTTATCCAGATGTTGCGCATCAAACGATTGTTGTGATGTGGATGTATTTGCGTCAGCCATAGCGTTTTCTCAATAGAAAATTGACAAGGGAAAAACCCTTGTTTACGCCTTGACTGTAAGTGTTGCTTTAGAGTGCCACAACGCTGATATTAGTTCTATAACTATGGTTATATAAGTTATAGTAGTTGATCACCTTTTAAATACTGCAACCCCTTGCACCAGATTGCCTCCAGTGTTGAAGTTGTAGGACATGCCAGCAGCCTGAGCCGGGGTAGCAGAAGGGGTTACTGCCCCACCGCCATAAAAGGAGACATTACCGCTTCCAGCGCATCCAGCCACACACATACCAAGGCTGCCACTTAGTTTGGTTACATTGGTAGAGATAGTATTTGAGGCTGCGCTAGGGCTCAAGCCGCCCGTAAAAGTCATGTTGTACACCCCATAACCGGCTGGCTGGGTATTAAACATGGCTAGATTGCCATTTATTTGTGCACTTGCAAAGTTGGCTGTCATGGCACCACCAGTAACTGACCAGGCGCCTTGGGATGCACCTACTGCAGTGGGGGTGGTAGCCCCCAAAAGAGTGAAATAAAGCACTGGATTATTAACTACATAGTTTGCAAGTGTAGTTGGATCAGTTCTGTCTCCAACAATGTAATGAAATCCGTTGCCAGCAGGCATTGGAACTGGGTTGCCATTGTTGTATCCAGCAATTTGCAGAATATCCCCGTTACCCCACCTACCCCATGAAACGACATTGTTAAGATTACCGCCATCAAGCTGTTGAGCGGTGGTTCCTATTGCATAAATAACATGGCTTGGCGGAGTGGTAGGCGGATCAACATAGTAACTATTCGAGAGTCTGATTTCTGTCACATATGCAGTCTGCCCAGAGCTAGCGGAGGGCGTTGCCTTCATAGCATTTAAGACCGTCGCTCCACTTGTTGGGTTTGAATTAGCAAGAATGCTGTGTGGCGGTAATCCATCAACACCTGGAGTGCCCCCTGGATATGTCTCCGCTTTTTGCAGGTAATAAGAAAAGCCCGAAGAGGCAAGTACAGGCTTACCATCGCCTAGATTTGGCTCGTTATAAATTTGCGAGGGATTAAATGCAGAAGTTGCCGATGCCAATGCAGGTGGCTGCGTTACCGTAACGCCTGTCACTGTTGGCAAGGCTGTTGTGGGTGTTGATACTGCTGCATCCGCAGCCTTTGCCGGGGCACTCACTGCAACAGCTAGCGAGGGGATATCTGTGCTGGCTTCACTTCTGCCCTTGGGTTTAGCGGACTTCTGGCCTGTTAATGGATCTGGCAGGAAGTTTGGTGGGGCTAGTATGAATTTAGGTGCAGTGTCTTTGTCAGCAACGTAGAGATATTGGTTCACGCCTACGGCTTCAACTGAGGCTTCGTTTTTGACAACGATCTTGCCTTCAAATACACCGGCATATAGACCATCTTTTACGGGGGTTTTGTCTGGGTTAAAGCAATTACCTTCACAGACATTGATGTTGAAACCAGTTCCGCGAATGCCCACGGTTGCTACTACTGCATTGATTTTGAGGTTGTCTTTATTCTCACGACCAATCGCACCAGTAACTGCCCTCACCCCACCCTTTACAAGACTCAACTCTGCTTTTTCTGAGCCATCAGTCTTGCCGTTGAAGTTGTATTGATTGATCTTGAATTCTGATTGAGCGCGCAGTGCAATCACAGCGCCATCACTCATACGCAGCTGAGCATTGCTCGCAACCCCAGTAATCACTCCGTCTCCCGCCTGTAGGCTTGCGCCTTTGGTCAGCGGGATCGTCTGGCCACCACGCGATACTTTGACTTCACCAATGGCTAGCAAGACTTTACCTGCCTCTGCTGGCGTCTGAGCCTGTACAGAGGCAATTATCATTACTGAAATGATTGCCCCTAGTAATGACTTAGATAGCAATCGCAAAGTATTGGGGAACATCGTCACCCTCCTGCCGACAAATGAAGTATTCATTTAGTTCGAGTTCCAATCGTAGCGTAGTTTGATGGCACCCGTCCATTGCTCGTAACCATATAAATTGAGATTCGATAGATTGTTGTAGTACGTTACTTCCATACGGGCTGACAACTCTTTCGTTAACTTGTATTGCAATACAGCATTGCCTGAAAACAAATTATCAGTTCGGTTGGTTTGATACAGCAGATCATTAGCATCGTATTTGCTTTGCGCATAGCCTGCACCAATCGTGACGCCTACCTTTTCAGCAGGTAAAAAACTGAGCTGTAATGCGCCACCAGCAATGCGTCTACCGAGGTCAGGACGGTTGCTGGTATCAATTTGATGTGCCATGTTGGCAGATACATCGATCACGGGCTGCCACTTCCGATCCGGAAAAGCCTTGCGATAACCTACTGTTCCCACATTTAAATTTGAGTTGTAGGCGTTAAATTGACTTGGATATTGCAAAACAGTGCTACCTGCGGCGATCATGACAGAGTCTGTTGCACTTAATTGGCGGACAAACTCACCGCCTCCACCATAGGTATTTGGTACTGGGACTTGATCAATCTGAGCAATACTGCCAAAACCAGCGATCTTATAAGTATTAGGTCCATCGGTGACTTTGACGCCGGTTGTCGCATTGCTAACATTCAAGTCGTAGCCATTGGTTTGTGAGTAACGTTGAGCACTCGTATTGGCATTGGCAAACACGCTGACATCTGAGGTAATTGGCATGGAGACATTGGCACCAATACTGTCGTAACCAAAGACAGATTTTTGTGGCAATGAACTTGCACCCAAAGTTACCGGTCCAACATAAGGAAGAATGATGTTATTCACAGCAGTAGCCGCGTTCACGTTATTGTTGTAACCCATCCCCAATTCAACAAAAATGCCGTAAGTTGTTTTATATGAAGCGTCTTTAGCCTTGATGTCATCTAAGTACACATTAATCGTGGCCACCACACCTGCTGGTGGTTGATTTTTCTTAACCGCTAGGAATTCATCTTTAGCACGTTGATACTCGCCTTGCGCGTAGTAGGCACGGGCAAGCTCTAGGCGGACTAAATCATTATTAGGGTCATTCAAGAGCACGCGCTCTAATGCCAATACTCCGGCAGTTGGATGACCTACCTCTACTGCAGCCACCCCATAGAAGTAATCAAAGAGCGGATCTCCCATTAACTCAGGATGCTTGCTGCCCAATACATAAGCCTCGCTTGCTTTCTTTTGCTCTATGAGGACTTTCATTTCATCGGCAACGTCTGCATTACTCGTAGCACTAATCACAGCAGCGGTAAAAATAACACCATATACCGAAGGCTTAGCAACTGAACAGAGCTTAGCAAAATGAGGATGATGGTACGCAAGGCGAACCGAAGCGTGCCAGTCATGTTCAACAGCCAAAGCAATGCTGCGATGTACAACCTCACATAAACCAATTAGCAATTTAAGCACTTGTAGTGACAGCGCTTGAAGACTAAGGTCAAAGATTTGAAGTGAAGTTTTGTTCGCAGAGAATGATTTCCAGGCCAAAAGAATAGTTTCTTGTGTGAGCCTTCTTTGCGACCAATCTCTCTTGAGTCTCTTTTTGATCTTTCTTGCTATAGGCAAGCTTTGAACATACAGATAGACTGCTGTAGATGCAGCACCATGAGAAATAACTTCACTAGAACTTACCAAGCCCTGCAGAATAATCAAGGATCCTTGATTTAGGCAGCAATCAAGATCATGCACAGCAGCACAAGCAAGCTTGATTGCTTTATCAGCATTGAGAGATGTAAGGGCTTTTTTCAACATAACTCAATTAAGGAACGGATCTTTTAATACTTGTTTGTAGCAATTAATAAAAGCGGTGTGCTTTTGATCAAATTCCGCACAACGGGATGCGACTTTTAGAGTGCGACGATGCAATTCATCTTTATCCATGTGATATGGGCCAGTCATCTTTTCATAGAGCTCTGCTCTCATATCTAAATACTTAGGCTCAAAGCCAGTCAGACCATAGAAAGTGATTTCTTCATTACTGAGACGATAGACACCTTTGTATTGATGGGATTGCATTGCCTGAAATAACTCAGGTGGCATACCCATTTGAGCAAAGTAGACCGGCACAGCTTTTTCAAATCGCTCTAGCAACGCTTTTGCTTGAGGATTCGATTTGACATCTATCTCTTCCAAAATCTTGGCGTTCTCATCGGTCTTAGTAATACGTCCACGATGAATGCCTACCGTATAAGCTGGGGCGCCCCTGACTACTCCACTTGCTAGCACAAATATGCAGGCACTAGCGCACTGCCCCGTTACGAATACATGGGCCTTATTGGCACGCAACATTTCACCGATCTTCATGGCAGCAATCCCATCACCGCCAGGGGAATCGAGCAACACAATCAATCCCGCTGGAATAGGATCTCCAGCAACATTGCCGATAGATCCCTTGATGGAGGCTAAAACTTTTTTAGATATCTGCCCCTTAATCGCCATCACTACAACACGGCCTTCTTGTGCAACTTGACCTGAACTGCTAGTAAGCGGCTTTGGAGCGATTTCTGTTGGGGCTACTAATGCTGTCTGCGCCGTAATGGTGAGTTGACTTGCGCTCTGCAATTTTGCTTGAGCCAGATTGAGACTAGTCATCGAAACAAATAGGCTCATCGCCATCAGGAGTGACTTCATCAAGCAGCCTCGCTACTAGTAATGGCAATACTCAGATGCTTAATCGCCTGGGCAGTTCCCAAATCTCTAAACTCAAAGCCGCCACCTTGACTTGCCGCAATCAAGCCCGAGCTAGTGAGCTCCTGAATGCACGCTTGAGCTTTATGATGTGGCTCATTCATTTGAGTCAAGATATCCAGAAGTGGAGTTTCGGGCTCATTAGCAGCACGCAGGATCAACTCTTTTGAGATGGGGCTAAGACTATCGAGCATTGCCCTGAAATCCACTTGAATACCTTCTGGGATGGCATCTATGGTTGGCATCTGCAAGTTAAATACCCTGGAGAACGGTGCAGAGTTTGGCTTGGGACCTAAAAGTCTTACGGCAATCTGGGAAGATCCCTGATCTTGTAGATTGGCAGCCACAATCAGTATCTGGCGTGATGCCAAGCGATCAATTCCCACTTCACCAATTGCAGATTTAAATGCTTCTAATGCTTTCAGGCCATAGACTAAAATTGCCAATGGGCCTGCTTTTGCAATCTCGGAGACCAATCCTGCAATCCGCTCGCCCTGTGACGGATAAATCTTCTCTGAACGGGATACAAAATCACCGTACTGCAATTCAATTTGGGCAGCAAAACTGGCGAGCGCCCTATCTCTGCGATAAGAGCCAGGCGTTCTGAGTCTGAGGATTTGATAATTCTTTCCAGCAACATAATTACCGATTGCATCTGTCAATAGAGTTGCGGCCGCTGGGGGCCAAGATTCCACGGCCAGCCATTGCGCCAGGCCACCTTCAATTCCCTCAAAGGCGTTGGTCAAGAATGGGAAGCCGCCCCAGCGCATGCTGGCATCAGGAAGCAGTGAAGAACTAGGTCCCACAATGGCAATTGGACCAACATCCTTAACAAGCACTTCTTTATTACCTTCTTTAGATTTGATTTCCATCCAAGCACTACTCATCGGCGCAATCTGCTTAGTCAGCAAATCAGAGAGTGGCATTTTGAGTGCTTTGGCGTGCCTGGCCAATATCGATGCCTTGCGAAATGACTCTGCTCCAAAAAGTTCAGTTGCTTTTTCTGCAACCGCTTCGGTATTGGATGCAAGACCCACACCAATCAGCGGGGTTGCATTATTAGCCTGTCCACCCTCAAGATGTTGTTGGTAATGACCAGCCCAGCTTTGCAAATATTGCGCTAGATAAACTGCGCGATCTGCATCATCCAAGTGTGCTCTTGGATGACCAAACCATATTACTGAGCCACCGCCCGGTAAATACGTTACCTGTCCATCCAGTGCATCCACCAAACGCTCAATGATGTTTCTAAGCGCTTTCAAAAAGTGATCTCTCATCGAGATCGCACTCGGATTGAGCTCACTTAAATCAGCAATCGATACCGCTACAGTAGAAACTAGGCGCCATGAATAGCCCTCCGCTGATTTACTGCTTAGCTTAGAACTGACTTTGCTTGACTTGAGCTTACGAATAATGGATTTACCATCATCTTGGCCAGTCAGAGCGGACTTCATAATCTGCGAGGCTGCAATCACTGCTTTTGCACGGCTATTAACGCCTAGCTTTCTGAAAAGCACAAAGAGGTGTTGTTTTACTGTTCCCGCCTCAATCTTCAGATCGTCAGCAATCTCTTTATTACTCTTGCCCTCGATCAATAGATCAAGCAACTGCCGTTGTCGTGTTGACAATGACAGTGCCTGTGCAGGTTCGCGCTTGATCGTAGTCATGAACAGAGTTGCTTTAGTTGTCTAATCTTTTCTTTGATTAACGCTCGCGCATGCCCTGTTTAAAGGCGACATAGATTGGACGTAACAAGTAACGTAAGACAGACTGACGATCGGTCATGATGTCTGCCTGCACTGTCATGCCTGGATCAATACGCTTTTCTTGATCATTACCCACGAAGCTTTGTGGCAAGCTCACAATGACCTTGAAATAAGGCTGTTGCTTTTCATCCAGAGTGCTAAATGAGGACACCATTGACACCTTGCCTTCAATCGTTCCATAGCGCATGAAGTCAAAAGTACCAATCTTCAGACGGGCAGGCTGCCCTATTTTGACAAAGCCAATATCCGTTGGGGATACACGCACTTCAGCATGCATCTTGCCATCTAAAGGAATAACATTCATCAGCGTTGCGCCCGGAGGAATCACGCCGCCAACGGTACGGAACTTCAGATCCTGAACTACACCATCTACTGGAGACAAAATATCTACTCGAGTTAATCGGTCTTGTAATTTAGTTAATTGCTCTTCAGTCTGTGCCAACTCATTGGCGGCCACATTGAGCTCATCCATATTAGTACGGCGATAGCGCAGAAGTTCGGCTTGTGCACCACTCAAATTGCGCTGCGCATCCAAGGCTTGAACGCGAGTATTCAGTTTTTCTTTCGCCAAGTCACCACGAATAGCGCTCACTTCAGAAAAGATCTTGATCTCATTTTGCAACTGAGTGATCTGGTCCTTTTGTGTCTTGAGAGTAAATTCTTGCTCAGCCACCAATTGCTTAAACTCATCAGGCACTTTAGAAAAATCTGCCGGTCTATCACCTAACAAGGCGCGTAAGCGCTCAACACGGGTGTATAGACCCCAGTATTTAGCAGCCAGAGTCTGGTATTCAGCACCTGCCTCAGTAGAGTTCAAGCGCATCAGCACTTGACCTTCGTGAACAGCTTGGCCATCAACCACATCAATGGAAGCAATACGACCGCCATCCACATGCTGAATCACTTTCACTGCCTGAATCGGCATAATTTGACCTGGAGCTAAGGCAACTACATCCAAGGTTGCAAACAGCGCCCATAAGAAGAAGACGCCCAATGCATAGCAAACCAACTTCACAGTGGTTTTCATATACGCAGGTGGTGCAGCCTCTTCAAGCAGAATGGCTTTAGCAACGTAGTTGTCCGTACGATCCCCGAGGGTAAGCCGAGGTTGATCATGGGATCGATCCTTTGTCTGATCATCAGATGGCAAGGTAGGAAGTGTGCTCATAAGTAGTACTCTTATCGATTAAGTGAGATGTGATTACGCTGCTGTCGGTTGCTTCAATAAAACATCGGGTGGTCCTGCGGCGCGCAGATAACCCTTGTCCATGACTAATAAGGTGTCAGCCAGACGAATATGGCTTGGGCGATGACTAATAAACATGACGGTTGCTTTACCCTTCAATGCTTTAAGAGTCTCCATGAACTTCTGATCGCCATAATCATCCAAGCCTGCACCGGGTTCATCAAAGAGCATGATGGGTGCACGTGTCAGATATGCGCGAGCGAGTGAAAGCTTTTGTTTCAGACTCGATGGCAATTCATTGGTGTTGTCACCAACGCGGTACTCAATTCCTTTTGGAAGTGCCATGACCTGCTCTAAGGCGCCTGCCATATCTAAAGCTTGATAAACCTCATCATCACTTGCATCTGGTCTAGCTAAGCGTAAGTTCTGCGCAATCGTTGCGCGGAATAATTGGGTATCTTGTGGGGCATAGCCAATGGAACGACGTAGCTCCATTGGGTCTAATTGGCGCAGATCCACGTTATCAATCAAGATGGATCCGGCTTGTGGTTGATACATTCCCAATACCAACTTGAGCAAAGTAGATTTACCACCGCCATTAGGGCCGCTTATCGCAATCAGTTCGCCTGGATTGACCTTAAACTCAACACCGATCAAGGCAGGGTCTACGTTCATGGAGTAGCGGAAAGAAACGCGGGCAAACTCAATAGCACCTTCTAGGCCACGAGAGACCAATGAGGTAGCAGTCTCTTGACGCTCTCCCTGAATCTTCATCAAGCTATCAATCTGACGAGTAGCACTTCTCACCCGCTCGATTCGAGTCATATTGGTAAAGATCGTTTGAATCGGACTGAGCACGCGCCACATCAAGAGCATCGAAGCAATCAAAGCACCAGCGGTGACAGTTTGCATAATCACTGCTGGCACAGTTGCCGTCACAATCATTAATGCAGAGAGCATCATTACAAAATAGGAGATCGATACCAATAGTGATGAAACTTGTTCTGCTTTATAGGAGGCCATTGTGGCATTGGCTGAGATTTCTCTAAAACGCTCTAACCAGAGTTGTTGCGCACCACATTCACGAATGATGCGCATCTTACCGACCATCTCCACAATGAATTCATTGCGCTTAGTGACTGCCCTACTCACTGCTGCAACGCGGTCATGAGTAACGCCTGAGAAAATCCAATAGAGCAAAGCATACACCACCACCATGATGGCAAAAATGACCAATGAGATAGGATTCATGATGGAGAGCGCCACCAAGAACACCAAGGTTGCCGGTGATTCCAAGATCGTGGAAGCCAAAGGTCCGGTAAAGAGATCGCGAATAGCCTCAAAGCTTTGTAAGCGTGAAGTCTGTGAACCGACAGATGCTCTCTCGGTATAGACTGGCGACATCTTGAGAACCTGCTGCAATATCGTTGCGCCAAACAGATACTCAATACGGCCTGAGATATAAGCCAAAATTCTGGCACGGTGGCGCATAAAGTAATAGCCAGCACCCAATCCTATCGCAGCACCAATGGTGAGATAAAACAAGGTATCCGTTGCACCCGATGGAATGACGGTGCTATAGACAATCGATAGGAACAATGGCCCCGACATCATCACCAAGCCAGATACCAAGGCAGACAATGTTGCTTGACCGATCAATGGGCTAAAGCGCAACAGCACGCGCCCAACCCAAGAGCGGCTATCGATCACATTGACTTCAGCGATCTCATAGAAATAGGCGCGGCCAGCAATATTGAGATCTGGCTCCATGCGTGGCTCACCTGTTGCAGCATCACCAATACGCATTTGCTTGCCGAGACGGCCCATGGCAATAAATGCTGGGCCATCGTCAGGAGTAAATAAACAAGGAAGCGAACGCGGCTCTAGCATTCCGAGAGTACATTTCACCTCATTCGTTTTGTAGCCCATTTGGGACATGGCATTGTGAAAGCTCGTCAAATCCAGGCTATCGGTGTAGTACGGCAAAGATTCCGCTACCTCACGAGCTGTACCACGGGCATTCATTAATTTTAATAAAAGTGCTAAACAGCCCGATAAGTCTGTTTGCACCTTGAAATTATTGGCTACCGTTTCATGGGTATGCTGCCAGCGATTGCCATCAATAACTCCACCTTTAAATGGTGAATCGAAATACTCTTCATTCGGAATGGCGCGATAGTTTGCTGCAGCTGATCCAACCATACCGTCTACTTTGAATGGTGTTGCTTGGACCGCACTCGCTTCACGAATGGAGCTGACCTTATTAGCTTCTACTTCAAGTAGATGGCCATCCTGCAAAAAGAGGGTGCGGTTTGCCAGGCGCAAGAAAGATGGGCGTTGTGAAACCAAGACTACAGTCACCTTGCCACGGATCGCTTCCATGAATTTCAGGAAAGTCGCATCGCCATCGGAATCCATCACCGAGGTGGCATCGTCAAACAAGATGATGTTTGGTTGGTTAGATAGCGCCCGCACAATCGCAATCCGCTGACGATAGCCCGGAGGCATTGCATCGGCGGCGGTATCGCCTACCGGCGAATCCCAACCACGAGGCATCTTCGCAACAAAGTCACCTAAGCCGAGCATCTTGGCTGTTTGCAAAGCACGGTCTACTCGGCTTGGTTCAAATACACTCACGTTATCCAATAGAGAGCCTTCGAACATCAAGGCCTTTTGAGGTAAATAGGCGACGTGCTCGCTCAGTTGCTCTAGCGGAATACTTCTGACATCCTGGTTATCAATGCACACTTGGCCTGAGGTCGGATGAAGAACACCAGCCATGAGTTGCAATAAAGTACTGCGACCCGATCCTGAATCGCCTTTAATAGCCAAGAACTCACCTGGCTCAACCGTCAAAGATAGACCATCGAATAACTCTGTTTTGCTTCCCGGAAATTGATAATGAACGTCATCCAACTGTAATTTTGCAGAGCGCAGTGGACGATCCGCTAATAAAACTGCGCCCACTTCGGTTTCTGGTTTTGCTGGCAAGCCATCTTGCAGCAAGGTCAGCGCTAAGTTATCGCGCAAGATCTCATCTTGTTGATACTTGGCCCACATACCGCCAATTCTCTGCAATGGTGCCAAGGCGCGCATGCCCAATAAGATGCAAGCAGCTAACTCACCGTTAGTGAGATGATGGCCAATAACTAACCATGCGCCCAAGGCAACAATTAGCATATTCATCATCGGCGAGAAGATATTCCCAATACCTGCAGACATATCTAATGCATAAGTCACGCGGGACATTAAACGCGCGCAGCTCTCTTGTAAGCGCTCATAGCGACGCAACATCAATGACTCCATGGTCATAGACTTGAGTGTATGCACGTTACTTAGGGTTTCGTTTAAGAAATTGGCGCGACGTAAGTCACCCTGCTTCTGATCTTTAATCAAGATCGGATCATCACGGCCATTTTTCCAAGTGATAAAGATAAAGACCGCATAACCTGCAGTCAGCAATAAACCAACCCAAGGGCTCAAAATGAAGACGATCAATACATAGAGCAAAGTAAAGGGCAAATCCATTAACTGCTGAAAGGTTTGACCTGAGTAGTGATACTTCAGTGAAGAAACTGACTTGTAGTCATCCATCACTGTGCCGGTACCCTTGCGCTCAAAGTCATGCAAAGGTTCAGCTAGAGCACGCTCAGTAACAGCTAACATTGCCTTGTGTTCAAAGCGTGCGGAAATCCAGGCTGTTGCATAAGAACGTACCACCCGCATGACGGATTCCACAGCAACAGCTATACCTACGGCAACCGCTATCAATGCCAAGGTGTCCAAAGACTGGTGAGGCAAGATCCGGTCATATAGCTGCAACATTAATAATGGGAATGCCAATGCCAAGAGATTGATCACAATGCTGGAAGCAATAATGGTCGTTTTTTCACCGACAAAGGGAGATAAATCGCCTACAGCACGCTGCTCATTGGTAGGATTACGGAACTGCTTAATACGCTGACGTAATTTTTCAATATCAGCCCTAAATGCATGCCACTCAATGGTGGCTGTTTGCACCAGCTGCTCTTGGTGAGCTTTTAGCAGAGGATGCCAATGGCTTGGTTTAGCTTTTTTTACCCACTCAAGAGCGATTTCTTTGACATCTACCCACGAACTGATCGGGTGTCCCTGCAGATTCTTACTTGAGCCTCGAATTCGCATCCATACCAGATCGAAATCGTAGCGCAACTGCTTATAAAGCGCTGTAGCTAAACTTTTAAAAATAATAAGCAAATAACCCAGGAAAGCAAAAGCCTTACCGGCACCTTTTTTTAGGGCAGCAATTGCTTGCTCCACAATTTCGCTAATTTTGCTCATACCTTAATTCGCCTTGGAGGTTTTACTGTTGTGGTTTTGGTTCTGCTGCAGGAACGCTTTGTCCTGCGCCGGTATTTTCTACAGGAGCAACCGTGTTAATCACGTTGAATGGTTGTTCAGGAGATTGCAATGGCTTCTGATTTAAGGAAACTCCGCCGCTACCTTCATACATGGGTTGACCCGCTTTATTCACCCCCACCGCTGGCTTCTTATCAAATGCGGAATCGGCTTTAGCTGCAACCTCTCCCCAACGAGCATCTGCGGCTGGTAGTTTGCCGCCACCAATACAGGGATCGTTTTCAAGCTTGGTACCGCCACCAATGGCTTTGAATAAACCAACTGAAGCTGCTAATTGATCATTACGCGCACCAATCGCTGCATCTTCAGCAGACAAAACCGTACGCTGAATTTCATAGAGCTGAACATAATCCATACCGCCTCGCTCTACCACTTTGGCGCTCATGGTAGCCAAGAGTTGAGCGCGATTCCGGGATTCATTTAAAGCATCGTATTGTTTGGCAGTTAAGTTCACGCCTGCAAGGCCGTCCTCCACATCACGCAGAGATGCTAAGACGGTATTGGCATAAGCCTCTAGCAATTCCACATTCTTTGCGCTGGCTACCTGAATTTCTGCGCGACGTTTACCGCCATCAAAAACGTTCTGTATTAGGTTTGTTGAAATGTTATAAAACAAACTCTGCGGCATAGTGAGGGTTGAAAGCAAAAAGCTACCAAATCCGCCACCACCGGTTAATGCAAAGCTTGGTAACAAATTAGCGCGAGCAGAATATAAATCCGCCTTAGAGGATTCGAGTGCTGCCTCAGCGCGGCGTATATCAGGTCTACGACAAAGTAAATCGGATGGCAAACCAGGCTCAACAGCGGGTACTTTAATATCTTTTAAAGACGTACCTTTGATCTTTAAAGTAGATGGCGTTCTTCCAACTAATGCAGCTAAACGATTAAAGGCGCGCTCACGCTGCAAGCGCAGATTCGTTACCAAGGCATCGGTATTGGTTTGTAAAATTAATTGTTGGGATAAGTCAATAATCGTGGCATCGCCCCGATCTACCCTACGCTGCAGTCCTTTGCCAACGGTTCGGATTGCCTCTAAGTTGCGCTCCCCCACTCCAATTCGTTCACTTAGGGAGATCACCTGGAAGTAAACAGTGGCAGTGTCACCCACCAAACTCAAGGCTACTGCCTGACGGTTATATTCACTTGCCAATGCTTGTGAGAAAGCCGATTGGGTATTGAATCCTTTTTTACCCCAGAGATCGACTTCATAATTCGCCAATAAGCCAACTTGCCATACTGGTTGACTACCCCACTGTGAGGTATTGGCAGCATATCCAGGCCCTAATCCTGGCGCTTGATTCTTATAACTACCAGTAGCGTCAATTGTGGGCGATTCATTTGCTTTAACAACATCCGCCTGTGCACGTGTTTGAGAAACTCTGGCAACTGCAATTCGTAAGTCATAGTTATTTGTTAATGCCGTATCAACTAAACCATTGAGCTCCTCACTCTCAAACTCAGTCCACCAGAGTTCTTTTGGGCGGGGTAACTGCGTTTCAACTGTAGGCGTCTTAAAACTGCCTGGCATCCAACGGACATAATCGGGACCATTCGGTGCATCGCCCTCATTCACTATCGGAGTCGTGCAACCAGACACTACCAAAGAGAGACATGCCAAATAAATGGTCAGGTGTTTTACTTTGGGACGCTGAAAACGGAATAAGGATTTATAGACCACGGAAATAACTTAAGTTATATGAAGGGACGGCTCAGAATAAAGAAGCTGTAACCTTTTTCCTATGGTAGTTAAGGGTCTATTTATTTAGTATTTGTCTACTAATTTGAGAGGTGTATTAGTACTAAATACAAATCTCTGCTTTTGTAGATAATGAATTGATTAAAACTAAAGATGCTTATATGACCCAAGACACCATTAGTAAAGCGTTGATGCAGCAACTACTGACGATTGGATCGTCCCTTAGCAGTGAGAAGGACATTGACCAGCTTTTGGAGAATATTCTTCAGGCAGCCATGCGGATCACTCATGCCGATGCTGGTAGCTTATATAGGGTTGTTGATGAAAAGCTTCTGAAATTTGAAATTGTGCACACCAAAAGTAAAGGGGTGCATCTAGGCGGTAAAAGCGAGAAACCGATCGCTATTCCACCGCTCCCTCTATTTAAAGAAGACGGCAGTCTGGATCTGGGCAGGGTAGTTTGCTATGCCTACCATAAAGAACAAACCGTCAATGTTGCTGATGCTTATAACGCCGAGGGCTTTGACTTTACTGGTACCCATAAATTTGATGCAGCCAATAACTACCGTTCTATCTCATTCTTAACGGTTCCAATGAAGAATCATGAATCAGAAATTATTGGCGTTCTGCAGCTTATTAATGCAACTGATCCCATTACCAGCAAAGTTATTCCTTTCTCAGCCGAAAGCCAAGAGATTGTTGAGGCATTAAGTTCACAAGCTGCTGTTGCACTCACCAACCGAATGCTGATCCTGCATCTTGAAGAATTATTTGAATCTTTTATTGGTTTGATTAACCACGCGATTGACGATAAGTCGCCCTACACTGGTGGTCATTGCAATCGCGTACCTGATCTCACCATGATGTTAGCTGACGCCGTTAATCGCTGTAATGCTGGGCCCCTCAAGGGGTTCACGCTCAATGATGGCGATCGCCAAGAGCTCAAGATTGCTGGCTTACTGCATGATTGCGGAAAGATTACAACTCCTGTACACGTTGTAGATAAAGCCACCAAGCTTGAAAAGATTTTTGATCGTATTAATTTGATTGAAATTCGGGCGGAAGTGGTCTTACGCGATATTCAACTTGCTCTAGCGCAGAAATTTATTTCAGAAGAAGAGGCAGAGCAGCACCGGTCGCAGCTAATCGACGACTACAACTTCTTGAGCCACTGCAATATCGGTGGTGAATTCATGAAAGACCCAGATGTACAGCGCGTCCATGACATTGCGAAAAAATATATCTGGCAAGATGTTTCCGGTACTAATCACCCCTTCCTCAGCGATGAAGAAATCGGCAATCTCACTATTCGCGCCGGCACCCTAAACGATGCAGAGCGAAAAATCATTAACCACCATATTGATCTCACCATCAGCATGCTAGAAAAGCTCCCTTGGCCCAAGCATTTACGAAATGTCACTGAATACGCAGGCGGTCACCACGAGAAGATGGATGGCAAAGGCTATCCTAAAGGTTTGATGCGCGAGCAGATGTCTGTACCAGCCCGCTGCATGGGTATAGCCGATATTTTTGAAGCATTAACTGCTAAAGACCGACCTTATAAAAAGGGTAAGACCTTAAGTGAATCCTTGGAAATCCTTGGCAAGATGAAATTAGGTCAACACGTTGATCCCGACCTCTTTGATATCTTTATCTGGGAAAAGGTCTACGAAGAGTACGCCTTGAAGTTTTTAGATGAGAGTCAAATTGATGTGGTGGATGTTAGCAAGATCCCAGGCTACAACCCACCCCCGCCAGACTACCAATTTAGTCGTCAATACACCTGAAAACCACTACTTCGCCTCTCAATAGAGACGCGTATTGCTGACGCGCTTAATCTCAGCTACAGCTAATTGAGAAATATCTCTCAATTTTTCATGCTTATCTTGATTGAGATCGATGATTGATTCAATCTGAGCATAGGAGGATGCTACAAAGCGATCCCCATTCTCCTGGCTCTTTCTGAGTACACCAAACTCAATGCGGCTACGCTCATCGTTGCTGAGCTTGCTAATGAGATCTTTGGTTGCCCAAATACTGCCATGCCTTGCAAAGTCACTGAGGCGGGATGCCTGATTAATGGTATTTCCTAATACTGCAAACTCAACATGATTGGCGGACTGAAAACTACCTAACCACTCTTGACCCTCATGTAAACCAATATTGAGTTGTAATTCAGTAAACCAGTTTTTCTTGAGTTGCCATTCAGAGCTGATCTTGCGCATAGCTTGACGTAATTCATCAGCACAGGCGACGGCATTAAATAAATAATTACTCTCAGCCTGTGGGAAAAAATAATAGACCACCCCATCACCCACGTGTTTTCCATGGGTGCCGGTGTACTTACGTAATATTGGCCCCATCGTTGCCCAGATTTGATTAATCAGTGAAAAATATTCATCTGGAGGAAGCTCAGAACATATTCGTACGGAGTTCTGTAAATCTGCTACGAGCACTGCTAATGGCGTCATCACTGGTAAACGCTTGCTTAGCAGCGAATGAATCACTTGGTCACGACGCGATAGAAAGTTTAATAAGTCATTACCATGCTCTTCACCGGGTGCATGAACCACCAAAATTCCTTCGCGGAAATACACGGCATAAACTCGGTAGCAAACAATTTGACCGTGCGCATCTCTTTGGAAAAACTCAAGCTCATTAATAGGCTGCTCTCGCTTATCCGCTCCGCAATAGACTCCATCTAGCAATTGCATCAAATCAGGATCACTCTTTTCAAGCAACTTAGAAAGTGAGTCGCGAGAAATCCGTGAGCTAGCCAATTGCAATAACAGCCCCACTAAAGATCGTTGATCTTCAATGGTCAGACATACCTCTGGTCTTGTCAGTAAGCTCAGTAGATTTCGGTCTGTACTTTTTGCAGGGGCTGTTGTGAATCCAAATACCTCTTTGCGGGCTGGCTCATTAAACCAAGTGAGCTCAAAGTTGTAATTGAGCATATAGGCTGGATGTGACAGCGTATCCAGGGATAAAGAAAGATTACCCAATGATTCGGAAATAGGACTAGCCGCGGGGTTGGTAGTGCGCGCTTGGTTGCTTCGCCCAATAGGTCGCATTGCGGGACGGGAGGCCATCTCTTCCAATTGCAACTCTTGCACCTCCAACAACGCATCGGTCTGAGCTAAACGCTCTGATACTTGGGCCATTGATAAACCTTGGCCCTTTAGTATTTGTACTGCCTGCACTCTCTCCAATGCATCGTCTGGAAAGAAGCCCAATACTCTAGCCCCGCCCTCATCCGCACTGGCGGATAAAGACTGCACAACCGGCTTTGGCAAAATGCCAAGCTGGATGTAGTTATTAAGGGTGGCGCGTGATATCCCTGTTTGGTCTATCAATGCCTTGCTAGAAATCATTTATCTGTCTGTCCAATAAAAAGTAATGGCTGGGAGATCATTTATACAGACATCCCAAGCCTTTAGACAGCAATAAGGTGTATAAAAGTAGATTAGTACTAGACAGTTAGTTGTCTAAATCCCACAAATAGAGATTTAAGTAGATCTGTTGTTGTCCAAAAGAACCTATTGGACGGATAAATTCTAGATCAGTAAGTTTTTGAATGCCTCGGGGCTTAAAGGCTTGCTGTATAAGTAGCCCTGGGCATAAGTACAACCCATATCCCTGAGCATTTGTGCCTGCAGCTCGGTCTCCACGCCCTCGGCAATAGAACTCAAATTGAGACCCTTTGCCATCGCCACCATCGCAGAAACTAGGGAAGCATCGAGACTGCCTGGAGCCAAGGTTTTCACAAAATGGGAGTCAATCTTCAAATAATCAAAGTTAAAGTTTTTCAAGGACGCAAGAGATGAATACCCCGTTCCAAAGTCATCCACACTGAATTTGCACCCCGCCTCTTGCAGTATGACAATTTTTCGCAATACCCTTTGAGTCTGAATGAGCATCATCCGCTCAGTGATTTCAAGGACAATCTTGTTGGGTGGAATGCTGTACTCTTTCATCAACTCAAGCCATTGCATCACCGAATGATCTGTTGAATTAAATTGTGCCGCTGAGACGTTCACTGCAATCGATGGCGCTTTATCAAGTCCAAGAGATTTGAGATAGATCAATACCTCTTTAAACACCCAGTTCCCAATATCAACTATAAGCCCCGATTCTTCGGCAATCTCTATAAAGGCTGATGGCATAACCACCTCGCCATTTACCCGACGCCATCTCAGCAATGCCTCAGCGTGAGTAACTAAGCCTGTTTTTAAATCATAGATAGGCTGATAATCTAAGTGAAATTGCTTATTCTTTAGCGCAGCACGAAGTTCAGAAATCACGTTGGCACGGTAATTAGCTTTGACTTGCAAAGCGCTTGTGAAATATTGGAACCCATTTCTGCCGCTTGACTTTGCCGCATACATTGCTTGGTCGGCACTCAATAAAAGCGCTTTCCCATCATTACCGTCATTCGGGAACATCGAGATTCCAAAACTTGCGGTAATGTAAACCATTTCATGCCCAATAGGTATGGGCTCGTTCAGGTTTTTGATGATTTGACGAATGATAAGATCCGCCTTCTCAGGCCTGTCGAGCTGACCTAATAGGATCACAAACTCATCACCACCAATACGGGCTACCGTGTCAGTATCGCGGACCTCTGAGCGGAGGCGTTGCGCCACGACCTTCAGTAACTCATCTCCAAAATCATGGCCACGAGTATCATTTACATCTTTAAAGTTATCTATATCAATATAGATCACCGCCAAGCTAGTTTGTGATCGTGTGGACTGCTTAATTAGTTGCTCAAGACGATCGAGCATCAAGCGCCGGTTAGGCAAACTCGTCAGCGCATCAAAGTTAGCTTGCTGATTAATAAGTTCTCGCGCTTTGCGCTGATCTGTTACATCTGAAACTAATGCCACTCGCTGTAATGGCAATCCATCTTTATCAAACGTGGAATAGATGGACAAGAAACGCAACTCTTCAACGCCACCCCTCACTTTAATCCAAGCTTGCCCTTCCCATCGCCCTACAGCATCAAGGGAAGTAAAGATATCGGAATAGGAGCGCGCACCATGACGCTTCACCAAGAAATCGGAGAATCCATTGCCTAGCAAATCTGCCTCAGAATATCCTGTTAAGACTCTAAAAGCATCATTCGCCAGAAGAATATTATTTTGCGCATCGCAGATAACTACAGCCTCACCCATGGCGCGATATACCGCAGAGGTCACCTTGAGTAAATCCTCGGAACGTTTTTGATCAGTAACATCAATGCCGTAAATAACCATACGGTCTGAGGTATAAAAACCTCCCCAAGAAATTAATCTAGTAGAGCCATCTTTGCAGGTGGTCTGAGTTTCCATGGGAACAAATAGGGCCCCTGATTTTGCAGTCTCTTCAGCACGTTTAACCCATTCTTCTGCAATCTCTTTGCGATACTCTTCATTGGGATAAGCCAGCGACCACCAAGCATTAGGCTCACTCAGATCCTCTGTTGTATAGCCAAGCGACCTAGTGAAATAAGGGTTTACATAATCAGTAACTTCAGTACTAAGGTTATGAGTTGCCATTAAGGCAGGTGAATTGGCAACAATCTCACGAAACCGCACTTCAGATTCCCAAACCACTTGAGAAGCTCGAATCAGGTCGCGACTTTTACGCTCGAAACTTTCGACAACCAAGCCGACCGTCAGACCAATAAAGCAGATTATTCCTAAATAAGCCCAAATCACCATTGGCGCATGATGGGTCATTAACTGCCGATCAAAAAATGCATCTCCATGAGAAACACTGAGAACTGCTTGCATGAGGAGAATGCAAAAATACAGCATGGCACCTTGGCGACCATACATATACCCAAAAAATATAATCACAAAGCTAACAGAAAACCCTCTGCCAGTCAGATCGATATAGTCTTTTAGCCAACCGAAAAATACTGCCTGGCCGAATAGAAAAGCGAGCGCTAAATAGATGGCAAATTTAGCTATTTTTTGCCTAGGCCATTTTTGGATCCAGGGATCTGAAAGAACCAAAAGAATTGGTGAAAAAAATGCAAATCCAAAGTAGTCGCCGATAAACCATTTTGGATAAACACTAGCGAGAGCCTCAATCGGTAGTAGGCCACCTTGAACCAATACTAGGATATTGATGCTGGTGCTAATGGCTGCCCCGATAAAACTAGCGGCCAATAAACGGTAAAAGTCACCTAAGGATTTGAGATGTCTATCAAACTCAAAATAGCGCAAAAGAAGTAATGCCGTAATCAAATACCCAATCAGCGCGCCACCAGCCAAGAGGGCTGAACTTACCAAATGATGACCGCCACCCATCTCGCCGATCATTGCGCCAAGAAATAGAAAAGGCCAGTATTGCCAACCCAGAATTAAGATTGCGCTCAACCCAATTCCAGCTGGAATCCAAATAACAATCTCGCCAACTACTCCAGAAAAGTGTTTCAGTAAAAAAAAGGAGGTGGCATAAATTGCAATTGCAGCTAGTACGGCATAAGTCACACCCTTCTGGGTGTAGCACTTATACGGACGGAGCAAATCAGGAAATATCAAGGCTTTAACTAAAGTTATATTAAATGGTAGTCGTGCTTATTAGAGTCTCTGCGGAACTATAGCTGAGTTATCCAAATTTCTCCTTAATAAATAAGAGCTTGAGGGTAATTTTTTAATTTTTTTGAAATAATTAGTAGTTATCTACTAATTATTTCAAGCAGATTTTTTAGCTATTGGTCTTTAATGCAACGAAAGCCGATATACACCACTCCAACATCCCCCGACTTAGATTCCACATCAGATTCTTTTTGTCTCTCAGGGCCATACCACCAGGAGGCACCGCGAGTAATGAAGCCGCCACTGCGCTCAGTAGCCGTCCACTCCCAAACATTGCCACCCATATCCAGCAATCCATTCACACCAGGCTTGGTAGTGCCTGCAGGCACATGTCCTGTGCCTCGATTTAATGCGCCTGCAGGCGCTACACCCTTGTAGTCACCACATCCACTTAAACAATGCGATACCTCTGGGGTAGCTCCACCTGGAAACGGATAACGTTGACCTTTGATAAAGCCAACTGGAGGCACATCTCTTTGCTCAAGAAAAGCTGCGGATGTCCAGTCAGCCTCAGTAGGCAAACGCTTGCCGTAGAAGCGACAAATAGATACTGCTTCAGCTTGGTTGAGATGCACTGCAGGCTCACTTGATTTTGCAGGAACACCATAAGGGGTTTTCCATGTCCAACCAGGCTTCTTCACAAAGCCCGCTTCATAAGAAAGTCCACCACCGTTTTTCTCGGCCTGACTTACAAAGCCAGTAGCATCCGCAAAAGTTGTAACATCGGCAATCGTCATCTCGGTTTGATCCCAAGATACGGAACCAACCTTTACAACAGGGGTCGGGATATTTAACCCCACCTCCAAACTACTTCCAACTAAGGTTTAACTTCTTATGAGATGCCGCACAATCACGCAAATAGAGATTAATGAGGCTTTGATAAGGAATGCCCACTTCTTCTGACACGGACTTAAAGTAGCTAACAGAATC
>CANFOT010000018.1 GCA_947448625.1 Burkholderiaceae bacterium | reverse complement strand
CGACTGGCACGCGGCGGTTCAAAGAAGCGCCCTTTTTATAGCATCGTGGCTACAGACAAGCGCAATCGTCGCGACTCGAACTTTATCGAGCGTATTGGTTACTTCAATCCACAGGCAGCAGCGACAGAGCAGGCAATGCGTATTGCTCAAGATCGTTTGACCTATTGGACTGGTGTTGGTGCGCAAATCTCTCCAACAGTAGTTCGTTTGATCAAAAACAATCCTGCAGTCTAAAGACTTCAAATCCAAAGACTTTCTCCTAGCGATAAAGTCTTTGGTAGCAGAATTTACTAGTAGTTTTATTTGGGGAGTTGAGGTGGCTTCAATATGAATACACCTTCCCTAAATGATCTGATTGAGCTTGGCGCAGTCCAAGATGCTCAAGGCTTGCAGGGACAGATTAAGGTTCGTCCTCACTCATCTGACCCGGTAGCACTCTTATCTAGCAAAGAACTTTGGTTATCCCTGATTCCTCGTCGGAGTGCAGGTGTTGCTGAGTCTCATGAGCAGGCTTCTTTGAAGTTGTACAAGGTCAAGCAGGCCAAGATGCACAGTGGCACCGTGGTGATTGCCTTGGATGGCATCACTGATCGTGATCAAGCGGAAGCTTTGAAGGGCGCCCGCATCTTAGTTGGTCGCGATGTATTTCCAAAAGCAGATAGCAATAGTTACTACTGGGTTGATCTGATTGGCTGCACAGCAGTCAACCTCCAGGGTGAGATTCTAGGTAATGTGATTGATGTGAACGATAACGGTGCACATGGGATTATTGCTTTGGGTGATCTAGAAACAAAAATAGTAAAACAGCTGGTACCTTTCGTGAAAGAAGCGGTGCAGAGTGTTGATTTGCCAAACAAGCTCATTACGCTGGATTGGCAGGCTGATTGGTAGGCCTCTGGCTTGCTTAACGCATCGCCTTTGATGTCTAATTTCCATTATGCGATTTGATGTAGTTAGTTTATTTCCTGAAATGTTCTCTGCTTTAACGCGGTGGGGTATTACTGGCCGCGCCTGCGAGCAGGGTCTCGTTAGCGTGAATCTCTGGAATCCCCGGGATTTCTGTATTGATCCCCGCAAGACTGTTGATGATCGTGCGTATGGTGGTGGACCAGGCATGGTCATGATGGCAAAACCTTTGGAAGATACGATATCTGCTGTTAAAGAGTCTCATCAGACTCAAAATGTTGTTTCTGGGCCAATTTGTCTCCTGGCACCCCAGGGTGAGGTCTTTTCTCAGAAGATGGCGACAGATATCCTCAATTACGGAAATTTAACCTTTATTTGTGGTCGATATGAGGCAGTAGATCAGCGTTTTATTGATAGAAACGTAGATTTACAGCTTTCTATGGGAGATTTTGTTGTTTCTGGCGGTGAATTGCCAGCAATGACCATGATGGATGCGGTGATCCGTCTGATTCCCGGGGCCTTGGGGGATGGGGATTCGGCAGTTCAGGATAGCTTTATTAACGGTCTTTTGGACTATCCGCACTACACTCGCCCCGAAATATATGAAAATTTATCTGTCCCGGACGTGCTTTTGGGCGGACATCACGCTAAAATAGCGGATTGGCGTCGGCAGAAGTCTTTAGAGCTGACGCTAAGGCTTAGACCTGATTTAATTAAATCAGCAAGAGCTAATGGGTTGCTAAGTAAAGAAGATGAGCAATTTCTTCGAGCGCTGTAGGTAATTTCAGCTTCGACTAAAGCGTTTGTATTTTGATTTAGTGAAATGGTTTTAACTGCATCCTCTGTCTGGTCCGTTGATGAAAATCTCGGGATTAAACGCTGATAAGATGTTTAAGGATTAATAATGAATTTGATCGAAAAAATTGAGCAAGAAGAAATTGCTCGCTTAAGTGCCAACAAAGTATTGCCAAGTTTTGCTCCTGGCGACACAGTCATCGTTGGTGTAAACGTAGTTGAAGGTACACGTAAGCGTACCCAGGCCTTTGAAGGCGTTGTGATTGCTAAGCGCAATCGCGGACTGAATTCTAGCTTTATCGTTCGCAAGATTTCATCTGGCGAAGGTGTAGAGCGTACATTCCAAACTTACTCACCATTGATCGCAAGCATTGAAGTGAAGCGTCGCGGTGATGTACGTCGCGCGAAGTTGTACTACTTGCGTGATCGTTCAGGTAAGTCTGCACGTATTAAAGAGAAGCTTCCTGCTCGTAAAGTTAAAGCAGTTGCTGAGACAGCGGCGTAATCAGGTTTGCTTTGATGCAAAAAAAAGGCGGCCTAGGCTGCCTTTTTTATTGCCCTAAAATACCCTCATGACAAAGAATCTAAATCCTCAAGAGCAAAGATTGAGCGTTGCTGCTCCTTTGGGATTTGATGCGCAAGCCATTCCTGTGTATGAGGTGTGCTCCAATCAGCCTAAGGTAGCAGCTCATGTTTTGGAGCCCTTGGGTCTGAGAGATCGCTTTGAGAACCCCCCTGCGTGGGAACCTGAGATTACCGATGAGAATCGGCATGTGATTGCAGCCGATATTATTAATAAACGCCAAGCGGCCGGAAAGGTGACGCGGGCTGCAGTACTAGTACCCTTGCTCTTAAAGCGCGATGGCCTTTCTGTTTTGCTGACCCAGCGAACTGACCACTTGCATGATCATGCCGGTCAAATCAGCTTTCCTGGTGGCAGAATGGACCCAGGAGAATCCGACCCCAATGACACCGCCTTGCGAGAGAGTGAGGAGGAGATCGGCTTGGATCGACGGAGCGTGGAAATCATTGGTCATTTACCCCAGTATTTAACGGTTTCAGGCTATAGTGTGACGCCAGTTGTGGGATTGGTGAAACCTCAGGCAGAATATGTTTTAGATGCCTTTGAGGTAGCAGATGTTTTTGAGGTGCCCTTGCGTTTTTTAATGGATCCCGTAAACCATCAGGTGCGGCTCTGGGAGAGCGATCAGGGTAGCCGTCGCTTTTATTCAATGCCCTATGAAAATCGATTTATCTGGGGTGCTACTGCTGGAATGTTACGTAACCTTTATCATTTATTAAAAGTATGACTTTCTTTTCCATTCTCTTCGCCCTCATTGCCGAGCAATATCGCCCGGTAACTTCGACCCACTGGATCGCGCGCCTTAGTGCTCGTTGGTTAGATTGGGTTGCAGGTGAGTTTGGCGGAAAAACTGAGCAGGGTGCAAGTCCTGTTGGCGCACGGATGGCCTGTTTGGTGGCATTCATCCTGCCAACCTTCATCGTGTTTGTAATCTACGTGGTCTTCATGGTGACCTTCCCGATTCTGGGCTTCCTGTGGAATGTATTAATTGCTTATTTATTTTTTGGCTTTCGCCAATTTAGCCATTCCTTTACGCTGGTTCACGAGGCGATTGCAAATCATGATCTACCAGCAGCACGGTTAGCGCTGGCTGAATGGTATGGTCCCGAATTAGATGCCTCGAATCTCACTGAGACTGAGGTCATTTCACTTGCGCTGGAGCGTGCGATTATTGGCTCGCACCATCATGTATTTGGTGTACTGTTCTGGTTTTTAATGCCAATGGGTCCTGCAGGTGTGGTCTTATATCGCCTGGCAGATACTGCTGCTCAGCGTTGGTCAGAAAAAGGTGACTTCAATTTAAGTGAAGCGGCGCGTCATTTCTTCTATGTATTAGATTGGGTTCCTGCACGCATTACCGCGATGGGCTTCGCGATTGTTGGCAACTTTGAAGGTGCAGTCTATGCATGGCGTCACTTGACTGGTAAGTGGGCGGATTCTTTGTCGGCAGTGATTTTGGCATCGGGCAGTGGTGCTTTGGGTGTTCGCTTGGGCGAACCAATGAGCGAGCCTGATAGCGATGAGGCCTTGCGCATGGCTGAAGCGGGTGAGCCGGTGGTGTACGAAGTAGGTCTTGAGCCAAATGAGCGCACGATGCGCTCTGCAATTGGTTTGGTATGGCGCTTGGTTATCGCTTGGATGGCTTTATTGCTAATGCTGACCATCGCTCTTTGGCTTGGCTAATTCCCTGAATCTGCGTATCGGCCGTTTTTGAGTCAGACCGCAATTGCCTAAATAGCGCCAGTCGTTCTGGCGCTATTTCATTTCTGTCTACTGCTTCTCGTATTGCGCAATCAGGCTCTGATTGGTGCGCACAGTTATGAAAGCGACACTTTCCCAATAGGTCATGAAACTCTCTAAAGGCATGCTCCAGCTCGCTTACTGACATGTGGGCTAAGCCAAATTCCTGAAAACCTGGGGAATCAATTAATGCACCTAATTTACCGTTAGCATCTCGGCCCCAAGTTTCGGGTAGTTCAAAGTAGCGACAAGCTGTTGTGGTGTGTTTACCGGTATCTAAGCGTACTGAATATTCTTGGGTAATGGCTGCTGCATTAGGAACCCAGGCATTGAGAAGACTGGATTTACCCATGCCGGATTGACCTACGAAGACAGATACCTTGCCGCAAATAGCGGGGCGCAATGCTTCGATAGAGGCTTCATCAAACTTGGCTGATACCTCTGTAACGGGATACCCCATGCGTGCATAGGGCGCAATGATTTTGCGCGCATGCTCTAGGTTGTCTTTGAGGTCGCATTTATTAAGCAGGATGTGCAAGCCAATCTGATTGGTCTCAGCGGCAACAACAGCCCTTCCCAAAAGATCTGGAGAGAAAGCGGGCTGGGTAGCGAGCACTACCAAAATTTGGTCAACATTTGAGGCAATCAATTTGCTTTTGAATGCATCCGAGCGATAGAGTAAATTTTCTCTCGGCTCGATGCGGACAATCCGCGCTTGATCGACTGAAGTCATTTCAAGCAGCATACGATCACCAACAGCGCCAATATGCTGTTTTGCTGGAGTACTTACCTGAATTAAGTCACCGGCAGGGGATTCATTGCCGCGTTCATCTTGAACTAAGCGCTGCGCTAGGTAGTGCCTTCCGTAGGAAGCAGTGAGTAGCGCGTGAAATTGTTCCATTGGCTTTTATTTAAATCGTTTGAGATTGGCGATGCGCAATGGTGCCGGGGGATGGGAACTATAAAAGGCGGTATAGATTGGATCGGGTGTCAAGGTTGATGCGTTGTCTTGATAAAGTTTTACTAAAGCGGAGATTAAATCTCTTGCAGAAGATTTATCTGCTGCGAAACCATCTGCCTCATATTCATGTTTGCGTGACGCCAAACTAGCTAATGGGGTAAGGAAGAAGCTAAATACGGGTGATACCAGCATGAAGAGTGCTAAGGCTAGCCCGCCGTTGTAGCCATTAGGGTTGGGCATGACGCCGAGATCGTTATAGAACCAGGGCTGCGTACTGATCCAGCCTAGAAGTGCAAACGTAGCAAAGCTCAGCGCAAAGGAAACTAGCAAGCGCTTGCGAATATGCTTGCACTTGTAATGGCCAAGTTCATGCGCCAGTACTGCCTCTACTTCACCGGGATTGAGCTTTTCAATCAAAGTATCAAAAAAGACAATTCGCTTTGCCTTACCCATGCCAGCAAAAAATGCATTGCCATGTGCGCTGCGTTTGCTGCCATCCATTACGAAGAGGCCTTGACTAGCAAAATCACAGCGACTCAATAATGCCTCGATTTGGGTCTTGAGGGGTCCATCTTCCAGTGCTTGAAACTTGTTGAAGATGGGGGCAATAAAGGTTGGGAATATCCACTGCATTAGAAGGCTGAAAGCAGTAAGAACGCCCCATGCCAAGAGCCACCAAAAATCACCTGCTTGAGCCATGAGGCTGAGGATGACCCAGAGTAAGGGAATGCCTATCGCGCCACCAACACATAAACCCTTGAACATATCGATAAAGAAGAGTGTTGCATTCATGCGATTAAATCCAAAGCGCTCTTCTAGGTAAAACTGTTTGTACCAGGAGAAAGGCAGATCAATTACGCCAGATATTAGGACGATAGATACGAGCAGGGCGATTTGCTGTGCGATTCCCTCCCCCAAAAGTTGTAGGAGGGCGATATTTAAAATCTGCAATCCACCCAAAAGGGTGAAGCTGATCAAAATAATCGCGCTGACCCCATTCTCTAAGATACCCAGGCGGAGCTTGGCGATCGTATAGTCTGCAGCCTTCTGATGATCCGCCAGCGAGATCTGAGAGGCAAACTCAGTAGGCACTACATCACGGTTGATTGCGACGTGACGAATTTGGCGTTGGGACAACCAGTGGCGTAGGCCAAAGCTGGTGATGAAAGCGACTAGAAAAACAATGGTAAATGTCATTACTCCATTATATTTATTGCAGCACTGAGCGCTGATATTTCGAGTATTTTGGCAATAAGCGGGAGGTTTTGGCCCTATATTTTTGGTTTTTATAGACGGGTGCATACATGTCAACTTATCCCGACTTATTCGCATGAATGCGAACAAGCTAGGTTAAAAATTAAGGGCAAACCCGAAATCATGGTTTCGTCATAACCCATCAGAATTGTGTAAAGTTAATTCCGAGATAAATCTAGATTTCCAGAAGTAGAGACAGTTTATTTTGCGCAATGCAATATAGATAAATAAATATTAAAAATTGGAGTCAGCATGGTTACCGGTAAATCTGTAATGAGATGGGTTGGAATTGCAACTATTTGCGTCACAGCATCAGCTTGGGCGCAAGGAGTCGATTCATCTAAAAATATGGCGCTCGAAGGGTACAACGATTTGCAGGGGAGAACTGCTTATCAACCAACGATTCAAAAGCAAGGCAATCGTTGGATCGCTTATGTAGGGCACCATGGAGACAATAAGCTCAATCCTCTAACTGGAAAGATGGAGGATAACGGTACATCAATCATTGATGTGACTGATGTAAAGCACCCGAAGTATCTTTATCACGTTCCTGGTGAAGAGGGTCAGGCGGAGCAGGGTGGTAGTCAAATGGTGCGAGTCTGTAGCGGAGCGACCTTACCAAAAGCAGACAAGAGCAAGTTTTATATGTTGCGCGTCTTTGGAAATCAGGCTCATGAAATTTGGGATGTCAGCACACCAGAAAAGCCTACCTTACTTACTACCATCACCAAGGGTCTAAAAGGTACTCATAAAAATTTCTGGGAATGCGATACCGGGATTGCTTATCTTGTATCAGGCAATCCTCAATGGCGTACAACCCGCATGACCCAGGTTTATGACTTATCAGATCCAGCTAAGCCCGTTTTTATTAGGGACTTTGGATTGGTTGGCCAGCAACCTGGAGCATCTGGAGAGGTTCCAGTTCAGCTACATGGCGTGATGTCCACTGGCCCTAAAGGGAATCGTGTTTATTTTGGTTATGGCACCAATACAAACGGCATCATTCAAATTGTTGATCGTGAGAAATTAATTAACGGGCCAAAAGACCCAACGCCTGAAAATTTACTTTACCCACAGGTATCTCGTGTTGACATGCCAACTATGCATGGGGCTCATACGACATTTCCCATGATGGGCGTCAAAGTCCCAGAGTTTTCCAAAAACTTATTAGGGGCTTCTCGCGATTTCATTATTGTGACGAATGAGGCAATTCAGAAGGAGTGCTTGGAGGGTCGCCAGATGGTTTGGGTTGTTGATGCCACCAACGAGAAGCGGGCGTTTGGAGTTGCAAACTGGGGAATACCAGAGAAATCTGGAAATTATTGCAGCAAGGGCGGTCGCTTTGGTACCCACTCCTCCAATGAAAATATGACGGATGTTTTCTATAACAAACTCATGTTCTTCTCTTATTTCAACGCTGGGGTTCGCGCGGTTGATATGCGAGACCCCTTTGCCCCTAAAGAGGTTGGCTACTTTGTTCCTGCAATGAATAAAAATACTGTGGTGTTAGAGACCCCTGTAACCCAGCGCGGAAAATTACCCTTTACCGCCGCTTCGGATCGCAAGGTAATTCAAACCAACAATGTGGAAGTAGATGAGCGTGGCTATATCTATATTGTTGATAGAGCCAATACCGGTATGCACATTCTGTCGCTAACTGGTCCAGCAAGAGCAATTGCCAATTACGGTGCAGCGATTAAGTAATCTGATGAACAGGCATCTATGAAATTTATTGATTTGTTTCGTAGATGCCTACTTTGTTTATTAATATGCGGCTTCTCATCCCAGTTGTATGCGGAGGATAGGCTCTTTAATATTGATATTCAGGGTGGCAAGATCTCGCAATCTGAAAAACTAATGAGAGTCAAAAAGGGTGATCAGATCACTTGGAGGGTAAAAAGTGATACGGAAGGTGAGTTGCATATCCACGCCTATCAAATTGACTTAACTCTGATTCCTGGCGTGCAAAAAGTACATACCTTTAACGCTTTTGCTACTGGCCGGTTCCGCGTGGAATGGCATCCAGAGAGTGAGCGCGGTAAGGGCATTCACCATCAAGAGAGCTTAGCCTTGTTAGAGGTATTTCCCAAGTAGCTTAATGCACAATTTATATTTATTGATTAGCGCTGTTTTATTTACAGGCACTGCGCAGGCGCATAGTTTTGATGAGCGCTACGACCTACCTATACCACTAGAATTTTTTCTTGTTGGCGGTGGCTTGGTAATAGCACTCTCGTTTTTATTGATCTCGCTTGCCGCAAAATTTTGGCCTACTGGTGGATCGCTCACTACACATCGTAGTTTCGTGATTGCTCCTCATTTCGCTAGCGGGGCTCTTGTTTCTTTTCGCGCCCTTGGTCTGATTTGTTTTATGGCAGTTCTTGGGGCGGGATTTTGGGGGCCCGGTAATCCGCTGCTCAATTTGGCGCCTAACTTTATTTGGATTACCTGGTGGCTTGGCCTCTCAATCACTATTTCTTTACTGGGAAATTTTTGGCCCCTCTGCAACCCTTGGGAAACTTTGTTTGATATCTCCAATTGGCTTATTAAAAAATTCAGGGCCAATCCGGTTACAAAAAAACCACCACTGCTTTTCCCCAAAGCCTTGGGCCTCTACCTGGCAACGTGTTTTTTGCTCGCCTGGAGCTGGATGGAGGTGGTGTATCCAATTGCCTTTGTCCCATTTCGCGTTGCTAGCATAGCCTTGCTTTGGTCAGCGCTGAACTTGATGGGGATGTATCTATTTGGCAAGTCGACCTGGATGAGTAGGGGGGATGTTTTTTCCCTATATTTTTCAATGCTTGGTCAATTCGGTATTTTTTCCTACTCCACCAAAGGTCGAAGTTTAAATTTCCGCTTACCAGGTGAGGGTGTTCTAATTGACGGCGTCATCTGGCGTAATGTAAACGGTGTTGCTGCATTTATTGTCGCCATGTTAGCGATTGTATTATTCGATGGCCTACATGGAAGTCAGGCATGGGGCTTATTTAAACAAATGCTCGAGTGGTTAGGGCTAATTCAACTGAGTGCGAATGATTATCTCGGCGGTACCGTTGGCCTATTTTTAGTTTGGCTTTTTTTTGCAGGATTGTTTTATGTTTCCTGCTTTATTTCTAGCAGGTTTACCTCAGTATCGACCGATAGCCTAGCTAATAATTTCTCCTTATCTTTGATTCCTATTGCTGTGGCCTATTTGCTTGCCCATAATTTTTCCAGTCTGATGATTCAGGGTCAAAGCATTATCTTCTTGGCGTCCGACCCCTTTGGCTTGGGATGGGATTTATTTGGTACAGCTAATTTTCGACCGAATATTGGCATTATCGATGCAGCTAGCACTTGGTATTTAGCTGTGACTTCCATCGTGCTTGGGCATGTTATTGCGTTGATATTAAATCACTGCCTAGCTATGCGCGTTGTGCACTCCGCCAGAAATGCTGCCTTAATGACAATTTCTCAGGCTGTTTTGATGGTGATGCTCACGATGTTAAGCCTGATCATTATTGCTGAGCCAATGACCACATCTGAATTTTCAATTCTTCAAGAGATTTGCTTTACTGCTGGGGCGTAAGTACTCGACTTAGTTTTTGCATGGCAGCCTTGTCTGCAAACCGCTGTTGAGCGGAACCCTACGTAAATATAAATAGGGGCTTAAAATTGCAGGCATGATTGAAAAAACAAGTACCTCAGTATCAAAGGTGGCCCCAGCTAATGAACATCTGATTTGGGTGGACATGGAGATGTCAGGTCTGGATCCAGAAAAAGAGCGCATTCTGGAAATTGCCGTGATCGTAACTGATGCACATCTCAATACAATCGCAACTGCCCCCGTTTGGGTGGTTCACCAAGATGACTCACTGCTCGATGCGATGGACGCATGGAATAAGGGTACCCATGGGCGCTCAGGCCTTATTGATAAGGTGAAGGCCTCAACGACAGACGAAGCGACAGCTGAAGCTGAATGTATTGCCTTTCTGAAAAAATACATCAAACCCGGCATTGCACCTATGTGTGGCAATACGATTGGGCAGGATCGCCGCTTCATGGCAAAGTACATGCCAAAACTAGAGGCATTCTTTCATTATCGGAATATCGATGTTTCTACCTTGAAGGAGCTTTGCAAGCGTTGGCATCCCGAGTTAGTGAAGGGTTTCACCAAAAAGCAGGCTCATACCGCATTGGCAGATATTGAGGAGTCTATTGAGGAGCTCAAGTACTACCGAGAAAAGTTTATCGTGCCTTTGCCAGAGTAGTCTGGGCATTTAAAAATAGTGGAATAACAAAAAAGGTCGATTAATGGACTTTTTTTGTTGCTCCCTACAGTCACTCCCCAGCTTATTTCTTGATCGCGCTCTTTGGTCTAAAAGCCTTGATGATGGTCTCATCAGTTTCAATATAGGGGCCGCCGATCAGGTCGATGCAGTAAGGGACGGCAGCAAAGATACCCGGAACAATGGATTTACCTTCTGAATCTTTTAAACCCTCAAGGGTTTCTTTAATGGATTTGGGTTGGCCGGGCAAATTGATGACGAGAGCGGCATGTCCCTCAATTTCCCGTAAAACAGCAGTTTGACGGGACAAAATCGCCGTTGGTACAAAGCGCAGGCTAATTTGACGCATTTGCTCGCCAAATCCGGGCATTTCCCGGGTTCCCGCATCAATTGTGGCCTCAGGGGTCACATCTCTGCGAGAGGGCCCTGTACCGCCTGTAGTAAGGATCAAATCGCAGCCAAGATCATCGGCGAGCTCGACGATAGTTTCAGTAATGACTTCCCGCTCGTCCGCAATGAGGCGCTCATGAAAGACGCAGGGGGTGCTAATAGCGGCTTGCAGCCACAATTGCAGGGCCGGAATGCCCTCATCAGTGTATGCGCCCTTGCTTGCTCGATCGGAGATGGAGATTAAGCCAATTTTGATTTCGTTTGGGGAGGATCTTTTCCAAGCTTCAGTATGCTTCATGTTTCTATTCTAGCTATTATTAGGACATGTTTACATACTCATCAAATCAGTTTCAAGAAATCATTGATTTCATGCTCAAAGAGGCCAAAAGACGGGGTGCTTCTGACGCCGTGGCAGAAGTATCTGAGGGCCAGGGGCTTTCGGTTACCGTTCGCAAAGGCGAGGTCGAGACAATTGAGCAAAGCTTGGATAAGCAAGTGGGCGTTACCGTCTTTTTGGGGCATCGTCGTGGCAATGCCAGTACCAGTGATTTTTCTAGGGAGTCATTAAAGGCTACGGTCGAGGCTGCGTACCATATTGCCCAGCATACGGCGGAGGATGTTTGTGCTGGACCCGCTGAAAAATCCCTGCTTGAAAAGCACCCACTCGACCTCGATTTATTTCATCCGTGGAATGTGGATGCTGCGACGGCAATTGATATTGCTCGTGCTGCTGAAGCTGCCGCCTTTGCGGTCAGCAAGCAAATTCAGAATAGTGATGGCGCTTCGGTATCCGCACATCATGCGCATTTCATGATGGGAACAAGTCTCGGATTTATGGGTGGCTACCCATTCTCACGCCACTATATTTCTTGCGCCCCAATCGCCAATGAAGGCGGTAAAAAGTCACTTATGCAAAGAGATGACTGGTATTCCAGTTCGCGCATTCCTGAGGAGTTGGCTGATCCAGCTGCAATTGGTAAATACGCCGCAGAACGCGCACTCTCACGCCTTAAGGCTCGCTCTCTGACTACGCGTCGTTGCCCGGTGGTTTTCGAGGCACCCTTAGCCGCTGGTTTATTGGGTGGATTAGTCCAGGCGGTATCTGGTGGAGCCCTGTATCGACGCTCAAGCTTCTTGCTTGACAGTCTAGGTAAGCAAGTTCTTCCAAAGCATGTCAGTCTCTTTGAGAATCCCCATCTAAAGTCGATGATAGGTAGCGCACCATTTGACGAGGAGGGTGTTAAAACCTCTGCAAGGACGGTAGTGGATAAGGGTGTCTTGCAAGGTTACTTCTTGTCCACTTACTCCGCCAGAAAGCTCGGCATGAAAACCACTGGTAATGCTGGAGGTTCACATCATCTGACATTGCAAAGTCGCAAGACGCCTAAGGGTGGATTGCCTGCGCTCTTGAAAGAGATGGGTACAGGCCTCCTGGTTACGGAGCTTATGGGGCAGGGCGTGAACTACGTTACTGGTGATTACTCTCGCGGCGCTTTTGGTTACTGGGTTGAGAACGGCGAGATCCAGTATCCAGTGGAGGGAATTACGATTGCTAGTAACTTGCGCGATATGCTGATGGATATTCAGATGATTGGTAGTGATTCTTTAATCCGTGGAACCAAAGAAACTGGTTCTATTTTGATTGGATCAATGACTATTGGCGGTAAATAAAATAACGGTAGCAAGAAAAAAGAAGTAAAAATACAAGAATAGAAATAATTTATTTGAGAGGAGGCAGTAATGCAAAGACGTTCCTTTTTAAAGAAGGCCACTATCGGTGCGGGTGCAGCAGCATTTGCTGCCCCATCCATGGCGCAGAGTTTGCCAACGCTGAACTGGCGCCTGGTCTCTAGCTTTCCTAAATCTCTAGATACTCTATTTGGCACCCCCGAAGTATTTGCAAATGCCTTGCGTAAGGCAACAGACGGAAAATTTAATGTCAAAGTATTTGCTGCAGGTGAGGTGGTTCCCGCCTTGCAAGTATTGGATGCTGTTCAGAACGGCACAGTGGAGTGTGGCCATACCGCCAGCTATTACTACCTTGGCAAGAACAGCGCATTTATTTTTGATACGGCTGCACCATTCGGTATGACGGCACGTCAGCAGGCCGCCTGGATGTTGCATGGTAACGGCATGAAACTCATGCGCGAGCTTTACGCCAGCTACAACATTGTGAATTTTCTAGGCGGACAAACCGGTACCCAGATGGGCGGATGGTTTCGAAAAGAAATTAAATCCCCAGAAGATCTCAAAGGACTCAAATTCCGTATTGCGGGCTTTGCAGGGCAAGTGCTTGCTAAGTTGGGCGTGGTGCCACAACAGCTCCCAGCTGGCGAAATTTACTCCGCCTTGGAAAAAGGCACTATTGATGCAGCTGAATTTGTCGGTCCATATGATGATGAAAAGTTGGGCTTGGCGAAGGTTGCCAAAAATTACTACTACCCTGCATTTTGGGAGGGTGCTGCCGGCCTATCATTTTTAGTTAATAAGAAGCAGTGGGATTCATTACCGCCTTCTTACCAAGCTGCATGGGAAGCGGCTTGCTTTGAGGCGCATACCGATATGTGTGCCAAGTATGATGCTTTAAATCCGCCAGCATTGCAGCGTCTGATTCAAAGTGGCGCAGTATTGCGTAAGTTTAATACCTCGGTCCTGGATGCTTGCTTCAAGGCAGCTCAAGAAACTTATGCTGAAGAGTCTGCGAAAAATTCTCAGTTCAAGAAAATCTTTGAGGACTATCGCGTATTCAGAAACATGGAAGCGCAGTGGTTTAACGTCGCAGAGCAAGGATTTGCCCAGTACAGTTTTGCCAAGAAGCTTTAATGTAAAAAAAGAGTCGGTGTTTTGGTGGGTGAATCATTCTGAATATTGCTTAGAAAGTGGCCAAATGGAAAAAATGAACCGCAGAACAATGCTGGGTACTGGGCTAGCACTTGCTACCACTGCAATGACGCCAGGTGTGGTGCGAGCAGAGGGCGGGGCAAAATTAAATGAGGATAAAAAATCCAGCGAGAATTATGGCGCTGGAAATACCGGCCTAGGGCTGAGTAAAAAGCTTGCTGAATTTACCGCTAATATTCAGTATGCCGATCTGAGTCCCCAGGCGATTCATGAGGCAAAGCGAGCTACTTTAGATTGGCTTGGATGCGCCTTAATTGGCTGCAACCACCCCACCCCTAAAATACTAGCATCTACTTTTAAGTCTATGGGGTCTTATCAGGCAGTGAAGGTCATTGGAAACCCGGGACTAAAACTGAGCTTTCTAGATGCCGCCGTTGCCCACGGACAAATGGGGCACATACTTGATTTCGATGACACTCATTTGGGCGGTGTCATTCTGCATACCAGCACTGCCACCATTCCCGCATTGCTGTCTCTTGGAACGCAACAAAAATCCTCCGGTAAACAATGGATCACAAGTATGGTTGCTGCATTTGAAGGTGGGATTAGAACAGGGCAAGCCATGCCAAATCATCATCGAGGTGGATGGCATCTCACGGGAACCCTGGGAACCGTTGCAGCAACAATCGGCTCAGCAAGAATATTGGGCTTAGATGCCCCAAAAACTTTAATGGCGCTTGGTATTGGATGCACTCAGGCGGCTGGAATGCAACAAAATCGGGGTAGTGATTGCAAGTCACTGCACGCAGGCAAATCGGCGTATCACGGTGTATTGGCGGCCTCTTTGGCGATGAATGGTTTTAATAGTTCGCCAGAAATACTGGAAGGGAATCTAGGCTTTACTAAAATCTATAGCACCTCACAAAATCTAGAGGCATTAACTAAAGATCTTGGTGGGCAATGGATGATTACTGGTAATGGGTATAAGCCGTACTCTTGTGGTGTTGTTCTTCACCCCCTAATTGATGCATGCATTCAAGTCTCGACCCAATCAAAAATTCCTCCGAGTGAAATTGCAAGTTTTGAGGTGTTGGTGCATCCCGATGTCATTCGGATTACAGGGGTTGATCAGCCCGGATCAGGATTAATGTCAAAATTTAGTGCTAACCACGCAGCTGCAGTTGCGTACATTGATCGCTCGGGTGGGGTTCCTCAGTTTACAAATGAACGCTCACAAAACGAGGTAGTTCAGGGCCTCAGAAAAATGGTTCAGATCACGCCCACTTCGTCTCTCGAGCTGGATCAGGCTAATGCGCGTATTCAGACTAAGTCTGGAGAAATCTTTGAGGCGCGTATTGAGCATGCCAAAGGAACCATTGGCAACCCGATGAGTGATGCCGATATTACTCAGAAATTTACTCAAAATGCAAAAGCAAGTATTGGTGATAGAAAAATTGAACGTATTTTAGATATCGTCTGGAACCTTGAAAAGCTTGCCGATATCAACGCCCTGAGTCGTGAGTATTCATAGTTTTCAGCGAAATGATTTCGATGAGCGGGCTGAGATATTTTCTTGAGAGCGCTACTATTTAGGTGAGCCAAAGCAGAAGTGCTGGCCAGTGAATTTATCTATTTGCGCTCTAGAGTAATGAAGTTAAAAGTAGTATCACCCTCTGATGCTGGTGTTCTCTCCACTTCATGCCATTGTTCTGGATTTGGCACTTCAAAGAAGGTGTCGCCACCGTCCACATCAATATCAATTTCAGTAATGAAAAGACGATCCGCTTTGGGAAACGCTTGAGTAAAGAGTTGCTCGCCACCAATGACAAATACGCGTGGAAACTCACTTAAGGTACTTAGTGCTGCATCTAGTGAGCTCACCACCTCGGCGCCTGTTAACTGCAGATCAGGGTTACGACTGACCACAATATTGCGACGCCCTGGAAGCGGGCGACCAATCGATTCCCAAGTCTTGCGACCCATGATGACTGGGTGACCCATGGTTACTTTTTTAAAGAACTGCAAATCTGCAGAAATCTTCCAGGGCATTTGATTATCTCGGCCAATCACGTGGTTACGTGAGCGCGCAACAATCATGGAGATGGCGGGGTGGTTAGCAGCGGTCATGGGTGATCTAATTTCTTAAACGGCTACAGGGGCTTTAATGGCAGGGTGGGATTCATAGCCGGCGATTTCAAAATCCTCGAATTCATAATCAAAGATGGAATCTGGCTTACGCAGAATATTGAGCTTAGGCAGCGGGAAGAAGTCTCTGGATAGCTGAAGATCAACTTGCTCTAAATGGTTGCTATAGAGATGGCAGTCACCACCAGTCCAAACAAAGTCACCCACTTCTAAATTGCATTGCTGCGCCATCATATGGGTAAGTAGGGCATAGCTAGCGATATTGAAAGGCACGCCCAAGAAGATATCCGCACTGCGTTGATAGAGTTGGCAAGAAAGTTTGCCATCCGCTACATAAAACTGAAAGAAAGCATGGCATGGCGCTAAAGCCATGCGGGGAATATCAGCTACATTCCAAGCGGAAACAATAATGCGACGAGAGTCGGGATTCTTTTTAAGGGTCTCTACGACTTCAGCGATTTGGTCAATATGCTCACCATTAGGTGCAGGCCATGAGCGCCACTGGTAGCCGTAAATCGGGCCTAGATCCCCATCGGGGGCCGCCCATTCATTCCAAATGGAAACACCACGATCCTTAAGCCAGTTGTTGTCAGTACTGCCCTTCAGAAACCAAAGCAATTCCAAGATGATGGACTTGAGATGTAGCTTTTTAGTAGTCACCATCGGGAAGCCTTCGGCCAGATTAAAGCGCATCTGGTGGCCAAAGATGGAGATAGTCCCAGTCCCGGTCCTGTCGGATTTTTGGACGCCCTTTTCAAGGACTTCCTGCATGAGCTTGTGATATTGACGCATAGGTTTACTCAGTCAAATAATTCAGTGATATTAAGAGCTTACTCGAATGTGGATGGGCTTACCCCAAGCACTTTATGAAGCTTCGGGGAGGTGGTGGTGTATTGGAGCGGTATCTGCTTATCAGGGGCAAGGTAGGCCGCTGCAGCAAAGGCCGCCAAGGCCGCTTCATGAAAGCCGGACAAAATCAATTTTTTCTTGCCTGGGTAGATGTTGATATCCCCAACAGCGTAAATACCAGTCGCACTGGTCTGAAAGCAGGCGGTATCGACAGTAATTTGTTTGCGATCGATATCTAGGCCCCAATCAGCAATTGGGCCTAATTTCGGGGAGAGGCCATAAAAGAGCAGGAGTGCATCTAATGCAACCGCCTGAACTTCGCCATCAATCTTGGTAACGGCAATTTCAGTGAGTTTGTCATTGGAAGATTCAAGACCTGTGATTTGTCCGATGATGAGTTGTATATGTCCGGTAGCGCAAAGGGCTCTCATCTTGGCAAGGGATTGGGGAGCTGCCTTGAATTCATCTCTGCGGTGTATGAGCGTGACACTCATCGCCTTATCGACAAAATATAATGCCCAGTCTAGGGCGGAATCCCCGCCACCACAAATCACTATGCGCTTGCCATTGAATTGCTCGGGATTTCTGACGCGATAGAAAACTTCTTTGTCTACAAAAGCTTCAATACCATCTAGATTGAGTATGCGTGGTTGAAAGGCGCCAACACCCGCAGCTATGAAAATAACCCTACTCAAGAATTGTTGATTCTGGGAGGTGCAAACCAGAAAGCGCCCATCAGATTGCCTCTCAAGAGTGGAGACCTCTTGATTCAAATGAAACTGTGGGGCAAATGGCTCAATTTGTTTTAGTAGATTAGCAGCGAGTTCGCGACCAGTGCAAACCGGAATGGCCGGAATGTCATAGATTGGTTTATCTGGATAGAGCTCAATGCACTGACCGCCTACCTCAGGAAGGGAGTCAATGACATGGGCTTTGATATCTAGGAGTCCAAGTTCGAAGACTTGGAAGAGCCCCACCGGACCGGCGCCAATAATGACTGCATCGGTTTCAATGGGGGAATGCAATTTACTTTACCAGTTGATCAAGTTTATTTTTAACGTCTTTCCACTCTTCTGCATCAGGTAATGCAGCTTTGGATTTGGTGATGGATGTCCATGAGGGTGACAAGTCAGCATTTAATTTGATGAATGCTTGTTGATCTCCTGGTACATCATCTTCCGCATAAATTGCATTGACGGGGCACTCGGGTACACAGACGGCGCAATCGATGCACTCATCTGGATCGATTACTAAAAAATTAGGGCCTTCGCGAAAACAATCGACTGGACACACATCAACGCAATCGGTGTATTTACAACGGATACAGGCTTCGGTAACAACATAAGTCATGATGGTTTACAGGTGAGGAGTCCAACTTAATGGACTACCAGGTTATAAAACACCAATTTTAGCTGAATCTACCTATTTTTCAGACCAAGGCATTAATTTACTTGAGGTAAAGTCACTCTATGAATACGCCAGCTGATACCACGATAAACACCCCAAAACCCAAGATTTTGGTAGCAAGAGCCATATTTCCTGAGGCGCTAGCCCAGCTAGAGGAGTCTTTTGAGGTGCACTCCAACCAGGCTGACAAAATCTTGAGCCCGGAAGCATTGCAAAAAGCGCTTTCAGGGGTGGCGGGAGCTTTGGTTGCTGGTAGTGAGCGAATTGATGCTGTGGCACTTTCTCAGGCTAAAAATTTGAAGGTAGTTGCCAATATTTCTGTTGGCTATAACAACTTTGACGTCCCAGCAATGACTGCTGCTGGCGTTATGGCCACTAATACCCCTGATGTGCTTACGGATACAACGGCTGATTTTGGTTTTGCTTTGTTAATGGCAACTGCCAGGCGGATTACTGAATCTGAGCATTGGGTTAGGGCTGGTAAGTGGGGTCAGTGGTCAATTGTGAATAATCCACTCGGTATGGATTTACATCACAGCACGATCGGCATTATTGGTATGGGCCGCATTGGCCAAGGCATTGCTAAGCGTGCCCTCGGTTTTGGGATGAAAGTGATTTATCACAATCGCAGTCGACTCTCGGACGCCGATGAACAAGCTTGCGGAGCAACTTACGTCTCTAAAGAAGAATTACTCCACATTGCTGATCATGTTGTGTTGGTTCTACCTTATACGGCTCAAAATCATCACACGATTGGTGCTGCAGAAATCGCCATGATGAAACCCACTGCAACTCTCATCAATCTTGCCCGCGGCGGCATTGTAGATGATGTGGCTTTGGCGCAAGCATTGCAAGGCGGCAAGATATTTGCAGCTGGCTTAGATGTGTTTGAGGGTGAGCCTCAAGTGCACCCAGAGTTGCTTAAGTGCAGCAATATTGTGTTAGCACCGCACATAGCTAGTGCTACAGAAAAAACACGCAGAGCGATGGTGGATCTTGCAGTAGAAAATCTGCGAGCAGCGCTTGATGGTAAAAGGCCGCCGAGTTTAATTAATGCGGAAGTATTGATTGCTTAAGTAAAAAACAGCGAGAGAAACAGCAAAAAACGAAGTCGACAAAGAAATTAGTCGGCTTCGATTTCTTCTGGGAGTTCGCGGAGAGCGAGCTCAATTCCACCAAATTTACCTGCTACCCAGTTGTACACCTTGCAGGCAATCCAAAGCAAAGCAAAACCAAGCAAAGCATTGAGTATCAATGCAGAGAGTACGGTAAATCCAGGAATGGCGCCGTCACGAATAAATGCCACAAACAAGGCTAACAACACAATCGGAACGGAGAAGCAGAGGTAAACCAGAACCAGGGTTTTGGCGGTATGCATCGGATCTACGAAGGCAATTTCTTTTTTGGTGAGTTTCATGAGGGCTAATCTTAAAGCAGTCCGTCGAAAAGCGCCACATCTACCCAGTCACCAGCGGCCACATTTGCTTGGTCATGAGGCAGAATAACAAAGCAATTTGCCTCACTCATCGATCGCAAAATTCCGGCTCCTTGGCTGCCAGTCAACTTGACGGTAGGTTTTCCATCGGAGCCGCGCCCCAAAATTGCACGCTGAAATTCTGTCCGACCAGGCTTTTTCCGAATCGGCGCCTCAGCAATAGCTTGAGTCATCGGCGGTTCAGTTTGGCTGGCTCCATTGAGTTGCAATAGGGCTGAGCGTACAAATTGATAGAAGGTCACCATTACCGCTACTGGGTTGCCAGGTAAGCCAAAGAAGAGGATTTTGCGGCTGGATCCGTGGACTGGCTTCAGCATTCCAAGGGCCATGGGGCGACCTGGGCGCATGGCGATTTTCCAAAACCCAACATCGCCTAGTTCTTGCATGATTTGCTTGGTAAAGTCTGCCTCACCAACGGAGACGCCACCAGAGGAGATCAGAACATCTGCCTTAGAAGCAGCATCAATAAATGCGGCTTTGAGTGAGGCGGGATCATCGCGCACAATCCCGCAATCGATGATCTCCAAATTCAGTCGATTTAGAAGGCCAGTCAGACTATAGCGATTGCTATCATAAATACTACCCGCACCCAAAGGCTCTCCTAGTGGACGCAATTCATCTCCAGAAGACAGAATGGCAACCTTGAGTTTGCGATGGACCTTGAGGCTTCCAATGCCCAGGGAGGCTGCTAGACCAAGATCTGAAGGTCGTAATAAACGCCCAGCTGCAATAGCGGCCTTACCGCTTTGTAAGTCTTCGCCACGTAAGCGACGGTTCTCTCCACGCTTCACTTGATTTTGTTTGAAGCTTGCGACTAACTCATTTGCAGATTCTGTAAATTCTTGCGGGATGACGGTATCGCATTCATGGGGCATGACAGCTCCAGTCATGATCTTGAGGCATTCGCCTGGACCAATAACACCTTCATAGGGCTTACCAGCATAAGCAGTGCCAACAATCTTCAGGGTAGCAAGTTCTTCGCTATTACCTAAACAGTCGCCATTAAAAGCAAATCCATCCATGGCAGAGTTATCAGCGGCAGGGACATTGATGGGGGAAAGTAAATCTTCCGCCAGAATGCGGTTGATGGCTTGATCCAACACGACCGACTCCATATCACTCGCGGTATTGAGCTTGCGAGAATCTTCAATCAATTCATTAACGAGATCGGAAATGGCCTTGCGCGCTTCATCAACATGGAGTGAGGCGGTTAAGAGAATAGGGCTATTGGGGGAGTGCTTGATTAAATCGGTCATGGCGATACTTTTTCTAGGTCAGCCAACTCTTCAGGTGTATTGACATTAGCAAATGCTTGAGAGTTTTCAAACACTACAGTGCCAGAGCGTAACTCTTGAAACCAATGATCAATCTTTAAATCGCCCTTACGCAAAAAGGCATCTAAAGAGTCTTGCAAATTACTTTTCATTAAACAGAAAACAGGTTGCGACCAAATTTTTCCATCACCCTCTTTTGAAGAGGCGAAGACGAGTTCCCAATGATTGCCTTCAAGCTCTACTGCCATTTTTTTTGCAAGATCGGTTGGCAGTAAAGGGGAGTCGCAAGGCGATGTTAGTAAGTAGGGTGTTTTGCAATGTCTTAGGCCGACAGAGAATCCAGCTAATGGGCCAGAAAAATCTGGAGTTTCATCCATGAGTACTGGGTAGCCGTAGTGTGAGTATTTGGTAATGCTGCGGTTGGCATTAATCAGAATCGTGCTGACCTGAGGCTGGAGCCGATTAATGGCAGACTCAATCAGGGGTTTGCCGTGAAATGAGATTAACCCTTTGTCGATGCCGCCCATTCTTTGGGCGCGGCCACCAGCTAAAATCAGCCCTGTAATTTGTTGTGAGGTAATCATTAGCCGCCGATGTAAGACATTTCTACTTTTCGGCTGCCTGTCACCACGGTGTTTATTCCTCGAATTTCTGAGTAGTGATCGTTACGCCCTGACCATGTTGTCATGATGGCATTAGCAATTTCCAAATCACTTCTACCAGAGCGCAATAGGGTTTTGAAATCAAACCCTTCGTTCGCGAATAGGCAAAGATAGAGCTGTCCATCTGTGGAGATACGAGCACGCGTGCACTCATGACAAAAAGTTTGGGTCACGCTAGAGATAAAGCCAATCTCGCCAGAGCCATCAACATAGCGCCAGCGCTGAGCCACTTCTCCTGGATAGTTAGCCTCAATAGGCTCTATTGGGAAGGCGGCACTAATGCGATTGGCAACCTCCTGGGAGGGGAGTACTTGAGACATATCCCAGCCGTTAGAGCTGCCCACATCCATGAATTCAATAAAGCGCAGTGTGACACCGCTGCCTTTGAAGTGCTTAGCCATCCCAATAATCTCCTGATCGTTTGTACCCTTCTTGACGACCATATTGACCTTGAGATTAGTGAAGCCAACTTCTTGAGCTGCAGCGATTCCATCGAGCACATCTGTTACTGGGAAGTCGACATCATTCATTTTTTTGAAGATGTCATTATTCAGACCGTCAAGACTAATAGTGAGGCGATGTAGGCCAGCCGCCTTTAATGCAGCCGCTTTTTTGCGCAAAATACTACCGTTGGTCGTAAGAGTTAGATCAAGAGGCTGACCTGCTGTAGTACGAATCTTAGCCAACATCCCAATCAGCACTTCGAGATTTTTGCGAAGCAAAGGCTCGCCACCAGTGAGGCGAATTTTTTCTACACCGAGGCTTGCAAAAATTGTTGTTAAACGGGTAATCTCTTCAAAGCTTAGTAAATCACTATGAGATAGATAAGGATAGTTCTTATCGAAGATTTCCTTAGGCATGCAGTAGGTGCAGCGGAAATTACATCGATCCGTTACAGAGATTCTTAAATCGCGTAAAGAACGCCCCCGGGTATCTTTAGTTGAAGCATTTGCAGCCGCAAGCTGTCCTGGTATGGACGGCATAAGGCCTTTGCCTTCATCTAAACGTATGGGGATTACTTTTTCAACCATGTCTAATTATGGCTGTGAAACGGTGTTTCTGCCAAACTGCCAAATATCCTTGTGGGATAAATAGCAGTCTGGAGAAATTGGATTAAACCGTTTTTTCTTGGCCGCCGGTTTCAACTAAAACCATCGGACCATTTTGCAGACTAACGGGCGCCTTTGGAGTTCTGCCTGTTGGCAAAATTTCTGGCTCTGCTTTGATTTGCGATTGCGCTTCTTGATGCCTGCTAGAGTCTGTTGCTACCCAGACCATCCCAGCAGACTGGACTACGCTATGCAATGGAGTCTCTTCGAGTGCCTGGAAGGCAACCTTAGGGAGCTCAGGCATTGGCTTTGTAATCACTTCAATTGCTGGTGCTGGAGCGGCAACCGCCTGTGGTGCAGGTGTCGTAGCAGTGCTATCAGGACGATTGTTTTGGCGAGGTGCACGTTGCTCTCTTGGCTCTCTAGGAGCACATGGTGCGCGATCTTTCACCTCATTAGAAGCTACTGGCGCAGCAGTGTTTCCAAAGCTTTGGGCAATATTCTGAATCGGCATTGAAGCGGATGCTCCAGCCATTCCTACTGGTGGACCTGAGAATGAAGGTGCCACTGTTGCAGCAGAAGCAATCGCCGCATCACCATTAGACTCAGTGCGCTCGCCGCGTTGACCACGACCACGACCACGACGGTTGCGACCACGACCACGACGCTCTTCACCATCTGCGTTAGGAGTTGCATCGGTACCAGGAGCAGCCTCAGTAGCCGGAGTTACCGCAGCTTGATTCTCTGGTTTTGGATTTTGGTTGTTCTGATTGCGATTGCTGTTATTGCCATTTCGGTTGCGACCGTCTTGACGGCCTCTGCCTGAACCTGCTTCGCGTGGAGCATTTGCACCTTCGGCACTTGCAGCACCTTCAGCTGGACGGTCGGCACGATCGCTGCGCTCGCCACGACGACCGCGATTGCGGTTGTTGCCGTTGCGGTTGTTCTGATTGCGGCCACGCGGCGCGCTAGGTGCAGGCTTCGCTTCTGGCGCAGGTGCTGAGGAGAATAGACTCTTAATAAACCCAAAGAATCCGCCAGTACTAGCAGTTTCAGTGCTAACTTTTTCAGTACGCGCAGGACGTGGCTGACTTACTGGTGCTGGAGCATTTGGCGTAATACCTTTTACAGCAGCTTCAGGACGAACTTTAACGTCAGCATCCTTGCGGCTTACAGCGGTATCTGTTTCAAGTTCACGGGCAGCTTCTTCTGCCATGACATAGCTGGCTTTTTGATCATCAAGACGTGGGTCGTCATGACGTAAACGCTCAAGCTTGTAATGTGGTGTTTCTAAATGCTTATTAGGAACCATCAATACATTCACTTTGAAGCGTGACTCAATCTTGATCACTTCGGCACGCTTCTCATTAAGCAAGAATGCAGCAACTTCGACTGGAACTTGCGTATGAATAGCGGCAGTATTTTCTTTCATCGCCTCTTCTTGGATGATGCGCAAGACTTGCAATGCAGATGATTCGGTATCGCGGATATGGCCTGTGCCATTACAACGTGGGCATGTGACATGGCTACCTTCAGAGAGGGCAGGGCGTAAGCGCTGACGTGACATTTCCATCAGGCCAAACTTAGAGATCTTGCCCATCTGAACACGTGCGCGGTCATGGCGTAGAGCATCGCGGAGGCGATTCTCAACATCCTTCTGTGCCTTGCTCGACTCCATGTCAATGAAGTCAATCACGATGAGGCCACCCAAGTCACGTAAACGTGCTTGACGGGCGATTTCATCGGCAGCTTCTAAGTTGGTGCGTGTGGCAGTTTCCTCAATATCAGAACCGCGTGTTGCGCGTGCAGAGTTCACGTCGACAGAAACTAAGGCTTCTGTATGGTCAATTACGATCGCGCCGCCAGAGGGCAATGGCACGGTACGTGAGTATGCTGTTTCAATCTGATGCTCAATCTGGAAGCGAGAGAACAATGGAACATCGTCCTGGTAGCGCTTCACTCTTGGCAAGTTATCTGGCATCACTACCGACATAAATGCCGCAGCCTGTTCGTAGATGTCATCGGTATCGATGAGGATCTCACCAATATCAGGCTGGAAGTAATCGCGAATCGCGCGAATTACCAAGCTTGACTCGAGGTAGATCAATAGTGGTGCTGAATTGCCTTTAGCGGCTTCATCAATCGCAGTCCACAACTGCATGAGATAGCTTAAATCCCACTGCAATTCAGTAGCATCACGACCGATACCTGCTGTACGAGCAATGATGCTCATGCCATCAGGTACTTGCAATTGAGACATTGCCTCACGGAGTTCTTGACGGTCTTCGCCTTCAATGCGACGAGAAACGCCGCCTCCACGTGGGTTATTTGGCATCAATACCAAATAGCGACCTGCCAGGGAGACGAAAGAGGTGAGGGCGGCGCCTTTTTGGCCACGCTCTTCTTTTTCTACCTGAACAATGATTTCTTGGCCTTCGCGTAAGGCGTCTTTAATAGAGGCATTGCGAACATCGATACCTTCTTTAAAGTAGGTGCGGGCAACTTCTTTAAATGGCAGGAAGCCATGGCGTTCTTCGCCGTAATTTACAAAGCAAGCTTCGAGCGAAGGCTCAATGCGAGTAATAACACCTTTGTAAATATTGCCTTTACGTTGTTCACGACCGGCAGCTTCGATATCGATATCGATGAGTTTTTGACCATCGACGATGGCAACTCGCAACTCTTCTTGTTGAGTTGCATTAAATAACATGCGTTTCATAACACTCTCCTATTGGGAGT